>NZ_PIGB01000029.1:0-1891 GCF_003050585.1 Vibrio sp. ZF 223
ATATCTTGACGCGAGAGGCCCGAAGGTCCCCCTCTTTGGCCCGTAGGCATTATGCGGTATTAGCCATCGTTTCCAATGGTTATCCCCCACATCAAGGCAATTTCCTAGGCATTACTCACCCGTCCGCCGCTCGACGCCCATTAACGCACCCGAAGGATTGTTAGTGTCGTTTCCGCTCGACTTGCATGTGTTAGGCCTGCCGCCAGCGTTCAATCTGAGCCATGATCAAACTCTTCAATTTAAGATTTTGTCGGCTCAATGAATACTGACTTCAAAACTAATATTCATTCGCTCTTTTCGAAAAAGGAACGTGAACATGTAATTCTAAAGCTATTACCATTCCAACAGAATGATAATGAATTGACTGTGCCAAATACCTTCTTTCTACAAGAGAAAGTAGTTATTTGTATTGGTCACTCAGTTCATTGAAATCAATTTTGATTCCGAAGAATCTGTTTTATCTAACGATAAAACGTTTTGATATTCATCAACGAGTGCCCACACAGATTGATAGGTTTAAATTGTTAAAGAGCTTTGCTTTCAGTGCCTTAGCACTCAAGCAGGACGCGTATAATACGCTTTCTACTTTGAAAGTCAACATAAAATACTAAGAAAACTTAGAACTCTATGGTGACTTGTCTACTTTGTAGACAAAGTCGAAATTAAAGCCTGGCGATGTCCTACTCTCACATGGGGAAGCCCCACACTACCATCGGCGCTATTGTGTTTCACTTCTGAGTTCGGCATGGAATCAGGTGGGTCCACAATGCAAAGTCGAAATTAAAGCCTGGCGATGTCCTACTCTCACATGGGGAAACCCCACACTACCATCGGCGCTATTGTGTTTCACTTCTGAGTTCGGCATGGAATCAGGTGGGTCCACAATGATAAAATACTAAGAAAACTTAGAACTCTATGGTGACTTGTCTACTTTGTAGACAAAGTCGAAATTAAAGCCTGGCGATGTCCTACTCTCACATGGGGAAGCCCCACACTACCATCGGCGCTATTGTGTTTCACTTCTGAGTTCGGCATGGAATCAGGTGGGTCCACAATGCTATGGTCGCCAAGCAAATTTTGCTTTTACTTTCAGTTTTTAAAAAACTGAAGGCAAATAATCTGGAAAGCTGTTTTTGTTCAGCGTCAGGGAAAACTCATCTCAAGGCTCGCTTCCCGCTTAGATGCTTTCAGCGGTTATCGATTCCGAACTTAGCTACCGGGCAATGCCATTGGCATGACAACCCGAACACCAGAGGTTCGTCCACTCCGGTCCTCTCGTACTAGGAGCAGCCCCTTTCAATTTTCCAACGCCCACGGCAGATAGGGACCGAACTGTCTCACGACGTTCTAAACCCAGCTCGCGTACCACTTTAAATGGCGAACAGCCATACCCTTGGGACCGACTTCAGCCCCAGGATGTGATGAGCCGACATCGAGGTGCCAAACACCGCCGTCGATATGAACTCTTGGGCGGTATCAGCCTGTTATCCCCGGAGTACCTTTTATCCGTTGAGCGATGGCCCTTCCATTCAGAACCACCGGATCACTATGACCTGCTTTCGCACCTGCTCGAATTGTCATTCTCGCAGTCAAGCGGGCTTATGCCATTGCACTAACCACACGATGTCCAACCGTGTTTAGCCCACCTTCGTGCTCCTCCGTTACTCTTTGGGAGGAGACCGCCCCAGTCAAACTACCCACCAGGCACTGTCCGTAATCCCGATTCAGGGACCAACGTTAGAACATCAAAACTACAAGGGTGGTATTTCAAGGACGACTCCACCACATCTAGCGACGCGGTTTCAAAGTCTCCCACCTATCCTACACATGTAGGTTCAATGTTCAGTGCCAAGCTGTAGTAAAGGTTCACGGGGTCTTTCCGTCTAGCCGC
>NZ_PIGB01000030.1:0-1021 GCF_003050585.1 Vibrio sp. ZF 223
GCGGCGTTAGCAGTACAGGAGTAACATGGTTAAGCAAATATGGGAAATAACTCCCCAAGATATACAAGATTATGCAGTATGGCAGTTTGCCTCATGGAAAGATGATAGTCATGATGACACTGTCATTTGTCAAGCTAGCCAAGATGATGCTCTAGACCCCAACTCTAACATCATTGTCAGGGCGAAATTCGTCGATGCGAATGGTAATGAGTTTATTGGTTTCATTCATTACGGATTAGCTGAAGTCGAATATTCTCAACCCAATATGTTCGTAAATGGCAAAACCGTAGGCTTTTGGTTTGGCATTACGAAGCCCAATCATAATGACCTGATAAGACTAAACTTCCCTATAGTGATAACGTCAGAGTCAGTTTTTGGTTTAGAGCAGATTACAGTCACTATCGAAGGTTATAGTTATGTCAATGAAGCATCGGCTACTTGCGTAATGTCCTGCTAACAAATTGTTTAAGAGTGATTCGGCACGCGTGGCATTTTTACCATGCGTCAGGTTTAGTGGTTAAGGTGGTATGCGGAAGCTTCGGTATTGCGTGCCTCACACCTTAACAAGGCGTTATGTGTTTTTAGGACAAAAATGGAAATTTTCGAAATTCAACTAGAAAACTCAATCGGTCCAGTCAAGCTTGGTATGACAGAAACTGAAGTGAGCAATGTTATCGGAGCTCCTGATTACATCTATGGTCATCGCCATCATTTTTTAGATGGTCTCATGGTAGATTTTGATAATGAAGGAAGAGTTGAGTTCATTGAAGCTGCGGCGTCTGAGTTGTTTTCAACGACATTGTTTGGCATTGACGTACATAGGACATTAGCGACTAATGTGCTCGAACGAGTTCAGCTAGAAGGTAATTATGATCATTCTGATCCAGAGTTAGGCTATAGCTACGTGTTTAAAGAGCTTCAGTTATCTTTCTGGCGTCCAACTCTTCCTGACCTAGAAGAAGGTGAAGGGTTGTACTTTCAATCGGTTGCAATTGCTTCCGAGGGTTACTTTGAGTAAACA
>NZ_PIGB01000004.1:0-368157 GCF_003050585.1 Vibrio sp. ZF 223
CAATCTGAAAGTGACGGCGACAGAAGCGGGCGGTCTTGGCGATGTGAAGTCGACCGAAATCGACGTGACGCTGAACGAGCAGAACCTGAATGAAGCCCCAACATCATCTGGCGGAGTTATCACAACTGACGAAGATACATCAACCTTCATTGAATGGGATTCATTCGGAATTACCGATGTTGATTCACCTGATTCAGCTCTAGGTATTGAGATTACCGATTTACCAGATAACGGTCAGTTTGAGTATTTCGGTGATGATGGTCAGTGGCATGACATTTCGGTTGGTCAAGTTATTGACAAGGGCGAGTTTGATGCAAATAGAGTTAGATTTACTCCGGATGAAGATGAATCTGGGTACGATAGTCACTCAACTCCAGGTATCGGGGATCAACAACAAGATTATGCACAGATTGGTTTCAAACCAACGGATGGTGTAAACGTAGGCCAAGAGTCGACTATAGCGATAAATGTTACGCCAATTGCTGATGCGCCTAACTTGATTACTAACATAGACGGTATTGAACTACCGGATCAACAATTCAACGTAAATATGTGGAATAGTGTCTCTGTTGGTTCCCAATATGGGGTTGGTAATGGTGTGGACCCTGTTACCTTGATAAATGTCATCGATGGTTTGGATAGCAACAGTAGTTCTCCAAGTAATGTCAACGATGTGCGTGATGCTAGTCAAGGTGCGGGTCAAGCTACACTCATCACTGGCTTAATTTATTTAGAAGCAGGTAAATCTTATGATTTCGTTGGTAATGCGGATGATAGTTTAGCGATAAAAATTGGTGGCGAGCTTACAGATGATGCTCGATGGGGAGATAGTAGTGGGAGTATCCAAGGGATTGCATTTACACCGACTGTGTCAGGTTTCTATCCGATAGAGGTTTACCACCATAACCAGAGTGGCCCTGGTAATTTCGATGTCAATGTTTCTGTAGATGGCGCGAGTCCTGTCAACTTAGATAACACGAACTTTGGTGTAGTCAGTGATGTGTCTCAGCTTGATAATATTGACATAAGAACATCACAACTAATTAACGAAAATGGCGTTGAGTTCTATCAGGTCTATACAACGAATGAAGGTCCGCAAGACACCCTTATTCCACTGACGGAGCTGCAAGCAAATTTAAATGATACTGATGGTTCAGAAACTTTGGCTGTTAATGTAAGTGGTTTCCCTATCGGTTCTGAGTTAAGTGATGGAGTTAATTCTCACACATTCACTAGCACTAATGAGACGTTTGATATCAGTAGTTGGGAGATGACAAATCTAACTGTCTTACCGCCTTCGGGAAGTCACGACGATTTTACTATTGATGTGGAAGCGATCGCTAGTGAAAAGGATTCAACAAGTACTGCTACGACTACGACAAGTATTGATGTGGTTGTTCATGAATACAATGTTACAAACACGCAGCCAGACACCCGTACTGTAGATGAAGATACAAGCGTCTCTGGTAACGTTTTAACAAACGATACTGATGCAGATAACATATTATCACTGCAGTCAATTGAAGTAGGAGGAACCTCCTATAACGTTGGTGAAACTATCACGCTAACTGGTGGTGAGTTGACGGTTGAGCAAGATGGTAGTTACGCGTTTGTACCATCTGATCATTGGTCAGGTAACGTTCCGACGGTGACTTACACTACAAATACTGGTGTGAGCGATACTCTCGATATTACCGTTAGTGCGGTTGCTGATGCTCCTCGCGTAACTATTGCGGTCGGAGAGCTGCAACAATCACAAGCTGTGCCTGAATTTGGTACTTCACCTAGTGATATTAGAGACCTTGTAAGTAGTGGTGAGACATCTATTGGGGGTGTTAACTTCGACCACGTTGATCAGTCTCCAGCTTTCAATAATGGCAATCAAGGCGATGACTTGATGATCGCACCGGACAATGCGGCGGCTCAGCAGTTTGTTGGCGATCAGCAAGCCGTTAACCTGAGTCAGCAGGGTAGCGATACGTTTGTTGGTACTAGTGGCAATGATTCGTTTTATGGTGGTAATGGGTCTCAGGATAGTAAAGTTGAAACGGATACAGTTATCTATCAAGGTAAATTGTCTGAATACGATCTTGATTTTAGAGGCCTGGAGCATAGCCAAGTACCTTATTGGTTAGTTAAAGATTCTCTTGAAAGAGATACATCTAGTGATAATTCACCTTCTACTGAAGATGGTGATCACTTATATGGTATTGAACGAATTATTTTCTCAGATGCTGTTGTTGAGATTGATAGTGAGACCGGAGAATATACAGTCCTACAAGACAGCGTAATACCGCTAGATATTTCAGCGGAACTCGTTGATAACGATGGTAGTGAATCGCTAGGTAATGAATTTACTCTTGAAGGCATCCCTCATGGTGTCGACTTGTACGTTGGTGGTCAGCTTATATCTCCAAACATCGACGGTTCGTATTCAATTGTTATACCTGTTTCTGGTGATGTTAGTGCAGAGCTTCGAATTCCTTATTCTTATGAAGGAGACCTTGATTTTGAGCTTTCTGTATCTGCATCATCTTCTGAATTGATTAATAATGATGAAGCAATAACTATCACGTCAGCAGATATAAGTTTCAGAAGCTATGATTTGGAATCTGGTTCCCACGGGGATGACAATATCAAAGGGACAGAGAACAACGATTTGATTGTTGGTGATGTTCAAGGGATTCAAATTGTTGCCGGTGAGGATTACAACATAGCGTTTATTCTCGATACGTCGGGTAGCATGGGAAGAGATGTCGAAACCGCAAAAGATGAACTGTTGGTTGTTTTTGACGCGATTTTTGCTAGTTCACAGGGGCAACATTCAGGGCAAGTTAATATTCTAATCACGGATTTTTCAAACAACTCAAATACGTCAGTATCTGTCGACTTGAGCAGTCAGAACCCAAGAGAACAGTTTGTCGCAGCACTTGACTCCATCACTGATGTTGGCGGAGGTGGTACCAATTACGAAGCTGGATTTCAATCTGCTGTTGAATGGTTCGCTGACCAAAACGGTGGGAACAACATTTCATATTTCATTTCTGACGGTGAGCCGACTTCCTTTACTGACAGTAGGTTAATGAAAAGTGAGTTCGATGAAATATTGATCGATTATGATTTGAGTTCGAACCAAGTTATAACACTGGCCGATTTGTTACCTACCGGATATACAAGTGGTGTTGTTAATTATAAAGGTAGTGTATTAATTGATGATAATGCCAAGTTATATTCACCATTAACAGGGGATAGAATTGGTGACTTAAGCATTAATGGTAATTCTTACGATTACTATGATAAGGGTGGCGTCAATAAACAAGGTCAACATATGTATCAATTGCTCGCATTGATGTCATCTGTTGATGCTATTGGGCTCGGTAATTCATTAGATGAAGATGTTCTCGAAGATTACGACTCTGATGGCCTAGTTGAAACGTCAATAGACGTAACGAAATTATCAGAGGTTATTCTTGGTAAAGAGGTTAGCTTGTTGCAAGGTGAAGACCAGATCGATGCCTTGGCTGGTGATGACATCATGTTCGGTGACTTAGTGCAATTTGACGGTATTTCAGGACAGGGCGTCGCAGCGATACAGAAGTACGTAGCTCAAGAAACTGGTGAGCAATTATCTTCTGTGTCAGCGCGAGATATACACAACTATATTTCAGATAACGTACAAGATTTTGACCAATCTCGAGTGAACGACAAGGACGATGTTTTATCGGGCGGCGAAGGCGACGATATTTTGTACGGTCAAGGTGGTAAAGATACGCTTATCGGTGGTCTTGGTGATGATATCTTAACTGGTGGTGACGGTGACGATCTGTTCAAGTGGGTCGACGAACCTTTCCAAGGTGATGTCGATACGATAACCGATTTTGCTCTAGGGGAAGACCATCTTGATATCTCTGAGTTGTTACCAAACGAAAGTTCAATGTTTGATCTTCTTGATCATATCACTATTGAAAAGGTTGATAATGGCGGCGGTGATAAAGACCTCGTGATTACCATTTCAGAAAACACAGATAATACAGGCCAAAGTCAAACGATTGTTCTCGACAACGTAGGTAATCAGTTCGACTCGGTAAATTCACAAGGTGATGGCTCTGTTGTTAATGGTGATTTGACCAACTTGGTGAGTCAGTTGTTCGTGAACTTACCTGACCAATACTAAAAAAGGGCCGAAAGGCCCTTTTTTAATACGTCTGCTTTGCTATAAAAGAGAGATTCTAAAGCTCTAAAATTAAAGAACCTTACAAGCAAAGCCTTTCAGGTAGAAACCTTCTGGGTAGGCTGTGTCTGTTAGGTGGTCGGCTGCTTGCTCGAAGCGCTCTACGAACTTAACAGTGCGGCCTGCGTCTAATGCTGCATCAGCGATGATCTTTTGGAATAGGTCTGTACCCATTAAGCCAGAGCAAGAGTAGGTGAGTAGGGTGCCGCCTGGTTTCAGGATTTGCATTGCAAGCATGTTAACGTCTTTGTAGCCGTTAGCGCCTGAAGTTAGGTTGTTCTTGCTTGAAACAAACTTTGGTGGGTCCATGATCACTACGTCAAACTTAGTGCCTTGGTCACGGTACTCACGAAGCAGTTTGAAAACGTCAGCGTTTAGGAATACCGCGCGCTTTTTCGAGATATCAAACTCATTCAGTTCAGCGTTCAACTTCGCTGTATCAAGAGCAAGTTGAGATACGTCAGCGTTGATAACACGCTTCGCGTCGCCTTTGAGTGCGTAAAGGCCAAAGCCACCTGTGTATGAGAAACAGTTAAGGACATCTTTGCCTTTAACGTACTTCATCGATTCTTTGCGGCTATCACGTTGGTCCATGTAGAAGCCCGTTTTGTGGCCTTCCATAATGTTCACGCTGATCTTAACGCCGTTTTCTTCAATCACGATAGACTTCGGTGGTTCTTCACCGTGAAGAACGCCAACAACCTGTTCTAAGCCTTCTTTCTTACGAACTGCCACGTCTGAACGCTCGTAGATGTTACAGTCAGGGAAGCATTCAATTAACGCTTCAACCAACACGCTTTTGTTAAACTCAGCGCCAGCACTTAGCAGTTGGCAAACAAGGAAGTCTTGGTATTTGTCGATTGTGATGCCAGGCAGGCCATCAGACTCTGCAGCTGTTAGACGGTAACCCGTTAGGCCGTCACGTTCGATGATGTCTTCACGTAAAGACTGTGCATCTTGAATTCGTTTTACAAAGAACGCCTTGTTGATTTCTTCTTTTTCAAATGTCCAAACACGAGCTCGAATTTGAGATTCTGGTGAGTAAGCCGCTTTTGCAAGCCACTGACCATTTTGAGCATATACGTCTACAGTTTCACCTTGTTTTGGTTCGCCTTCGACCTTATCGATACCGCGAGAAAATACCCAAGGGTGTTTGCGGCGTAGTGATTTATCTCGGCCTTTAGCTAGATGAATTGAAGGAGTCATAATTTACTCTGTTTGTTGAATTTGAAGGAGGGGTATTGTCGGGGAAGTACAGGTGAAAAGCAAATAAGAAAGGGCTGCAGAAGCAGCCCTAGTATGATTAATCAACACTTAGTGGTTGGATATCAGTATTAAGCTTTAAGACCTGTCAGCAAACCTTCCATCGTATCGCTTTGTTTACGAAGTTGGTCGACATTGGAATTACTCTTACTGATCATCTCGCAGATACTGTCTGATTGATGACGAATCTCTTCAACACTTTGTGCAATGTTGTCAGCGACTACGCCTTGTTCTTCAGCCGCGGTAGCAATTTGAGTGCTGCTATCTGAAATAGACTGGTTCTTTTCAGCTAATGAACCGATCTCAACGTTCACTTCCGACATCAGTGTTTGGCCTTCACCAGCATTGTTTACCGTTACTTCCATCAGTTTGGTCAGTGATTGGCTGTTACGTTGTAATGACTCAATCATACTTTGGATTTCAACCGTTGCTTGTTGAGTACGACCAGCAAGGGCACGAACTTCATCGGCAACAACAGCGAATCCACGACCTTGCTCGCCTGCACGTGCAGCCTCTATGGCAGCATTCAGTGCCAATAGGTTAGTCTGCTCTGAAATGCCATTGATGGTTGCGACCACTTCATCGATCTGCGCCGCGTTGGCATCAAGTTCTTCTACTGCTTGTGAAGCGGATTGGATCTCTTGAGATAGGTTAGAGATAGACTCCAATGTATTTGAAACCTTGACTTGACCACTCTGCGCAACGCCGCGAGCGTCCATCGTTTGTGAACTAGACTCATGAGCAAGGGTAGCTACTTCGCGAATCGTAGCAGCCATTTGCTCCGTTGCACTTGCTAAGCTATTCAGGTGTTCTTGTTGGTTACCAGAGATGTCTGAACTTTGTTGTGTTGACTGGTTTAAGTCCGAGCTGATCTGCTGCATTAGAGCGACAGACTCTTGGATTGACAGAACCATGTTTTGTTCACGCTCTGCTACTTTGTCGATCGTAATAGCGATTTCACTAAACTCATCACGAACTAAGAAGTAGTTCATGCGGCAAGTTAGGTCACCATTAGCCAGTGTGTTTAAAGCTTTGTTCATAGAGAACATCGCACCACCGATGAAGGTCATGATGTAGTAAACACCCAGCGCGATAAGCGTTAGGGTTACAGCGATGATAGAAACCTGAGTCGTAGACAGAGCAGACCAAAGGTTTTGGTCATGGTTAGCAACTAGGTTGAATGCACCATTCATTACCGAAACAGAACCAGCACCGTAGCCCAAAGAGATGGTTTCAGAGCTGCTGACAAGTTGAGCGACTTGATCTTTAGTGAGTTGACCTGCTTCGATAAGTCCTTTCATCAAGAGCATTTCTTCTTGATAAAGGTGAGCAAGCAAAGAGTCCGCGGCGCTATCTAAAACGAGAGTTAATATAACTAGGGCGAGAAGAGGTAATAAGAAGAGTAGATAGAACTTTTCTTGGATTTTTAGGTGAATGAGATATTTGTCAATCCAACGAAATGGGATTTCTTTCATAATCGTTATACTCGAAGTAAGTCCACCAATAAGTGGTGAATGAATAGAAGCTCAACTATATCATTCATATAAATTATGAGGCAACGTTATGGAAAGTTCACAATATATTTTTGTCGTGTCAGGCGTAGTTCAATGTGTTGGGTTTCGTTACCACACCAGTAGGCAGGCGCAAGCTATGGGTCTCTCAGGCTATGCGAAGAACTTAAATGATGGTCGAGTTGAAGTATTAGCTGTCGGAGAGAGTCAGCAAATAGAGAAGTTGCATGCTTGGCTCAACATAGGCCCTTCGAGTGCAATCGTAGACAACGTAGAGATGCATCAAGTTAAAGATAGTGAGCGCCAAGACGTACGTGTAGGGACGTTTAAAATACTGTAGTTATGGCACTACAGTATTTATATCGAGCGTAATTAAATAACTTAAAGCGGGTTAGGTTTTTACAAGCACTTTGCTGGTTTAGGTAAACCGGCGAGCTTGGTTGCTTGTTTTGCCGGCCCTTTTTTGAATAACTTGAATAGGTACTTGCTGTTACCTTTTTCTGGGCCGTGCGCTTTTTCCATCGCTTTAACTAGCATACGAACCGCTGGTGAGGTATTGAACTCTTCGTAAAAGCTCCTTACAAAATGGACGACTTCTAAGTGTGCATCCGTAAGTTCAATAGCTTCATCTTGAGCAAGTATTTCAATCATACCTTCTTCCCATTGCGTGTAATCCAATAGGTAGCCTTGAGCGTCGGTTTCGATTTGCTTGCCGTTATATTCAAACATGTTTAATCCAGAATCCAATTAACTATGCGGGTAGGGTACATGACCAAGTTTATCTTTCTCAACTGAAATTGTAGCTATCCATAGAAATATCGTACTTATAGATACAAAAAAGCCCAAGAGGTAGGCTCTTGGGCTAGATATTCTTCAATGATGGGAACGATTAGTCGTCGTTGCCCATGATGCCTAGGATGCTTAGCAGGCTGATGAAGATGTTGTAGATTGATACGTACAAGCTGATCGTTGCAGAGATGTAGTTTGTTTCACCGCCACGAATGATGTTTTGCGTTGTAAGCAAGATAACACCAGTCGAGAATAGGATGAACATACCGCTCATTGCCAATGATAGTAGAGGCATCTGTAGGAAGATATTTGCAACCATACCTACAAGCAGTACTACAAAACCAGCTAATAGCATGCCGTTAAGGAACGACAGGTCACGCTTAGTTGTTAGCGCGTAAGCTGATGCGCCCATAAACGCCAGTGCTGTACCGCCAAGTGCAGTTAGGATGACATCACCCATGCCTGCGCCAACGTACATATTAAGAATTGGACCAATGGTGTAGCCTAAGAAACCTGTAAATAGGAATGTGAAGACTAGACCCATGCTGTTGTCACGGTTCTTCTCTGTTAGGAAAAGTAGGCCGTAGAAGCCAACAAGCATGATAATAAGACCCGGGCGAGGAAGGTTCATCGCCATGGATACGCCTGCTACAACAGCAGACCAAAGTAGTGTCATAGACAGTAATGCGTAGGTGTTACGCAACACTTTATTGGTTTGCAGAGCACTTTCTTGAGATGCTGTGCGTGAAAACATAGGGCTGTTCATAATCTTCCTCGTAAGGTGACTTCAATAGTTATTAGTACATTTATGGGGGTGAAAGTTCGAAAAATCAAGTCTTTCATTCCTCCTGTATACGTAAAATAATAATAAAAATAGTCGGTTAAGTGTTTCTGAAGGTGTAACAAAGTATTTCTTTAGGCTGTAATTAAGTATAGCTAAAATACGATCTTCAACCTTTAGTCGTCATAGCCAGTTATTTAGAACTTTAGAAAACCATCTATAACCTTGAAAAATAAAGAGGCGACCTAAGCCGCCTCTATAGTTTATGCATCATAACACATTAATGGTGTAAGATTTGACTTAAGAAGTTCTGCGTTCTGTCTGATTGTGGGTTTTCAAAGAAGTCGACAGGGTTGTTCTCTTCTATGATTTCACCGGCATCCATGAAGATAACGCGATCTGCTACCTCTTTAGCAAAGCCCATCTCGTGCGTCACACAAAGCATTGTCATGCCTTCTTCCGCTAGCTCAACCATTACGTCTAATACTTCACGAACCATTTCTGGATCGAGTGCCGACGTTGGCTCATCAAACAGCATCACTTGAGGGTTCATACACAAAGAGCGAGCGATAGCTACACGCTGTTGTTGACCACCTGAAAGTTGACCTGGGAACTTGTCTGCTTGCTCAGGAATTTTCACACGCTCTAGGTATTTCATCGCAATCGCTTCAGCTTCTTCTTTCGGCATCTTTTTGACCCAGATAGGGGCCAAAGTACAGTTCTCTAATACCGTCAGATGTGGGAACAGATTGAAGTGCTGGAAACACATGCCTACATCTCGGCGAACGGCTTCGATGTTCTTGAGATCTTCCGTCAATTCATTACCTGAAACAAAGATATGACCCTTTTGGTGCTCTTCTAATCGGTTGATACAGCGGATCATCGTTGATTTACCTGAGCCGGAAGGGCCACAGATAACGATTTTCTCGCCTTTTTTAACTTCTAGGTTGATGTTCTTAAGTACGTGGAATTCACCGTACCATTTGTTCATGTCTTTCAACTCGATCATAAGACCTTGAGAGTTGTTTTCTGTCTGCTGCGTCATAATACGTCCTTGATCTTGTTAATTATCGTTTGTGACCGGTGTGAAGTCTGTTTTCTAGCCATATCGAATATCTCGACATGCCAAAACAAAACACCCAGAACACTAACGCGACAAATACATAACTTTCTGTTGAATACCCAAGCCATTCAGGGTCGGTATTCGCGGCTTGGCCAATTCCTAACACATCAAACATACCAATAATTAAAACAAGACTGGTATCTTTGAACAAACCAATGAAGGTGTTCACAATTGAAGGAATCGTGATTTTAAGAGCTTGAGGAAGAATGATAAGCCCTGTCTTTTTCCAGTAGCTTAGTCCCAGAGCATCAGCCGCTTCGTATTGGCCTTTTGGTATTGCTTGTAAACCACCACGAATTACTTCTGCCATGTAGGCTGCACTGAATAGTACTACCCCAACAAGTGCTCTAATCAGCTTATCGGTTTCTGTTCCTTCTGATAAAAAGAGCGGGAGCATAACTGAGGCCATGAATAGAACGGTAATGAGCGGTACGCCACGCCAAATTTCGATGTATACGGTACACATACTACGAATGATCGGCATCTCTGAACGACGCCCAAGCGCAAGTGCAACACCAATAGGGAGTGACACTACAATACCAACAAGTGCGATGATCAGTGTGACCAGTAGACCACCCCATTTATGGGTATCGACAACTTCTAATCCAAAGACACCACCGTATAGCAAGCCAGCAATGATAAATGGGTAGATGTTTACGAAGAACAACCAGATCCACGTACGTTTAGGTGTTTTTTCGTAGGCCAGTAAGGCCACAAAAATGGCTAACGTAGCGTAGAAGAGGCGAGGTCGCCACAGTTCAGCTTCTGGGTAGAAGCCATACATGAATTGCTCCCAACGAACGCTAATAAAGACCCAACAAGCGCCTTCGCTAGTGCAGGCATCGCGTGTGGTTCCTATCCAGTCGGCACTGATGAATGCCCAATCCGCTACTGCCCATATAAGGGTAAAAGCAAAGTAAGCAAGAACCACAGTGACGACGCTGTTAATTGGTCCATTAAATAGATTTTTTCTTAACCAACCGACTGGCCCAACGGTATTCGCTGGAGGCGGAAGATCAGGTTGAAATTGATGTGTACTCATCTTATCTCTCCACCAACGCTACTTTGCGGTTGTATATGTTCATTAGAGCAGATGTTAATAGGCTCAAGGTCAGGTAGACGCCCATTGTCATCGCGATTACTTCGATAGCTTGTCCAGTTTGGTTTAATGTTGTTCCTGCAAATACAGAGACAAGATCAGGGTAACCAATGGCCATCGCAAGTGATGAGTTTTTGGTCAGGTTTAGGTACTGACTGGTTAGTGGTGGGATAATAATTCTTAATGCCTGTGGGATAATGACAAGCTTAAGGGTTCTAGATCGTGGGATTCCTAGAGACATAGCAGCCTCTGTTTGCCCATGGTTTACGGCGTTAATACCTGAACGAACAATCTCGGCAATGAACGCTGCTGTGTAGATACTTAAAGCAAGCATCAATGCAGCAAGCTCCGGGATTATGCTAATACCACCCTTGAAGTTAAACCCTTTTAAAACAGGGTAATCCGCAGAGATAGGCATACCCATAACAAAGTAAGTCACCAACGGTAAGCCTAAAATCAACGCTGCAGCAATTCGAAACATCGGTGTTTGTTGGCCGGTAAGTTTCTGTTTGTTATTCGCCCAAATGTTGATAATAAACGTAGCGATAATACCAACAATCAATGATGCGATAACAATGCTACTGCCTTGCTCTAACACTGGTGCAGGGAAGTACAATCCACGTACGTTCAAGAAAATTGCTTCACCTAGGCTCATGCTTTGACGAGCAGAAGGCAAGGCTTGCAGAACGGCGAAGTACCAGAAAAAGATTTGCAAAAGAAGAGGGATATTTCGGAATATCTCAATGTAGACAGCTGCAAATCGGCTAACTAGCCAGTTTGAAGAGAGTCTAGCGATACCCATACTAAAGCCCAGTATCGTGGCTAGCATGATGCCTAGTACTGAAACTAAAGCGGTATTGAGAAGACCGATAAAGAATGTACGACCGTATGAGAAGGTCTCGTCGTATTCAATTAGTGTTAAGCCGATGCCAAAACCAGCTTCTTGGGAGAGAAAATCAAAACCAGTGGCGATACCACGGGAATCTAAGTTAGTGAGCGCATTATTTACAATCGTGTAAAAGAAAGCACAAAGCGCCCCGACGGCGATAATTTGGAAAATGATGGAGCGAAAAGTGGGGTTGTAAAATAAGTTGGCACTTTTGGGCTGTGGCTTTGCCTGCGCTGGAGAAATAGTTTCATTAGGTTTCATACTACTATAACCTCAAATCCATTTAATAAATAGGGCGGAAAACTCCGCCCTAATTGATGCTTGAAAATTTATTAACGGATTGGTGGAGCGTACATAAAGCCGCCCGCATTCCATAATGCATTTACACCACGAGAGATTTGAAGTGGAGAACCTGTACCAACAGTACGCTCAAAACTCTCACCGTAGTTACCAACTTGCTTAATTACTTGGTAACCCCAGTCGTCACGAATGCCAAGGCCTTTACCTTTAGGACCGTCTACACCAAGAATACGTTTGATGTTTGGATCTTTTGACTTAAGCATTTCGTCTGCATTTTTAGAAGAGATGCCGTATTCTTCCGCGTTAATCATTGCTGAAAGTGTCCACTTAGCAACGTTAAACCATTTGTCATCATCTTGACGAACAACAGGACCTAGAGGTTCTTTAGAGATGATTTCAGGAAGTACTTGTGCAGATTTAGGGTCAGCGAGGTTTAGGCGAAGTGCGTATAGACCAGATTGGTCAGTCGTTAGCACGTCACAACGACCTGCGTCGAAGCCTTTAGATGTTTGTGCTGCCGTATCGAATACCACTGGCTTGTAAGACATGCCACTGTTACGGAAGTAATCGGCTAGGTTAAGTTCAGTTGTTGTACCTGATTGAACACATACAGAAGCACCATCAAGCTCTTGAGCACTTGTTAGGCCAAGCTCTTTCTTAACCATGAAGCCTTGACCATCGTAGTAGTTAACGCCTACGAAGTTCAGACCTAAAGCAGTGTCACGATGTAGTGTCCATGTTGTGTTACGAGATAGTACGTCGATTTCGCCAGATTGAAGCGCAGTAAAACGCTCTTTTGCGGTTAGAGGTACATACTTAACTTTAGTCTTGTCACCGAGTACAGCCGCTGCAAGAGCTTGACAATACTCAACATCAATTCCTTCCCATTCACCTTTTGAGTTAGGGTTAGAGAACCCTGGAAGACCTGTACTTACACCACAAGTTAGAAAACCTTGAGATGTGACTTTGTCCAGAGTGCTTTCTGCCGCTGATGCTGATGTTGCCATCATCGCAGTTGATGCAGCTACTACTGAAGCAAGAAGTGTTAGTTTATTTGTCATTTGTATCCTTCCTTGTTAACCAGGTGACACCTGATACTCGTGCTCGTTTGAGTGTCTCTTATGTGTTGCGTTTTCTATGACCTTGTTGCTCAAATTACAAGAGTTGCATTTTGCAAATGAAACTGTGTGCGATTTAAGCAACTGTTTATAAGGTTAGGAAAGGATCCGTAGTTTCACAAATGTATAATTTAAAAAGAATTTTGAATGAAATCACAAATCCGAACACAATTAGAATGACCAAATGTTAACTGAATGTAAATAGTGCAACAGTTCACACTGTTGGTGCAACGAGATTTAGAGTTTTATATTGATAATTGACTAGATAAATATTCTGAATGAATGTCACAGTTGTGGAGCATTAACCTTAAAAAAGATTGAAATTTGGTCAATAAATATTTTTATTGAACTTCGATAGTTATGAATATGCTCCAAATTTGGTAGCATGGCTGAATAGTTATTGAAGTAATCTCAAGGAAGAACATGCGTTATTTCCCAATGTTTTTGGATGTAGAAAATAAGCCAATCTTAGTGGTTGGTGGAGGTGAGGTTGCTTGCCGTAAAGTCGACAGCTTGTTACGCGCTGGGGCTGATGTGACTTTGGTATCTCCCAAGGTCGCACCTTACTTAAAGAAGCTTGTTGATGAAAATAAACTTCACTGGGTGCAAAATTTTTACTCGTCACAGATTATATCGAATAATTACCTGCAGGTGTGGGCGACGACAGACAACCCAAGCTTGAATCATCAAGTACATAATGATGCAAAAAAATTGGGTATTCTTGTCAATGTGGTTGATGATTTACCCTATTGTGACTTCATTACGCCATCAATGATTAATCGCGGAAGGATCCAAATTGCCATCTCTAGTGGCGGTGCATCACCTGTTTTGGTGAGAAATATTAGAGAAAAACTCGAAACGGTATTGCCACAAAATATAGGTTTGATAGCAGATTTCGGTGCATCAAAACGCAATTCGATCAAAGAGTCATTCCCAACCGTCGACGAGCGTCGTAAGTTTTGGGAGCGTTTCTTGTCATCCAGTTTTATCGAGCAGGTGACTGACAGAGAGCAGTTAGAGTCTTACTATCAGCAAGCGCTAACGGAAGGCATTGATAGCGAAGGACAGGTGACTTGGATTGAATTCGAGCAGGACGTTGAGTTGCTGTCTATGAAGGCTTTACGTTTGATGCAAGAGGCAGAACTCGTACTTTCACCGAGCGATTGTCCATTTGAATTTATCGACCTGTGCCGTCGAGACGCAGAAAGAGAGAGCTATGCTAACAGCGGAGAGCTATCAACCAAGCTTGAGCAGGCAAGAGCTGAGAAATTACGAGTGTGTGTCTTTATTCCACCAGCAAGCGTAGAGTTTAATCTGTTGGTCGGTAAAGACCTAAAATTGTCAGCAGCCCAAGTACTCAGTTGAGGTAGTTGTTTCTAGTTGAAATAAGAGCTTTCTGGTTGTTTTAAATCGGCTAGAGGCTCGGAATAAAACTAAAACTGGACCTGATAAATAAAAAGCCACTTCCGATAAAGAAGTGGCTTTCTGCTATTTCATACACGACATTGTGATGATGAATGAGCAACTGAAACAAGCGGTCGCTCATACTCAAAAATTAGTCGCGGAAGTTGTCAAACTGGAATGGTTGACCAAGCTCACCGCTGCGAACTAGAGCCATAACAGCTTGTAGATCATCACGTTTCTTACCTGTTACACGAACTTTGTCGCCTTGGATAGAAGCTTGAACTTTAACTTTGTTGTCTTTGATTAGTTTAACGATCTTCTTCGCTACATCAGTTTCAATGCCTTGCTTAAAGATAACCGTTTGGTGCCAAGTGCGACCTGTTTGGTCTGCCGCTTTTGCTTCCATCGCGTTAGGATCAACATTACGCTTTGTTAGGTTGCTACGAAGGATATCGCGCATTTGCTTCAGTTGAAAATCGTCTTGAGCAGTCAATTTTACTGATTCATCTTTGTAATCAAAGCTTGCTTCAACGCCGCGGAAATCGAAACGAGTCGATAGTTCACGGTTTGCGTTGTCTACCGCGTTACGCAGTTCTACTGCTTCTACTTCAGAGATAATGTCAAATGATGGCATTGTGTTGTTTCCTTAAGCTAAGTTTCTATCTTTAATTGCTGTTGCAAGCATGTCTAGCATTGTTGCCGTATCTTCCCAGCTTAGGCATGGGTCAGTAATTGACTTGCCATATTCTAGGTTGTTGATGTCGGTCATTGGTTGGTTACCTTCAACAATGAAGCTTTCTGCCATGATGCCTGCAATTTGGTTCTTGTTAGATTTAATTTGCTCACAAATGTCTTGTGCAACTTCTAACTGCTTACGGTGCTGTTTCTGACAGTTAGCGTGGCTGAAGTCTACAACCAAACGTTGAGGCAGGTCGAATTCAGCCAGTTGCTTACATGCGGTATCTACAGATTCAGCGTCGAAGTTAGGGCCTTTATCACCACCGCGTAGAATAACGTGACCGTATGGGTTGCCAGAAGTACGGTAAACCGTCATGCGGCCATTCTTATCTGGAGAGTAGAAGTAGTGTGACGCATGCGCTGCACGAATTGCATCGATAGCAATCTTGATATTGCCGTTGGTCGCGTTCTTGAAGCCAACTGGGCAAGACAGTGCAGAAGCCATTTCACGGTGAATCTGAGATTCAGTTGTACGAGCGCCAATCGCGCCCCAAGTGATAAGGTCTGCAATGTACTGACCTGTGATCATATCAAGGAATTCAGTTGCTGTTGCTAAGCCAAGCTTGTTGATGTCTAACAGAAGCTTACGAGCTTTGTTTAAGCCCGTTTCAAGTGCGTATGAACCATCAAGGTTTGGATCGGTAATCAAACCCTTCCAACCTACAACCGTACGAGGCTTCTCGAAGTAGGTTCTCATTACAACGAACAGTTCATCTTTGTACTGGTCTTGAATCTGGCTTAGGCGCTCAGCGTAATCAAGTGCCGCATCTGTATCGTGAACAGAGCAAGGGCCTACGATAACTAATAGGCGGTTATCACGACCAGTTAGGATGTCTTCGATTTGGCGGCGAGAATTTTTAATGCGCTCAGCAACGTCGTCAGTAATAGGGTGTGCATTGCCTAGTTCGGCAGGAGTTGGCATAGGACCCAGAGCTTGGGTTCTCAACTCATCAGTTTTTAATGGCATGTGATAGCTTTTTTATTCTATTGCGAAGTGGTTAAGATAACGGAATTGAACAGAGGAATAAACTCTATTGAGTCAAAGTTATCTCAGTTATTGCTAATATTCTTATTTTTATCAGCAGGCCAGCGTCAAATAAGGGATTTTCACTTGTATTAACAGGCAGCTATCGGTATTTTCGTTTGAACACAACATAAAAATGCTGGAGCAGCAATGACTCAAGAAAATCAAAGCACTTTGCACCCAGAACTTGTTTTAGGTGATGTGCTGCCTTCTTACAACGATAATAATAATTCCAACCACTTATACGTTTCATTATCCGAATTGGTAATGGACCGCGTCTTCTACCACCCAAGTATTGAAAGTCATTTAGATACACTTACTGATATCGAAAAAACGTCTTTAAATGCGATCCTTGGTGATAAAACAGTTGATGAGCATTTTGTTTCGACCTTGGTGATTGCGATTCAAGCTGCCGTTCAGCCAAATCACACTTCTGTTCGTATCGCATTAAGCAGTGCAGACAGTTATGGCTTCCGTTCGCTGCTTGGCGGTAACTGTGAAGCTGAAGAGATTAACCCAGCACTAGGCGTTCGTGGCGTTGCTCGTTACGCGACACCAGAGTACAGCAAGGCTTTCGCTTTAGAGTGTCAGGTCATTAAAACGTTGCGAGAGCAGGGCATTAACGTTGAAGTGGTTGTACCGTATGTACGAGCATTAAGCGATGCAGCTAAGATTATTGATCTGCTTGCAGAGCAAGGCTTACCACGCGGCCTGAATGGTTTGAAAGTACTGTTCTCATGTGATGTGCCGTCTGCAGTGTTACTGAGCGAACGTCTATTGCATTACTTTGATGGTGTTGTGGTAAACGTTGATAGCTTAGCGTCTTTCACTTTAGGTGTAGATAAGGACAATGAAGCTCAGAAACACGCTTTCGATCCACAAAACGAGGCCGTTATTACCTTGTTAGATATGATTGTTAAAGCGACGCTGCATGCGAAGAAGCCTGTACTGCTGGTGACTCAAGGCTTGGTGGATTACCCGCGTCTACAAGGTTACATTGCCGATCTTGAAGGCGTAGAAACGGTCGTGACTGCATAAATCGGCTTGCTGTTTAAGTTAAATCAACTTGCTTGAAGCGCTAAAGCTTTGAGAATGAAAGAGATATCATTATGCGATGATATCTCTTTTTTGTAACATTTTTTTGACATCTCTATCGCTAATCGATTAACTGGTCTGATGACTGATTTGACTAGGTAATCCGAATGTTGACCCCTCTACAAAAAGCAAATTTCTACTTGAGCATGTTTGGTTTTTTCAAAGTGCCTCTGATCTGGCTGTGCAGGCCAAAATTGCTCGCACTGGATAACCAACATGTTGAGGTCAAAATCCCTCTTAAAAGACGAACGAAGAACCATCTTAATAGCATGTACTTTGGCGTATTGGCTGTGGGTGCTGATGTGGCGGGGGGCTTTCTTGCGATGAGCAAATCTCAGCAGCAAGGTGAAAAGATTTCGTTGGCATTTAAAGAGGTGACGGGTAACTTCTTAAAGCGTCCAGAAGGCGATGTGCATTTCACTTGTAACGACGGTGAGTTGATCAACACTATGCTAGCAGAAACCATGTCCACTGGGGAGCGAGTGAATCAACCCGTAACTATTATCGCGACTTGCCCATCTTTGCATGGCGACGAGCCGATGGCCGAGTTCACGCTAACGCTTTCGATTAAGAAAGTCCCGTCTCGAAAATAGTTTGAAAGTAAAAGGTAACCGTTGAATTAGTGACAAGAACGGTATGTGAATTGAATATCCACATACCGTAACAAGATTAAGATTCTTGAGTGATTTGCTCGATGTCGACGATCTTTGAACGGTTCATCACGATTTTCCAACGGTAATAGGTCGGTTCGTTATCGTGATTATTTTCTTTAATGATCAGGTTGAGTAAGTGGCGCTTTTCTACTGATTCACGGCTGACTTGCCCTTCATTCAAGCGATATACCTTATTTGAACCCTTATCCATTAATCGTGTCAGCGCTCTTAAGCTGATGGATAAAGTTTCACGGGTCTCTTCATAACCACTCATGAACGTCGATGTCGACATCTCAGTATGAGAGCGATAATGCAAGATCTGCTCTTCACGTTGCACTACACGCTTCTTACGAATTGATTGAATACGATCTGCAAGCTTCGAAAAGTTCGCGTAGTCCAACCATTCCAGTTTATGGCCGACAGACTTATTGGTCGTTGGGTCATAGTAACGACGCTTCCATTTCGGCTTGCCTTTACGCAGCCATCGCCACAGGATGTCTCTCAAGTCATCTTTGAAGATTTCACGCAACGCATAGATGAATGACATCGCCACGATGAAGGAGGCGGTAATCTCACCAAGAAAGTCACGAGCCAAGATTACGGTAGTGGTCACGACAACCATCACCAAACCTGTCGCAATACCTTTAACGGCACGTTTGACGTTCTTACCCATCGATGTCGTCTTTTCTTTAAGCACTATAGGGTGCTCAATCAAACGACGCAGCAAACGCATCTTGTTACTCAAGCGAGTAACGTCTTCTCGAACTCTCGCTGAGTTGTAGCGGTTCAGTTTACGGTGTGCAGTCTCTTTATCACAAAGCGTTAAGAGTCGTTCTTTAATCGTTGAATACTCACTGCCACGTGGCATATGCGAAACCAGCGATAAGAACTTTTGCTCTGTGTACCATGAAAGGTAGTTATCAATGTTTGCGTAGTAGCGTTTGAGGTTCTCTTCATAAGGAATACTACGACGAAGCTTTTTCAGTATGTCTAACGCGAGCTCAATAACTTCATCTACTTCATCAGCCGTTACGTCGTCACTATCATTTTTATTCAGGCTACTCACCGCTTTATCTAACGCGATAACATATTGATAGGCGAACAAACTCAAACTGACACGATACTGCGTAATCGACAATCGTCCACGCTTAGCTAAGCGACTGTGCACCAAAGGTAAAAGTGTTTTGTCACTGTAGTAGGCACGTTTTTGAGTGATTGAGCTGTAGAAAAAGGCACTTTCAGAAAGTACTTCAGGAGTCAGTCCAAGTTCACCGGGAATGAATAGATAAACGTCCATGTCGAGCTTTTTTGTCTTAGCCATGGCATGGTTAATTTTAAGTGTTATCGCATCTTGTTTATCAACGGTGATCAACGATGTCTCCTAGAATGTAAAAATATGAATGAAACTAGCGAAAGCATATCAGAGATCACGTATAATCTCCGCCAAATTTAAAGTAGAGACAATCTTGATGATTAATATTGGTCAAATAAACAACTTAGAAGTGGTAAAACAAGCAGACTTCGGTGTATTCCTTGACGCTAGCGACTATGGAACCGTGTTGCTGCCGAAACGATTTACTCCTGAAGGTGTTGAAATTGGTCAAAAGCTAGATGTTTTCTTATACATTGATTCTGACAACCAGATCGCTGCAACCACTGAAAAACCGATCGCTCAAGTAGGCCAGTTTGGTTTAATGACGGTTGAAGGTGTTAACAGCACTGGTGCATTCATGAGCTGGGGCGTGAAAGGTAAAGACCTTCTTGTTCCTTTCAGCGAGCAGCGCGGCCGTTTAAACGAAGGTCAGTCAATCTTAGTATATGTCTACATTGATAAAGCATCGAGCCGTATTGTTGGTACCACGAAGTTCAACAAATGGTTAGACAAAACGCCAGCGGCTTATAAGCAAAATGAACAAGTCGATCTAATTATCGCTGAGCGCAGCCAATTGGGTTACAAAGCGATTGTGAACGGTGAACACTGGGGCATGATTTTCCCGTCAGACATCATCGGTAAGCTATTCATTGGTAAAACGCTAAAAGGCTACATTAAAAACGTTCGTGAAGAAGACGGTAAGATTGATCTGTCTCTTCAGAAAATTGGCGTCGCTAAGATGGATGACCTAAGCACAAAGGTTCTTGACCTGCTTGAGAAGAAAGGCGGTTACCTGCCTTTGAATGATAAGTCTTCACCCGAGGTTATTTTCTCTGCATTCAGAACCAGCAAAGGTACGTTCAAGAAGACGATTGGTGGTTTGTACAAATCTGGCAAGATCACGATCGACAAAGAAGGCATCAGCTTAGTTAAATAAGCGATACTCTCGGTCAAAAAAAAGCCCAAATCTTCCTGTTTGGGCTTAGGGGAAAGGGCTCCGAAGAGCCTACGCTAATCGTTTTAATTCTTTAACTGTTAGATTGAAGTCTAGTTTAAATTCTCCAATAAGCGATTTTTGTTATTAAAAATAGTGACTTGAATTGATATTTGTATAATTAACTATTGATTTACAATGCTTTCCCTCGAAATAAAGTTGCCGACAAGAATAGAAAAAGCCCAAACAATTAACGTTGTTTGGGCTTTTTGTTGTTTCATTACAGTGCGAGCTTTTATCGAGCGACTAGAAAAGGTTCTTATCGCGGACGAGTTCGCGTGGTAAACCATTCTTCACTCGGATGCCAACCCACTTACCAAGGCCGATGATTGCACCATTGTACTTCACTAGTACTTCGCCTTTACCTGACAAGCCTTCAGGGCGAACATCTCGTCCCATGAACCACTCACGAGCATCTTGGATGCTCAGGTCTACAATGTTGGCTTCATTGCCTGTGGCTAGCGTCGTTGCGACTTGGTGTTGCCAGCGGTAGCCCTTTTTATGGGTTTCTGCGATCTTGATTCCCATACGAGAGAAGCGGAATTCACCGATCATCGGCTCTAGCGCTTCTGGGAATAGCCAAACGTCTTTGTCGCGAATCCAAACTTGAGTGTCACTTGGCAGTTCGATATCGAGAGTATTCATTAGTTGCTCAGCAACTTCTTGCTGAGTTTTCTTTGATGCTTTTTCAAATGGGAATTTACCCATACGTTTTTTAACTTCCGGTGGAGTAACAGACGCTAGTTTGCGGATACGTGCAACGAAGAAACCTTCTGAGTCATACACCTGTGGGAAGATATGAAGGAAACCTTCCTCTGTCGTGGTTGCTTTTGCGTTGTCGAACAGTGACTCCAGAGATTCGAATTCAACCGCATCACCAAAGGTCTCTTTTAAGTGATGACACACTTGTTGGTTCTCTTCGGTGCTAAGCGTACACGTTGAGTAAACCAACACACCATTAGGTTTAAGCGCGTGGAATGCACTTTCAATCAGATCTTTTTGCGTGTCGGCAATGTCGACCACAGATTGATACGTCCAGTTCTTCATCGCATCAGCGTCTTTACGAATGGTACCTTCGCCAGAGCAGGGTGCATCAAGCAGTACAGCATCAAATTGTTCTGGTAACCAACCACCGAACACTCGACCGTCAAAGTTACTTAGAGCGGCATTACGAACGCCACAACGTTCAATGTTAGCGTGAAGGACTTTCACACGGCTTGCTGCGTATTCGTTGGCAACCAATACGCCGCGATTATTCATTAGCGCAGCGATTTGCGTTGTTTTAGAACCGGGTGCAGCCGCCGTGTCTAACACCGCTTGGTAATCAGCTTCGCCTTGGAAAAGTGCCGAAGGTGGCATCATCGAGCTGGCTTCTTGGATGTAGAAAAGACCAGACATGTGTTCTGCCGTATTACCTAGTGGCGCTTCACTTTCGTCCGCTGTAATCCAAAAGCCCGTTTCGCACCAAGGTACAGGTTCCAGTTCCCAGCCTTTCTCTTTTGCTCGTACTAGGAAGTCTTCAACACTGATTTTCAATGTGTTGACTCGAATACTTTTACGAAGTGGTTTTTGGCATGATGCGACAAAAGAAGCCATATCTAGATGACTAGGCATGATTGCTTCGATGTGCGTTAGGAATTCTTCAGGAATATATACGTTAGCGTGCAAAAGAGTATCTCGATTTATTGCATTAATACGTGGAGTTTAAAGCAAAATGAGGCCGCCCTAAACCATATTTACAGCAAACAACAAAAATGCAGCCTAATGGCTGCATTTTGATGAAGAATTAATCTTCCTGGAATGTCAGGGGATTCACTATGGGCGAGGAATCGCAGTTCTCCATGACTTCCACTCATCTTCGGCTTTAGGATAGAGGTAGAAAGACTGATCTTCGCTTGCCACTGGTTGAAGTTCATTCGTCGGTGGCGTTGAGAATGTAATACCACCTCGTAATAAACTGTCTACCGTTCCAGCTTTGATGTTTGCGCCTGACAGACCGATAGAGACATCGACGCCCGATACGTTCCAGAACACAGTGTTTGCGCGGATTAGGTAGGCATAGTCTGGCTCGATTTGAATTGTAGAGATGATACGGTCAGCAAACTCGCCTAGCTGAACATCGATAACACTGCCGATTTCTAGCTCACGGAATAGGATAGGTGTGCCTTCAGATACCGAGCCTCGCGTTTCGCTTTGTAGCTGGAATATCTTACCTTCAGGCTGCTCTGGTCCTTTGCTGAGCTTAAATTTCGTGTTTCTTTCGCCTTTGCCAGGATCTACATTTATGTGCTTAGAGAGCAGCGCAGAGACGTTTTTGATGCCGTTAAGGCCAATCTCAGGTTCAGCTAACCAGAAGTGACTGTTCGCCACGGCAATCTTGTCGACGTACTCTGGTAAAATACGCGCAGTAATTTCAATACCGCCCTTGTTGAAGTTCGGAATCACCAAAGTAACCTCACCAACAGTGACACCTTGATATTTGATCGCCATGCCCTTGCTGACTTCTTGATCGCCGGAAGAGGTGATGGTAATCGCGCGGCCAAATTTTCGAGCGGATTTCGAATCTTTATAAAGCTTCCACACATCGCCGAGTTTGTTGTCGATTCCCGGCAGAGAGTCAAAAGCAATACCGCCTTGGATAAGGGTTTTAACCGGTGCAGCTTTAATACTTATACCCGATAGCGACGCATCAACCTCAACGCCTGAACGGTTCCAGAAAACGGTATGTTTATTGAGTAAGTGCGTGTAACGATTTTCGATCGTGACCTTAATTCTTACGCCACCGTCTGCAAGCTGAAAATCAGAAATACTACCCACTTGTAGGTTGCGGTAGAGTAGTGGGCTGCCTTTAGAAATTGATGGCAGTTCACTCGCAAACAACGAAAGCGTCTTTGAACCAGACTGATTAAACTTGGCGATTTCTGCTAACGATTTACTTTGGAAAAGCTGGTAATTCGTTCTAGCCTCAGATTTTCCTTCACTCACAAAGCTAATTGAGCCAGTAAGAAGCTGCTTCGCCGGTGGGACCGTAACACTCAAGCCTGACTCGGTTAGCTCTGCCGTCGCACTGCCTGTCACAAAGAAACGGTTGTGGCTTTTGATAAGGTGCGCGTATTCATTATCGATAAGTGCATCCATGAACACTTCGTGCTTATCAGAGCCCGTCCCAACACCATCAACTAATCCCACATGGATGATAGAGCCAACAGCAATACCTTTGTAAAGAAGCTGTGTACCGACATCCAGCCCGAATGAATTGTTTGAGGTTAAGCGAATCGCGACCGACTTTTCTTGTTCCTGACTGAACTCGTTTTTACGGATCGCAGTAAATCGACGTGCTTTTTCACCTTCACCCGGTACCAAGGTTAAAAAGTTACCTGTCACTAAGTTGGCAATATTTTTCATGCCTGTAAGCGATAGTTCTGCTTCTTCTAGAACGAATTTACTGCCGTTATTTAAAAAGTCACTGAATGCCGGCTGGATAGCGGCAGATGCAACCACGTTCTCGCGCCCTTCACTCAGCGACAAGTCAGTGATTTGACCGATTTCGATGCCGCGATACATGATCGGAGCACCTGTTGCACTGATCTTGTTGTCGTCAGGAACAGCGATCTTGATAGAAATACCACGGCCCGCTGTTTTCAAATCTGGGTAGAGTTTGAACTTGGTGTTCATCTCAACCGGTTGGCCTTCTCCTGGAGAGTCTACGGCGATAGAGCCACCTAATAGGGCACTTAGGCTTTCTAAGCGAACATCAACACCAGAAAAACCAATACTTGCACCCAAACCACTGACATTCCAAAAGCGGCTTTGGTCGGTGATGATATGGCTGTATTCGTCTTTAATCGATGCTTGAATCGTAACGGATTTAGCGTTGTCGTTTAGTTGGTAGTTGTAAACCTCACCAATTGGAATTTTGCGGTAAACGATTTGAGAACCAACAGACACACCGCCTAGATCTTTGGTCGTCAGTGAAATATTCAAACCTTCAGAAGCCAGTAAGTCGGAAGGGGATGATTCTAAGGCTTGGAAAACGGTTTCTGGGTCTTCTTTGGTTTCGCTCGGGTGTATAGCAATATAGTTACCTGAAACAAGAGCGTCTAACCCTGAGATACCCGACAAACTTGCCGTTGGCTTCACAAGCCAAAAACGAGTGCCTTTTGAGAGAAGCTTCTTCGCTTCTGGGTAGATGTCAGCATCAACGTAGATGCTCGATAAATCTTTGGACAAGGTGATGTCACGCACCATACCCACCTCTAAGCCTTGGTAACGAATCGTTGTTCGACCTGCGACTAAACCTGCGGCATCTGAGAAGTATATCTGCACACGTTGCCCAGCATCGTGTATCGATTTCATGACCAACCAACCGGCTAATGCAACGGTTAATATCGGTAGAATCCACAAAGGTGAGATGCCTTTGTTTTTCCTTACTTCTGGTGAATATGACGTTTGTGATTGGTTATCGTTGTTCATTCACTGACTCATCTTTAGAGGTATAGTTATCCCAAATTAGCCTAGGATCTAAGCTTTCCGCTGCCAGCATCGTGAGAACAACTACGACGCCAAAAGCGACTGCACCATAACCTGGTGTAAAGTTTAAAATCTGTCCACGGTCGACCAAGGTCATCATGATCGAAATAACGAACAGGTCCATCACCGACCATTTCCCCACCCATTTCACAATGAAATAGATGGTCATGCGTTGTCTGTGGTAAACGGCGCGCTTCATCTTGATACAGATTAAGATGTACGCGAGGCCGAGTATTTTCGCGACGGGCACTACGATACTGGCAATGAAAATGATCGCTGCAATGCCGTACATATCGCTATTTATCAGCGACGCGACACCAGAAATTATGGTGTCTTCTAGCCTTTGTCCGTTTGTTATAAGGATAGAAATCGGAATAACGTTGGCTGGCACAATAGCCACTGATGCGGCAAACAGCAGAGCCCATGTCTTCTGTATAGAGTAGGGCTTGCGGTGGTATAAGTCATGGTGACAACGCACGCAAGTATGTCCATCCGGTTGAGATAGGTGGCAGTTGTGACAGTGTATGTTCTTACTTTCAGCAAAAGAGTAGTCCGATTCTTTTGCCCAAGCTTCCCAGTAGCGACGCACACTGATACGGCTTACCAATAATACGCTGAAAAGTTGCAGAAGAATCAAGCCAACCAATCCTGGGCCTACAAAAATATCTGAGTAATCTTGCAGTTTGAAACATGAGACCGCCAAACTTACCAGAAACACATCCAACATCATCCAATGTTTGAGGGTCTGAATAATGGCTAATGCATAGCGAAAGGGTGTGAAGATCTTAAAACGCAGTGATACATGGGTGATGAGCACCGAGCTACATACAAGCAACGGAGCGATCGAACTGCAGAACAGAATCAGCAAACCAAGCAAAGGGAAACCTTCGCCCATTAAGGTAAAGACGCCGGATGGTAAAGTCGCGGGTATCATGACACCAATCAAGCGAATACTGATGAATTCGAAAAAGTGCGATGGGATAAATAGCAATAAACAAGTGACAGCGATTGCTAGGTTTCCAGACAGGCTAGGGGTGCCGCCTCTATAAAGCTGAGTGCCACACCTTGGGCAGTAAGCGGATTTCCCTAAAGGGATGTCCATTTTATCAACGGGGAGTTCGCAGCCCTGACAAAGGCGCACTGAGCTACTATCGCATTGATGCTGAGTTGATAAAGGGTTGGTGGGGAATGGGGAGGTCACGCGACCTCCCAAGTTGAAACGTCAGTTAGGCTCGATGCCCGACTTAAATGCTTAGGACTACAAACATCAGGCGTGCGATTGCACACTGCCGTAGAGTGTTTGATAAAGTCCTTGTTGTTCAACCAATTCACCATGTGTTCCCGTTTGTGTGACTTGCCCATCTTCTAAAACATAGATTAGATCGGCTTGTTTCACCGCTGATAATCGATGAGCCACTATCAAAGTTGTGCGATCTTTCAAAAACTCGCTCAACGCTTTATGCAGTGCTGACTCTGTTGCTGTATCGAGTGCAGATGTCGCTTCATCAAGAATAACAAACTTAGGATTGCTCAGCACCATACGAGCTATTGCTAAGCGTTGTCGTTGACCGCCAGACAGTCGGACGCCATTCCTACCAATCTGTGTATCTAAGCCATTGCTGAGTTGCTTGATGACATCTTGCATTTGAGAGACTTCAAGCGCACGCCACAACGACATTTCATCGTATTCAGCACCAAGGGTCAGATTATGCCTCAATGTATCGTTAAAGAGTATAGGTTGTTGTAAAACAACGGCAATTTGATTACGTATTACATCAAAGCTGATGTCGTCGGTTGTTTCACCGTTATAGCGAATGCAACCTGAGTCCGCTTGGTAAACCCCAATTAGCAACTGGATTAAGGTAGATTTACCACCACCACTCGCACCCACCAAAGCGACTTTCTTACCTGCAGGGATGTGTAGTGATAGCCTATTTAAAACAGTGTTTTCTAATGTGTAAGAGAATGTAACGTCTTCGATGTCGACTGTCACTTCTTGATCTTCATAAAACGGGTTTACTTTGCTAATCGGGCGCTTCTCTTCTTCTAATTGAAGTAGATCGTTGATGCGTTGCAGTGCCGCTTTTGCACTATACCAAGAGAATTGAATCCCTAGCAGCTCTTGAACCGGGCCCAACATGAACCATAAGTAACCAAATACCGCAAAAATCTGACCAATGGTTAAGTCACTGAATAGAACCATTAGCATAGCGACAGCGCGGAAAAGCTCGAAACCTAACAAGAAGAGGAGAAACGAAACGCGGCCAGCAGCTTCAGATTGCCAAGCGTATTTGTCGGCATCGATTCTTACTTGGTTTGCTTGAATCTTAAGCTCATCGAGAAAAATGCGTTCTTTATTCGCTGCACGCAGCTGATAAATACCATCTAAGGTTTCCACCAAGCGATTCTGAAAACGTTCGAAAGATTGGTTCTCGTACTTTTTAAGGTGCTTAACCTTGCTGCCTAGTTTACGAGAGAAATAAATAACAACAGGATTGACCAGTAGAATGAACAACCCTAAACGCCATTCTAACCATAACAACACGATCGCGGTGCCGAACACAGTTAAGAAGCTGATGAGGAACTTAGAGAGCGTTGAGCCAATGAACTTATCGATTGTCTCTATGTCTGTTATTAGGTGAGCATTAATGCCGCCGCTGCCTTTGGTCTCGTATTGTCGAATACTAATACGGCCAAGTTTATCTATCATCTTGCTACGCATTTGATAGGTAATTGTTTTGGAGACGAGCGTGAATTGACGCCCTTGTAAAATGTTCAACGCTTGGCTAACGGTACGCATGATAATGACTAACAGTAAAGTCAGTGCAATATAGCCAGTGGGTGTCTGCAACGATGTTGGAAGTAGGTGGTTCATCATATCTAAGCCAGAAGCCGGCTTATCAAGTAATACTTCATCAACCATTAATGGCATGAGCAACGGGATAGGGACACTGATGAGAGTTGCAAGTATGGCAATAATGTTAGCAAACAGTAATTTGGACTTGTGTTTTTTTACTTGAGTTATTAACCAAGAACGGCTAATAGTGTCTTCTGAATCGTTCATTGTAATGAGAATAAGTCCTATTTAGTTTGATGGTCGCATTCTACTGCGTTCTCTTGATAATGGAAGTCTCAATTTAATTGGAAGTTAATATGAAAATAGAACATTACCAACGCTTAACCAAACAAGCCGTTGCATTAATTGAATCAGAAATCGATCTAACTGCTAATCTTGCTAACATCAGTTCATTATTATTCATGGAATTGGATGACTTGAATTGGGCGGGTTTCTATTTAATGAAGCAGGATCAAGCTAAGGAAAAAGACGAACTTGTACTGGGTCCTTTCCAAGGTCAACCTGCTTGTGTGCGAATTCCGGTAGGGCGTGGAGTGTGTGGAACTGCGGTTGCGACGAATACCGTTCAGCGTATTCATGATGTTCATGAGTTCGAAGGTCATATCGCTTGTGACGCTGCAAGTAACTCTGAAATCGTAATTCCGTTCTCTATTGGTGGAAAAATAGCGGGTGTTCTTGATATCGATAGCCCAAATGTTGGCCGTTTTTCTCAAATTGACGAGGACGGATTGACATTTTTCATGGCAGAAGTGGAAAAGCTGCTTAATTCGCACGCGAACAAGGCATAAATTATTCTCTTACTGTGGTTTTTCCCAAGCATCTCTCTATAATACGTAAAAATATTTTCTTAATGCTCGCGGAAAACCGCAAAAACCAGGAACCCACATGGAAAACACTGAAAAGTTAAAAAACAGCAAAGAAGTTATCGCATATATTGCTGAATGTTTCCCTAAATGCTTTACTCTAGAAGGTGAAGCGAAGCCACTTAAAATTGGTATTTTTCAAGATCTTGCTGAACGTCTTAATGAAGATGAAAAAGTAAGTAAGACTCAGCTTCGTGCAGCGTTAAGACAGTACACATCATCATGGCGTTACCTGCACGGCGTAAAAGCTGGCGCAGAACGTGTTGACTTAGACGGCAACGCGTGTGGCACTCTAGAAGAAGAGCACGTTGAACACGCTAAAGCTACACTTGCAGAAAGCAAAGCGAAAGTTCAGGCTCGTCGTAAAGAACAAGCACAAAAAGCTCGTGAAGAAGGCAAAGCGAAACCTAAGGCGAAGAAAGCTCAACAGCCTCGTCGTCAAGCGCCTAAAGCACCAAAAGTAGAAAAGCCTGTAGAAACACGCGCTTTGAACGCTGACGAATTCATCGCTGGCAAAGAAGTAAATGTGAACATGGGTAAAGGAAACATGGCTGCGACCATTGTTGAAATCAATAAGGAAGATGTGCGTGTTCAGTTAGCAAACGGCCTACAAATGGTTGTTAAAGCGGAGCACTTGCGCGCTTAAAGGAGATACTCCTACGCATGAAATGCCGTTCAAAATTGACACTGATTGCTGCTAGCTTTTGGCTAGCAGCTTCAGCTCAGGCTCTCGAAGCCAAATTAGATCAGGACGATTTACCTCTACTCGCTCCTGAGGTCCAACACGAAACTGCTAGTAAACGTGTTACTTCTCGATTTACTCGTTCTCACTATAAACACTTCAATCTCAACGATGATTTCTCTCAAGCTATCTTTAATCGTTACTTAGAGATGCTGGATTATAATCGTAATATCTTCACTCAAGCTGATATTGACTCTTTCGCTGCGTCATCTACACAAATTGATGATCAACTGAAAGCGGGTAATAACCAGATTGCATTCGATGTTTATAATTTGTCTATGCAGAAGCGTTTTGAACGTTTTCAATATGCATTGTCTTTGCTAGATACAGAGATTAAGTTTGATACCGATGAAAGTATTGAGCTAAATCGTAGCGAAGCGGAATGGCCAAAAGATATCGCTGAAGTGAATGAGCTTTGGAGAAAACGCGTTAAATACGATGCGTTGAATCTAAAACTTACTGGTAAAGAGTGGCCAGAGATTCAAGAAGTTTTGGAAAAGCGTTACAACAATGCGATGAAGCGTATTACGCAATCGCACAACGAAGATGCTTTCCAAATCTACATGAACGCATTCGCGCGAGAAGTTGATCCGCACACCAGTTACCTTTCTCCAAGAAATGCAGAGCAATTCCAATCCGAGATGAATCTATCTCTAGAAGGTATTGGTGCTGTACTTCAGATGACAGACGACTACACCGTTATTCGATCTTTAGTTGCTGGTGGCCCTGCGTCAAATAGCAAACAATTGAGCGATGGCGACCGTATTGTTGGAGTTGGTCAAGATGGTGAAGAGATTGTTGATGTTATCGGCTGGCGTTTAGACGATGTAGTGCAATTAATTAAAGGACCGAAAGGGACTAAAGTTAAGCTACAGATCTTGCCAGACGGTAAAGATGCAAAAAGTCACGTTGTCACAATTGTACGCGATAAGATTCGTTTAGAAGACCGCGCTGTTAAGTCAGAAGTTATCGAGAAAGATGGCAAGAAGATTGGCGTACTAGAAGTACCAAGTTTCTATGTTGGCCTTTCTAAAGATACCGATAAACTGATCACCGAGCTTAAAGAGCAAGGTGTTGAAGGTATTATTGTTGACCTTCGAAACAATGGTGGTGGTGCACTGACTGAAGCAACCGAACTCTCTGGTTTGTTTATCAAAGAGGGACCTGTTGTTCAGGTTCGTGATAGCTACGGTCGTGTTAAAGTGAACAGTGATACCGATGGCCAAATCAGTTACCAAGGTCCGTTAACGGTATTGGTGAATCGCTATAGTGCTTCAGCATCTGAAATCTTTGCAGCAGCGATGCAAGATTACGGTCGTGCAATTATCTTGGGTGAAAACTCTTTCGGTAAAGGTACGGTGCAACAGCATCGCTCTTTGAATCATATTTATGATTTGTTCGATAAAGAGTTGGGTTACGTTCAATACACAATCCAGAAATTCTACCGAATCAATGGTGGTAGTACGCAAAACAAGGGCGTAGTGCCTGATATTGCTTACCCAACGCCAATTGATCCTGCCGATACTGGTGAAAGTGTTGAAGACAATGCTCTTCCTTGGGACAGCATCGACAAAGCGAAGTACTCAGTGTTACAGCGTAACGATGAGCAAATCGCAGCGTTGACGGCTAAACACCAAGCTCGTATCGCAACAGACATGGAATTTGGCTTTATCGCGCAAGATATTGAAAAATATAAGGCAGATAAAGACGACAACGACCTTTCTCTTAATGAAAAGGTTCGTCAACAAGAGAGTGATGATGCGGATGCGCTTCGTCTAGAGCGTATTAACCAACGTCAAAAAGCTGCTAAATTAGAGGCATTTAAAACGTTGGATGATATTCCAAAAGACTACGAAGCCCCGGATGCTTATCTTGATGAATCAGTTGCTATCATGCTGGATATGATCAAGAAATAAACAGAATGCCTGTTAAAAGACGTACTATTTTAAAAAGCGAGCTTAGGCTCGCTTTTTTTGTGTCTATGATTTGACAGGAATATCTGATTGTAACCGTTGAGATTGTCGTAAAGAACACGCAATATTAAGGGGCATTTAGCTCTGTTTTTCGTTGAATAATGACATTTAAGTTACTTCGCACTTAAAATTTAGTGACTTGGATCATATTTTTTCGCTTTCTAATCATTACGAGCCTAAGCTTAAAGAAAACGAGGGGGCGCGTATGAAATGGATTCTACTAATTTTATCTTGTTTAAGTTTTGTTGCTTTTGGGAGCGAGGTTGCTTCGAACAGTCAACAAGCAAAAAGTGATAGTAATCTATCTCATTTTGACCTTCCTCTGTTGCTTGGCGATTGGTATTTGATGAATCCAGATCCTGAGCAAGGTACTGAAAACTTTAGAGCAATCAAACTCACTCTCGATTCAAATTACTCATTCACTATCGATATCCAAAAGAAAGACTATAGTGTTGATCATTGGGAAGGTTTGTATAACGCCAATGAAGATACGATTATTTTGGGTTTGAATACTTCTGAGCCCCAAGTTTACGCGTACAGCAGCAATCATAATATGCTGAATCTTAATGGTGTTATGTTCACCAAAGCCTTGCCCAACGCTCTGGCTGGAATATGGTCAAGCGCCGAACTGTCTGGAAGCGATTTGCGTGCGAGTAACATTCAAAAAATGGATTTAGTGCTTCAACCTGATTTTATTTTCATGTTTCGAGTATCAGATGAAGAAGGCGGTGAAGTCATTCGTCGCGGTGTGTATTACACCGAAGGCGACCAGCTAGTGTTACTTTATGAGAACGGTGAACACGGTACTCGATATACACTGAACAGTGATGTGTTGACGCTGCAAGGTGAAGAGGGAGACATGTTCGCAGTGCTTAATCGCATACGTTAAGTACGAGTTTTATCCATAACATCGGCTCGTTGAAAATATGGTACACAGTTCATTTCTTAGCCTTTCCTTTCTGATTTGATTGATAAAATAGCAAAACATGGAGGCATTTTCTTACAATGCCTCCTTTTTTTAATATTCCTCTTGTGTTCTTGGCGTTCAACCTTTAGATATATACAGTTAACAAATAATTACGTATAACGATCAAAAGGAACCCGTCATGGCACATACACCTCAAGCCAAGTATCGTAAAGATTATCAATCACCATCTCACACTATTTCTGATATCGATCTTACTTTCGATTTATACGATTCAGCATCCATTGTTACGGCTATTTCTAGTGTTAAGCAGGAGAAAGACAGCGCGACATTAGTACTTGATGGTGAAGGCTTGAAGTTGGTTTCTGTTTTGGTTGAAGGCAACGAATGGACTCAGTACGAGCAGTCTGAAACTCAACTGACGCTGAATGACCTTCCAAAAGAATTTACTCTAACCATCGTTACTGAAGTTAACCCTGAAGGGAATAGCGCACTTGAAGGCTTGTATAAGTCGGGTGGTGCGTTCTGTACTCAGTGTGAAGCCGAAGGTTTCCGTCGTATTACTTATTACATGGATCGCCCAGATGTGTTGGCGAAATTCACCACCACAGTAATCGCAGACAAAGCAGAAAACCCATTCTTATTAAGCAATGGTAACCGTGTAGATGAAGGCGAAGCTGAAAACGGTCGTCATTGGGTGAAGTGGCAAGACCCACATCCCAAGCCGGCATACCTATTTGCTTTAGTTGCGGGTGACTTCGATGTACTTCGTGACGCATACACTACACAATCGGGTCGCAAAGTTGACCTAGAAATCTTTGTTGATAAAGGCAATCTAGACCGTGCAAACCACGCGATGGTTTCTTTGATTAACTCAATGAAGTGGGACGAAGAGCGTTTCAATCTTGAATACGACTTAGACATATACATGATCGTAGCCGTTGATTTCTTCAACATGGGTGCGATGGAAAACAAAGGCCTGAACGTATTTAACTCTAAGTTTGTTCTAGCAAACGACCAAACTGCAACGGATACAGATTACCTTGGTATTGAAGCAGTAATCGGCCATGAATACTTCCACAACTGGACTGGTAACCGAGTGACTTGTCGCGATTGGTTCCAGTTAAGTCTGAAAGAAGGCTTAACCGTATTCCGCGATCAGGAGTTCTCGTCTGATCTTGGCTCTCGCGCAGTAAACCGAATCAGCAACGTTCGTATGATTCGCGGGCCACAATTCGCTGAAGACGCAAGCCCAATGTCACACCCAATTCGTCCTGAAAAAGTGATAGAAATGAATAACTTCTACACATTGACTGTTTACGAAAAGGGCAGCGAAGTGATCCGAATGATCCACACATTGTTGGGTGAAGACGGTTTCCAAAAAGGCATGAAGCTTTACTTTGAACGTCATGATGGCACGGCTGCAACATGTGAAGACTTCGTCGCGGCAATGGAAGATGCATCTGGCGTTGACCTATCTCAGTTCCGCTTATGGTACAGCCAGTCTGGTACGCCGACGCTGTCTGTTGAAAGTCATTACGATGCAGAAAACAAACAATACACGTTAACAACTCGCCAAGTAACGGCACCAACGCATGAGCAAACTGAAAAGCAGGCTTTGCATATCCCTCTGGATATCGAGCTGTACACGGCTTCAGGTGATGTTGTTGAGTTACAATGTAACGGAAAGCCAGTTAATAACGTATTAGATGTCAAAGAATCGGAACAAACCTTCGTGTTTGAAAACGTTTCTGAACAACCAATCCCATCACTACTTCGTGAATTCTCTGCGCCAGTGAAATTGGAGTACGACTATTCAGATGAAGAGCTTATCTTCTTGATGGTGAATGCGCGCAATGAGTTCTCTCGTTGGGATGCTGGTCAAATGCTATTGGCTAAGTATATTCGCAGCAACGTTGAGAAGGTTCAACAGGGTCAAGCATTTGAGCTTTCTGATTCTGTTGTTGATGCATTCCGTGGCGTACTGCTGAGTGATTCACTAGAGCCTGCGTTTATCGCAGAAATGCTTTCACTGCCAAGCCATAATGAAGTATCAGGTTGGTACGAGCGTGTTGATATTGATGCGGTTGCATCTGTTCTTAACTCAATGAAAGTAACATTAGCCGCTGAACTTAAAGACGAGTTAGCTGCGGTTTATCACAGCAATGCTCTCACTGAATACACAATCGATCACGATTCGATTGGTAAGCGCACTTTACGTAAAGTTTGCCTAAGTTACTTAGCGCACACAGAACAGGGTAACGATTTGGTTGTTGCAATGTACCAACAAGCAAACAACATGACCGATACAATGGCAGCAATGGGTGCGGCAAACAGTGCGCAACTACCATGTCGTGAAACCTTGATGGCGGATTACAGCGACAAGTGGAAACACGATGGTCTTGTTATGGATAAGTGGTTTGCTCTACAAGGTACAAACCCAAGTTCCAATGCTCTTGAAGTGATCAAAGCATCGATGTCACATCAAGCGTTTAGTTTGAAGAACCCGAATCGAACTCGTAACTTGGTTGGTTCATTCTTAAACATGAACCCGGTACAGTTCCATGACAAGTCAGGTCAGGGCTATGAGTTTGCTGGCGAGATCTTGCGTGAGCTTAACAGCAGTAACCCGCAAGTTGCTTCACGTCTGATTGACCCGCTTCTTAAATTCCGTAAGTACGATGATGAACGCCAAGCTCTGATCAAGAAAGAACTTGAGACTTTAAAGGGGATGGACAACCTAGCTAAAGACTTATTTGAGAAAGTAACGAAGGCACTAGAAGCTTAAGTTAAACGTACTCAAGTAACGGTTTACTTATCAAGAAAAGTCGTCAGTGGTAGAGAATATCTGCCACTGATTTTTTGTTTCTGGTTCATCGAATTTTCGATAAGCTAGAGCAGTTTCAAGTTCAGTTGCAAGCTAGGTTTCACAGTCAGACATCGTCAAGTGCCAAAAAATACCGGCACTGTATATTTATACAGGTATCGTATGAATCGCTATATTTTCCAACTTAACATCTCATATCAGCAGTTTTTAGCCAGCTATTCTGGTGCGGCAAGTAAAGTTCAAGTGATAACAACAACAGGTTTACGTTTACAGTTACCTGCAACTCGATTCAGACCATTTCTTACACAAATAGGGGTTAGAGGGCAGTTTAGGCTGACAACTGACCAAAAAAATAAGTTTATTAAGTTGGAAGCTCTGTAAACCTTGGCGTGCCTAGTGAGTTAAAAGGAATCTTAATCACATAATCAAACATTTCACCTCTTACCACCTCCAAAACAATTAACTATTTTTCAATAATGCTTTTACAATAAATGAATGCATTACCTTTGCTTAACTCGTTAGTAGAAAAGCGCTCAGCGGCACGTTTCAAACACTAGCTTAAGTGATCCCCCTAATAATAAAATATAATTCTAATTGTGGAGTGTGACTATGACCGCACGTGAAACTGTGGTTCCAGTTTTACTTGAAAAAGTTTACAAGCTGATTCAAGACAAACTTGACCTTGCTCATCGACCTCTCGTAACTCAACTTGCTCAACACTTGTTTAGTAACGTTTCTCACGACGATCTAACTCAGAGAAACGAATCCGATTTATATGGTGCTGTAGTTAGCTTATGGCATCACATCAATGAAAAGAAAGCCGACGAAATCTCTGTACGCGTTTTCAACCCGACGGTAAGTCGTCAAGGTTGGCAGTCTACTCATACTATCGTTGAGATAGTCGTTCCAGACAGTCCGTTCCTTGTTGATTCTGTAAAAATGGCACTTACTCGCCTAGACCTTTCTTCTCACCTTATGCTTCATAACCCAACACAAATCTCTCGCTCAGATAAGGGCAGTGTTGTCGGTGTTAGCAATAACGAAGGTGCATTCCAATCGCTTTTCCATATCGAAGTAGACCGTCTTAGCAGTAAAGCTGAAATGACAGCTCTTAAAACGGAGCTACTGGATATCTTTACCGATACTAGCTTAGTTGTGAACGATTGGTTGAAGATGGTTGAAAGACTTGAAGAAGTAACCAATCAAGTAGAAAAGCAGAAAGAGAGCATTCCTGTAGATGGCCAACGTTTTAATGAAACGTTGGCGTTTCTTCGTTGGTTAGGTGAACACAACTTTACATTCATGGGTTATAAGGAATATGACCTAGTTTCAGTTAACGGCGACACTGAACTGCAACCGACCAAGGAGCAAGGTCTTGGTTTGTTTGCGAATTCAGATCGTGTACGCAACGTTAAGTTGTCTGAGTTTTCTGATTCGGCACGCCTTGAAGCGAAAAAGCCTTATGTACTTATTGTAACCAAGGGCAACACGGCTTCACGCATTCACCGCCCAGCTTACAACGATTACATCGGTATTAAGAAGTTCGATAAGAACGGTAAGGTCATTGGTGAGCACCGCTTTACTGGTCTTTACACGTCTGCTGTTTATAACCAAACCGTTGAAACGATTCCTCTTGTTCGTGAGAAAGTAGACCGAATCTTAGACGCGAGTGGTTATCGTGAGGGTTCATACTCTTACAAAGCACTGCACAACATTCTTGAAAACTACCCACGTGATGAACTGCTTCAAGCTCGAGAAGAAGAGTTACTTGAAGTGGGTACTGGCGTAGTACAAATGCAAGATCGCGATCTTCTGCGTCTGTTCGTTCGCAAAGACCCGTTTGGCCGTTTCTTCAGCTGCATGGTTTACGTAACAAAAGATCGTTACAACACTGAGCTTCGCCGCCAAACACAACGCATCTTGAAACAGTACTTTGGTTGTGAAGAAGAGGTTGAATTCACAACTTACTTCTCTGAAAGCCCACTGGCGAGAACGCACTATATTGTTCGTGTTGATAACAACAACATGGATGTGGACGTGAAAACAATTGAGCAAAATTTAATGGAAGTATCGTCTACGTGGGATGACCGCCTGTCTGAATCAATCATTGCAAACTTCGGTGAGAGCAAAGGGCTTCCATTGTCGAAAGAGTACATGCGTGCATTCCCACGTTCGTACAAAGAAGACATGATGCCAGGTTCTGCAGTTGCGGATATTGAGCGTTTAGAAGCACTAAGTGAAGACAACAAATTGGGTATGCTTTTCTACCGTCCTCAAGAAGAGGCGGCAGATTCAAAAGCAGTTCGTTTGAAGTTGTTCTACCACAGCGATGAGCCAATTCACCTTTCTGATGTTATGCCAATGCTTGAAAACTTTGGCCTACGCGTTATTGGTGAATCACCTTATGAAGTGCGTAAAACTAATGGTGTGACATATTGGATCCTTGATTTCTCGATGTTGCACAAGAGCGATAAGACTATCGATCTTCGCGAAGCGCGCGATCTTTTCCAACAAGCGTTCGCAGCAATTTGGGCGGGTGAGTTAGACAGCGATGGTTTCAACCGTTTGGTACTTGGCGCTGGTCTTTCTGGCCGTGAAATCTCAATTTTACGTGCTTATGCTCGTTACATGCGTCAAGTGGGTTTCCCATTCAGCCAACAATACATTGAAGACACATTGTCTCATTACCCAGAGTTAGCAAAAGGGCTAGTGAGCTTATTCGGCAAGCGTTTCGATCCTAAACTGAAGGGCAGCGTGAAAGGCCAACAAGATCTTATTAAGAAGATCACTGAACAGTTGGATCATGTAGAGAGCTTGGATGATGATCGTATCATTCGTCGCTACATGGAAATGATCACTGCAACGCTTCGCACTAACTACTACCAAGTAGATGAGAACAAGCAGTCTAAACCTTGGTTGGCTCTGAAAATGAGACCAAGCGAGATTCCAGATATCCCTGCGCCGGTTCCTGCGTTTGAAATCTTCGTTTACGCACCAGATATTGAGGGTGTTCATCTACGTGGCGGTAAAGTAGCACGTGGTGGTTTACGTTGGTCAGACCGTCAAGAGGACTTCCGTACTGAGATTCTAGGTCTAGTTAAAGCGCAACAAGTTAAGAACACGGTTATCGTTCCGGTTGGTGCTAAAGGTGGTTTTGTTTGTAAGCGTCAACACACTATGTCTGGCCGAGATGAGATCTTTGCTGAAGGTCAACGTTGTTACAAGCGCTTCATCCGTGCCTTACTAGACGTATCAGACAACATCATTGAAGGTGAGGTTATCCCACCTAAGAGTGTTGTTCGTCACGATGAAGATGACCCGTACTTGGTTGTAGCTGCCGATAAAGGTACCGCGACATTCTCAGATCTAGCGAACTCGGTAGCTGAAGAGTACAACTTCTGGTTAGGTGACGCGTTTGCCTCTGGTGGTTCTAACGGTTACGACCATAAAGCTATGGGTATCACGGCGAAAGGTGGTTGGGAATCTGTTAAACGTCACTTCCGTGAAATGGGCATCAACTGTCAAAGCACAGACTTCACTGCAATTGGTGTAGGTGATATGGCGGGCGACGTATTTGGTAACGGTATGCTGCTATCTAAGCATATTCGCTTACAAGCTGCGTTTAACCACATGCATATCTTCATTGACCCGAATCCAGAGTCGGCATCAAGCTGGGTAGAGCGTGACCGTCTGTTTAATCTGCCTCGTTCAAGCTGGGAAGATTACAATAAAGACCTGATTTCTCAAGGTGGTGGCATCTTCTCTCGTCGAGCGAAGTCTATTTCCCTAACACCTGAAATTCAGAAAATGCTGGGTACCAAGAAAGCTTCTATGGCACCAAACGACTTGATCAAAGCGATCTTGTCTATGCAGGTTGATCTACTTTGGAATGGCGGTATTGGTACTTACGTTAAGTCTTCTAGCGAGACTCATACTGATGTGGGTGACCGTGCAAATGACGTGCTACGTATTGATGGCCGTGACCTAAAAGCTAAGGTTGTTGGTGAAGGCGGTAACTTGGGTATGACTCAATTGGGTCGTATTGAATACGCTCTAACGGGCGGTCGAGTGAATACTGACTTTGTTGATAACGTTGGTGGTGTAGATTGCTCGGATAACGAAGTTAACATTAAGATCTTCTTGAATGGCTTAGTGTCTAATGGTGATCTAACCGTTAAGCAACGTAACCAAGTGCTTGAGTCAATGGAAGATGAAGTTGGTGAAATCGTACTAGATGATGCGTACTGCCAAGCTGAGTCCATCTCTGTGACTGAGCATCAAGGTGTTGGCTTAGTGAAAGAGCAAATCCGCTTCATCCACACAATGGAAAAAGCAGGGTATTTAGACCGTGGTTTGGAATACATCCCAGATGACGAAACGCTGTTAGAGCGTGAGAAGCAAGGCCAAGCACTAACAAGACCTGAGCTATCAGTATTGATCGCTTACGGTAAAATGGTTCTAAAAGAAGATCTTGTAAGTGATGATATTGCGAATGATGAGTTCCATGCTCAACAACTGATGCAATACTTCCCAACGGAGTTACGCCGTAACTACTCCCAGCACATGGATAACCATCCACTACGTGCCGAGATCATTGCAACTGCGCTTGCTAACCAAATGGTTAACGAGATGGGCTGTAACTTTGTGACTCGTTTGCAAGAAGAGACGGGCGCGAACATTGTTGATATTGCGAATGCTTACGCGGCATCACGTGAAATCTACGGTCTAGGTAAGGTACTAAAGAGCATCCGTGAACTGGACAACATCTCAAGTTCTGAAGCTCAATACGAATTGCTTTACCATGTGCGTCGTACGCTTCGTCGCCTAGCACGCTGGTTGCTAAGAAACCGTACGGGTAAACAGTCAGTGAACGCATTGATTGAGCTTTACCAAGGTGATGTGGCTGCGATTACTGAAAAACTGGACGAAAACCTAGTCGCATCAGAAGTAGAAGAGCATCAAGCAATGGCTCAACTATGGATTGACCAAGGTGTAAACGCTGAGCTAGCTAATTCAGTGGCTCGTTTGTCTAGCCTGTACTCAGCACTGGATATATCCACAGTAGCTCGTGAAACAGGTAAAACAGTACAACAAGCGTCTAAGCTTTACTTCAACCTTGGCGACCGTTTGTCACTGCACTGGTTCTTGAAGCAAATCAATGGCCAAGCTGTAGACAACAACTGGCAAGCGCTGGCACGTGCTGCATTCAGAGAAGATCTGGATTGGCAACAACGTCAGCTAACTGGCCAAGTACTTAACTGTGGCTGTGCTTCAGACATCGATGTGATTAAAGCGCTTGATGACTGGATGGAAAGTAACTCTGTTTCTCTGCATCGTTGGGAGAGCATCTTGAACGAATTCAAAGTGGGTTCTGTTCATGAGTTTGCTAAGTTCTCAGTGGCGTTACGTGAATTGATGTTGTTGAATCTAAACTGCATGTCGAAAGACTAGTCACTAGATAAAACGAAAAATATAAGGGCAGGCCACAAGGTCTGCCTTTTTCGTTTCGGTAAAGTGGGATCAATAGAACTAACGATTTTTGAAGGACCAACCTCGACGGACACGTTGTTTGTTGTTAAGTGAGTTGGTGGCTGTACTAAGGTTGAGATTAGAAATGGGTTAATAACCTGAAGAAACGATAACGTTTGCTTAATAATGAACCTCATTCGTTAGCAAACTCGATTATCTTACCCTTACAGACAGTAATAGATTGAATAGTTGGGTAAATAAGTAAATAATATCGCCCCGTTTACACGGGGCTTTTTTCTATCGGAGGCACAATGCTTTACCGTCTAGCCAGAACTGGCTTTTTCCAACTTGATGCCGAAAAGGCACATGATCTTGCAATTCAAAATTTCAAACGCTTTACAGGCACACCAATTGATCTTTTGTATCGCCAACAATTACCTCATCGACCTGTAGAGTGCATGGGTCTTACTTTTAAAAACCCAGTTGGCCTCGCGGCAGGCCTAGATAAAAACGGCGAATGTATTGATGCATTTGGCGCTATGGGTTTTGGTTTCGTAGAAGTAGGAACAGTGACTCCACGTCCACAAGCGGGTAACGACAAACCTCGTTTATTCCGTCTTGTAGAAGCTGAAGGTATCATCAACCGCATGGGCTTTAACAACCTAGGCGTCGACAACCTTGTTGAGAATGTTAAGAAGTCGAACTACGATGGCATCTTAGGTATTAACATCGGTAAGAACAAAGACACACCAATTGAAAAGGGCGCTGAAGATTACTTGATCTGTATGGAGAAGGTATATCAATACGCTGGTTACATTGCTGTGAACATCTCTTCACCAAATACTCCAGGACTTCGTTCTCTACAATACGGCGAAGCTCTAGACGATCTGTTGTCTGAACTTAAAACCAAACAATCTGAACTGGAAGAGAAGCATGGTAAATATGTGCCTCTTGCTCTTAAGATTGCTCCGGATCTAAGTGACGACGAAATTAGCCAAATTTGTGAATCATTGATCAAAAATAAGATCGATGGTGTGATCGCAACAAATACAACATTGGATCGTTCAATCGTTGAAGGTATGAAACATTGCGATGAAGCGGGTGGCCTAAGTGGACGTCCAGTTCAATCTCGCAGCACTGAAGTAGTTCGCAAACTTCACGAAGAGCTTGGTGACAAACTGCCGATCATTGGAGTAGGTGGTGTTGACTCGTATGTTGCTGCAAAAGAGAAAATGATGGCAGGCGCGAAGCTTGTACAAGTTTACTCTGGTTTCATCTACAAAGGTCCAGGCCTAGTTGGCGACATCGTTAAAAATCTATAAGCTTAAAATTGCTTTTATTCTTGAAAAGCGACAATCTGGCATCGTCTTACTAAAAGAGACACTGTAACTTACTGAGTTGTAGAGAAAAGCGATAAGAAAGAGGAATTCATTTCCTCTTTTTTTTTGCCTATTGCTCAGTAAAATTACTGTAATTGAAGGTAATTTTGCGTTTTACCTAATGGAATGGTTCAACAGTGTGAGACGAAATGATGCTTAAACCTAGCGATACATGGAGTTGGTATTACGATGAGCAGCAATGTTCATTAATGCTAAACCTCGGAGAGGATATGATTTTCAAAACGAATCTGGTCCGCAATAAGCTGGTGGACTGCGCGTTTAGAGATAATGAATTCACCGTTGATGACGCATCTTCATACCAAACCTTCAAAGAACAAATTTCTGGCTTAGAACTGTCTGAGCCTCGTCAAGCTGAACTCGCGCTTTATTGTGTGGCAGCAAAACGCTTCCATAAGCCTGTACAGCCTAAGAGTTGGTTCTTCGACTCACAGGGCGCTGGGCATGAATATCCTCAAGAAGGGGATATCGTACAAATGAATAACGAACATAGCTTAGGGTATTTCATTGTATTAGAAGTGGGAGAGTGCGCGAGCCTATGTGCATTTGTCGACCTAGAAGAGTTTCTGCTTACACCTTCAAAAGGGTTACGCTTTGGCGACTCGATTAAGGTCATGCACGATAGAATGATAGACGCGAACGCTATTCTTCATCAAACGCACATTGCGATGGTCGGTTAGCCTTCTATTCAGTCCATCATTTCTCACACACATCGCAACGCGTAAACCTGTCAAACCTTCCCCAAAATCGGCTCAATAGCCGATTTTTTTGTGCCTAAAAAACCTCATCCTGATAAATACATCACTGCTTAACCATTTAAATAGTGAACTTACGACTATTTTTTCGCCTTAATTTCAGTTTTTTTTCATCGCTAGAAGTGTAGTTGGTCCATCTTTATTCCCTGTTTTTGGTCTTTTGTAGCTAAATTTCACCCACAAATCCCTCCTGGTATATACCAGTTTAAAGGTGAATATAAATTCACATTGCTGTTTTGGTTAACAAATGGTCAGAAATGGAGTTGGTTCGATAGGTCTTGTGTTCTAAGGGGATGTGGGTAAGCGATCGCTTCAAGACTGTGCATTTGCTAGCCAGTTAGTCGAAAGATTCAATGAAAAGACGCGTTTAGTGTGATGCTCTAGTTACAAATTCAGGTATAATCGAGCTCATTTTTATCAATAAAAGAACACTATGAATCAATATCTAGCGGTTACCTCAAACGGCCTTGAGAATTTATTAGTTGAAGAACTAACCCAACTAGGGATTACAAACGCAAAACCTGTTCAAGCAGGTGTTAAATTCAAAGCGACCAATGAGCAAATTTATCGTTGTTGTTTGTGGAGCCGTTTGGCTTCTCGATTTGTACGTGTCCTTTCTGAATTCACTTGTATGGACGACATGGATTTGTACCTATCAACCACTGCGGTTAACTGGGTAAATCAATTCCATAGCTCTAAGCGTTTCGTTGTTGACTTTAATGGTACGAACAACGAAATCCGTAACAGCCAATACGGTGCGATGAAAGTAAAAGATGCCGTTGTTGATTGCTTCGAGAAGAAGTCTTTGCCTCGTCCTTCTATCAGTAAAGAGAACCCAGACATTCGTATTCACGTTCGTCTACACCGTGATAAAGCGATTCTTGGTGTTGATATGGTGGGAAGCGGTCTTCACCAACGTGGTTATCGTCCTGAATCAGGTCGCGCACCTCTGCGTGAAACGCTTGCTGCAGCGATTCTTCTTCGTAGTGGTTGGGATGCAACGAAACCATTCTTAGACCCTATGTGTGGTTCAGGTACGTTAGTGATTGAAGCGGCAATGATGGCTGCAAACATGGCTCCTGGTGTTAAACGCCAGAAGTGGTGTTTTGAATCACTAGAAGATTTCGAACCAGAGCTTTGGGCTGAAGTTAAAGCTGAAGCGAACGTTCAAGGTCGTCGTGGCGTTAAGAAAGTAGAATGTAAGTTCTATGGTTACGACAACGATGAACGCATGATCAAAACAGCGCGCGACAATGCTCGTCGTGCTGGTGTAGAAGATCTGATTGAATTCGAAGTAGGTGATGCAGCAAAGCTTAAGCGCCCTACGGAATTTACTGATGGTGTGATTGTTTCTAACCCACCTTATGGTGAGCGTCTGGGTACAGAGCCTGGCCTAATTGCACTTTACACCGCATTCGGTGCACAACTTAAAGCGGAATTTGGTGGTTGCAACGCATCTATCTTCTCTAGCTCAGACGAGTTACTAAGCTGCTTACGCATGCGTGCAGACAAACAGTTCAAATTGAATAATGGTGCGTTACCGTGTCACCAAAAGAACTACTCAATTTCAGATCGTCCGATGTCAGAACGTCCAACGGGCGAGCAAGAACAGCTGATTGCTCCTGACTTTGCAAACCGACTTAAAAAGAACATCGGTAAAATTGGCAAGTGGGCTAAGAAAGAGCAATTAGATTGTTACCGTATCTACGATGCTGACTTACCAGAATACAATGTAGCGATTGACGTATACCCAGGTCACCTTGTGATTCAAGAATACGCAGCGCCTAAAGATGTTCCGGAAGAGAAGGCAAAACGTCGCTTAACCGATATCATCCGTGCTTCTATTCAAGTAACGGGCGTTGAAGCGAACAATGTGGTTCTAAAGGTTCGTCAGAAGCAGAAAGGCCGTTCTCAATACCAGAAGATGGCTCAAGACTCATCTAACCTAGAAGTGAACGAATACGGCGTTAAGCTGATTGTTAATCTTCATGATTACTTAGATACAGGCTTGTTCCTAGATCATAAGATCACTCGTCGTCGTATCGGTGAGATGGCTGCAGGTAAAGATTTCCTAAACCTGTTCGCTTACACAGGCAGTGCATCTGTTCATGCTGCTGTAGGTGGCGCGCGTTCTACAACAACGGTTGATATGTCTAATACCTACCTTGAGTGGGCAAAACAGAACATGGAGCTTAATGGCCGTGTTGGTCGTCAACATCAGTTTGTGCAAGCTGACTGCTTACAGTGGTTGGTTAAAGAGCAGGGTTCTTACGACCTGATCTTTATTGATCCACCTACGTTCTCAAACTCAAAGCGTATGGATCAATCTTTCGATGTTCAACGTGATCATATTCAGTTGATGGAAAACCTTAAGCGTCTTCTTCGTGAAGAAGGCACGATTGTGTTCTCTAACAACAAACGTCACTTCAAAATGGATCTAGAAGGTCTAGAAGCGTTAGGTCTTAAAGCTCAAAATATCTCAGCTAAGACGCTTCCATTGGACTTCTCTCGCAATAAGCACATTCATAACTGCTGGTTGATTACACATAAGTAGTTAAGAGATTGTATAAGGATATATAGTGCTGACTCTCTACAGTACAGAAGGGTGCCATCTATGTGAGATGGCATTCCAACTCACGGAACAGTTAAACATTAGCCATCACGTCAACGTTGTCGACATTGCATTTGATGATGAGCTCTTTTCCCGTTACGGGGTCACTATTCCGGTGCTCAAATTTGAAAGCTCTGACCTTTCTCAAAGCTCAGAGCTTAACTGGCCATTTGGCTTGTTAGAACTTAAAGATTGGTTAAAGAAGAATGGCATTACTTACAATTCATAATGGGCAATTAGCGTTTGGCGATCACCCGTTATTAGATCGTGCGGACTTCGCACTGCAAGAAAACGAACGTGTGTGTTTAGTAGGGCGCAATGGCGCAGGTAAGTCTACGTTGATGAAAATCCTGTCTGGGAACATCATCATGGACGACGGCAAGATGCAAATCACACAAGATGTGGTTGTATCTCGCCTTGAGCAAGATCCACCGCGCAATGAGCAAGGTACCGTTTATGATTACGTTGCTGGTGGCCTAGCGGAAATCGGTGAACAGTTGAAGATCTATCATGATCTTCTGGATCTCATCGGTACTGACCCTAGTGAAAAGAACCTAAATCGTCTTACTCGTGTTCAAGAGCAATTGGATCATGCGAATGCATGGCGCTTTGAAGATCGCGTAAGCAACGTATTGGCTGCACTTAAGTTGACAGCTGAAACAAAGCTGACTGATTTATCTGGTGGTTGGCAACGTAAAGCGGCGCTTGCTCGTGCGCTTGTATGTGATCCTGACGTGCTTCTACTTGACGAACCGACTAACCACTTGGATGTTGCGACCATTGAATGGTTAGAGGGTTTCCTGAAAGACTTCCGCGGTTCAATCATCTTTATCTCGCATGACCGTGCGTTCATTAAATCGATGGCAACACGTATTGTCGATCTTGATCGCGGTAAATTGAGCTCTTTCCCGGGTGATTACGAAAACTATCTTGTTGAGAAAGAAGAAGCGCTTCGTGTTGAAGAGATGCAGAACGCTGAATTTGATAAAAAGCTCGCTCAGGAAGAAGTATGGATTCGTCAAGGCATTAAAGCTCGTCGAACTCGTAACGAAGGCCGCGTACGTGCGCTTAAGAAGCTACGTGAAGAACGTTTGAACCGTCGTGAAGTGCAAGGCAAAGCGATCATCCAAATCGACGATGGCCAGCGTTCAGGCAAGATTGTATTTGAAGCTGAGAACATTAACTTTGGCTTCGAAAGCAAAGAGATTGTTAAAGACTTCAGCTTCAACATCATGCGTGGTGATCGTATCGCTCTGATTGGTCCTAACGGTTGTGGTAAGAGTACGGTACTTAAGCTGCTTCTTGACCAGCTTAAGCCTGATTCAGGTCGTCTGCATTGTGGTACTAAACTTGAAGTGGCTTACTTCGACCAATACCGCGAAATTCTAGACCCTGAGAAGTCTGTAATCGATAACTTAGCGGATGGTAAGCAAGAAGTCACTGTAGGTGGCCGTGAGCGTCATGCACTCAGCTACTTACAAGATTTCTTATTCTCTCCAAAACGTGCTCGTACTCCTGTTAAAGCACTATCTGGTGGTGAGAAAAACCGTCTGTTACTAGCTCGTATCTTCCTTAAGTCGAACAACTTATTGATTCTCGATGAGCCAACCAACGATCTAGATATCGAAACTTTGGAACTTTTAGAAGATTTGCTTGCCAACTATCAGGGTACGCTTCTTTTAGTGAGCCACGATCGTCAGTTTGTTGATAACACGGTTATGACAAGTTGGATCTTTGAAGGTAATGGCGTTATTGAAGAATTTGTTGGTGGTTATCACGATGCTCAGCAGCAAAGAAAACAAGCATTAGAGTACCGACAGGTTGAAAAGCCATCAAAGCCTGAGAAAGTAGTTGAGGAAACTCCCAAAACTGCGCCAGTTAAGGCTAAACCTAAGAAGTTATCGTATAAGCTACAACGAGAACTAGAAGCGCTACCAATGCGTTTAGAAGAATTGGAAACTCAAATTGAAACTCTTCAGGAAGAAGTCAACGATCCAAGCTTCTTTTCAAAATCTGTAGAGCAGACACAACCAGTATTAGATAAGCTATCTGCAGCAGAGCAGGAGCTTGAAGTTGCTTTTGAGCGCTGGGAAGAGCTCGAGGCACTACAACAGGAAAGTTAAGAAGTAATAATGACTTGTACTAAATTTAAATTAACAACAGTTGCAGCATTAGTTTTTGCTGCAACTAACGCCAACGCAGCGCTTTACAAGGTAGTGGAAGTAACTCCTTCGATTACCGGTGCATCTGAAATCTTTGGTGTTGCGATTCAGCCAGCGACTGTTTCTGGAACAGAGAGTTGTTTTACTACTGGTACTGTCGGTGGAGTTGCATGTGACAGCTTTAAATTAGCTGGTGAAACTCGCAATGCAATCGATGGAATCGGTTATCGTGAAGAAGTTCCGTTTGCTATGGATGCGCCGTTTCAATACATTCAAGAGCGCGACGATTTTGAAAACTACTGTTACCGAGAGCTGAGGTATTCTACATGTGAAAGTTGGGCTGACAATCGTTGGGCTACCTGGAGTAAAGAAAGCGACCTCAGCTATGTAAACGCGAAAGCTTTTGTTGGCGAGGGTGGCAGTTCTATCAGTTCGTTTAACGTATCGATTACTGGACTTGATGATTCTGGCGCACCATTGGGTATTGAATCGAACGGGAATGATATTCGCTATAATGCAGTGACAACTGTACCTCTTACCGCATCGTCAGAGTCTCGCGCTTGGGGAGCTTTAACTGTTAATGATGGTACTACAGACATAGTTTATAACTTTGGTAGCATTTCGGTACAGGGACCTAAAACGGATACTTCTGATACGACATTCAGCTCTAAAGCTGCTATCTGGAAAGACGGAGAAGTTCACCAATTTATTTGGAAGCAAGGTGATATCCCCCAAACTGGAGACTACTTTGCTCAGGGAAGCATGCGTGGCCTTGCGGAAAACTCCGGGAAGTTATACGGCGTAGGTTTCGATACAGTGAATGGTAATGGTGATTTACAAGACATGAATGCAAGTGTCTTTGTGAGTGACGCGTTAGATATTACTGGTGCGACCTGGGAAACTAAAATTATTAGCGGTGCCGAGGTTAAGTCAGGCTCGTCCAACGATGATGCTAGATACAGTAACTCTGTAGCGACTGACATCAACGATAATTTGTTCGCTGTTGGTTATTCTAAGCGTAATGGTTATGTACCAGAGAGTGGTAGTGCAGGTAATAAGCCTTTCGTTGTAATTGATGCCAAAAACCCAACAGCAACGTACTTGTCTGGTGGTATCTTCTTCGGCGGTTCGAGCGGTGAAGCTAAAGCAGTTAACAACTTTAATGAGTTTGTTGGCCAAATAGATGCAGAAACCACTCGTGAGGTTGATGGTAGTGAAAGAAGACACAGAGGCTTTATATATCCTTATAACGTGTCTTCATCAACTGAAGCTCGTCGTGTAGACATCTTTAACGGTCAGGCTTGGTGGTTAGATGATCTAACAAATGATGGTAATGTTTCCGGAGAGAACAACAAGTTCCGAATTATTGATGCTACTGACATTAACGATGCTGGTGTGATCTCTGCTACTGCTATCAAATGTACAGTTGGAGGAACGACTCAACCGTATGACACAACGTCTCACAACTCATACTGTGGTGGCGCGTCATCTAACGCGGTAGAAGAGGTTGTTGCAGTTAAGCTTGTACCAATTGCCGGTGCAACTAAAGCTGATATCCAAACTCGTAGTGCCGACTCAGAGAAAGTTGATCGTCAAGGTGGTAGCCTAGGTTGGTTAACTTTGACTGTGCTTGGTCTGTTAGGGTTCCGCAGAAAATTTAAATAATTTATCTCTTGGGCCCGAGTTCACAATTCTGAACTCGGGCTTTTTTTCGCCTTGAGAAAAGTGAAAATCTGATCGATTCTTAAAGTTGGAGTCACAAAAACTCCGCAAAGTTGTAATCATTGTATGTTAGTAAATGGAACACCCGTATGAGGACTGCACTATGAAGAGACAAAAGCGTGATCGACTAGAACGAGCACAATCTCAAGGCTACAAAGCTGGTTTAAATGGTAGGTCGCAAGAAGCTTGCCCATATAGCCAAATGGACTCTCGGTCTTATTGGTTAGGTGGTTGGCGTGATGCCAAAGATGATAAGCAATCAGGTCTCTATAAGTAGATAGGGCGCAAAGAATTCAAGGTCAGGGCTCCATTGTCTGTTGATTACAACGGCTGGAGCCTTGTTAGTTTCAGAACAATACAAAGATTCCCAGAGCTATGTAGCATTCTAGTTTCGCTATCATAAGCGTATCGCTGGTGGATTTATCCTGTTTCAAGGTTAACATGTGATACCTTAATGCACTATAACTAAATTTATTACAATAAAATAAAGCAGCCATGGGCTGCTTTATTAAAAATCTAATAGTTAGATTAGAATGCTGACGTATCTTGGAAAAGGCCAACTTTCAAATCTTTAGCAACGTAGATCTCTTTACCATCAACAAGTACGCGACCATCCGCAAGGCCCATAACTAGGCGACGGTTAACAACACGCTTCATGTGAATCTCGTAAGTTACTTTTTTCGCTGTAGGTAGAATTTGACCAGTGAATTTCACTTCGCCAACACCTAGAGCACGACCTTTACCTTCGCCGCCAACCCAACCAAGGTAGAAGCCAACAAGCTGCCACATTGCGTCAAGGCCTAAACAACCCGGCATTACAGGGTCACCTGGGAAGTGACAATCGAAGAACCATAGGTCAGGAGTAATATCCAGCTCAGCAAGAACTAAACCTTTACCGTAATCACCTTCAGTTTCAGACATTTTAGTGATGCGATCCATCATTAGCATGTTCGGTGCTGGTAGTTGAGGACCTTGTGGCCATAGTTCGCCTTGGCTTGATGCTAGAAGCTCTTCGCGAGTGTAAGAATCACGTTTGTTTTGCATTATCAATTACTCCGATTTTTGATAGGTGCATATTAGTGAACAGGTGTACGCTAAACAAGTCCGATCAGTACTAGACAAACCAGTTTTTAATGCGTCCAACGATTCCAATAGGGTGCTCATGTCTTTCAAAGTTTTCAATACGTTCCGCGATTTTGCTCAGAACGCTTTCTTGTTCATCGTCTCTAAATGGTTTGTTCATAATGAGAGGAATTGCTTCATCTACATTAGACACAGACCAAATATGGAATTCTTCATTCTTAATGCTTTCAATAAGGTCTGGCTTCAGTGCGAGGTGCCTTAAATTCGATCTTGGAAGGATCACACCTTGTTCGCCAGTTAAGCCATTGTGCTTACACACATGGTAAAAGCCTTCGATTTTCTCGTTTAGCCCACCAACCGCTTGTACACGACCAAATTGGTCCACTGCACCAGTAACCGCAATTTGTTGATTGATAGGGTATTCAGACAAAGCACTCACCAAAGAGCAAAGCTCTGCTAGAGAAGCACTATCGCCATCTACTTCGCAATACGATTGCTCAAATACCACAGAAGCGGCATAAGGTAGCGGATCTTCTAGGTTGAGTGCGCTGCTCACAAATGCTTGCATGATCATCATACCTTTAGCATGAAGATTACCACCAAGTTCGGCCTTGCGCTCAACATCGGCAATATCACCATCACCAAAGTGAATAACACAGGAGATTCGTGCAGGTTCACCATACGATATCGGGTGCCCAGGAACATCGATGACTGTTAGGCCATTAACCTGACCAACTTGTTCACCTTCAGTTTCAATAATGACTTGGCCATCTCGAATATCATCAAGAGCGCGTTCTGGTAGGTACGACTCTCGGTTGTATTTGTGTTGTTGAGCTTGTTGGATATGGTGAATATCAATCTCACCATTGTTAGCTTCAATCAAAGCTTCGTTCAATAACGCATTGTGCCAAATAGGGCATAATGGAGTATAGCTTTGATCTTCAGTCTCTCTTGCTCCGGCAGTAAGAATGCCCGTCAACGCTTGTTGCGTGATGGTTGGCAGTTCATAGCGTAGTTGAAGCCACTTAAGGTAACCAAGATATTGAGTCAAACTCTCTTCAGAGATCTTGATATCTTGCTCAATTTCGCTAAATAGGCAAAAACCGGTTTGAATATCGCTGTCTAGATAATCAAGGTCACCTAATTGAGCTCTATCACCAACCACAATCAACTTAATGTTGTAGGTAAGAGGCAAAGTTGGAGATTGGTTCAAGTGCTCAGGGTTGCTACTGATAGGCTCTACGGCTTCACCAAGCAGCGCAGATTTAAGCAGTAACCAGCTTCCTGGGTTTGCTAAGATCAAGTTTGCTGAAACGATCAGATAACCGTTGTTTGCTCTAGCCAGGAGGCCAGGTTTTGTCGCAACAACCTTACCGTCTTTCGATTGAACTTGGTCAAAAAGAGAGGCAGCATTTAAAGATTCAGTTTTTATAACCGGTAGAGTGTGATCATCTAAAGCAGTGACTAGAGATTCAACAATCATTTGACGATAGATCGAATTGTCCGGAGCGTTTACAAGTAAAACACGCGAAAGGTTAGACAAACGGACAAAGCGGGTTAGCGCATCTTTGAATCTATGTTGAATATCTGAAAACGGGAAAGGCGAGATGTCAGGGAATTGCTCTAATTGAGCGCTATATTCGTCGTACTGAGGCGTAACATGTCGCCAATCTACTTGAGTCATTTAAGTTTCTGATTATGATAATGAGGTAGGGAGTATATAGAAAAACCGATCTCGCTTGTAGCTCTATGTGGTAGTTACTAATCACTAAGCTAATATAAGTATGATCTTGGTCTATTCTTTCAAGACAATAATTGTTAAACAGCCCATTTTGGGTTACGCTGTCACTAGGATTAACTCTCGAGATTAGACATGAAATATCAGCAACTTGAAAACTTGGAATGTGGTTGGAAATGGAACTATCTGGTCAAAAAATGGAAAGAAGGTGAATCGATCACTTGCCATATTGATTCAAGTGAAGCTGACGTTGCTGTTCAAGCCTTATTGAAGCTGGAACACCAGCCTACGGGTGTTCTTGAGTGGATCTCTAACAACATGTCTCCTGAGCTCGATAACAAGCTTAAACAAGCGATCAGAGCTAAGCGAAAGCGCCACTTCAATGCTGAACAAGTTCACACCAAAAAGAAATCAATCGACCTTGATTATCGTGTATGGGAAAAACTATCTCAACGAGCGAACGAGCTAGGTTGTACGCTTTCCGACGCCATCGAGTATTTGGTTAGCGAAGCGTCTCGTAGTGAACAGGCCAGCAAGACGGTGACTAGCCTTAAAGAAGACTTAAGCAAACTCCTTTCTGACGATAAATAACCATCAACAGTAGTGGTGACATTATGATGTACGTAATATTAATCGGTGCGGTATTAGTTTTTTGGTTAGTAGCAGTCGATCGACCGGTGTTGAAAATTAAATTTAGTGACGGGGCGATCGAACAAGTTAAAGGGCATCTTCCACCGAGCTTTAAGCATAACCTTCAAGAGATTGGTCATAACAATACCTTTAAAGGTGAGCTAAAAGTGTATGCAAAACGTTCTGGCTACAATCTCAAGTTCACTAAAGATGTGCCTAAAAACGTACAGCAACGTATTCGTAACGTGTTCCCGCATAATGGTTTTAAGTCTAAAGGCTCAAAGAAAGCGTAATCGTTGAGAGTTACGCGCTAGCTAGTCAATCTTCATACTAAGTTAATCCTTCATTTCTCTTAAATCTCCGCATACTGTTCTCACCCTCAACAAAGAGAGAGCAGTATGAGATACCTAGTATTACTATTATGTTTTTTATCCCCAGTCGCTTTTCCCGACGATGCATTGGTTAATCCTGTAGCCAAAAAGATAAAAGTCACCGTCATGAAAGGGCTCAACAAGAGTAATGTTGATTTCGAGGGTTATTGCGATCTGATGATTGAGATGAAGCACTCTAAAGGTTACGCAAGAATCAAAAAGGTGAGAACGTCTGGAGATAGTAAAGTTTGCAAGCAGGCAAAAAAAAATCTACCGACGAAGAAAAGGTTCAAATACAGCTTTCCAGAAAAGTATATCCGGCTACATATCACACACTAGCCACTCTCAACGCACTATAACTAAATATCCTTAATTTTATTGAAACAATTTCGTGAACCAATCTCTAATTTCTATTAATATTAGTTTTGTTATAAAGGCAGGATATGCCGATACAAGAGCATTTACGGCAAAGGAAAGTCACGGTTGTTGTTAGCAAATAAAAGTTATACCCCTGAAGTCGTTGAGATCTCAAGGAAGGTCTCAATCAATGTTGAAGCTCGCTTTAATCGATGGTTAATCTCACCTGAATATAAGCTCGCACAATCTACAGTAGACACGTTACTAAGTTTGGAAAATAGGTATTGTGATAGCGTCATATTTGATGAATCTGACCGCATATCTCACAACCAACGTATTTTATTGCGCTGCGAGCAGGATAGAGTCAATGCTCATCGCGAGAAAGTCGACGCGAAGCAACAAACCTTACGATACGTTATCGATGATGTCAGCAATGCCGCTTCTGCGCTAATGCTTGAGAAGCTTCAAGGTACCTTAATAAGTTCGTTGTTTTCAGACTTACCCGATTACAATCAATTCGCTAGTGTTGCGTATTCGCCATCTTTAAACTTTTCCAAACTCCATGAAATATCCGCGAAAAGTAGGCCATTGAGCTCAAGTTTAATTGAGTTTGTTTCCAATCAAGAGTTTGCAGATAAATATGGAAAGAAATCTAAGGTGATTCTCGATCCAAAAATTGCAGCACGACAGATAGGTATTGAAAATTGTCGTTTATTGTTCCCATTGTTAATGAGTCAACAGCTGATCAAGTGGAATGATGGCAATATTAAACACATCACACCTAAGGTTTGGCAGCACTTGGTCGTGACGTCAAATGCGACTCGAATTCGACTTCAAGAAACGTCGGTTAAAGATCCAAACGTAGGAATTTTACTTGGCGTGTTGCGAGTTCTGCCTTTGTTTCTAATTTGTAACCACTTTTCTTCCACGTTTGAAGACGCATTGGTAAAAACGATGCTTGGTTATCGTGAAGCAAGTGACAAACATGACGAATATTATGCTTGTACTGAGGTGATGCCAAATACACAGTTTCTCGAAGCGATGGTCGAGCAGTTAGAGCTTAAACTACTAAAAAACCTCGTTGAATTTATAGATTGGAGCCCTGGAAACCAGTTCATAAAGAGGGCACTTCTAGAGGAAGTGAATGACACTCCTGTACTTGAGCGAACGGTTTATGGGGCAGCTTTGGCTCAAGGTAGGAAGTATTCTGTTTTCGAAGCGTTAGAGAATAGTGAGTTATTTAACGTTAAGCACCGACCTTATTGGTTTTCAACTGTTCAAATGTCTATAGCGACGATTGAGCAGATGCAAGATCAAGTGCCTGGAAAACTGACGACGAACATGTAAAAAGGGAGCCACATTAAATGTGGCTCTCTTTTTTGTTGCACTGTAACTTAATGAAAGCGCCTGTAAATCTTGCTGTATACCGTTTAACAGACCACTTCGAATGTAAACGACTCCTGCTTGGCAATTGCATGCTTAACGGGTATACCAAGGCGCTGGCAAGTCATCAGAACTTTCAACTTCCTGTCGGCAGGAGCGTGCTCTGACAGAATCACCGAGCTTAGGCATTCTCTATTAAGGTAGAGCTTATTACCGATCATTTCCTCATCAGATAGCACCCAACGGTATTCCTTTTCGTAGCACCAATTAGAGTGCTTAACCTTGAACATTTCAGATCCCAATTCAGATCCTTGCAATTCCCCCAACGATGCTGAGTGGAACATGCTTGGCTCATCTTCGTATTGGACTTCGAAACAGTTGAGATTGGCCTCACCGTTATAGCAGTTGAGGTCATACTCGATGCACATACCTTTAAAGTTGTCGCCATACTGAGACCATAGTATAGGGTGGTCGCTGGATTGAGAAAAACACATAACCTTGAAATTGTTTTGAAGTTCATTCTTGAATATGTGGTTAGATTCAAAAGGGTTATTGAAAGTTTTAGCATAATCGAACCACAGCGAACACTCGGCAATCGACTGTATGTTTCTATCATGGAGGGATCTGAACTTATAAAGTTTAGGCAACATATCAAACACCTAGTTTACAAAATTGCCTGATGTTAACACTTTAATTCATAGCTGAGACCTGAATGCATAGCATTTGATTGCCTAATCACCAAATATATTCATATAACTGTTTGATAGATCAAAATTTAAACATGAAATAGTAGCCTGTTTAAGTGGTTTATCTGGCAGCTGAGCGACAGTAATCTAACATTCGCTTGTTGAAAATAAGATACAACGTAACTTTTAGTTTGTCTGGGTGAGGTTGGTAAACAGGGACTGCTGAGTTTAATAATCTTCGTGTAAATACCTGAAAGATATCGGATATATGCTCTAGATCGATTCCAACGACATCCCATAAACTAAGCGTGACATTAAAGTACCCATGTGAAACGCGTACGCATGTTAACGGTTTTAGATGTTAGTACGAACATTGGCGCCAGAAGAAGAGCCACATGAAAAGTTGGTGACGGTTGTAGGTAAAATAATTCAATTTGATTGGCTACTGATAAAGGTGTCGTTTTGGTGTTATCAATAAAGATGGTCGCCTGTGTGAAATCTGAAAAGAAAACAACAACCAATGCCCACAAGATTCACACACAACACAGCAAAAATGACTACAAACATGAGCATGAATCAGGAAACGAGAAGAGAAAAGCTTTCTGTTGATAAGGTTTGTGTGCACGGAGATCGAATTACGGACGGTACATACGTTGGGTACATATAGCTATTTGTTTTTTGTGATCTTAAAGAGCGCTGCTGCATGCTTAAAAAGACCAATACGTTAGATTAGGCGGATATTTTAAAGTAGTTCAAACCGGACATTAATAAATTGCTCTAACAAGCCAACTGCGTATTATGTCTGATTATGTTTAATGGTGCATATCTTATAAAATCAGTGCAACCTCTTGTATTTAGAGGTTTTATCATTGAAGTATCGCGAAATGAGTAAGAATTACATTTTTCGAGAGTTAGAGTGCCAAATGACGAAGGAAGAGGTTGCTGAACTGTGTTTTAAAACTGTGAGGACCGTCACGGGTTGGGATGAAGGAAAACCGATACCTCCGGAGTGTAAAAGACTTATGCGGATGGCCAAAGGTCGGGAACTCAGCGTAAGTGAAGATTGGGAACAGTTCAAAATGTTATACGACAGGATGGAGCTGCCGACTGGCCAAGTGGTTCGGCCACAACAAATATTGGCAGGGATTGCGCTATTGGGAATTCAATCAGAGTTAGAAATTAAAACTTCGACGCATCTACTTGGTCTTGCGCGTGCTATTGCGAAAATAAGGTCATAACTAAGCTTCTAGAGGCTTGAATGGTCATAGATTCGAAGGGCTTAATGGTAAGCCCTTCTATGCTACTGACTAATTTTGCAGACACTCCAGCTGGACTCTTGCGTGGGTGAATAGTGGTTCAAGTTCAAACTTGTTAGAGGTACTTCTCATAGTGGAGAAGTTTCTTTCATTTTTGAAAAAGTTAGCTATCTCATTTTTTCGATTGTTGATGTCTTGACCTTTTGCACCGGAGCTTATAAAACTGTCCAACGCTTCGACCGATAAGCGCCTTCTGATTTCGTTAACGATACAATCAATAACTTTGTCTTCAAGGACATGTCCGTTTATATACTGATAAGCGGTATCTTGGGTCAAATTATAGGAATGACACATAGCAAAGTGTTCAGTTAGGTCAACACCTTGTAACGCAATATCAAGGGTAGCTTCGTAGGTCTGTAAATTGCTTATAAATTCAGAGTGATCTGATTCAAAATACATTGTAAACAGCGTGTCGTACCTTGGCGTGATTGCGTCATGAAATACACTTTCGTCAGAGAAAGCAGGGTCAGTGTTTAACAGATAAAGATATTTTACAAGAACATTATAAATTGAATTTGAATATGATTTTAAAAAGTCACAAAACACCAAACCTGTTGGTTTATAAAAAGCGTACTTTGATAAGCAGTCGTTTAACACTGATGGGCTATTTAGGTAGCTTTCTTTACTGTATCCGTAGGTATGTATAACAAACTTATTGTCACAAATTTCTTTACATTTTGGGAAGCGACTTGGTGTTAAATGATCAAAATCTGCATCTACAGCAAAAAGCGCTAGCTTATTAGCTTTTTTTAATAAGTCTTCAAAACGCTTCTTACCTCTTGCTGAATCCTCTTCAGCCCCTGGACCAGAACTCATATTAAACTCATAATTTTTGAGAATGTCAGGGCCAAAAAACAACTCCCAAAAACAAATATCCTTTTCATTTTCAATATAAATGAAGCCTCTTTCTGCATTTTGATGCTTTACAATACCATGGGCTTTTATGTAATCAGGATCGACTAAGTATTCCAACATCTCATCAACTCCTACTTACTAATTTCATTCATATCTATGAGTTTATTTAACCACCCTTTCATAACTAATGCAGGGGAGTGAGATACGACAATAATCTGAGACTTAGGATGTATAGCCCTTAATGATTCAAGGAGCTTCTCTTGCCAACTCAAGTGCATCGAAATCTCAGGCTCATCAAGAATTATAATTGATGGTTTATCGGTGCTATTTAAGACGCGAAGAAAAATTAACAATAATTGTTTTTCACCTGAAGATAATTCATCACTTTGAATTAAATTATTTTGGTAAAGTATTTGGACTTGGCCATCATCGCTAATAACTACTTGTTTTGACTCTGGGGAGAGTAGTTTATTTATTTCGGTGACGAATTTATTAACATTAGAAAGATTTATATCTCTGATGTTAGTAAGATTACGCTCTTTAGTTAAAGACAAACTGTATTCTCTAGATGATTGGTTAGTAAGTCTAAGGATTAAATTACTTAGCTTACTAATTTCCTTCCTAATCATAATATCTAATTGAGAATATATTTCGCCACCATATTCGTCTTGTTCCTCTTTGGACAACATCAGCATGTCGAAAGTAGATATGAACTCCAAGTTGACGCTTTCAACAAGAATGTTCTTTTGTTTGTCATTCTTCGCATCAAAAACAAGGAAGTCACTTTTCCCAGACATAAATGACTTATTTACTTGAACTGAATTTACGTTAGAAGTCATTGCTTCAAGAGTTGCTTGCAGTTTCTCTAGATCATCAGGTGAAAACTGGCTGTTTTCGTTTTTAAGAGCGTTGTTAATGGCTTGAAGCATCAAGGCCTCATGTTCTTTGCCACTTTCTACTTTACTGGTAGCGCTCATGCCATTATTTAGCGTCACCTTAACTGATTTAAACTTATTGTTAAGAGGCGAGCCTTTCTCTGCATAGTCTGAAGCATTTAATGTTAAATCAATCAAGTTCAATAGTGTCGATTTTCCTGAGCCATTTTTACCTACCAAAACATTGATATCACCTAAGTTCCATTCAATGTCTCGTTTCGATAGCAAACCCTCAACTTCAATTTTATTAATGAAGAATGGAAAACGTTCTACCCAATTTTGATTTTTTTTCATTTTAGTCTCTTATCAAAGCGTACTATTTGCTTTAGTAAATTCAATATATCACTTGTTGTTGTAAAAGATAAGATATTGGTTACTTTCGCTAGTGTGTAAGCCTTTTTTTTGTACTGGTCCTTGAGTTACATTAGATTTCTATAACGATTGCTGAGCAAGACATAGGTTAAACGGATGCTGATAGATAGGTCGAATTTACCCCCGTGATACAACACGGGGGTTGGCTTCCTCCCGCCGCGCTCGTCCTCCTCAGTCTTCGTCGTCCTCACTTGTTGTCCGTCAGCACTGAAAAGAGATCCTTTTCGACACTCAAATGATCTTAAAGAAAGCCAGTGAACACAAAAAAGCCTTACCGATGTGGCAAGGCCTTAAAGAGCGATTCTGGCAGGATGAGGGAGGGTGCTACTAGATTGGCATTGGCAGTTAGAAACACTCGCCAGTTAAGACATACGGACTAATAACCTCTACGGTGTGGCTCGGTGCCTCGTTCGCGCTTCGCACTCTCTTATCCCTGCGGGGCTAGTTAAAACAAACTGACATCAGCTCGACTCACTTCTGGCAAAGTGGCCGCGGCAGCTGCGTAAGGCTTGCATGTTATCAACTTCGACAACTGGCCTCTGTTCAACTTCAACAAGCAATCATCAATCCGGTCAAACGTAATGTCGTAAGCTTTCAAAAAGTGTTCGTTTACCGAGTAGAAACCATCGAGCGCTTCCACCTCGATGCTAACGTGCCGTTCGATGGAGCCGTTTTTAATAGCGAAGTTCACACCCGTTACAAACGCTTTCTTAATTCCCTCAAAAGGAAGCACCTCAGCTATAGGAACATGAGAAAGGCTATCTTTGTCAGAGCCTTTACTGCTATCCCCACTAGAAGATACATCCCCAGAAGCTTCATTATTTTTGCTAGGTAGTGTTTCACTTTGCTTAGGAACGGCAGCTGAAGACGTTGCTTGTCCCGTTTCCTCCACCGTCTCAGTAGTTTCAAAATAACGATTGGATAAGTCATAGATTATGTACCCCAAACAGAAGATGGATAAAAGGAAAACCAAAATAGCTTTAGGGTTACGAAAAAGCGTATTCATGGCTAATTGTTGTTTAGCGCTGCCTGTCCCCGTAGATTTGTAAAGTAGGAAAGAGTCTAGAGGGATTTTTTGGTTGGTTAAGTTAACGTCCTTCTTTTTGGGAATGACCGGTGTTGATACCGATTTGTCATGCTTCAAGATGTAGGGATTTCGTTTCGTCCAGAAAAACTGATCGCGTCCCTTATGAAAGAAGTTTTGGTTTGCACATGCCTTGATTCCTGAATCGATTTGCTTCCAATCAGGTGAAAGTAACTCGATATCCCAATCATACTTTCGATGCCTCATGAATCCTTCATTGAAGCTGTGAGGATAGATAATTCTTCCTTCAGAATCGTACTCAGCAATCCCTCTGTCATCGATTTCAGAATCTTGTAACTCTTCCATATTCGCAGGGGTGTAACGAGAGTTAAAAAAGCGTTCGTAGTCTTTAGGTAATAAGCCGTCACGAGGCGATTGGGTGATGAAGTCAGACAAAGGTTTGTACTTCACTTTGCGTATATCGAAGCCAACGTTTTTAGAGAAGATATCCTGACATTCATCAATAACAATCAGAGCACCAATAGGGCACCAACAGAAAAAATGCGTCCATAGGTGAACGCCAGATTCGTCCCTAGAGCTAATACGAAAGAGTTTAGCGGTACTAGGAAACTGGATATTAAATCGCTCTTCAATGACGTTTAAGGGCTGCATACCCTCCATGTTAGTTACAACCGTTCTACCTGCTTTTAGAGCTTGATAGATAGAGAAGTAAGCCGTGTATGCCGACTTGTAAGAGCCGTTAGCCCCCGTTCTTATGGTAATAGCCATTATCTAGAGAGCCTCATTACTAAAGCGGTAGTGAAGAAGTTAGCCCAGACGGCAAGGCCTTGAGGGACGCCAAACTTAAACGCATAGAATCGCAACTCGTCAGGCAAAGCATTAAAAGCTTTGGACAAAATGTCGTTAAAGCCGATCTCTTTTAAGAGGATTTGAGCCGAGTTATAAGAGAGCTTGATGAACTCTAATTCCGCTTTTAATTTCATCTTAATCATGAAAATCTGAATGTATGAAAAGAGGTCTAGCGTCATTTGGGGGATAGCTTTAAAGAAGTCAGTGATGAATGACATCTGTAAGCTAATCCAATCAATAAAAGAGTAGATGTAATCCATAACTAATCCTTACCTAACATTCTGATTCCAGATAAAACAAACAAGAACATCACAACAGCTGAGATGAGTGTGGCGTTATCGAGTAGGGCAGAGAGCACGCCCGATTTGAAAGAGCGTTCAGCATGGTTAACATTGAGATTTAAGGAGTGCTCTTTGTAAGTCCCGTTGTTGAAAGAGCTGGTATCGATAGAGAATAACGCTTTGAACTTTTCAAATTCATCGGTCATTTCTTGTTTGATTTCTATGACTTCGTTTTGAACTTCAGCAATTTGGTCTGGAGTGACAATAAACCCTTCGCCATTGAAACTAGAGCTAGGCTCAACGAAGTTATTATTGTTAGTGATACCGTTGATTAGTTCGTCGATCTTACCTTCAACCCCAGACATATCACCCGTTTCAAGGCCGTCGATTTTGTCTGATAGATCCGAAATACTGGACTCGACACCAGATAAATCAGGAGAGCCCAAGGAATCTATTTTTGAATTAACATCTTCAAACTCGTAGTAAAGGCCATCAATCATAGCGTTATTACTTGAAACTTTTTCTTTGATATCAGAAGTGTCAGAAGCTAGGGTTTTTAGTAATTTATTATTAGCATTTGCTTTTGCTGCATTTCTTAATTGAGTTTTTTGTTGGTCAGTAAGACCAGAGCCAGAGCCGGAAGATTCGATAGCGTCAATAACTGCGTAATGCATACCAGTCATCATCTTACGCTCACTATCTTGACCTTGCATAAGCTGCTTAACCGTTACTTCATTAAACAAGCTGCTACGGTAAGCCTCAAGAAGCCAGTCATTTTGGTCTTTAGTCAGACCGCCATCACCACCAGAGCCGCCTCCATTAGAGTTGATTAATTCTTCCAAATCATCAAATCGATAAAAAGTTTGCTTGTAACGATCGTCCAAGCGATTTTTAAAATCTTGCCTTGCTGCCCAAACACTGTCTCTAACGGTGTTTTCTAAACCACCTTGAGCGGCCGTTAAAGCGTCTATCTTGTGAGCAAAAGATAAATCATTGGTCTTTTGAGTATTGATTAACTCTGCAACCGCTCGATTAAAATCTTCTTTGGTTAAATTACGTCTACTTAAATCAGAAACTATTCCTATTAATTTAGAGTTATTATCATTCAAATCATCCATCACATAACGGTAATGGAGACAATCTCTATTATCATCGTCAACAAAACAATTATTAATAGTTTGTGCTTCTTCTAGACGTTCATAAAACTCGTCTAAATTATCAGGAACATTGTTACCATCAGAATCCGTAACCTGGCTGTCATTGCTATAAGGGTTAGGGTCTTCACCGTTTTTAATGCCATCTCCATCCCAATCTTCTAAGTCATCTTGAACACCATTTTGGTTAACATCACCTTCAAATGGAAAGAGCTCAGGAACGTCACCTGAATAGCGGTTGATTTGGTCAAAGCTACAAGTAGAGCCCGTATAATAAAACTTGTTAGTCCAACGTCCTGCTTCAACAGAAACAGACACAGAACTAGGAGTCATGTTACAAGCTGCACCAGAGGAACGATCACCAATACAGTAAGATCGAGGATTATCACCCCATACGTAAGAATCCCACGTCAAATTTTTTCCCGTTCCTTCTAGTATCTTACAAGAACTAACGCAAACTCCATCAACCTCAACTTCACCCGCACCACACTGCAAAGCGTTGGAATTGAAAGCCACAAGGACGAGAAGAAGAGAGAGGTATTTTGGATATTGTTTCACTGTAAAACCCCAGATAAGAAAACGCCCCCAAACTAGGAGGCATTGATACCCGTATATACGCCATATACGAATGACATAGCCATAACCACCCCAAACAGGACGGTTACGACTTGAGAGACAATGTCTCCCATTAGTTCCCCATAGAGTTCATGATAGCGCGAAGACCAAAGCCAATCGCAGCAAGACCGATAAGACCAACCACAACCAAACCGTAGTTCGATTGACCAGTCGTTACAGCTTCGTTGATAGCCGTTGTGATTGCAGTATTATCAGCAAATGAAGAAGCAGATACAAATGCAGTAGAACCTAGAACCAATAGACGTTTTTTCATGATATTTCCTTTTTTAAGAGTGTGTTACTAAAAGTTGACCCTTAGCCTTTGCCAAGAGTTTTTAAGATTCGTCCTAGCACATGGCCAGAAACGAAAGATAATAAAATCCAACCTGAAACAGCGGTATAGAGCTCACTGTCGATGCTCAAAGACTGAGACGCAGAGACTAAATTGGTGTATTCAGTGTCGCTAAGCATTACGAGCTGACAATCAAAGTCAGTTGACGTTCTTAAGTAACCTTGTTGAGTGGTCGTAATGCAGTTCATTGTTAAGCCTTACTTGAAGCGCTTTTTTGACGATTGAGAGAACCAATTTCAGATAAAAGAAAGTCTCTTTTAACCTCTAAATCACGGATAGTTCTCGTCAGAAGCAAGCGGTCAATCCAATCAATTACAAACGAGCAAACACGACCAAATAGTGAGAACACGACCATGGTAATAATTAGAGCTTCAATCAGAGCATCCAAATCATCGCCAGTTAATTGATAAATGACCGTTTCCATAATTAAGCCTTGTTAGCTTTCATGAAGTTATCGAAGTGCTTTTTAACTTCTTCATCGACAGGAACAAGCTTGTTCACCAAGATATCTAGAGGATCATTTGGGTTAGCACCAAAGCTCAGTTCGTAGTCACGGTTAGCAACAAAAGCGCGCGATTGGATAAGCTGACGAGCGTAGGCCACATCAATTTTCAACGCTTGTTTGTTGTAAGGGATGTCAGTCGAATAACCGATACCCGTTTGCTGAAACTTCTCGTTATCGACTTCTTCAACGGCACGAAGAACAGACAATTCCGCAAACTCCATGTTGGATTTAGGGAAACGCTTGATAGCAATACCAGTTATTGTAGGCATATTCTTGACTCCAAAATTTCGATTTTCTGTTTAGTGTATTCGTCAGGAATACCCAACGAGGTTTCAAAGTTTGCGCGTCTATGGTGCGTAGGAATGAGCATTCCGAATGCCTCACCCAAGTCACCCTCAGTCATTGCAACAACTTCAGATAGAGCTTTGCCACATTGGCGACGAACCCAAGCAATACGAGCAAAGAACTCAAGACCTGCTTTCTTTTTGTTGAGCTCAAGTTTCATTGGTTCAGCAGGGTCGATACTGGCCGAAAAGTCACACAGACCAGCAAAGGCCGAAGCAGGCGAGGCGAGTAGTGCCAAATCGCACTTCTTCAATTCCACTTCATTGCGGTACCAAATCACTTCAGGGTCAGCGATGTTTTGCTCAAATTTCTTGTTGTACACGCGCCAGTAGATTGCAGAGGTACGAGAGCCAACAAGAACGGCTTCCTCTGATAATTCACCGGATTGTGAAACGCGCTTATGAGGAACCATTGTCGGACCACGACCACGAGAAGCAGTGCGAAATGCTCCCTCATAAAAACATTTCTCAGCATACTTACAGTCAAAGATTCCGGTGTAGTCGTCCACGCAGAGATCTAAACGGGCTAGGCGAGTGATACCCAAAAGTGATAACCACCAGTGCACCTTTTTGTGTGTGGTGAAGTCGAACAACTTAGCGCAACCCGAACCATTAATTTGCACGTAGACCGTATCGTTGTTACCGCCAATACCTACCAAACCGCATTCAACCGTTCCCGTAGAATCGTAAATCACCATTGAATCTTCATAGCCATGTAAGCCACGGCCACGCATAGGTGACAGACGAAAGTTAAAGACTTTGAACATGAACTCATCAAACCTATCGCCTAAAACCTTGCGGCATTTGTTACGGTGTAACTCGATTGATTTCTCTATCGCTTCTGGTGAGTTAAAGCGACCTTTAACGCTTTGCTTTTTAAACTCAGGAAACTGCATGTTGATAAAGTCTTGTTCGTTCGAGTTATCCAAGTGTCTAAGCGAACCGTACGAAAACGAAAAGGCTAGGTGATCCACTTGAACCGGACGAATTTCATCATGGAACTTATGAGGCTTTTTAGATGGCATGGAACACACCCTTAACCAAAAGCTCTTGGTAGTTCTCATCAGTGATTTCAACAATCTGAAATGACACCATTCCATAGTGAGCTTCCATGAACTGGAAGAACTCACGCGGAGACTTAAAGAAATTATGACCCCAAGGAAAATAGGCGTTGATGCCATGATTGGGTTCGTTGTCGAAGTAGATAGAATCCATGATTATTCGCTCACAACATAAGAGACTTGAGCTAAAGGCCAAGAGTCTTTGAGGTGTTCAACAATGCTGTGTGCGTCAGATGCGGAAAGGAACTTACTGTGAAAGTGTTGACCTGTAGTAATCACAAAAGGCTTACCAAAAGATGAAATCCCAAATCCTGCAAAGTAACGAGGAAAACACCCAGAAACTAAAAGAACGTTAAACATAACAACCACCTTGACTGATTATTGAGAATTGGAATGACCATCTAAGCCGAGCTATAAGCGTCAAGGGCAAACAGCCCAAACCTAGACAGCCAAATCAAGTGAGTCCTGATTTGTGTGTACTATAAGACACAGAAATCAGGACTGTAAAGACCGCTTTTTGTGGACTGACGGTATACAATTGAAGGAATTGGAGGGACAACCATGTACCAAAATAAACTGTTAGATGCCTATAAAGAGGCTCAAAACTACGTACAAGATAAGCAGATTGCACACGACTTAGCGTTAAGTCGTCAGAAGATAAGTGCTATTAGAAGCGGAGCTCGCTATCTAACTGAAACAGAAGCACTTTTTATCGCTGAAAGAATTGGTTTGTCAGAAGAAGAAGTCTTAGTGTATTTGGCCGCTGACCGCAGCAAAAATCACAAGGCTCAACAGGCTTGGCAGAACATCGCAAAAAAGTTTAACGGACTTAATATGTCAGGCGTTTCAATGGCTTGTGGTGGATTAGCACTAATGGTTGCTACCCCAAATGAAGCCCTAGCCAACTGCGTATTATGTATATTATGTTAAATTGACTTTGGTGTTTATAAGGCAGGTATCTTTATATGATGCCCTGCCTCTTATCTATCTACCAAATCGGCGTTCTATTTAACAGTAACGCTATTTACCATAAAATACCTAATAAACATATTTCCTAATCTTCGATTAAGAATACGTTTATTAGACTTCAAGCATCAATCGATCAATTGCTTCTGTGATCTCTTTGGTTCTTACTGGCTTGGTCACGAAATCATTCATACCAACATCTAAGCACGAACATTTGTCTTCAACTGATGTGTGTGCTGTTAGCGCGACAATTGGCGTTTTGATGTTCGCGTCTCTCATGTATTTGGTTGTGGTTAATCCATCCATTACCGGCATCGACACATCCATTAAAATAATGTCTATCGAGTCATTGGCTCTTTCCACAAAGCCAATCGCTTCCTCACCATTGCTGGCGATGAAAACTTCGTGGCCTTGTCGCGTTAGGATTAATTTGATCACCATTTGATTGGTTGGGTTGTCTTCGACAACTAACACTGAATAACGGCTTCTTAAATCTCGTGGACAATCATTATCTTCAATGTTGGCCAGATTGTTCGTGACTCTGGTTAGTACTGGCAGTTGTACTTCGAATTTAGAACCTTTTCCTGGTTCACTCTCTACCGATATACGCCCTTGCATCAGCTCAACCAGTCTTTTGGTGATTGCCAAGCCTAAACCTGTGCCGCCAAATCTGCGTGTGATTGTGCTATCAGCTTGCACAAATGGACTGAACAGCGACGAAAGTTGTTGTGAGCTGATACCAATCCCTGTGTCTTCTACTGTTATATAGAATGAACTCTGCTGGTACTTGATAGAAACATGGACACGCCCACGTTCAGTGAACTTAATGGCGTTACCAATTAGATTAAATAGGATTTGTGCCAAACGACTTGGGTCGAGATAATGAAGTTCACCCTCAGGGATATCGCTGGTTACGGTTAGCGACAAACCTTTATCGTCTGCTGTCTTCTTTTGTTCAGACAACACAAAAGTTACAGTGTCGCTTACGTTGCTCCATTGAGGCGCTAACGAGAAGCATCCAGATTCAATCTTAGAAAAATCCAACACATCACTGATAATTGCCAATAGGAGCTCAGATGATGTGCTCATGTTGAGTAGTATAGACTGTTGTTCTTTGTTCAATGATGTGGATTTGAGGGTGTCTATTAAGCCAATAATGGCGTTTAGCGGTGTTCTTAATTCATGACTCATCATTGCGAGGAATTCAGACTTTGCCTTATTAGCTCTTTCGGCGTCTTTTCTTGCTGTGACAAGCTCTGCTGTACGTTCTCGAACGGTTGCCTCAAGCTTTTCTTTATTCTCAATATCGAAAACAGCACGTTCTATCAACGGTCGGAAACGGTTTAATGTGGCCTTGGTTTCAATACTAAAGTGCTTGGTATTAGAGTGGATAAAGATGATGACGGATTGTGTTAGTCCGCTATCTATACCCGTAATCAGAACGGAGTTGATTTGGTCGAGAACAATGGGATGCAGAGAGTTGAATTCCCCAAGAGACTTGGGTTCGAAAAGGATGGCGCATTCACCATTGATGACTCGCGATAGCTTGCCACAATCGCTCCAATTCATTTGTTCGAAGACTTTGTTATTGGTTAGCAGGGTTTTGAAACTGCCTTCGTTCCCTACCCTTGATACCACGATAAAATCATCAAACCTAATGTATTTTTTGAGGACAAACTCAAGGCTAGAGAATATCTCAGATATGTTACTCGCCTTACTGATCGCAGAGATGGTTGATAAGATCACTCTGTTCTCTTCAGCCAGTTTTCGCTCACGGGCTTTTAGTTTTTGCAGTTCAATACGAGCTTCTTGCAGCGCTTCTTGACCTTCAGAACCCATTACTTTTTCAACCTATAAAACGTTGCAGACGATACCATTAAATTCCCGTGTGCGTTTTCGCCACCAGAGAGCCTGCCTTGCTCACCAAACGTGAACGGACATATGTATGGAAGCCCATTAAGTGCTTGATTTATTTGCTCGCAAACCTCTTCCATATCTTGCTTTAGGTTGAGCATTGGGCCCGCGCAAAAGATGTTGATTGCTCCGAGCTTCTCTTCAAGATCCATATCGTTGTAATAAGAAGAATGAATGATATTAGCGGCACGGCTTATTAACTGTTGTTTAGAGCCTTGCATTAGATAGATGGTGTCACCTTCACTAATGTCGGTGAAGAGCTCGATCCCGTTGCACTCTGTTTCTCGGATAGAGTGAGAGAGCTTGAAATACGGATAGTTGTAAGATGAGCCAACTTTCCTTCCCAAAGGATAAACAGACGATTTTTCAAAGATATAGCCATCGTCACTGCCACCTAGGTGAAAATTGGTCCATTCGTTATAAACTGTGGCAGCTGGCCGATGGTCTATCTCCAGCAAAATTCTATTTCGTACTTTAGTCACAATGCCTGAGTAACGTGTAGGCGTATGACCTGCACTGAAAGAGGAATAGATTGACTGAGACGCAAACACCACCGTTAAAGATACGCCATTTATAGATAGCGACTCTTCGGTGAAGATGCTCCAATTTCCAGAAACCTGATTGTCCGCAGCACTACCGCCAATAATAGGCACCTCAGTACCAAACTTTTTATCGATAGCTGCCATCACCTTCTCTTCATTACCAGGAGTGGAATGCAGCAAGATAAGATCGGGGATTTCGCCCTCTCGGTTGGCGTTCTTAAGTGCTTTGTCGATCGCGCTGAAGGTGCTGCGGTCTATGGAGTCGCTAAAGTGCTCGATACCTGTACCGTAGGCGTTGATTCCCGAGTCATAAATGATGAGTACGCCAATTACCGGACCAGAATGAAACCCAGTTTCTGTCATAATGCCGTGACAAGTGGTACAGCCATGTATAGGAGTGTTAGGGAGAGCGTCTACCAAATATCTCTGAACAGCGAGTGTCGAATATTCTTCTGTGCAGTAGCAAATAAGACAAGCAATATCGTCAGCGTTTTCTACCCCGCTGAGCAACTCATCTACTGCGATTTTATCGTCTAGGGAGTAAGAGACTTTTGATAGAAATTTCATAGATTCTGGGAAACTTTATTAATGTTCTCTTTATAACACTTTAATGCATTGTGTTTCACTGATTTGGTACATATTTCTATCAAAAGAACCGAGGCGTCCCCCAGTTTTCTCTCTGTTACTCTTTAGACAGGTTTACAGAAAACGTGCTCACCTGTTGTGGAAATGTAACCGTTATTGAGGAGGTCTTATCATTAGTTTGTAACAGCCAATTTGATGGCCCTTTTTCTTTCAGAATTCCGCTTTCATTATAGCTAATGATAAATTTGCCAGTTTTAGATGTTTCGATCGAATACCCTAGGTTATCGCCCGAAATTAAAACATTATGATTATCAATACCAAATTCACAAGGTTTTGAAACGATACAGTTCACTGTTTCGTTATTATCGTATGTTACTGTTCTCCAAGTAAATGCAGCTATTAAAATAACCAACATGACGATAATTTGAACAAGCCTGCCTTTTGTTAGCTTTTGTGCCGCCATTATAATCTTTACTCCTTGTTACAAAGTTCAAAGTTTTTAAATAAAAATCCAATTCCTGACCAAGCGTAAGGTTACTACTCTGTCATTGATTTGTTAATTCAAGTATAGTGTCGCGTTGAAAATGCCACTTTTTTTTAAAATCAGCAAGTGGAAATAAAGCCCTGAATAGGCTGAATTTCCTTTTCTAATTTGGGTGGCATTACGACGTGAGTCGTGTTGGAAGTAAAGTGTAGTAAATAAGAAATTGGAAGCATGCAAATGAGCCAAGAAAAGCAGCTTGAACAAAACTACAACTATACGGTCGTCCGTCAATTTACCCTAGTTACAATTTTGTGGGGTATTGTCGGTATGGGCGTTGGTGTTTTGATTGCCGCTCAATTAGTTTGGCCACAGCTAAACTTTGATACGCCGTGGTTGACGTACAGTCGTTTACGTCCCCTGCATACTAATGCGGTTATTTTTGCGTTCGGTACAAGTGCGCTGTTTGCAACATCATATTATGTTGTACAACGTACCTGTCAGACGCGTCTCTTTGGTGGCCCTCTCGTAGCCTTTACCTTTTGGGGTTGGCAAGCGATTATCCTGTCCGCTGCAATTACTTTACCGTTAGGTTTAACCTCTGGTAAAGAATACGCAGAACTTGAATGGCCAATCGATATTGCTATTACTCTTGTGTGGGTAGCTTATGCAATCGTGTTCTTCGGAACCATGATTAAGCGTAAGACATCGCACATTTACGTAGCGAACTGGTTCTTCGGAGCCTTCATCATCACGGTTGCCGTGTTGCACATCGTTAACAGCTTGGCTGTTCCTGTATCTGCGTTTAAATCGTACTCGATTTATTCCGGTGCGATCGATGCAATGGTGCAATGGTGGTACGGACACAATGCGGTAGGCTTCCTATTGACAGCTGGTTTCCTAGGTATGATGTACTACTTCGTTCCTAAACAAGCTGGTCGCCCTGTTTACTCTTACCGTTTGTCGATTGTTCACTTCTGGGCTCTCGTGTCTCTGTATATCTGGGCTGGTCCTCACCACCTACACTACACAGCACTTCCTGACTGGACTCAATCTCTAGGTATGGTTATGTCTTTGGTTCTGTTTGCTCCATCTTGGGGTGGCATGATCAACGGTATTATGACTCTATCTGGTGCGTGGCATAAGCTTCGCTACGACCCAATCCTACGTTTCCTAATCGTTTCTCTATCATTCTACGGCATGTCGACATTCGAAGGCCCAATGATGGCAATCAAAACGGTTAACGCACTATCTCACTACACGGACTGGACTATCGGTCACGTTCACTCTGGTGCGTTAGGTTGGGTTGCAATGGTTTCTATCGGTTCGGTTTACCACTTAGTTCCTAAACTATTTGGTCAAGAGCGTATGTACTCTGTATCTCTAATCAATGTTCACTTCTGGTTAGCAACGATTGGTACGGTTTTCTACATTGTTGCAATGTGGATCTCAGGTGTGATGCAAGGTCTGATGTGGCGTGCAGTTAACTCTGACGGTACATTAACTTACAGCTTCGTTGAATCTGTAGAAGCATCTTACCCGTTCTACTTTGTACGTTTCTTAGGTGGTTTCATCTTCCTATCTGGTATGTTCTTAATGGCATACAACACGTACAAAACTGTTTCTGCACCTAAAGATAGCCTTAAAGCTATCCCTCAACCGGCTTAAGGAGATTTAGAATGAGCTCAAATTCAAATAATCGCCATGAGTTGGTAGAGAAGAACGTTGGCCTACTAGCGATTCTTATCGTTATTGCTATCAGTTTTGGTGCTTTAGTAGAAATTACCCCGCTTATTTTCCAAAAGCAGACGACTGAACCTGTAGAAAATCTACGCGTTTACTCTGCTCTGGAAATGGAAGGTCGTGATATCTACATTCGCGAAGGTTGTAACGTATGTCACAGCCAAATGATTCGTCCTTTCCGCTCTGAAACGGAACGTTACGGTCACTACTCTGTAGCTGGCGAAAGCGTTTGGGAACACCCATTCCTATGGGGTTCTAAGCGTACTGGTCCTGATCTAGCGCGTGTTGGTGAACGTTACTCTGATGAGTGGCACCGTGTTCACCTTATCGACCCTCGTGAACTTGTTCCTGAATCAAACATGCCTGGTTTCCCATGGCTTGCTGAGAATGTACTTGATGGCAAATTGACTAAACAGAAGCTTGAAATCTTCCGTAATCAATTTGGTGTTCCTTACACAGACGAACAAATTGCTAACGCTAAACAAGATGTTGAAGGAAAAACAGAGATGGATGCAATCATCGCTTACCTTCAATCGCTTGGCCACGCAATGAAATAAGGAATAATTATGGACATTATTACATTTCAAAGTGTTTGGACTGTTACTGTTTTTGCTTGTTTCATCGGCATCGTTTGGTGGGCTTTCGGTAAAAATCGTAAGTCGCGCTTCGACGAAGATGCAAACCTAGTGTTCGCTGATGAAGCACCTGCGAAAGATAAAAATCAAGGAGTGACGAAGTAATGAGTACATTCTGGAGTATTTGGGTAACAGTAATCACAATCGGTACGTTGATTGGCTGTGCAGCCTTACTTCGTTGGTGTTCCAACGATAAAACAGGTGTAGAAGAAGGTCATGATATGGGCCATGAATACGATGGTATTCGTGAGCTTAATAACCCACTACCTAAATGGTGGACATACCTTTTCGTTAGCACAATTGTGTTTGCAGCTGTTTATCTAGCTCTATACCCAGGCCTTGGTAACTTTAAAGGTCTACTAGGTTGGACGAGTTCAAACCAAACAGTTCGTAGCGTAGAAGAGTCTCGCTCTGCAATCGCTGCTGCGCAAGCAAACAAACAGTTAGATGCATACGCGAAAGAGCTTGATGATGCAGACACCTACTTTGGTGAAGCATTCAGAAAGCTAGCTCACGACGAAAATGGTCTACGTTCTGTCCCTGACATTGCATCAGATGCTGACGCAATCAAAGTGGGCCAACGTTTGTTCCTACAAAACTGTTCTCAGTGTCACGGCTCTGATGCTCGTGGTCAGAAAGGTTTCCCGAACCTAACTGATAACGCATGGCTATATGGTGGTGAACCACAAGCTATCGTTACTACCATCATGCATGGTCGTGTCGGTCAAATGCCAGGTTGGAAAGACGCTCTTGGCGAAGAAGGCGTAAAAGAAGTAGTTAGCTACACGCTTAGCCTTTCTGGTCGTAGCGTAAACGCACGTGAAGCAGAGGCTGGTAAAGCTCGCTTTGTAGTGTGTGCAGCGTGTCACGGTACTGATGGTAAGGGTAACCCTGCTGTTGGCGCACCTGACCTAACTGACCGCGACTGGCTATTCGGTGATTCTCGCGCTGATGTGACGGAAACAGTCATGTACGGACGTTCTGGTGTAATGCCGGCTTGGAAAGACATCCTCGGTGAGGATAAGGTTCAGCTCGTCTCAGCCTATGTCTGGAGCCTCAGCAACTCAGATAAAGAGTAACATAATGATAACAGCCCCTTCTTAAGGGGCTGTCTTTCTTTTACAGTTATAACCTTAAGTGTTTGTAAAAAATAGTTTTATTTCATTGTATATATTGAGAATAATAATATGGAACAACCTTGGTATAAGCAGTTTTGGCCGTGGTTTTTGCTCTTCCTAACCGTTGGCGTTTCTATGCTAACGTTGGTTCGAGTCGCGATACTTACCAACCATTCAGTTCACGTTGTTACTGAAGATTACTATAAAAAAGGTAAAGGTATTAATGTCGACATTTCAAAAGTAAACGTTGCTAAAGAGCTTGGCCTATCAGCTTCAGTTAGCGAGAAAGGTAACTCGGTTATCATTACTCTCGACAAAGGCAAGCTAGACCACTTCCCTGCTATTAGCGCAATGTTCGTGCACCGAACGCTGCCTGACCGTGATTTTACTCAGCTACTGACCGCTGATGCGAGAGGCAACTACACGTTGACTCTGGACCATGAAATGCAAGGTCCATGGTTTATCGAGCTTTCTCCGCATAATTCTGAATGGTTAGTTCAAGGTCGCATGAACTTCCCTATTGATACTCCTACTCAACTAACGAACTAAAGCTTATGTGTGAATCCTGTTATCACTGCGGTGAAGATGTACCAGCGGAAACGGATTTTAAAGTAGAAATCTTAGGATCGGTGCGGCAGATGTGTTGTCCGGGCTGCGAAACCGTAGCCCAGACAATCGTTGATGGCGGCTTGGTCTCTTACTACCAATATCGTACCGCTCCAGCTGAAAAAGCGGATCTCGTGCCAGAGCAACTTCTGGCACTCAGTCATTACGACAACGAAGATGTTCAATTGGAGTTCGTCCGTAACTCTGAAAATACCTCTGAAGTGACATTGTCACTAGAAGGTGTCTCTTGTGCTGCTTGTGCATGGCTTATTGAGAAGCAAGTCTCTTCAAAGTTAGGGGTTGTTAGTATTCGTGTTAATACCACGACTAACCGCGCCCTGCTCAGTTGGGATAACACTCAGGCTAAACTGAGCGAGCTGTTGTCTGCAATCCACACCCTAGGTTATAAAGCCGCACCATTCGAGGCTGATCAACAAGAAGCCGCCTATCATCGTTCGATGAAGAATTATCTCTATCGTCTTGGTATTGCTGGTTTAGCAACCATGCAGGTCATGATGCTGGCTGTGGCGCTTTATCTTGAAGTCTTTGGTAACCTTGAACCTGAATTCAAAAGCTACTTCCGTTGGGTGAGCTTAATCTTCGCAACACCGGTTCTGCTCTACTCTGCATTGCCTTTCTATATCAATGCGTGGCGTAGCCTCAAAGGTCGAACATTGGGTATGGATGTGCCTGTGTCGATTGCTCTGTTGTTTGCCTACGTTGCAAGTTTGGTCGCAACGGTGACAGAGAAAGGTGAAGTATTCTTCGAATCTATCTCGATGTTTACCTTCTTCTTACTGCTTGGTCGTTTCCTTGAAATGCGCGCTCGTCGTAAAGCAGCTGCCGCTAGTGGTAACCTGCTTAAGCTCGTTCCTGCTATGGCAACAACATTAGAAGGCGAACAAGTTCCGGTAAAAACCTTAAAAGTTGGCGACCAAATTCGCGTTCTTCCGGGTGAACACATTCCTGCCGATGGCAAAGTATTGTCTGGTCGAGTTCATATTGATGAATCGATGCTGACTGGTGAATCTATCCACGTAGTAAAAAACGAGGGTGATATTGTCTTCGCTGGTACATTGAATGGTGACGAGTCGTTTGAACTGGAAGTGATGACATCAAAAGCGGATTCGGTGATTTCCAATATCGTTCGCCTGCAAGATGAAGCGCAACTTTCTAAGCCTAGAATTGCTGAAATTGCCGATGTAGTAGCGCGATACTTTGTTGCGGTTATCTTGATCATTTCATTTGGCACTTGGTTCTACTGGCACCAAACACGACCAGAAGATGCTTTCTGGATCATGTTGTCTGTACTCGTTGCGACTTGTCCGTGTGCTCTGTCACTCGCGACACCGACGGCAATTACCTGTTCCACTTCTCGTATGGGTAACTTCGGTATCTTGCTGCGTAAAGGCCATGTATTTGAAACCTTGTGCAAAGTGAATCACTTGATCATTGATAAAACAGGCACATTGACTGAGGGTGATATTCGTATCAGCCAAGTTGAAACCTTCGCTGAGCTTGATAAAGACACCTGTCTCAAAGTCGCGGCGAGCTTGGAGCAACACGCTAACCACCCTATTGCGAAAGCGTTCAAGACTCATATTTCAGATGATATTGAAGTAGAGTCTGTCAATAACGTGATCGGTTCAGGTATTACTGGTGAGTGGAATGGCCTGGAAGTAGCGATCGGCAGTAGTGAGTTCATTTTGGGTGAAGCTCAACCATCGGAAAGTAACGGTATTTACTTGTCGATGGCGGGCCGTCATATCGCAACGTTTACTTATGAAGATCCCATTCGCAAAGAAAGCATCGAGTTTATTAAGCAATTTAAAGAAGCGGGAATCAAAACGACTCTGCTTACTGGCGATTCTTTGATTAACGCGAAGCCTGTTGCTGAAGAGATCGGTATTACAGACATTGTTGCTAACGCGAAGCCTGAAGATAAACTTGCTTACTTGAACTCTCGAGATGCAAGTGACATTACCATGATGGTTGGCGATGGCATTAACGATGCCCCTATTCTTGCGGGTGCTCACCTTTCAGTTGCTATGGGTGGCGGTACGGATGTGGCGAAAGCTTCTGCGGATATGGTGTTGTTGGGTGATAAACTCGATAGATTACTTAAGTCGCGTACTTTGGCGTTAAAAACGCGTAAGATAATCCGTGAAAACCTAGCTTGGTCATTAGGGTATAACTTACTCATTCTTCCATTGGCTGTTGCAGGTTTGGTTGCTCCATACATCGCCGTTGTTGGCATGTCTGCCAGCTCTATTATTGTTGTGTCTAACTCGTTAAGGCTTTTAAAAGAGCAAGGTAAATAATGGAAAGTTTATACATCCTGATCCCCATTGCGATTGTACTAGTGTGCATCGCTGTTGGTATTTTTCTATGGGCGGTGAAGAGCGAACAGTTTGAAGATCTAGAACGTCAAGGTCACAACATTCTGTTTGATGAAGACGAAAAGGCTCACAACCATTCTGATAGCAAACCTGTCAAGAATGAGACAGCTTACAGCGAAAGCCAAACTAACGTAGACAAAAAGAACGATGACGCCTGATTGGATCGGAGCCTTTGTTGTTGGATTGATCGGCGCAGGCCACTGCATGGGAATGTGTGGTGGTATTGCGTCGCTTCTTTCGATTGGCAACAGTAAACCTTCCCCTGTTATTCCCCTGCTTTATAACCTAGGACGCTTGCTAAGTTATGCCGTGATTGGTGGTGTGATTGGCGGTGCAATTTCTTCGATAGGTCAGCTAAGCGATTTTAACGCTCTGCTGGGTTGGCTGCGATTATTTGCTGCTGGCTTTATGATCGTCTTAGGTTTGTATATCGGTAAATGGTGGTTCGGCTTGTTGTTCTTTGAAAAGATCGGACAGAAACTATGGCGCTATATATCTCCTTTAGGTAAATCATTTCTACCATTGAAGCACCCTAGCCACGCTTTGCCGTTTGGCTTTATTTGGGGTTGGCTTCCATGCGGCCTGGTTTACTCTATGCTTACGTGGGCAGCCGTATCAGGAAGTTGGTACAACGGAGCCGGTATCATGCTTGCTTTCGGTTTAGGCACGCTTCCGGCAATGTTAACAGTTGGCATGGGTGCCAATTTCCTCAAAAAACTGCAACAAGCTGACTTATTTCGCCAACTAGGCGCAATTTTAATCCTTATTTACGGCTTCTATACCGGATATATGGCGCTACAGCTCATTATTTATACCGTATAGCCATTCTTTAAATCCGGTTTTTTTACTACCCTTTAGGATTAAGGAATGCTAAAATATTGACGTATATCAAATAGTGAAAGATTGTTATGATTTCTGAAAAGCCTGTGACGAAACGTGTTCAGTCTGGTGGTTGTGCGATCCATTGCCAGGATTGTAGTATTAGCCAGCTCTGTATTCCGTTTACTTTGAATGAATCTGAACTCGATCAACTTGATCAGATCATTGAGAGAAAAAAGCCTATTCAAAAAGGCCAAGAGTTATTTAAAGCCGGTGACGAGCTTAAATCTCTATACGCTATTCGCTCTGGAACGATCAAGAGCTACACGATTACCGAGCAAGGTGATGAGCAGATTACTGCATTCCACCTAGCGGGCGATCTTGTTGGCTTCGATGCGATTACTGGTGACCTACACCCTAGTTTCGCACAAGCGCTAGAAACTTCTATGGTATGTGAAATCCCATATGAGATTCTTGATGACCTATCAGGAAAAATGCCTAAATTGCGTCAGCAAATTATGCGCCTGATGAGTAACGAGATTAAAGGTGACCAAGAAATGATTCTGCTTCTTTCTAAGAAGAACGCGGAAGAGCGTCTTGCTGCATTCCTTTACAACCTTTCTACTCGCTTCTCTCAGCGTGGCTTCAGCCCGCGTGAGTTCCGCCTAACGATGACTCGTGGCGATATTGGTAACTACCTTGGCTTGACTGTTGAAACAATCAGCCGTCTTTTAGGTCGTTTCCAAAAAGCAGACATCTTGAGCGTTAAAGGCAAATATATCACTATCGAAGATCACGATGCGTTGATGGAACTTGCTGGCGTTTCAAAAGAATAGTCTAGATATCAATGATGTAGTTCAATAATGAGCTACATCATGTTTCTCTCTTAAAACCTCTTATATTTCTCTTAATCTCTCCATAACTACGCTACATTATTTATATGTTCGGTCTGAAAAGTAGGCTTAGTTATGAGTATCTATAACAAAATTTTAGTTGTCGCAGACATTAATCACGATGAGCAACCTGCTCTAGTTCGTGCTATCCAACTTGCCAAGAAAAGCACCTCAACAAGCCACATCACTTTCTTTTTGTCGATATACGACTTCTCGTATGAAATGACATCTATGCTCTCTATCGATGAAAGAGACGCAATGCGCAAAGGTGTAATTCACCAACGCGAAATTTGGATGAATAAAGTCGCAGAACCTTACCTAGATGATTCTATTGAATTTAATGTACAAGTGGTTTGGCATAACCGCCCGTATGAAGCGATCATTGCCGAGGTTTACAGTGGCGAGCATGACATCTTAATCAAAGGTACGCGCAAACACGATACCTTGGAATCTGTCATATTCACTCCAACTGATTGGCATCTTTTGAGAAAATGCCCTAGCCCAGTGCTATTGGTTAAAAATGATTTCTGGCCAGATCACGCGAAGATTTTTGCTTCAGTTCATGTTGGTTCGGAAACAGAAGCTCACTTAGAGCTTAACGACACTATGGTCGACAGGTTACTAGAGATCACGGGTCGTTTGGATGCTGAACCGTTCTTGGTGAATGCCTACCCAGTGACACCTGCTAATATCACGATTGAACTGCCAGAGTTTGATCCAACGTCTTATACTGACGCAGTTCGTGGTCACCACTTGACGGCAATGAAAGCGCTTCGCCAAAAGCACGGTATGTGTGAAGAACAAACTGTGGTTGAGCAAGGCTTGCCTGAAGATGTTATTCCTCGTGTGGCTTCTGAAAATAACGCTGCAATGGTTATTCTGGGTACCACGGGTCGTACTGGCTTGTCTGCCGTGTTTATTGGTAATACAGCGGAGCATGTTATCGACAAAATTAACTGTGATGTGTTGGCTCTTAAACCGTCTGGTTACGTGAGCCCATTAGACCCTAACCTTTCGAAAGGTTAAGTCGTTTAAGCACAGAGCTTCACTACAAGTTCAACTCATAAAAAAACGCCTCAAGCATTGCTTGAGGCGTTTTTGTTTATCTAGAGCAACGCCATTCCAAATACAGAATGGCTAAATCATCTTTATCGACTCAAATGGCTAAACGTTCGTTACGTCGATGAACATTGACTCATCAATGTTTGAAGATGAGATTTCAGCTTCTTCGAATTCGTATGCTTTGCGATCTTCACTACGGTCTAGAGGAAGGTTCACGAAATCAAACAGCTCGCGGTCAGCCAGTTGACTTGGGCTTACGTTCTGGATTGACTTGAAGATCTTCTCAACACGACCTGGCGTTTTCTTATCCCAATCAATTAGCATCGCTTTAATGTTCTGACGCTGTAGATTCTCTTGTGAACCACATAGGTTACAAGGAATGATTGGGAACTCTTTGTGCTCAGCGTATTTGATTAGGTCCGTTTCGCGACAGTAAGTCAGTGGACGGATAACAACGTTACGACCATCATCTGAACGAAGCTTTGGTGGCATAGCCTTTAGGCGCGCGCCGTGGAACATGTTTAGGAACATGGTCTCAACGATGTCGTCTAGGTGGTGACCAAGTGCGATCTTAGTTGCGCCGATCTTCTCTGCGAATGAGTACAAAGTACCACGACGAAGACGAGAACATAGGCCACACGTTGTTTTGCCTTCAGGCACTTTCTCTTTAACCACTGAATACGTATCTTTATCTACGATGTAGTAAGGAATGTTCAGCGTTTCAAAGTACTCAGGAAGAATGTGTTCAGGGAACCCAGGTTGTTTTTGATCTAGGTTTACTGCCACAACATCAAACTTGATAGGCGCTGCTTCACGTAAACGTAGCAAAATGTCTAGCATCGCAAATGAATCTTTACCGCCACTAATACATGCCATTACTACGTCATTCTCTTCGATCATGTTGTAGTCGATGATGGCATTTCCAACATTTCTTCTCAGACGTTTCTGAAGTTTGTTGAATTCAAGTGTTTCTTTTCTATTATCGTTTTGGTTCATTGCGACTCTCACACCGTCGTATTACCGACTGTAGATTGCTAGTGGGACTGTTTTAGGGCGTGGATTATACGGATTTTTATTTCATGTTGAAATAGTAACGGCAGGATAAACAAGCTGAGTATTAGAAAGATTCGGCTTTTATTGTTCGATAAGCTCCCTAAGCGGTAGGGAAACGCGGCTTCACAAGCTCTCGGTTGGTATCACAGATAAAGAAAAGCAGCCTGCTCTAATTCGATCAGGCTGCTTTAAGATATGTCATGAAAGTTTGGAGACTGATTCTGCTAACAATAATTCCTTTAAAAATTATTGCGCGGGAATGTACGGCAATACGCGAACTGTTGGTTCTGGTAACGTGATGCTGTCACTTCCATTCAGTTCTTCTAAGGTGAATTTCGCTCGCCCTTCTTTGATTGGTAGTTGCTTGCCGTTTGAAAGCTCTATGTTGCCTTCAAGCTTATTAGCGAATTCCAGCGTTAACCCTTGGATATCAGGCGTGAACCAACCAGAGAACATACCGCTGACATCTTCAAGCATCGCCTGCATCTGTGGTAATAGGTTTTCTAGTTGAGTTACTTCTACTGTGCCAGCTAAAGGCTCTTGCGTCATCACAACCAAAGAATACGCACACTCTTCTTCTTGAGTTTGTACAAAGATAAGAGGATTAGCTGAACGCAGGTTTTGATCTACAGGTAGAAGCAGTTCATTCGCAGGAGAGACTTTTAGCTCTTCGTAGTGCTCTTCTTTTTCCATCCAAGCTTTGCTGATGTGACAGGTTTGCTGAGCTTGTTGATCAACAAAGAAGACCGCAACTTTGACATCATCATGCCCTTCTTTGGTGTTGTTTTTCAGCTGAGTATAAAGCTTAGAATACGTGAACATGTACTCTTGCGCGGAAGCTGGAAGAGAAACCCCAAGGCTTAATGAGGCTAATAAAGCGAGTGCTGTCTTTTTCATTATTATAATCTTGTCGAAGTTGAGCGTTTATAAATAGAAAGAGCAGCGAATGAGCTGCTCTTTATGTGATGTTATTTGTTCAAACTTATCGTATAAACTCAACAAATGACTATCAAATCGAGTTACTTTTTCCAGTATACCTCGTTGTGACGGATCATAGCTTGTAAATCAGTCACATAGTCTGAACCTCGCTCAGAATATTTTAGCAAGCCGTTGGTGAGCTCTGTCGCGGTTTCGGTCGTTAACAGATCGTCGCCTTGTGCCGCTAGTTTTGCGCGAATTGCTCTTAGGTCTGCATAAGCACGGTTTCGGTTTAGGTTCATAAAGTAACGGTGCACAGACTCTTGGCTTGAAGAGAATGTTGCAACTTCATGGGAGCTACCTTCGTTACGTTGTAGCGGCACAAGGCCACAACCTTTGGTGTAACACCAATGTCCGAAATAGTTGTTCGCTTTGGTGGCGAAACGCGACGTTCCCCAAGCTGACTCATTCGCTGCTTGTGTCAGTACGAGCGCTTCTGGCAGTACATTGACGCGATTAAGCATCTCTGTCAGCCATGCCAGATCTAAACCTTCACTAGGCACAGGTAAGCTGTATAACTTCCCTAACCTTTTCGCATAAGACGCGTCTTCAGAATCAATTTTGTTTAAACCAGATTCAGAGAGCTTAGTTAAAAACGCGCGCTCTTTGGTGATACGTTTGTTTTCAATATTGATGCTTGGACGTAGGAACGAAAAAAATGTGTCCTTTTTCTCGTTCACATCTTCGATGGCCGCAAAATTTGGTGTGCTCGAAGAAACCGTCAAGTCACCAAATTGGTCAGTGGAATTGGCGCTCTGCTCTGTCGTACGTCGACGCTCCTCTTCTTGGTAAATATAAGGACCAATTAGTGAAATAGAGCCAACAAGAGCCAGTGCCGTCACTTTAAGCGCAAGTGATTTGCTTGCGCTTGTCTGTGTTTCTTTATGCATCGAACACCTGTGGGTTTTTGTTATTGTCGTCGTTATTGCTGTCGTTGTTATCGTCATCACTCTTTGGACGATCTGAAGCAATCAGTTTCAACTTGATGCCAAACATCTCACGGTAAAGGATACCTTTCACGTGGAAGAAGAATGGAAGAACGAAGATTAAGCCAATGCCGTACATCATCGCAGCCACGATGAACATCAACATAACCATTAGGTAAATAGACGCGACCACGAAGATCTTCTTGTTTACCGCTCTTAATGAAAGCAGAAGCGATTGCATTGGCGGCACTTTCTTATCACAAATCAGCAGAATCGAATGACTGAACGCAAGTGAGAAGTAGATAGATAAGAACGGCAGAATCATACCTGCGATGCCTTGAAGCATTAGGCTAAATAAAGTCACTAGGATAACGGGAACCGTAAACTGCAAACCTTTACCGATGTGGCGTACTTTGGTTTGTAGACCAGCTGCGTGGCTCATGGCCATTAAACAGATACCAGCATAGATAGGTGCACTGATCACTTCATAGCTAAAGTTCGCAATAAAAATCGATTCAACGATTTGTGGTGTAAACGACTCTGGGTCGATAACCGCATCCAATATAACCGCGGGATCACCAAGCTGTAGTTTAAGTGCGATATAAAAGATAGCGAGCTGCACAAACATCAAAGCAATAATCGCAGGGGAAAACGAAAGAAAGTGACTTATCGTATGTTTCCAAGCTTCTTGGAATACAGCCGTTGCTTTGAGCTCATAATCGCCAGAAAGTGCACGGTTGATACTACCGCCCAAATTAAAATCTTTTTCGATGTAGTTGTTCATATTGATACCTAGGTGCGCCGATTAAGCGAAACCACCTAACTTATTGATAAAAAATTACCTTCATTATACTCATATGTCGGATACAAACTAAAATATGATTCTGTAACAAGGCTTGCTTTTGCGTCTTAATGGTTAATAATTAGACACTTGTTGGGGTGTAAACCCAGTAAATAACAGTATGGTAAAGGATGTTTACTTTTACCTGCGAAATTTTTTATCTTCGAAAGGTAAAAAATGCTTTGAATTCACGTTTTTGGTGATTATGATGCGCGCCTTAAAGGTGTATAGCAACAGGTCTCAAATAGAACCAAGGTGGAGAAAAACAGACGTTGAACGCTAAAAAATCAGTAGGAAAGCCAGTAGTACAGCTAACTGGCATCAGTAAAAGTTTCGATGGTAAGGAAGTCATCGGCAATCTGGATTTAAACGTAAATCATGGTGAGTTTCTCACGATTTTAGGCCCATCAGGTTGTGGTAAAACAACCGTACTAAGAATGATTGCGGGTTTTGAAACGGCAGATAGTGGTCAAATATTATTAGCTGAACAAAACGTAACCCAAGTTCCTGCTGAACAAAGGCATGTAAACACTGTATTCCAAAGCTATGCCCTATTCCCACATATGACCGTTTTCGACAATGTGGCATTTGGCTTACGCATGCAGAAAGTTCCAAACAGCGAGATTGAACCTCGTGTAATGGATGCTTTGAAAATGGTGCGCCTAGAACAAATGGCACAACGAAAGCCACACCAGCTATCTGGTGGTCAACAGCAACGTATTGCAATCGCTCGTGCTGTCGTTAATAAGCCTAAAGTTCTTTTGTTGGATGAATCTCTATCTGCTCTGGATTACAAACTGCGTAAACAGATGCAAATCGAGCTGAAACAATTACAACGCCAACTTGGTATCACGTTCATTTTTGTAACGCATGACCAAGAAGAAGCGCTGTCTATGTCTGACCGTATTATTGTTATGCGTGATGGCGTGATTGAACAAGACGGAACACCAAGAGAGATCTACGAAGAGCCTAAGAACCTATTTGTAGCGCGCTTCATTGGTGAAATTAACGTATTCGAAGCGACAGCGAAATCTCGTCTAGATGAAAAACGCATTGTTGCGACAATCGAAGGTGAAGAGTCGGTTATCTATCACGATAAAGACGTCACACCGGGTCAAAAACTGCAAGTATTGCTTCGCCCTGAAGATCTTCGTATCGAAGAAATCAAAGAGTCTGAGCAACGCGGTATTGTTGGCCACATTGTCGAGCGAACCTATAAAGGCATGACATTAGATTCAGTTGTAGAACTTGAATCTGGTATGCGTGTCATGGTTAGCGAATTCTTCAACGAAGATGACCCTGATGTTGATCACTCACTGGGCCAAAAAGTTGCAGTAACTTGGGTTGAGAGCTGGGAAGTGGTATTAGAAGATGAGCAAGAAGTTTAATTTACAAAACGCAATTGTTGCTTTAATCACAGGTTGGTTAGTGCTGTTCGTGATGATTCCAAACATCATGATCATCGGTACTAGCTTCTTAACTCGTGATGAATCGAACTTGATCGAGATGACCTTCACCCTCGATAACTACGTGCGTTTGGCTGACCCGCTGTATTTTAAAGTGTTGATGCACTCTTTCTATATGGCAATTGTCGCAACCCTACTTTGTTTAATTATTGGTTACCCGTTCGCTTACATCGTGGCAAAAATGCCTGCGAAGTGGCGTCCAATCATGTTGTTCCTAGTGATTGTCCCATTTTGGACTAACTCTTTGATTCGTACTTATGGATTGAAGATTGTACTGGGTACGCAAGGTGTCTTGAACAAAAGTTTGTTAGCGCTAGATATCATTGATAAACCGCTACGTATCATGTACTCAGAAACCGCAGTAATGATCGGTTTAGTGTACATCCTACTTCCGTTTATGATTCTGCCGCTGTATTCAGCGATTGAGAAACTGGATGATACGTATTTAGAAGCGGCTAAAGATTTAGGTGCGAACAAACTGCAAACGCTATTGAAAGTTGTACTGCCCCTAACAATGCCGGGCATTATCGGCGGTTGTTTATTAGTACTACTGCCAGCGTTAGGTATGTTCTACATCTCTGACCTATTAGGCGGAGCTAAGAACCTATTGATTGGTAACGTGATTAAGAGCCAAGTGCTCAACGCTCGAGACTGGCCGTTTGGTGCAGCGACGAGTATCGCACTGACCATGGCAATGGCTGTGATGCTGTATGCCTACTACCGAGCAGGTAAGCTATTGAATAAGAAAGTGGAGCTAGACTAATGGGGCGCACAGTTAAGTTCAGCTTTATGGCGCTGGTATACGCCTTTCTATACCTACCTATTATCGTATTGATTGCTAACTCGTTTAATGCCAATAAGTTTGGTATGAAATGGGGTGGCTTCACGACTAAATGGTATGACGCGCTTATTAACAACGACAGCCTAATGCAGGCTGCGTGGCACTCGATCAATGTAGCGGTGTTCTCAGCAACAGCCGCAACGATTGTCGGTAGCCTTACAGCAGTAGCCCTATTCCGTTACCAATTTAAAGGTAAAGGCATCGTAAATGGCATGTTGTTCATCGTAATGATGTCACCAGATATCGTAATGGCAATTTCGTTACTGGCTCTGTTCTTAGTAATGGGTGTACAACTTGGGTTCTTTACCCTACTTGCTGCTCACATTACCTTCTGTCTACCGTTCGTTGTGGTAACGGTTTACAGTCGCTTGAATGGCTTTGATGTGAAGATGTTAGAAGCAGCAAAAGACTTAGGTGCGAGCGAATGGACGATCCTAAAACAGATCATCTTACCACTTGCTAAGCCAGCGGTTGCTGCGGGTTGGTTATTGAGCTTCACTCTGTCTCTGGACGATGTGATCATCAGTTCTTTCGTAACCGGTCCAACGTATGAAATCTTACCACTGAAGATTTACTCAATGGTTAAAGTGGGTATCTCTCCTGAGGTAAACGCCCTAGCAACAGTGATGTTAGTGGTGTCGTTAATACTGGTGATCATTTCTCAGTTATTAGCGAGAGAAAAAATCAAGTAAGTCTCCTACTCTATAAAGAGACAGGCTTGGTAAGAAGTTAAGCTACTTCAAGTTCAAAAAAGTGTTAATCATAAACAGAATGGTAAATTGCCATTCTGTTTTTCTATCTACTGCCTTCGGGCAACGTTTAGTTTGGAGCTAACGTCAATGAAAAAATGGGCTACTCTATTAGCTGGTAGTGCATGTGCGCTTTCAATGTTATCTGCACCATCATTTGCAAAAGATAACAAAGAATTGGTATTCATGAACTGGGGACCTTACATCAACAGTGAGATTCTAGAACAGTTCACTGATGAAACTGGTATCAAGGTTATCTACTCGACTTACGAGTCGAACGAAACCCTGTACGCAAAGCTAAAAACACACAACAAAGGCTACGACCTAGTTGTGCCGTCGACTTACTTCGTATCTAAGATGCGTGACGAAGGTATGCTACAAAAGATCGACAAAACTAAGCTGAACAACTTCAAGAATCTAGATACTAACTACCTAGATAAGCCGTACGACCCAAGTAACGACTACTCTATTCCACACGTAGTTGCGATCACAGGTCTTGCTGTTAACACTGACATGTACGATCCAGAAGATTTCCAAAGCTGGGCTGATCTATGGAAGCCTGAGCTTGAAGGTCAACTAATGATGATGGATGACACTCGTGAAGTGTTCCACATCGCACTACGTAAGTTAGGTTACTCTGGTAACACAACAAACGAGAAAGAGATCGACGAAGCGTACGCTGAGCTACAAAAGCTGATGCCAAACGTTCTAGTATTTAACTCAGATAACCCAGGCGCGCCATATATGTCTGGTGAAGTTGGACTTGGTATGCTGTGGAACGGTTCTGCTGCCGCTGCGCAAAACGAAGGTCTACCAATCAAATTGGTTTTCCCTAAAGAAGGCGGTATCGGTTGGGTTGATAACTTTGCAATCAGTTCTGGTGCGGTAAACGTAGAAGCGGCTCATAAGATGATCGACTTCCTACTTCGCCCTGAAATTGCTGAGCAGATTTCTCGCGATACTGGCTACCTAACGGCAGTTAAAGCGTCTAACGAGAAGTTCAAAGACAGCCCTGCTCTGTTCCCGTCTCAAGAAGATCTTGACCGTGTTGAATGGCAAGCTGCAGTTGGCGACAAGACAGTGAAGTACGAAGATTACTTCATGAAACTTAAAGCAGGTCAGTAACTTAGCTTATTATCTAGTGGCGACTAAGTAATAGGTTTACTTCACAAGCCTAGCTAGATAATCAACAAGTTAAAAATAAGAATATCAATGAATAGGCAGCTTAGGCTGCCTATTTTATTATATCGCTGCTATAATATACCGCGATTTTTAGGAATCCTTTTACTTTGGGCTCACTACCCAACTTCAAATCAAACAAATGAACGGAACAGTAATGAAAAAAACACTGTATACCGGCGCATTGTGTGCTGCTACTTTACTTTCTACACCCTCTTTCGCAGCTGACCAAGAACTGTATTTTTACAACTGGTCTGAATATATCCCAAATGAAGTATTAGAAGACTTCACAAAAGAGACGGGCATTAAGGTTTATTACTCTACTTATGAGTCTAACGAAAGCATGTACGCTAAGTTAAAAACTCAAGGTACGGGTTATGACTTAGTGGTTCCTTCTACTTACTTCGTTTCTAAGATGCGTAAAGAAGGCATGCTTCAAGAGCTTGATAAAACTAAGCTAAGCCACTTTGCTGATTTGGATCCAAATTACTTAGATAAGCCATTTGACCCAAGCAACAACTACTCAATCCCATACATTTGGGGTGCAACGGGCATTGGTATCAACTCAGATATGCTAGACAAGTCTTCAGTGAAAAACTGGGGCGACCTGTGGGATACACAGTGGGAAGGTCAGTTGATGATGATGGATGACTCTCGTGAGGTTTTCCATATCGCTTTATCTAAACTGGGTTACTCTCCAAACACAACCAACCCAGAAGAAATCAAAGAAGCGTACGAAGAACTTCGTAAGCTGATGCCAAACGTATTGGTATTTAACTCAGACTTCCCTGCGAACCCTTACCTAGCGGGTGAAGTGTCACTTGGTATGCTTTGGAATGGCTCTGCTTACATGGCACGCCAAGAAGGCGCAACGATTGACATTATCTGGCCAGAGAAAGGCGCTATCTTCTGGATGGACAGCCTAGCGATTCCATCTGGTGCTAAGAACATCGAAGCCGCTCATAAGATGATCGATTTCCTTCTTCGCCCAGAGAACGCAGCGAAAATTGCTCTAGAGATCGGCTACCCGACTCCAGTAAAAACCGCTTACCCTCTTCTTCCAAAAGAATTTGCTGAAGACAAGAACGTTTTCCCACCACAATCAGTGATGGATAACGGTGTATGGCAAGATGAAGTTGGTGAAGCGAGCGTCATTTATGACGAGTACTTCCAAAAACTTAAAGTGAACAACTAAGTTATTGTTAGTTAATCAGTTAAGTAAATAAAGCGGCGTAAGCCGCTTTATTTTTTTCAGATTCAGAAACTGATGTGCTTTATCAAAGATAAGGCTTAGGCCGTTAAAGAACCTTTCTCTGAACATAACAATTCCCCGACGAGTTTAGGTACCTCGATACTCGCCTTACCGTAACGTTTCTCTTCAAACTCACTTTCAACCGCGCTTGGTTCTAGATTGATCTCTATTGTGTGCGCACCATGCATTTTTGCATCATGAACAAAGCCTGCAGCTGGATAAACAACACCTGAAGTTCCGATAGAGATAAAGAGATCGGCTTCTTCGAGTGCTGAATAGATGTCACCCATTCTTAATGGCATTTCGCCAAACCACACAATATGAGGACGCATTTGCGCTGGAATTTGACAACAGTGACAAAGTTCACCAGTTTCAATGTCACCTTTATATTCGATAACTTGATTCGATTCACTGCAACGTGCTTTTAGAAGTTCACCGTGCATGTGGATAATGTTGTTACTACCGCCTCTCTCGTGCAGGTTGTCGATGTTCTGAGTGATGATTGTTACTTTACCATCAAGTTTGTCTTCAAGCTCACCTAGCGCCTTGTGGGCTGAGTTTGGATGAATGCCCTCACCTTGTAAACCATGGCGACGCTTGTTATAGAATGCTTGAACCAAGTCGGGATCTTTAGCAAACCCTTCTGGAGTGGCGACATCTTCGATTTTATGGTTTTCCCATAGCCCGTCTTGTGCTCGGAATGTTTGTATCCCCGACTCCGCGGAAATGCCAGCGCCAGTAAGAATTACGATATTTCGATATGGGAAATGCATACAACGTCCTTTTCAATATGTCACTTTGTAACAGCTTAGCACTGTTCAAATTCCAACAATAGTTTTAGGGATTAGACCATAGTCTTAGGCAACTGAATTCATTGGCTATTTGTGACATAACTCGCTTGATGGGTGCTGCCGTTGTTACGCAAACTCTCCGTTTTGCTTTTCACTGAAACAAAAAAAGCGACCGAAGCCGCTTAGTTTTGTATAACTGTTATGTACTTGATGAGTTTAAAACTCATCGCAGCAACTAGAGTTAGTCTTCGTTGATAGATGAGATCTTATGGATTGAAAGATCCGCACCGTTGAACTCATCTTCTTCACTTAAACGTAGGCCAGTTAGCTTGCTGAGCACGCCGTAAACAATCAAAGCACCAATCAGAGCAACAGCAATACCCGCCAGTGTACCAACCACTTGAGAAGCAAAGCTCACACCGCCTAAGCCCCAGAATGTTTGCGAACCGAAGATACCCGCTGCAATGCCACCCCAAGCGCCACATACACCATGCAGAGGCCATACACCCAATACATCATCAATCTGTGTTTTGTTTTGCATGTACGTGAACAAGTAAACGAACAACGCGCCTGCCACACCGCCTGTCACCAAAGCGCCTAATGGGTGCATTAAGTCTGAACCTGCACAAATTGCTACTAAGCCAGCCAAAGGACCATTATGGATAAAGCCCGGGTCATTCTTACCAGCAACAAGCGCCGCAAGAATACCGCCAACCATTGCCATCAGTGAGTTCATCGCCACTAGGCCGCTGATGCCGTTGATTGCTTGTGCAGACATCACGTTAAAGCCAAACCAACCCACACATAAGATCCAAGAACCTAGTGCTAAAAATGGAATGTTCGATGGTGCGAAGTTAGTGTGTTTACCCGCGCGGATGCGACCTTTACGCATCCCTAAGAAGTAAACCGCAACCAATGCAATCCAACCGCCGACACCGTGAACCACTACCGAGCCTGCGAAGTCATGGAAACCATAGCCAAACTGGCCTTCTAGCCAATCTTGGAAACCAAAGTTACCGTTCCAAATGATGCCTTCGAAAAATGGGTAGATGAAACCAACGGTAAATAACGTTGCGATCAAAATTGGATAGAAACGTGCACGCTCTGCGATACCACCAGAAACAATCGCAGGAATTGCCGCAGCGAAGGTCATTAGGAAGAAGAACTTAACCAGTTCGTAACCATTACCTTGTGAGAGCGTTTCAGCGTCGGCAAAAAAGTGTGCACCGTAAGCAAGCCAGTAACCGATAAAGAAATAAGCGATGGCGGAGACACCAAAGTCGGAAAGGATTTTAACCAGCGCGTTTACTTGGTTTTTCTTTCGCACGGTACCGACTTCGAGAAAAGCAAAGCCTGCATGCATCAGGAAGACCATGATTGCGCCAAGTAGTAGGAATAAAGTATCTGAACTTTGGGTAAGGGTTTGTACTGCACTATGAACTTGAGTCACCGTTTCACTCATTAAAGCATTCTCCTTCGCTTTATCTGATTTGCACTGATATCGTGCGATTCAATGTTGTAATTAATTAAAGACTCAACAGTAAACGCAAGATGTGTTCCAAGTGTTAAGGGTAATTTTCGTGCAACAGATTTTAACTTTAAGTCGTTGATTATTAAAGTCTAAATATTTACGTGCACTTTTATGGTTATTAAAAATCGAAAAAACAACCACGACAATTGCACCAAATAAGGGAGTTGCACCATATTGAAGCGGTCAATAAGTAGGTTCTGATACAGAGAGCGGCTGACAACAATTTACTGTTCCATAGCCTAAAAACAAAAAGCCCAGTGAATTTGAATCACTGGGCTTTCTTTAGAGATGTCGTTAACGTGTTAGTGTTACAGGTTTGGCCCTGTCGACGGGTTTTGCGGTAGGTTTTGACTTAAACGCTGCATGCCTTGATACATACGGATAAACCAAACCACAATCGCAACACCACCGAACAACATGCCTACATATGGAATGTAGTAAGCGATGTCATCGATAATATGGTTTTGATACCAGTAATCGTTCACACCGATTAACACGCCATTAGAGGTCGCTACCGTTACGATAAGCACCACGAAGAACGTCAGGTTCAAGAAGAACGAGCGAATCAGTCCGTAGTAATGGGTATCCACTACTTCCCCGTCTTCGCCTTTATCTAAACGATAGCCCGCGTAGATGATGGCAACCACACCAGAGAGAAGGCAAGTAAATGGTGTAAAGCAGCTTAGTATGTAAGCGACCCAAATACCTTTATGAGGTTTGTTCATTCTTATTCACCCCTTCCGTTTTCTCTGTTGTTGCGTTAGCGCTTTGCTCAACGCCGTTTTTCTCTTGTTCCATCACTTCTTTGTACCAAAGGTCATGGTGCTCTTTAGCCCAAGTCTCATCAACTTCGCCTGTTACCATACCTTCTAGTGCCCCTTCCATACCGAACAAGCCGATGTAGATGTGGAACACGAAACCACAGATAAGGATCAAAGCAGCTAACATATGGACTAGGTTTGAAAGCTCCATATCTCGACGCGTTTGACCGAAGATTGGGAAGTCTAAAACCAAGCCACTGATCGCAGCCACACTACCCATAACAATCAATAGCCAGAACAGTGCTTTTTCACCCGCGTTCGAGAACTCTGCAGATGGGTGAGAACCTTTATGTTTCCCTACCATGCCACCCAGTTTCATGAACCACTGGATATCGACCATCTTAAAGATAGACTTGCGCCACCACTTGATCAGAACAGCCATCAACAGCACATAGAAAATCGGTCCGATGTAGTTGTGGTATTGCTTAGCCAGTAGAACAATGAAGCCCCATAGATCCGTTGGGATATAAGGTTTCAAGAAGTGTTTACCGTAAACCAACATCAAACCACTGAATGCCAGTGTTAAGAAGGTAAACGCCATGCTCCAGTGCAATGCACGATCAAGTCGAGACCAACGTTTGATCTTACGACCTGTTCTTGGTGCGCTTAGCATTAGCGGTCCAATCACAACGTACATCAAAGTCACGAAAGCAATACTGCCAAAGATAGCGACGGCACCGGCTGGTGACATCCACTTCTCTTTCAATATGTACCACGTCTGACCTGGAGTACTGATTAACACACCGTGTTCAGCCGATTGAGATGTGGTGTAACCTTCTTCACCATTTCTTACTTGTCGCCAAAAATCGGCACCAGCAAGTTGAGTGATTTCTCGTTGAGCAGAGCTCGATTGAGTTTGTGATGAGTTCGTCTCAGATGCATGACTCATAGGAGAAAGCATTGTTAGTGCTGCCAACATCGGCAGCACAACAAGGAAGAGACGCTTAAACATTGTAAGCATATGTCTCTCCTACTTAGCTCTTAGTCGCATCGTAAGAAAGGTCGTTGCCGTCTGTCCAACCTGCACCTTTCGCACCACGTTCAACTACACGCTGACGGAAAACATCAGAAACTTTCTCTGCGTCACCCGCTAGCAGTGCTTTGGTTGAACAAAGCGAAGCACACATTGGCAGTTTGCCTTCTGCAATACGGTTCGCACCGTACTTTTGACGCTCTTCAACAGAACCTGGTTCTGTCTCTGGGCCGCCAGCACAGAAGGTACATTTGTCCATCTTACCGCGCTCACCAAATGCTTCCTGTTTAGGGAATTGAGGTGCGCCAAACGGACAAGCAAACAAGCAGTAACCACAACCGATACAAAGATCTTTATTGTGAAGTACGATGCCGTCTTCTGTATGTTCAAAACAGTCTGCAGGACAAACTGCCATACAAGGCGCATCAGTACAGTGCATACACGCTACTGAGATAGAGTTTTCACCCGGTTCGCCATCGTTCAATGTCACAACGCGACGACGTTGAATACCCCATTCCAGAGCATCATCATTTTCATTCTTACATGCAGTGACACAACCGTTACATTCGATACAACGCTTGGTGTCACAAAGAAATTTCATTCTAGCCATTTTAAGACTCCTTACGCTTTACGAATATTACAAAGGGTTACTTTCGTTTCCTGCATCAACGTGACAGGGTCGTAACCATAAGTGGTTGCTGTGTTAGCAGCTTCACCAATAACGTAAGGCTCAGTGCCTTCTGGGTATTTAGAACGCAAATCTTCGCCTTGGAACTTACCACCGAAGTGGAATGGGATGAATGCCAGACCCGGTTTCACACGACGTGTAACCATCGCTTTCACCTTAATTCGGCCCTTCTCAGCACCCTCAACCCAAACATCATCACCGTCTTTAAAGCCGATGTCGTTCGCGTCTTTCGGGTTCACTTCAACGAACATCTCTTGTTGAAGTTCTGCTAGCCAAGGGTTAGAACGGGTTTCTTCACCACCACCTTCGTACTCAACCAGACGACCAGAAGTCAGGATAATCGGGTATTCACCAGATTTGTCTTGCTCTTGAATCGACTTGTAAAGCGTAGGTACACGGAAGATCGCCTCTTTGTCATCCCATGTTGGGTAGTCAGCAACTAGGTCGCGACGTGGTGTGTAAAGCGGCTCACGGTGCAGTGGCACGCGGTCTGGGAATGTCCAAACAATCGCACGCGCTTTTGCATTACCAAACGGGATACAACCGTGCTTGATAGCCACACGTTGAATACCGCCAGAAACGTCGGTCTTCCAGTTTTTACCTTCAGCAGAGGCTTTCTCTTCTGCTGTTAGGTCATCCCACCAACCCAGTTGTTTCAGTAGTTTGTCACTGAACTCAGGGTAGCCATCTTTGATTTCGCTGCCTTTCGAGTAGCTGTCTTCAGCCAGTAGGTTTTGACCTTCAAACTCAACACCGAAACGAGTGCGGAAGTTACCACCACCTTCAGCGACAGTCTTAGACGTATCGTAAAGGATATGTGTGCCTGGGTGTTTCATTTCTGGCGTACCCCAACATGGCCAAGGAAGACCGTAAGTCTCACCATTTGCAGGCCCGCCCTCTGCTTCCAGAGACGTTTTGTGGAATGTATGCCAGTTCTGTTGGTGCTCTTTCAAACGTTCTGGGCTTTGACCTGTGTAACCGATCGTCCACATACCTTTGTTGAATTCACGAGTAATGTCTTCAATCAATGGTTGGTTGTTCTCAACACGGATGTTTTTGAACAGCTGATCAGAGAAACCCAGCTTCTTAGAAAGAAGGTACATGATTTCGTGGTCAGGCTTAGATTCGAACAGAGGATCTACCACCTTGTCACGCCACTGTAGAGAACGGTTCGATGCCGTTACACTGCCGTAGGTTTCAAACTGAGTCGTCGCTGGTAGCAGGTAAACGCCGTCAGTACGATCATTCATTACCGCTGCAACCGTTGGGTATGGGTCAACAATAACCATCATATCCAGTTTCTGCATCGCTTTCTTCATCTCTGGACCACGAGTCTGAGAGTTCACTGCGTGACCCCAGTAGAACATCGCGCGGATGTTTTCGCGTTGACGAATCTTGTCTTTGTCTTCAAGTACACCATCAACCCAACGAGAGACAGGAATACCTGCACTGTTCATTGGTTTTTGACCGCCGTATGCGTTGTCGTCGAAACGGCCTTTGATCCAATCAAAGTCGATATCCCAAACTTTCGACCAGTGACGCCAAGAGCCTTCAGACAAGCCGTAGTAGCCTGGAAGTGTGTCAGAAAGTACGCCAAGGTCAGTTGCACCCTGTACGTTATCGTGACCACGGAAAATGTTTGCACCGCCGCCTGATTTACCGATGTTCCCTAGCGCAAGCTCAAGTACACAGTAAGCACGTGTGTTGTTGTTACCTGTGGTGTGTTGAGTACCACCCATACACCAAACGATACAACCCGGACGGTTTTCAGAAAGCAGTTTCGCTGTGTGGTAAACGTCTTCTTCGCTTACGCCTGTTACACGTTCAACTTCTGCTGGGCTCCACTTCGCAACTTCTTCACGGATCTCGTCCATGCCGAATACACGTTGGCGGATGAATTCTTGGTCTTCCCATTTGTTAGCAAAGACATGCCATAACACACCCCAGATAAACGCAACGTCTGAACCTGGGCGAAGTGATACATAGTGATCAGATTTCGCAGCAGTGCGCGTACGACGCGGATCCGCAACAACGATCTTACAGTTGTTCTTCTCTTTCGCGATTAGGATGTGTTGCATCGCTACTGGGTGAGCTTCTGCTGGGTTTGAACCAATGAACAGCATCGACTTACAGTTGTGCATATCATTGAACGAGTTGGTCATTGCACCGTAACCCCAAGTGTTTGCAACACCGGCTACTGTGGTTGAGTGACAAATACGCGCTTGGTGGTCAACGTTGTTCGTGCCCCAAAGCGACGCCATCTTACGGAATGCGTAAGCTTGCTCGTTACTGTGTTTCGCACTACCTAGGAAGTAAACCGAATCAGGGCCAGACTCTTTACGAAGTTCTAGCGCTTTGTTACCGATCTCTTCAATCGCTTGTTCCCAAGAAAGCTTCTTCCACTTACCGCCTTCCAATTTCATTGGGTACTTAAGACGACGTTCACCGTGGCCGTGCTCACGTAGAGCTGCACCTTTCGCACAGTGTCCACCAGCGTTGAATGGGTGATCAAATGCAGGCTCTTGACCTGTCCAAACTCCGTTTTGAACTTCAGCGTAGATACCGCAACCCACAGAACAGTGAGAACAGATAGTACGTTTCACTTCTGTTTTCGCTTCTGGATCGACTGATTTAGCCTGTGCTTTCTTCATCATGCCCGGTGCGAATAGACTTGCGCCTACCACTGCGCCACCAGCAGCTAATGAAGTGTTTTTCATGAAGGCACGTCGAGACACGCCTAGCTGATTGGTTTCTTTGCTCACACTATCGGAGCGTTTGACAAGTTTCATCCGTTATCTCCTAAAGCGTGTCGTAGTAATCGCGAATGTGTTGCGTTTCACGATAGCCCGTCTTCTTCATGTCTTCTTTCGGCATTTCAACCGTTTCTGAAGCAGTTGCCACTTTCGTTGTACCAGCGACAACGGCACCAGCTACGGCTGCAGTCGTTAAGCCTTTGAGTAAGTCCCTACGGCTTGTGTTTATTTCTTTATTATCTTTCATCATTGCTTCCTTACCTTACGGTAGATCTTTTTGGAGGCTTTATGCCCCTCTATCGATATAATCGCGTACTGCTCGATTACTCGTAATCAGTGACGTTTTTCACATCAATCTTTAATTTATGCTTACTGCTTTTTGTATTAACGCTAAAACGCACTTGTTCTAACGTTAAGAATGCTTCACACAGCTGAGCGGCCGATTTGTAGAAGTTGGCACTTTCTGCACTTTCAAGCTGACGCGTAAAAGAGTTGAACCAAGGACCAAGGTGCTTATTGAAAACCGCTTGTTGCAGGGCTTCTTCTTCACCGGTTAGCATTGCCATTACTTCACACAATGCCGCAATATGATCTTCTGGCTCTTTTACTTGATCATCACGTTCAATGCCTAAAAGCTCTAAATCATGACGAATCTCTGCTAATGGTTTTTCCATCATGGCGCCAGTGCGATGCCAAGAACCAAATGGAACAATCTCTCCACGGCCAATGCCAATGAACAGGTCTTGATATTCGTCTTCTAACGCTTCGCGATTTGATTCTGTTGCCGCTTGTTGAATAGCAATCCAAGCTTTTTGCATTGCACTTTCAGATGCTTCAATATCTAGCGTTTTTAGAAAGTCGATCACCTCTTCAGAAGGTGCGCTACGAAACAGTGCAGATAGAACCAAATAGATCTCAGTTCTTAGTGTCTGTTCTTGTGCCTGATCCAAATTAGTTTCCAAGGCTAACTCCTAGTATTTCAATTGTTTCAATGGGTCTTGCGCCATTGAATCGAACATATCCACCACACGACAGTCCTCACACATAGCAATACGATTGATCGCTGCTTCATCTGAAAAGTGAGAGTGACCGCGTAACTTGTTCTGTAACATGTCGATCATAGACTGAGGTGCGAATGGTTTATGGCAACGTACACATTCCGCAGCTTTCTCTTCATGAATCACAACCGCTTTCTGACGTTCTTCTTTCACCCAGTTCATACGAGGCGTTAGAGTCAGAACATTTTCAGGACATGCTTTTTCACATAGACCACATTGAATACAGTCTTGTTCTACAAACTTAAGTGATGGAGATGCGCCATCGGTATGAAGCGCTCGTGTCGGACAAACAGCCACACAACTCATACATAACGTACAATCTTTGCTTTCACACGAAACCGTGCCATATGGCGCATTCGATGGAAGCTCAACAATATTTTCAACTGGAATACGAGCTGAAGACATTGCATCAAGTGCTGTGAATAGACGTTGGCGCTTATTACCTTGAAGATCGCCAAGTGCAAGGTCGAACGAATCCACACATAGTGTTGGAGGACCTTCACGTAGAGACTCTAAGTACAAAATATCGATGGTTTCTTTTGGAATACCGATTTGGTCTAGTAACTCTTGAGCGATCCCTACTTCGTTATTCAGAACTCGAATAATGGTTTCTGGCATAAAGCGAGATGCTGCAAACAGAACCTGAGTTGCGCCATTTACTAAAGCTGCAAACCAAGTATCAATACCAATAGATGGCAGTTCTTCTACGACAATTGGAATCACGTTATCTGGTAGCGCTTTAAGAGCCATCACGTTGTAAGTTTCATGACGTGAGCTACAGATAAGCACGATAGGATCAAGACCGCCCGCTTGCTCGTAATTCGCTAGCGTACGTTCAATGAATTTTTGAGTATCGTCAGGATTCGGCAATGCGTAAGAGATTGCTTCTGTCGGACAACTCGTTGCACAAGTACCAACGCCTTGACATAGGTAAGGGTTGATCTCAATCTTATGGCCAGTCTTATCTGAGCCTTCACTTGACAGTGCGCCAGCAGGACAAGCATCAACACAACGCTCACAACCTTTTACGCCACGAGAACTGTGCGCACAAAGGTCAGTGTCTAGACGGAAGAACTTAGGTTTATCGAACGTGCCCATTAGCGTTGGAATCTCTTCCAGTGCTTCAGCCAGTTTTGGATAGCCACGACCTACTGGGTAATAACCTGGTACAGGTACTTCCTCTGTCATGCAGCTATTCAGACATAGGTCTAGAACAACATCGAAACAATCGTGATTAATCGCGACTTTCGCTAGGTTGCTTGATGTGCCTTTACTTTCGATCACAACTTCAAACGTGCCAAGGAAACCGGAGACTTGAACCGAATTCGCGAAATACAGTTCTGGGTTTGTGCCCTTTTCGCCGTCTGTCGACAATAAGGTTAGGCTCGTCAATTGAGGTAATTGCGCCGCAGCACTTTCAATGATCGCAGTTGGACCAATAATTAGCGTATTGCCACCGCTTTCGTAGCTAACAGTAGGTGGAATCAGATTTGTTAACTCAACTGTATTTTCAAATGCATACAGTCTTGCTTTAGCGTTATTTGAAGTTGCTTGTTCTAATAATTGTTTAAGCATTGCTCAGTTCCATCTTTGGACATGGATAATCTGTTCAACTTTCATTGTAGTAAGCGATAGAGAACTTGCTGAGTAATCCGTTAACAACTAACCCTTTAGTCAGTGTGCCGTTCGTCAGACCATGAAATCGTCTATCTACAAAAAAGTTGATAATGAACGTTATTTAGCAAATGCCATGCCAGTTTAATAATCCCTATATATCAGTAGTTTAATGATTTATAGCGTTTATTGTGCGTATAAAAAAACCGCTTGGGACATTTTGTCGCAAGCGGCTCATTGAGTGTTTAGTCAAAATGTACCTATTCTTTGTGTGGTATATTTTGTCCCATCTTTTTCAGGTCAGCTTCGCCTGACATTGTAGCGTCAATATCTGATACTGTATTTTTATACAGTTCATTTTCTTGTTCTGTTATTTCGTCAATTTCTGACGTTTCAAGTTCATTATCAGATACCTCAAGATCGCTTTCAGAATTTCCTAAAACCTCACCTTCATCTTTATTATCAATGGCTTGCTCTTCTTCTGGTGTGGTTTCGTCTTCCGTTTTGTCTTTAACCCAATCACGCAAGGTTTCCGCAACCCCTTCAGAAAGAGACTTCAAATTACTGTAATCGTCGTCGTAATCATCTAAACCATCACGAACGTTGAACTCTTCTGAGAGGAATAATTTACGCAATGCCGCTTTTTTTACGCTCTCTGATGCTTCTGACACCAATAATTGAGCAACAGACAAGTCTTCAGTCGTTTCTGATGCTATCTCCTGAGAGTCAATAGCGTGAGCGTCTTCATAGTGTTCTGGAGACTCATTTTCTAAAGTCTCACGCTCTAAAGACTCCGATGTTTCTGCGTCTATAGATGAAGCAGCAGTGGAAGCTTCAGTGGAAGCTTCAGTGGAAGCTTCAGTGGAAGTAAGCTCAGTTTCCTCAAGCGTTTGTTGCGCTTCTAATGGTTGGTCGGTTGATTCATCAAGCTTTCGTTGAGACCAACGGCTGAAAAAGTTAGTTGCCATTTGATCGACCTGCGCCTTTACGTTTCTTACGTCTTGCTTCTAGTAACTCGCCATGACGGCCGATGAATGCTTCCATCCAAGCTTGTACAGGCAAAGGAATGTCGTATGAAAGGACTTGGTTGTCACCGTCCATGTATTGCCCAGCAACGGTTTGTGATGCCGTAAGTAACTGAATGACTGGCTTAACACCAGAATCGACGTTATCCATCACTAAAAAAAGCTTAGGTTGCTGAGAGCTCAAATTGAAACGATAGTCTGTACGCTCGTCTTTATGTAATTGAAGTAAACAAACGTCTTGGGTATCGTCTTCTGGCGACAGTTCAAACCCCGTCAATTCCCATTGTGTGGTTACCCAGATACCTGTTTTGATCTCTTTCTCTATTCTTTGGACACCGATTGGCCAAGCTGCTTCTGTTTTTTCATATTGTTCTTGGAATTCTTTTATCTCAGACATACTTCACCCAATTGATTTTCTTTGGTCTGAATGCACTTAGGACATTTTGTACTGTGCGCAATCATATACACCCCATAAAGCAATAAACACGCCAATACGGATTACCTACGAGAGCGTATCTATAGCGTTCGTTATCAAGTTGTCATTATAACGTTAGTCGATACTGGTTATTTCAGACAACTCCACCCAGTGAACTCTCATATTTTGCGCTATTTTAATCTAATGCTTCATGTTTCCATCAATCACCGTTATTTTGGAATAAGATTTGCTTTAGCTAATTCGCTAATGTTATTCACAGAGCTATGTATTCTCAGAGCTATGGCGCGCTCGATAACGTTAATCGAAACCTAGGCTATAGCGAACCAACAAACTAGCGTATTGATGAATGAGAGCTTTATTGCTCTTGTTGACTTCTTATCTCATAAAATCGCTATCTCATTAAGTAGGAAATGACTGTGGTAAAACCAAACATAATAAAAACCAGTGAGAACCCACTTCAGACAATCGAAGTTGAAGTGTTTGATGAATATGGCGAAAAGCTAACGAAACAGATCGCGTGTGAGCGCCCTCTTACCGTGATGTTGAACTGGAAAGAGATCGTAACCCTGATGACGCTCGGCTCACGCCCTGAATCTTTAGTCTTGGGTTATTTGAAGAACCAGAGCTTCCTTTCTGACCCTGAAGCGGTTGAATCTATCATCATCGATTGGGAAACCAGTTCTGCAGCGGTTATCACCAAAGAAGACACGAGCCAACTTGAGCAAGCGCTTAAGAAGAAGACAGTAACCTCTGGCTGCGGTCAAGGCACTATGTATGGCAACGTAATGAAGCAGTTGGAAGATTACCAAGTGCCTCAAACTAAGATTAAGCAATCTGAAATCTACACAGCGCTTGAAGCGCTGACTCATTATAACGATACCTACAAGAAAGCAGGCGCGGTACATGGCTGTGCGGTTTGTAAAGACGACAAGGTTCTATCGTTTGTTGAAGATGTTGGCCGACACAATGCCGTTGATACATTGGCTGGTGAGATGTGGCTTAACAAAGAGTCAGGTGAAGACAAGATCTTCTATACCACAGGTCGTTTAACGTCTGAGATGGTAATTAAGGTTGCTCAGATGGGTATCCCTGTTCTGTTATCACGTTCTGGTGTAACACAAATGGGCTTAGACCTTGCTCAGAAGTTCGGCATCACCACTATTGCACGCGCAAAAGGTTTACGCTTCCAAGTGTTCACAGGCGCAGACAAGATCGACTTTGATGTGAAAGGCGAACAATCAGCGTAAGTTCTTTAAAGACAAACTTCTCTAAAGGCAAGTGCTATCTAAAGCCAATTTTCAGATGAACTCATATAAGGTGTAGGCGAAGGCTTGCACCTTTTTCTTTTGTGTCCTCTATTCGATTTAGTCTCCTTATCATTCCCTCTCCTTGCTCCATCATTTTATCCGCATAATTTTTACAGCCAGTTCGCTGTTACCACCCTTTCTGCACGTTATTTCAGCAACAGAACGCGCTCAATATTACTGTTTAGTTTTACTTAACGTTAATTTCAAAATTACTAGATATACCAAACGTTAACAATTCTTTATCTTGTGCTCCGTGAACAGAACGAAGCACGCACTTATTGTGCTGCTTGGCGAAAGTTTCACTTCTTTGAATGCTCACTTCGAAGAAAACACATAAGAAAAAAGAATTGGATAACAATATGAAACAGCCTTTAAAAGCTTTAGCAATTGCTCTTGGATTGACCTTGGGCGCCAACTGTCACGCAATTGAACTTAAGCCGGTCGATACTGACTTTACATTACAAATACTGGGTTCAGGTGGTCCTATCTCGGATGACCTACGTGCATCATCAGGTGAAATCGTATGGTGGAAAGGCAAATCACGAATCATGATTGATGCCGGTGGCGGTGTTTACCTACGTTTCGGTCAGGCGGGTGCAAAACTTGAAGACCTAGATTTTATGGGTATTACTCACTTCCATACCGATCACGTCAATGACATGCCTGCTCTTCTTAAAGGTGGCTACTTTTTTGAACGTGAAAAGGCGTTGGAGATTTCAGGTCCAGCCGCAGGTTCAGCCTTTCCAAGCCTCAACGGTTACTTTGCAGCGAACTTTGACCCAGACCATGGCGCATACGCTTACCTTGCTGGCTTATACGATGGAACCGATGGTCTATTCCCGGTCAATCTTACCGATGTTGACTATCAATCCACAGTGCCAACCGTTGTTTATGAAAAAGATGGTTTGAAGATCACTGCTCTGGGTATTCCTCATGGTGATGTGCCTTGTCTCGCTTACCGAATTGAAAGTGAAGAAGGCGTAATGGTGATTTCAGCTGACCAAAATGGTAGCAACCCTGCCTTCTTAGACTTCGCTCGCGGCGCCGACATCATGATGATGCCAATGGCGATTCATGAACAAGCCGATGGTGTCTCTACATTTATGCACGCTAAGCCTTCCGTGATTGGTGAGATTGCTAAAGAGATTAATCCAAAAATGTTGGTACTTAACCACTGGATGGGTCTAGGCCTTAAGCGTAAATCTGAATCGATCAAAATCGTACGCGAATATTACGACGGACCAATCATGTCCGGTCGTGATTTAGCCAGCTTCCCTATGTCCGCTGTAAAGGAGAAATAACATGAACAACAAAATCGCCCTATCAATCGCGATCACGTCTGTGATTAGTCTTAACTCTGCAATGGCGTTTGCTGATGCACCTGCCGAAGCCCCTGTTGAAGCTAAACAATCTTCAGGACACGGTGGTAAATGTGCCGCAGGTAAATGTGGTACCGAAAAACGTTTCGAAAAAGCGGAACTGACCAGTAACCCACAAGACCGTTTAGTTCGAGCTCGTGACGGGAAATGTGGCTTAACAGCTGAAGGTATCTCGCCAAGTAAAGAACGCATCTTAATGGCGAATAGCAAGGTGACAGGTGGAGTATGTGGCCAGTAGAAACGCATAAAACTAAAGCTATAAAAAATAAGGCTTTAAAAACCAAAGCTTTAGCATCAAATGACCGAGTCCCTAAAAGCAGAGAGTTAAACCATAAAGTGCGAACCATTCAGAATACAGACAAAGGCATTGGGCTACGCGGTGAGCACATTGAACTGCTCGCTCGTTCCCCAAAGCACCCTGATATTGATTTTCTCGAGTTAGCACCAGAGAACTGGATGAGCTTGGGTGGACTTAAGCGTGAGCAATTACAAGATATATCTAAGCTCTACCCCTTGATTGCACACGGTTTAAGTTTGTCTATTGGCGATTGCCAGCCGCTTAACACAAAGTTTGTACGTCAGGTTGGTCAGTTTCTCGATGAATTGAATATCGAAGTCTATAGCGAGCACTTGAGCTTTTCTAGAGACAATCAAGGGTACTTGTATGAACTGTTACCCGTGCCACGCCGCGCAGAAAACATCGACTATTTAGCGGACAGAATCAAGCAAGTCCAAGACATCATTCAACGTCCTTTGGTCATGGAGAACATCTCTTATTACCACAATTACGGAGATGAGATGCCTGAGGGTGAGTTTATCGCTGAAATAGCAAAGCGCAGTGGCTGTGAGTTGTTGGTCGACATCAATAATCTCTACGTGAACAGTCAGAACCAGCACTTTGATGCAGCTCAAATGCTTAAAGCTTTGCCGAGTGATGCTATTCGCTATTACCACATTGCAGGGCATTTAGTTGAAAACGACAGGTCGGTTGAAAGTGATATATCGATAAAAGGTAACAAGTCGCTGATTGATACCCACGGCATGGAAGTACAGCAAGCTGTTATTGACTTGGCACGTTACACCTTCTCTATTCATGGCAGTAAACCGTTATTGCTAGAAAGAGATAACAACGTACCGCCTTTGGTTGTACTGACAGAAGAGTTACGAGGTGTGCATAGTCAGGTTCTAGATGCTGGTGTAAGTCATCGCCCTCTTGAGCAGGAGTTGTTATATGCATAATCCGCCAAACTCAATGGTAAGGCAAACACAAGCTTTGGCTGCATTGATACGTTCGCCACTTGAAGGCAACGCGGTGTGCCGATATAGCGAATTCATTAGAGATAACGTATTTGGTGTATTGAACAAAACATTTCCGCTGTTTTGTAAGCAAGTTGACCAAGACCAACTACTGATATTGGTTGATGAGTTTGTTGTCGTGCATTACGCCTCAGAGCCGGAGTTTCATCATATCGCGACTGAGTTTGTCAGCTTTGTTCAGCGTCGCGCTCAGCCAATGTATATATCTAGTTTGACTGCCACTCATCAACTTACAGACGATCAATTGGCCGTATTGGAGTACGAATGGTGTGCCTTTTGCGTTGAAATTGACGCTTCAAAGCAAGTATTGCCGATGTCATGGACGGGTGACCTTCGTGTTGATGAACAACAGCTTCAATTGGGCTTGTTAGTCAACAGTACGATGAAGCTCGTACAGGTGCCTTTCCTTGTTCATGGTGAGTCACTTACGTTTCTGACACAAAGGCGACACTCAATTTATTACGCGATTTATCGCGACTCATACCAACGCGTCAACACGATAAAACTAAGAGAAATTGATGTTGCGATCATCCAAATAATCCAACAACAACCAAATCGTTCTTTAGCCGATATAAAACAAATAATTGCTCAACAATTGGCGAGATTCGAGTTTATTAATTGGGTTGAACACTTCAGTGAAACAGAACTGATTGGCGTTCACTCTTTAGGAGAAAAATTATGATTAAGTCAGCCCTCAGCTGGTACGACACTATTGTCGAGAAATGCAAACAGTTCGATTATCTAGCTCTGCTTGCCGTACGTCTGTACCTTATTCCGGTGATTTATGTTGGTGCACACTCAAAAGTGCTCGGCTTCGCTGGGACGGTCGCTTGGTTCGGTGCATCAACCGCCGATGGTGGTCTTAACCTTCCCTTCCCAGAGCTACTGGCATTCCTAGCGGCAGCGACCGAAGTATTAGGTTGTATCTGTATCGCGCTAGGCCTGTTTACTCGCTTTATCTCGATTCCAATGATTTTCATGATGAGCGTCGCGAGTGCAATGGTTCACTGGAAACACGGTTGGGATGCGATTGCGACTGGTGGTATGGAAGCAACCGTTCGACTTAACGGCTTCATCGAATGGCTCGCGGTTAACTTCCCAGGTCGTTACAACTACATCACAGAACTTGGCGACCCGGTAATGCTCAACAACGGTATGGAATTCGCAGGCACTTACTTCGTGATGCTGTTAGTACTGCTTGTTTACGGCGGTGGTCGTTACGTGAGTGCAGATTACTGGCTACGTAAACAGTTCTCTAAAAAACAAAACAAAGCACTTCGTTGGTAATCGATTCTTTTCACACAGCTACATGTAAAACCTTTAATTAGTTCTCTCTAATTATCATCTTATTTTCCATTATCTTACCCGTCACACTCGTGGCGGGAAGGAGTTTTTATGCTTACAGATGTCGTTGATCTGTCGCGGTTTCAATTCGCAAGTACCGCTCTTTATCACTTTATATTCGTCCCCCTAACTATAGGTCTCTCCTTCTTACTCGCAGTGATGGAATCGCTGTATGTCATGACCAACAAAACCATCTACAAGGACATGACCAAGTTCTGGGGTAAATTGTTTGGTATTAACTTTGCTGTCGGTGTTGCTACCGGCCTAACCATGGAATTCCAGTTCGGCACCAACTGGGCATATTACTCGCACTATGTGGGCGACATATTTGGTGCCCCACTGGCGATTGAAGCGCTTGTTGCGTTTTTCTTGGAATCAACCTTAGTCGGTATGTTCTTCTTCGGTTGGGACAAGCTCTCTAAGCGTCAGCACTTATCGGTAACTTGGTTGACGGCTTTGGGTTCGAACTTCTCTGGCCTGTGGATTCTGATGGCCAATGGCTGGATGCAAAACCCAGTGGGCGCAGAGTTTAACTTCGAAACCATGCGTATGGAGATGACAGACTTTGTCGAAGTGATCTTCAACCCTGTGACTCAAGTGAAGTTCGTGCATACCGTTGCGGCGGGTTACACAACCGGCGCGCTATTTATTATGGGTATCAGTGCTTACTACATGCTTAAAGGGCGTGATTTACCGTTCGCTCGTCGTTCATTTGCAGTCGCAAGTGCTTTTGGTATGGCTGCGATTGTATCGACAGTAATGCTAGGTGATGAATCGGGTTATGAGTTGGGAGACGTTCAACAGGTGAAGCTAGCGGCTATCGAAGCTGAATGGCACACCGAAGAAGCCCCTGCATCATTTACATTGTTCGGGTTCCCAAACCAAGAAACCATGGAGACGGACTACGCGATTAAGATCCCATACGTGATGGGTATTATCGCAACGCGTTCTTTGGATACGCCAGTCGTCGGGATTCATGATCTATTAGCAAAAAATGAAGAACGTGTGCGCAGCGGTATCTTGGCTTATGGACTATTAGAAAAACTACGCTCTGGTGATAAATCACAACAAAATATCGATGATTTTGAATCGGTTAAACATGACCTAGGTTATGGCTTACTGGTTAAGAAATACAGCGATAACGTGGTGGATGCAACAGAACAACAGATCAAACAAGCAGCCAAAGACACAATCCCAACGGTAGCCCCTCTATTCTGGAGCTTCCGCATCATGGTGGTGTGTGGCGTCTTGATGTTTGCCATCATTGGTCTTTCATTCGTACAAATTTGTCGCCGTAAGATTGGTACCAATCGTTGGTTACTGAAAGCAACAATATGTGCGATCCCACTTCCTTGGATTGCTTGTGAAGCGGGTTGGTTTGTCGCTGAGTATGGTCGTCAGCCTTGGGCAATTGGCGAAATCCTTCCAGTCAATATGGCGGCTTCTAATCTACCCGCTTCAAGTCTGTGGATCTCTATCGGCCTGGTTTACTTGTTCTACACCGCGTTCTTAATTGTAGAAATGTTCCTGATGGTTAAGTTTGCAAAAATGAGCCCGAGCGCACTGAAGACGGGTCGCTATCATCATGAGCAATCAAACCAAGATCTAGCCATTACAGGTGAGCAAAGCGCACCGCGTCAGCTAGATAAATCTATCGATCTTCATTAAGGAATTCAGATGTTTGATTACGAAAATCTTCGCCTGTTTACATGGGCAGTTATTGGCGTGTTGCTGATCGGTTTTATCATTACCGATGGATTCGACATGGGCGTTGCGGCGTTGCTCCCTGTTCTAGGAAAGTCAGAAGTTGATCGACGAATCATGATCAACTCGATCGCCCCTCACTGGGACGGTAACCAAGTATGGTTGGTTACGGCGGGTGGCGCTATCTTCGCGATATGGCCTGCAATCTACGCGGCTGCGTTCTCTGGGTTCTATTTAGCCATGATTTTAGTGTTGGCGACCTTGTGGTTAAGACCACTCGGTATGGATTACCGCGCTAAGATCGACAACCCGAAATGGAAGAAAGCCTGTGATATTGCGCTTATCGTCAGTGGTTTCATTCCTCCGGTTATCTTTGGTGTTGGTTTCGGTAACTTGATGATTGGCGTTCCGTTTGAATTTAACGAATTGCTAATGATGTCATACCAAGGTGGTTTCTGGGATCTACTCACGCCCTTCCCACTACTATGTGGCTTGGTGAGCTTGGCGATGGTTGTCACGCAAGGCGCGGCATTCCTACAGATGAAAACGACGGGTGATTTAAAACAACGTGCCCAGAAAGTGATCGTATGTATGGCGCTTGTGACTGTAGGTCTGTTTATTGTTGGTGGGCTATACGCATATACACTTCCGGGTTACCTGATTACTAGCCCAGTTGTGACCGATGGTGTTTCAAACCCATTGCTAAAACATGTAGTGAAGTTTGATGACTTACTGCTACATAACTACGAAAACTATCCGGTACTTTGGGGAATCCCTGCGCTAGGCATCATCGGAATGCTGAGTTGTGCAGTGATGACTCGACTTAACCGCGCTGGCTTAGCCTTTGCTTCTTCGAGCTTATCAATCGCAAGCATCATAACGACAGCGGGCGTAGCTCTATTCCCAATGATCATGCCATCTAGCTTGATGCCATCGCATAGCTTAACGCTGTGGGACGGAACATCGAGTGAGTTAACACTGAGCATTATCTCGGTTGTGGCAGTTATCGTGGTGCCAATTATTTTGGGTTACACAATTTGGTGTTACTACAAAATGTTCGGTCGATTAGACAGTCAATACATTCATGATAACAGCTCGTCACTGTATTAATTAAAGATGAAATAGGAGGATAACCTATGTGGTATTTATGTTGGGTACTTGGCGTGTTGCTAGCCTGCGCGTTTGGAATCATTAATGCTCTATGGCTGGAGCACACCGATTTTCTCGATGATCAAAACGGATAAAACGGAGCGTAGCAACTGTTAACTAAATAGTAAGCTAACTAATTAAAATAACTGAAAGTCCTTACTTAATGCGATGCCTGTGATCTCAAAGATTGCTGACATGAGTGTTAATGAGGACTTTTTCTTTTCGCATCTAATCTCACGTGCTTACCCCCGTCTTCGCTAGCAAAGTCGGCGTCTCAAATGGCTAAGTTAATAATAGTTAAGTTGGTGCATATCATCGATTAAGTAGCTTTCTCCATCAACGGACCTTGCTTTAACAACCCTATAGGCTATTAGTTACATATTCATCATTTTAATATATCTGTTAATTACAAAATAAATATGAATATCAACGTCACTGGCTTAAAGGGAGTTAACCATGAACAATCCATCGGAACCTCAGCATCGTTTGCTGTCTCTTTCTATTCGCAGTAAGTTTATTTTAATCAACCTCACCCTGTTTATTTCTGTTTTTATCTATGCCATCTACGAGCAGCTCAGCCTAAACAAATTGGAATCACTGGAGCTCGCTGCGACCGAAAACCTTAGAAGCTCAGTCGATTTATTAACGCTTAGGCGACATGAGAAAGACTTCTTGTCTCGACACGATCAAAAATACGCAGAGCGTTTCGATAAAACTGCCGACACATTGAATCAAAGATTGGTGACGTTGAACCAAACTCTAACCTCGCACGAGCTTCACCTTACCGATCAAATGACCAAAATCTCCGATACCCTTCATCAGTACCAGAAACAGTTCCATCAGATCGTCAATCAAGTGAACGACATTGAACGCACAACCCCACCTTTAGGCTTTGTCGCAACCCTCGATGGAAAAAGAACAGCGCTGAAATCAGCAATCGAATCAGAATCAAGTTTGGCACTGGAACTTGCGTTGTTAGAGTTGATCGAAAAAGACTTCCATTACCTCGCACATATTAATAGCCAAACGAATGCAGCGTTAACCAATGCTCTTGTTGAGTTTGAACCCTACTCCCAAACTTCGATTGCGACTGAACAAGCCTATTCCGAATATAAGGCCGCGGTTGAAACTCTATTAGTTGCTAACAGCAATCTAGGTTTGTCTGCAGAGTTGGGGCTTAGAGGCGCCTTACGTAGCAATGTTCATCAAACGGAACAAGCCATTGAAGAAGTGCAGAATGAGATAAGCCAAGCGATTACAGCTGCAGTTAAAAACACACAAAACATGTTACATCTGTTTGGTGCCGCTATCGTCGCTCTGCTTTCTTTATTATTGGGGTTCATCGGTCGCAACATCCTGGGTCGTATCAAAGCGATAAACGTGATGATGGAGTCTATTGCAAATGGAGATGGAGACTTAACTGTCAGAATGAACGCCAAAGGTAACGACGAACTGGCTCAACTTGCTCACTCGTTCGATACCTTCATCAATAAACTGCACGGCAACATCAAAGAGCTATCCGGCGTGATGACGGTGCTGACAGACAGTTCATGCAGTTCTGAAGAAGCGGCAGTTAAAAGTATGAGCAATGCAGAGAAACAAAAGCAGCAATCTGAATCGGTAGCGACGGCAGTCAACGAGTTAGTGATGACGAGTAATGAGGTGACGGCGAATATCGAAAATGCCGCAACCAATGCCGAGAAGATCAAAGAAAATGCCCATCAAGCGCTACAAAAGACACAATCAACCAACGACAGTATTAATGTCTTAGTAGAAAACATTGCAGAGTCTCAGGATCTCATCGTTCAGCTTGAAGAACAGAGCCGTGAAATCAATCAGGTGGTGACGACCATTCAAGGTATTGCTGAGCAAACTAATCTATTGGCACTTAATGCTGCGATTGAAGCGGCGCGTGCTGGCGATCATGGACGAGGTTTCGCTGTGGTAGCATCCGAAGTACGAGAGCTTTCACTAATGACCAACGATTCAACTCATCAAATAGAATCCACGATTCATGGTTTAACCACTGGGATAGACAAGACCGTCGCTAAGATGACGGCAAGCTTAGAACAAACTGAGTTGGTGAAAAACCAAACCAAAGACGTGGTGAATGCGATAGAAGGAATACACTTCCAAGTTGGCGAGATGTTCGACTTAAACAGCCAGATCTCAACAGCGTCTGAAGAGCAATCGATGGTTTCTGTTGAGATTGACCGAAACATTACTGATATCGCTCACCTTGCTAGTGACACCTATACTGTGGTTTCTGGGTCGGTACGTTGCAGTGAACAAGTCTCGAGTGTGAGTGTGAAGCTAGAGAAGATTGTCGCGCAGTTTAAGTACTAGTAATTAGCGATTAACGATTAACGATTAACGCAAGCTAGTTGATTCGTGTGGTATGGAAAAACAAAAGGCCTCTATCTGATTGCTAAGATAGAGGCCTTTCTAATTTTGAATACGTACTAACGTGTTATTACGTATCAGCTCTCACTACACGGTATTAGCCGCGTGCTTTCAAGAACTCAGCGTAAGTGCCGCGGAAATCGTTGATCTTGCCATCTTTGATTTCAAGGATACGAGTTGCAAGCGAGTCTACGAATACACGGTCGTGAGATACGAAGAACAATGTGCCTTTGTAGTTCTCAAGAGCCAGGTTAAGCGCTTCGATAGATTCCATATCCATGTGGTTCGTTGGCTCATCCATTAGAAGGATGTTTGGTTTATGCATCATGATCTTACCAAGAAGCATACGACCTTGCTCACCACCAGAGATAACCTTTACAGATTTCTTAATGTCGTCTTGACCAAATAGCATACGACCTAGGAAGCCACGAACAACTTGCTCGTCTTCGCCTTCTTGGCGCCATTGGCTCATCCAATCAAACAGGTTCATGTCTTGTTCGAAGTCATGTGCGTGATCTTGAGCGTAGTAACCGATGTTTGAGTTTTCAGACCACTTGTACTCACCAGTGCGTGGCTCTAGTGCGCCAGCTAGTGTGTTAAGTAGTGTTGTTTTACCTACACCGTTTTCACCGATGATAGCAACACGCTCACCTACTTCGAAGATACCGTCGAACTTGTTGTATAGGTCTTCTTCAAAACCTTGAGATAGGTTTTCAACCACAAGTGCGTTACGGAATAGCTCTTTAGACTGTTCGAAACGGATGAATGGGTTTTGACGGCTAGACGCTTTAACTTCGTCTAGTTGGATTTTATCGATCTGCTTAGCACGAGACGTTGCTTGCTTCGCTTTCGATGCGTTAGCAGAGAAACGAGATACGAACGTTTGAAGTTCAGCAATTTGTGCTTTCTTCTTAGCGTTGTCAGACAATAGACGCTCACGAGCTTGAGTCGCTGCCGTCATGTACTCATCATAGTTACCTGGGAATAGACGAAGTTCGCCGTAATCAAGGTCAGCCATGTGTGTACAAACAGAGTTTAGGAAGTGACGGTCGTGCGAAATGATGATCATTGTGCAGTTACGTTGGTTTAGCGTATCTTCCAACCACTTGATGGTGTCCATATCCAGGTTGTTCGTTGGTTCGTCAAGAAGCATGATATGCGGGTCTGCAAACAGTACTTGAGACAATAGAACACGAAGCTTCCAACCCGGTGCTACTTCGCTCATCAGACCGAAGTGCATTGATTCTTCAATACCTACAGCAAGAAGAAGCTCACCCGCTTTCGCTTCTGCCATGTAGCCGTCCATTTCAGCGAACTGAACTTCAAGGTCGGCTACTTTCATGCCGTCTTCTTCGCTCATTTCTAGCAAAGAGTAAATGCGGTCACGCTCTTGCTTAATAGCCCAAAGCTCTTTGTGACCCATGATAACCGTGTCGATTACCGTGAATTCTTCGTAAGCAAATTGGTCTTGGTTTAGCTTAGCAACGCGCTCGTTAGGATCGTAGCTTACGTTACCAGCACTTGGCTCAAGTTCACCAGATAGGATCTTCATGAACGTCGATTTACCACAGCCATTCGCGCCGATTAAACCGTAGCGGTTGCCTTCGCCGAACTTAACTGAAATATTTTCGAAAAGTGGCTTAGCGCCGAATTGTTGGGTGATATTTGCTGTGGAGATCAATGCCATTACCTTCTTAATGTGAAAAACGTCGCAACGTTACTTGTTCAGGGCTTTAACTGCAAGTATTGATTGCAATTACTGGCCATTAAGTGAGTGATAACCTAGCCAAATCATAGTTTGAGCTGACTCACATTTTTGATTTTCTATTTATCTCCGAAAAGCCGTCGATTTTCAGGAAAAACAAAATATCGAACAGCGCCCCATAATGGGTGGTATATAACGTCCCAAATCATGCCAACCATTGAATATATCGTATGCTGATTGGTCACAGTCAAAGCCACCCTGATCAAAGCAGCAACAGACATAGCCAAGACTAGCCTAATCCCTGACAATTTCATGACAAAATCGATCGAAACAGGAATAAAGTACTCGCCCCCGATACGGGGTTGGATTTCACAAAGTCAGATTATCTAACTATAGTAATCCTAACCTCATAATTCTAAGAGACTTTTATGCGTTCACTATCGCGCTTCTTAATCCTCACTTTGGCCATTCTCTCTTGGCCTAGTCATGCCAACTTGGAATATGACTTACAATCTCAGCCGCAGGTATCCGATTCTGCTGTTGACCTCGATGATCGAATTGATTCGTTACCCGATCCTCTCTTTATGGAGCCGTCGGACAGACGCCAAGTCAATATTCTGCTTGCCGAAGTTCTGCGAGTTCAAAAGCAGGAAATCAAAACCTTCGAGCAACAGATAAAAGCTTACAGAGATAACAGCGATGCCGATCAATGGTTTGCCGTTCAAACCAGTTACGTCACGCTGAATAGCTTGAACGTAAGTAAACAGCATCTTTTAGAGCAGACCAACTCTGCAAACAAAGAGCGTTTAACCGGTTTTGGTCCCTATGGTGTGACCCAGTTTAAGCAAGAGTGGGAATTGACCAAACTCAATATTGAGTATCTTGTTTATTTCCAAATTCGTAGCTTTAAAGCGCTTGTTAAAGACATCTTTATTTCGCCAGTGCCAGTGATTGGTGCCTCACTAAAAGTGTTATTCATCTACTTCGGTTTAGTGTGGTGGCTTGCCAACAGCACCCGCTTGATTGAACTGTTTCGAATTAACTTTCTTGAAGCGAAAACGAACCCTCCTTTTCTGGTTCGCGTGATTTGGTATATCAGCCGCGCTGATCGTGCGATTGCTTGGCTAATTGCCATCACATTGTCATTGAGAGTGCTTTCTAGTATCCCTAGTCTTCAACATTTGATTTTCCTGGAGATCTTCACTTGGTGGATTCTAGGTGGTTCGATTGCCATCAGCTTTATTTTGGAATTTGCCTACCGTTTAGGTCGTACATCAAATCAAGAAGTGATAGCACTACGCCTATCGACTATTCGTCGTTACGTGTGGAGCTTCATCGTTGCGGGTGTGATTCTCCAGATATCAAGTATTACGCTAGGCAAAGGTACGATTTACAGCTGGATTTACAGCGCTCTGTTTTTTTGGTTTGTGCTGGTCACGATCTCAGTTCTCAGACTATGGAGAGCGAAGGTCTTCGATACGTTGCAACACATCTCTGATCGTCCGGTTTGGGTGAATTGGGCAGTAAACCGCAAGGATACCTTCTTACTTAATATATTGGCGACGGCCATTGGCATCGTGTGGTTGAGTGTTTACAACTTTCAACATCGAATTATGGCCCTGCTATCCAATTACACTTTGTTTAGCCAGGCCTTAGCTTATCTATTTAGAATTGAAGTTGCTAAACAGTCTGACCTTGATAAGAATCAGCAAAACTTGGTTCGAATCAAAGGCGATCAAACCTATGAATACATTCTTCCGGGTAATATCGACAGTACGTTGATAGATTACGCGGGAGATGAAATTAAGCAGTTATCACGCTACTTAATGTCAGACAGCCCGGCTATCTGTATTGTGTCTGGCGAACGTGGTGTCGGCGCGACAACGCTGCTATATACCTTACTGCACAAAGTCTCTAACGCTGAGCCTGTATACGTGAGTTGCCCTTATGCGGGTTACCAAGAGCTTTTAGCGCATTTAGCCGTGAGCATTGGCTTGGACGAAGAAGCGACTGAAATTCAAATATTAGCGCATCTTCGTAAGAGCAATACCACTTACCTTATCGCGATTGATAACGCACAACGACTGGTGCAACCAATGGTCGGTGGCCTGTCTGATTTGATTCGTTTGACCAACCTTCTGCGTCGTTCTAAAAAGAACCACCGTGTCGTGATATCGATCGCCAAATCAAGCTGGCGATTTGTGGATAGAGCGCGTGGCGAACGTTTGCTGTTTGACTTGGTGTGTTTCCTTCCGCGTTGGACAGAGAAACAAGTGGGTGAACTTCTAAATAGCCGTATCAATACGGAGCTTGAGAAGCCGTTGTCTTTTGATGGTTTAGTAGTCCCTAAGCAATGGGACCAAGATGATATGAGTGAAGAAGAACGTGCACGCCAAGGTTTCTATCGAATTTTGTGGCACTATTCTGATGGCAACCCTACCGTTGCGCTGCGTTTCTTCCGACTCTCTTTGAACCGAAATAAAGAGACAGATCAAGCAGTGGTGCGTCTGTTCCATGTTCCTGAAGCCCAGGAGCTGGAAAATATGCCGAAACCTATGCTGGCTGTACTTCGCTCTATCGTTCAACTGGAAATCGCTTCTCCGGAAGTGTTGTCTGAATGTACACAGCTGAGCACGGCAGAGATAACGGGGATTCTGCGTTACTTTGAAAGCCGTGGTTATATTGGTTGGCATGAAGAAAAGGCTCGAATTTCTGAGCACTGGTTCCGCCATATTACGAACGTTCTCGACCGTCAACATCTACTGGTGAAGTAAAATGAAGAAGATATTTATCCTGCTATTTGTTGGCTTGGCAAGTGCTGTCAGTTTCCCGACCTTTGCGACGGAAGAGTTAGCTAACGTAGAAAACATCTCTAAAATAGCGAGCCTTGTGCGATGGAGCGGCGTGTTCTTCTCCATGATCGTTATCGCTGCGATGTGGTTGCTGCTTAAGTTCATCAACTCGTTAGTGACTAGCTTTGGTAGTCAGTTCGTGCAATATCGAATGCTACTACAAAAACTGCAGTCGTTTACTCAATTCTTCATCTATGTGAGCACCGGTCTTATCGTGTTCATGATGAGCTTTAGAATCAACGACCAAATACTGGCCTTGATTGGTGGCACCCTCGCCGTGTCGGTAGGCTTTGCGCTTAAAGACTTGGCTGCTTCATTCATCGCCGGTATCACGGTGATGATTGATAGACCCTTTCAAGTTGGTGACCGCGTCACGTTTGAGGGTAACTATGGCGACATTATCACTATCGGTTTGCGTTCGGTACGAATGAGAACATTGAATGACGACATCATTACCATTCCGAATAACAAGTTCTTAAATGAAGTGACGACCAGTGGTAACTACGGTGCGTTGGACATGCAGGTGGTGATTCCGTTCTACGTCGGCATGAATGAAGACATCACCCTAGCCCGTGACTTAATTCAAGAAGCTGCGTCTTCGAGTCGTTACATCCACTTACCGAAGCCTGTCACGGTTTTGGTGAAACAGACGATTACCGATAACTACCTTGCGATACAGTTGACGTGTAAGGCTTATGTGGTGGACACCGCGTATGAGAAGTTGTTTGAAACCGATATTACCCTGCGTGTGATGAAAGAGTTTAAGAAGCACAACATCAACCCACCGAAGATTTCAGTGGCAGCGCATTAATCGAACTTGGTCTAACGCTAGGAGAGTAAATTAATCTCCTAGTCAGCGACAAACGAAAACACCTCCGAACTTATCTCGAGTACGGAGGTGTTTTTTTATGTGGTGTTATCTGTGTTAACGCTAAGTGCTTTTGAGTTTATACCTTAAAGTACTTCAACTGTTCTGTTAGATGCTCTGTGGTATTGGCCATTTTCTGACTGTCTTCTGCAAGCGATTGTGAGGCCTGCAGTACCTCATTTGCAGCGAGATGAATCCCAGTGACACTTTCACTCATTTCAGTGGCTACCGTGCTTTGCTGCTCTGAGGCTGCGGCGATCTGTGCGACCATGTCGTTGGCGTTATGCAGCTCATTCACAATCACATCGAGTTGCTGGCGAGTTTCGTTAGACGCGACAACGCTGTGATCAACCTTCTCGTTACTGCTTTGCATCGCTTTAAAGGTACGCTCGGCCTGTTGAGTAAGCTTTTCAATGGTTGATTGCACTTCGTTGGTCGAGTTCTGAGTTCTGCTCGCTAGATTACGTACTTCATCTGCCACAACTGCAAATCCTCTGCCTTGCTCTCCCGCTCGAGCTGCTTCTATTGCCGCATTAAGCGCTAACAAGTTCGTTTGTTCTGATACATCACGAATCACACCGACAACTTGGCTTATTTCAGTAACTCCTGATTGCAGATCTCTAACTAAGTTGTTCGCGGTTGAAATGTTATCCGAAACCTGAGAGATGGTTGTCGAGGTTACCTGCATGTTTTGATCGTTCTGGTGTGCATGATCGACCACCCTATTAGTACTAGCGGCCGTGTTCTCTGCATTCACTGCAACATCTGAGATGGTCGCACTCATTTCAGTCATCGCAGTAGACAGTAATTCTAACTGCGCATGTTGAGAATTAACACTGGTTGCGGCCTCTTCACTGGCTTGCGCGATGTGACTTGCCATGTTGCTCGATAAGTCCGCTGACTCATTGGCAGTCCGAAGCGTCGTTTGTAGTTTATCGAGCATGGTATCTATCTGGTGGCTCATATCACCAAGCTCATCTTTACGAGTCATGTTCATGCGCACACGAAGGTCGCCATCGGCAATCTTATGGGTGTTATCGATAAGCTTATTCAGTGGCACAAGGATGTTGTTGGAAATCGCGTAACCCATAGCGAACAGTAAGCCAGATAAAACAACCGCTACCATCCCTTCCTTAATAGCTAAGGCATAGAACGCCTCTTGGATATCCGCGACTAAGATTCCAGAGCCAATCACCCAGTTCCATTCTGGAAACAACTGAACGTATGAGATCTTGTCTTTGAGTTCACCTTGCGGGCTCATCCATTGGTAATCAAGAAAGCCTTTCTCTTCAGGAGTGCGAGAAATGGTGACCATCTCGCGCCAGTGATGCTTACCTGCTCCATCTCTAAGGTTTCCGGCATTAGTGCCATCAAGCTCTGGTTTTAACGGATGACTAATGATGTTGAGCTGCTGGTTTAGAATCCAGAAGTAATTAGTGTTGTCATAACGAAGCGTTTTGATGGCTTGTAGCGCACGATCCTTTGCGACCTCTTCACCCAGCACACTGCGTTGGCTGTAATAGTAGTTTGCCAAACTTACCGCGGTTTCAACTTGAGCGCTGAGTTTATCTTGCCGCTCTTCCATCGAACTAGCGCGCTGCTGCATTAGATTGAAAGTGGACGCCATTACCAATAGAGCAACCGATAAAATGACGATCGAGACGAGTTTTGATTTGATAGATAAGTTACTTAATTTCATAGCTGACTGACTTTATTATTTGTTTTGATTATGGATTTTCGACCAAGTTATCAAAAATTCGTACAGTTCAGATGATATGCATCAAGATCGAAATATATACACCTTGTTACATAACTAAAAAGAGGTATACGTCAAACAGGCGGAGGTTGAGATTTGGCTGGCGATAGATTAGTAGTGCGGAATCTTCGTGCTTGGGCTAAAACGTTCGTGTAATAGCCCAAGCGCGTTAGAAATATTATCGGGTGATAATATCGGTGAATTGGCTGTTAGAGCTTATAGATTTGATACTAGCAATTGAGGCGTGGCTTTTTGTTGAAGGTAGATACTAAATCGACTTCCTTTACCTACTTCGGATTCAACACGTATCTCACCGCCCGTTTGGCTCAAGATACTTTGAGAAACGGATAAGCCTAAGCCTGTACCATCTCGCTTGGTCGTGTAGAAAGGCGAGAAAATGCGTTTCAGCTGCTCTTCCTTGATACCGCAACCTTCATCTTCCACATGAACAATCGCCCCATGAGACACGCCATTCTCTATCCAGTCTTCACTTGAGATCGTCAATGTGCCCTGTCCTTCCATCGCATGAATCGCGTTCATTTGTAGGTTAACCAGAATCTGTAGCAATTGGTTGCGGTTCACTTCGACCGAGGTTTTAGCATTCAATTTTGAGACATACACAATGCCTTTCTTTTTCGCCCCTGTTTTTACGAGCGTAATACTTTCATCGACAATTGGATTGATATGTTGCCACGTAATTTCATCTTGCACGCCGCCGTGACGGCTGTATTGAAGCAGGCTTCGCGTTATGTTTCGAATTCGGTCTATCTGCTCCATGATGGCGTGGACTTCTTCGTCTACACGGCTCACGTCATCGCCTAGTTCAAACTTCATCAATTCTACATTGCCAAGAATCACTGCAGTTGGGTTATTGATCTCATGAGCAATGCCTGCCGTTAATTCACCTAATGCGGCTAATTTCTCATTGACCACCAGCTTATCTCTGGCTTGATTAAGTAGTTTGATGTGCAATTCGAGCTCTTCAGTTTTCTCTTTTAAACTCGCGGTACGAGAGTGAACCTTACATTCAAGTTCAGACGCAGCTTGTTGAATCTCTTGATTACGTTCGTGGAGCAAATCTAGCATCTTGTCGAACTGTTTAGCGAGCAGTGTAAGTTCGTGTTGATCATCCAAACCTAACGTGCCAATGCGCTTGTCTTGCCCCATCTGGACTAGCTTGACGACCTTGTGGATGCGTTCTATTGGATTGAAAAGATCACGCGCACCACGGTGAACGATCAAACCTGATACCAATAACAGCAACACAATGGTAATGCTAATTTCACCAAGGTTGGTCAGGTACGTTTCTATCAGCGGCCAAATCAAATAACCGGTGTAAAGCATACCAATCACGTTATCGAACTGGTCATGGATTGGTTGATAAGCCGTGATGTACCAAGCATCGTAAACATACGCTCGATCTAGCCACTCTTTACCTTCATTTAAAACTTTTGAGTGAACCTCATTAGAAACACGAGTACCAATTGCGCGCCCAGCTTGTTCTTCACTGCTTAAAGGTACATTGGTACTGACGCGAAGGTCATCGAGGAAGACCGTGACCGTGCCTATATGACGATTAAAGCCTTCTCTTTTTGGGTAGATAAGATTACTAATTTGGTCGACTAGTTGAGTACTGTTATTAAGTAAGATCCCGCCATCTAGAAAACCAATCACATGATCACGTTCATCTTTTATGGATACAACGGTTCGGCTTACCAGTCCGCGAGTCTCAACTTCTTGCCCATTGAGCATCGGAACTTCCGCTTTTTTAGCGAGGTCACTATCGAGGTAGTTGAGTTCGTTACGGCTTAACACGCTGAAAAACGAAGACTTGTGAGTCAAATTTAGATATTCGAGTTTCTTAGCCATACTCTCGACACTGCGCCAGCGTAGAAAGTCGAGTTCATAACGAGATTTGTTTTCAGACACCCATCTCGTTAGCTCTTCGTGTGAAAGATCGCTCGCCAGTTTGGTTTGAAAGTTATAAGACTCGGCAAACGCTCGAACGTTGTATGCTTGCTGATTTTGAATTAGGTGGATACTGTTGTCGGCAACATCTAAACGCTCATCGACATCAATCAAAGCGCCCTGCCACGTGTAATGAACAGACCAATACAATGTGATAGCTACAAGTGCACATAAAGTCAGAATGATCGGAGCAGATGTTAGGAACAATAAGCGGTAACGCACCATGGTTTTGAATCGGAACGTCCACTTTGACCACCAATGACGTCTAATCGGCATATTCAGAGCCTTCTGTGTTCCAATCTTTGTATTTACGCTCTAGCGTTTTACGTGCCACGCCAAGATCTCTCGCAGCAGCCGACTTATTACCATCATGGAAACTAACAAGCTGTTCTATATGAGATTTTTCCACTTCTTTGAGTGTCCAAGTGTTTGGGTAACCCTCGGCAACATCTGCATTATTCAAGTTTGGCATTTCTGCTCCATGTGACACCGTCACTGAAATATTAGCCGGTACAGGATCGCCATTAATCTCGCGCCAGTAGTGTGCTGGTGGCTTGTCTAAAAGAATGCATCGTTCGACTAAGTTTTTAAGCTCACGAATATTCCCTGGCCATTCGTATTCGTTCATGGCCAATATATCTTCATGTGCCCAATTTGGAACAGGCATCCCAAGCTCACTTGATAAAAGACGAGTAAAATATGGAACAAGCTCAATTAAATCTGATGGACGCTCTCTCAATGGCACTACATCAATCTTAAGTACATTAAGTCGGTAGAATAGATCGCGACGGAAGTGCCCTTTATCGACCTCTTCCTGAAGGTTTCGGTTGGTCGCCGCTACAACGCGTACATCCACAGAGATCTCTTTCTCACTACCAACAGGACGAATGGTTCTTTGTTCTAACACACGTAGTAGCGCTGCCTGCATTGGCAGCGGCATTTCACCGATTTCATCAAGGAACAAGGTGCCACCACTTGCGACTCGGAAAAGGCCTTCACGGTTTTTCTTCGCACCGGTAAATGCGCCAGAGGTGTGTCCAAACAGTTCACTTTCTAGAAGCTCTGGAGCAATCGCGCCACAGTTAATTGGCACAAATGGTCCAGTACGTTTACTGGCTTCATGTACACCACGCGCAACCAACTCTTTACCTGTACCCGACTCGCCTTCTATCAAAACGGAAGCTCGAGATGGTGCAAATTGACTGATAAGCAGTTTAAGCTGTTTGGTTTTGTCTGAATTGCCGATCAATTCGGTCTTGATATGACGGCTAACATCACGCTTCAACGCGTACTGCATTCTTTGGTCAAGCCGCTTGTCCATACAACGCAGAACGGCTTGTATCATCTGTTCTAGGTTGAAGGGCTTAAGAATAAAATCTGAAGCACCAAGCTTAAGTGCAGATATGGTCATCTCTAGATCGGCATAACCCGTCATGAAAATCACATCGGCGCGTTTGTCGTTGTCGTTAAACGCCTCTTCCCACTCAATACCAGAGCGACCTGGTAAGTTGATATCAAGGACAATCAGATCAAAATGTTCACTCGAACGCAGCGTTTCAGCCTCTTCAACCGACCCTGCACTCGACACCTTGCCAAAGAACTTACCTAGTGCTTTCTTTAAGATAGCCTGCATACCCAACTCATCATCGACGACCAAAACGGAAAACGCCTGATACTGAGTCAATGTGTTCGGGTTGAGATTGGATGCAGATGAACTAGGTAAAGACATAATGATTAGCCGGTGAGGAAAGTTGGGACAGAGTGTACCAATTAACCTTTTGTCCAACAGGGACAATGTGCGACATTTTGTCCTAGCTCATGTTTTGATTCATTTTAACGGGGTAAATGGCGCAGTTTTGTCCGAAATAACAGCAATTTAATGAGATCTGATGCATGATTTATTGGCATTAAGATTGCTTGTAAGGTGTAGATTTCTAATTACAACAATTAGCGTCTTATGCACATGACCTTCTTCGAGCCCTTTAAATCTGAAGGCATGTCATTCATTTATAACAGAATGGACATAATAATAATGAAAGCAATTCCCTTAACTATTGCAGCTCTATCTATCGTCAGTTACACGGCTAGCAGTGCGGAAGACACCACTCATATCAAGTTGGCGACAACCACAAGCACTTATCACTCTGGTTTACTGGACTACCTACTGCCTGAGTTCGAAAAAGATTCTGGCATCAAAGTAGATGTTCTGGCTGCGGGTACAGGTAAATCACTTCGCATGGGTGAAAATGGTGACGTTGATTTGGTGATGACTCATGCACCAAAGGCTGAAGCGAATTTCGTAGAAAAAGGTTACGGCGTTTTACCTCGTAAGCTGATGTATAACGACTTTGTCATCGTTGGCCCACAAAGCGACCCTGCAAAAATTGAATCTCAAAAAGCAGTGGCAGATGTGTTCAAAGCGATCGCGACTAATAACGTGACGTTTGTGTCTCGTGGCGACGACTCTGGTACTCATAAGAAAGAGATGGGTATTTGGGCGCAAACTAAAATCGAACCAAACTTTGGTGGCTACCGCAGTGTTGGTCAAGGTATGGGCCCAACTCTGAACATGGCGTCTGAAATGCAAGGCTACACCATGACAGACCGTGGTACGTGGTTGGCTTACCAAAACAAACTGGATCTTAAAATCCTTTTCCAAGGTGATAAGAACCTCTTCAACCCTTACCAAGTGATTCTCGTTAACCCTGAGCGCTACCCAAGCATTAACTACCAAGCAGCGAAAGTATTCAGTGATTGGTTGGTTAATCCTAAAGGTCAGAAACTGATTAACGACTTTAAACTGCACGGCAAACAACTGTTTGTTGCAAGCGCAGAATAGTATGCTCTAAGTAATAAGTCGTTGGTTGTAATTAAAGCGTAGCGTTGAAGATGTCGTCAAAACCAACAAACACTACACTTAACTAAATTCAGTTAATGAGCACGCTTAAAAACAATAGCTGGCCAATACAGGCTCAAATATATTGTGTCAGCTATGATTAACATCAGTCATTACCGATAAAAACCTATTATCGATTCACACGAGATACTTCATGACCCTATGGCAAACAACGATTGATGCAATGAATCTACTGGTGAGCTTTGACCACGAATTGTGGCAGATCGTCGCGGTATCCTTCAGTGTGTCTTTGTCCGCCATCTCATTAGTGATTGTTCCTGCAATCCTTATGGCTTTCTTATTGGCTTATACCGAGTTCCCCGGAAAGTGGGCTCTGCTTTCGGTGATCAATACCCTGCAAGCGATCCCTACTGTGGTTATTGGTTTGTTGATGTACATGATGCTTTCTCGCTCTGGCCCGCTAGGTGATTGGCAATTGCTGTTTACCCAGAAGGCGATGATTTTAGGTCAGATGCTGATCTGTTTCCCTATCCTAGTCGCGATGATGCACGGTGCTCTGCAGGCCAGTGATCGCCGAGCAGTAGAAACAGCGCGTACGCTTGGTGTATCAACGACACGTGTGGCGTGTACCTTGATTTGGGAAACACGTTTTCCTCTATTGGCCGCAACCATTGCAGCCTTCTCTCGTATCGTTACTGAGGTCGGTTGTTCAATGATGGTCGGTGGCAACATTATGGGGATGACAAGAAACATCCCAACGGCTATCGCTATGGAAAGCCACAAAGGCGCATTCGCTCAAGGTGTTGCCCTCGGTATGGTGTTATTAGCATTGGCATTGGCCCTCAACTTTTTCCTTTCCAGTGTGAGAGGAAAAGGCTATTTAAGAACTTAGGAACGCTGTCATGAGTATAAAAATAACAACGCAGCAAATTTCAATGCGCTACAAAGAGCGTGTTTTGTTCCACATTCCCGAATTGTCGATCGGCCCCAACGATGCCATTTATCTCAAAGGAGACAATGGTGTTGGTAAAACGACCCTACTAAAAATCTTGTCTGGATTAATTCAGCCAAGTTCTGGCCGCATTCAGTCCCCAACACAGAGCTGGCAGCAGAAATTATTTCCACGGCTCAAGTTCAAAGACATCATCTACTTGCATCAAACCCCCTATCTTTTTGATGGCTCGGTGTACCAAAATGTCGCTTATGGCATTCGCTTTAACAAAGAGAGCCAAAAAGATAAGCGAGCTCAAATAATTAATGCATTGAGAATGGTAGGTTTAGAAACCCTGGCAGATGAGCACATCTCAGTGTTGTCTGGGGGGGAGCGTCAACGCGTAGCAATGGCTCGAGCTTGGATTCTTAAGCCTTCAATCTTGCTTATGGATGAACCAAGTGCTTCTTTAGACAAAGAATCTATTGAAAGATTGGTGATTATGGCCGAAGATCTTCTTCAGAGAGGCGCGAGTTTAGTCATCACCAGTCACCAAACTAACGCGTTAACCGATTTATGTAAGAAGCAGTGGTGGATTAAAGACAATACTTTGACCGAATCCCCGCTTCTGCAAGTTATTCAGAAAGATAAAGCACAAGAGAATATTTATGCTGCTTCCAACGCAAACTAGTTGGGTTATTTTGGCTGGCGGACAGGCCAGCCGTATGGGCGGAAAAGATAAAGGACTCGTTGAGCTCAACGGTTCTCCGCTTATTCAATATGTTATAAACAAGCTGTCACAACAAGATGTCAGCATCACTATCAATGCCAATCGTAACTTAGACAGTTACCAAGCATTTGCTCCGGTTGTTTCCGATTTTTTCCCTGACTACCCAGGTCCGCTGGGTGGCATACATGCAGGCCTTAAAAACGCTAGCACCGACTGGGTTGGCTTTGTTCCTTGCGACAGCCCACAAATCAGTGACGACCTTGTTGAGCGCTTTTGTTCTGCGGTTAAAGAAGACAGTGACATTCTTGTCGCTCATGATGGCGAATTTAAGCAACCTGTATTCACCCTATTCCACAAACGTGTTCTGCCAAAGTTAGAAGCGTTTTTAGAACGTGGTGATCGTAAAATCATCTTGCTATACAAAGAGTGTGTTACCGAATACGTTGATTTTAGCGATTCTCCTAACTGCTTTGTCAATCTCAACACGCCAGAAGAACTCACCCAATTCGGAACGCTTCAATAATGAAAGATTCAAAACAACGCCCTAACCTTCCTCTATTGGGCTTTGCTGCTTATAGCGGTACAGGCAAAACGACCGTACTTGAAGCCTTGTTACCTTTGTTAACCGACGCAGGTTTAAAAGTTGGCGTTCTTAAACACGCTCACCACGATTTCGATGTCGATAAGCCGGGTAAAGACAGCTACCGCCTACGCAAAGCAGGCGCGAATCAAATGTTGATTAGCTCTCGTAACCGTCATGTCATGATGACAGAAACGCCAGAAGCCGAAGCGGACTTTGATTACCTGCTTACACGTTTCAATACCAACACGTTGGACTTAATTCTGGTTGAAGGCTGCAAGAACATCGCCTTCCCTAAGATTGAGCTTCACCGCGACGAAGTGGGTAAACCTTGGCTTTATCCAAACGATGACAACATTATTGCTATCGCCGCAGACAGCAAAGTTGAATCTGACCTGCCGCAAATGGCGATCAGCGACTTAGAAGCAATTCGTGATTTCATCATTGAATACGCTCAATCGTTCGACTCTACTTCGAAAAAAGATAAAGTCGCTTCATGTGCATCTTCAAAAGACAACACGCCAGTTGTGTGTTGCGACTCTTTCTCTCCAGCCGGCCTAACGGTTACTCAAGGTCAGCAAAAAATTGTTGATAGCATTGATGCTCTAGATTTGACGGAATCTGTTTCCTTAGAGCAAGGCTATGGCCGTGTTCTGGCTGAAGATGTTATCTCGCCAATCAACGTGCCTCAGAACACTAACTCTGCAATGGACGGCTACGCCATTCGTAGTGAAGATTTAGATCTAGATAGCTACCGCGTTGTTGCTGAAGTCATGGCTGGACATAGCTACGGCAAAATCGTTCAACAAGGTGAAGCCGTTAAGATCATGACAGGTGCGCCAATGCCAGAAGGCGTTGATGTTGTTGTGATGCGTGAGCAAGCTGTTCAGGAAGGTGACAAGGTTAGCTTCCCTGACGCGAAAATCTCGGTTGGACAAAATGTCCGTATGGCGGGTGAAGATCTAGAAATTGGCCAACCTGTCTTTACGCGAGGCACACGAATCGAAGCGCCAGAAATGGGCATGATGGCATCGTTAGGTTTTGGTACCTGCCCTGTTCTGCGTAAAGTGAAAGTGGGCGTGTTCTCTACGGGTGATGAAGTTCAAGCTCCGGGTAGCGAGCAAAAACCAAACTCTATCTACGATTCGAACCGTTTTACTATTATCGGCATGCTTCAAAAGCTTGGCTGTGACATCGTCGATTACGGCATCATTGAAGATGACGAACAAAAGATGATGAATGTGCTGCACTCTGCGTCGCTTGAAACCGATATGGTTCTGACTTCTGGTGGTGTGTCTGTTGGTGATGCGGATTACATCAAGCTTGCGTTAGATAAGCTGGGTGAAATCAACTTTTGGCGTATCAACATGCGCCCAGGTCGCCCATTGGCTTACGGTAAAATCGAAAACAAACCTTTCTTTGGGCTGCCGGGTAACCCAGTTGCAGTAATGGTGTCGTTCATTAACTTTGTTGAGCCAGCGATCCGCAAGCTTCAAGGTCAAACAAATTGGACGCCAGTGAAAGCAAATGCAGTAGCGACTGAAAAACTCCGCTCACGTCAAGGGCGTACTGAATTCAGTCGTGGTGTGTTCTCGATGAATGAATCAGGTGTGCTTGAAGTGAAAACGACAGGTAAGCAAGGTTCAGGTATTCTGCGTTCAATGAGTGAAGCAAACTGTTTAATCGAAATCTCACCAGCGGTTGATACCGTGAAAGTTGGCGAGACAGTGACGATCATTCCTCTACAAGGTCGCGTTTAACTCAAAGCAATTACCTAAATTGACTTAGCTGTTTTTTAGTTGATTTGGAAGATCTTCGCCAAGACATAGACGAAGCCCCTATATTGATTTTTCAATGTTAAGGGGCTTTTTGTTATTTTCGTTTGGTGAAAAACAACTTGTTCGTTTCCTAAAAGACAAATAGCTTAAATTACGCTAAACGTTTAGAACGATAATCTTAAGATTTATTACCATTACCTTGAGCCACGTACGGTTTTTATGTAGAGTGCGCGCAAAGTAATAATTCTATTGGAGAGCACCATGGCTCGTACCATTCTGTACACTTACAAAGACGAAGACAAAGAGTTACTGTTTTCAAAACAAGAACACCGCACGATCCAAGAAGCTGTTGCTGCAGCGGAAGGCATCGACATCTCTGAGTATCTAAAAACTGAGCAACAGCTTGAGTTGATTTCTGATACTAAAGCGGTTCGCAACTACCAAGACAACTACTTCCGCAAGCTTGGCTTTACTAAACTTACGTTGAAGCAAAAAGACAACCTTGGTGTTGGTAAAAAGAAGAAGTAAGCCCTCTGACTCTTTTCTTTATAGGTCGCTTTTCGTTTGTAGTTAGAGCTAAGAGCTAACTAAACGAAAACACCAAACAATAAAAAATGCCGCAACCTCTTTCGAGATTGCGGCATTTTTATTTATGCTTTTTAACTATCTAACCTTAGCTAGCTTAACGTTAATTCGCGATTACTTAATGTTAAGGAATGCAGCACCACGAACGCCGCCTGAATCACCGTGTTTTGCTTTAATGATTTTAGGACACTTCGCTACAGACAGCAGGTACTTAGGCACACGCTTTGGCATCTCTTCGTAGATAAGTTGAAAGTTTGAAAGACCGCCGCCCAGTGCAACAACGTGTGGGTCAAGACCTGTAAACAGGTTCGCGAAACAGATAGCCAATAGCTCCATAAAGCGATCAACGTGCTCTGCAGCTTTTGCTTCACCTTCATTGTATGCTTGGATGATCTCGATGGCTTTCTTCTTCTCACCGAAGTAGTGCTCGTAAATCAATTCAAAGCCACGGCCTGATAGGTAACTGTCTAAACAACCTTTCTTGCCACAACCACAGCCTAATAGCGGTGCATTATCGCCAAGGTGGAACCATGCATCGATAGGAAGGCGCATATGGCCTAGTTCACCTGCAACGTGGTTACGACCAGAGAACACTTTACCTTCGTAAACTAAACCACCACCGAAGCCAGTACCTAGAATTAGGCCAGCAACTGATGGCTCATCTTTAAGCTCATCATCCCACGCTTCTGAAAGCGCAAAACAGTTTGCGTCGTTCTCAATTTTTACACTACGACCAATAAGCGCTTCTAAATCTTTACGTAGTGGCTTACCTGTTGAAGCTGGTACGTTAACAACCAGCATTGTGCCGTCGTCTGCGTTTTCCATGCCAGGAAGGCCAAGGCCAATTTTGCCTTCGCAAGAGAATTCGCTATCGTACTTTTTTACCAAACCAGCAATTGTATCAAGCAGTAACTGATAATCGTCTGTTGGTGTTGGAACACGCTCTGTTGCTACTCGCTCAAGTTTCTCGTTGAATGCACCAAACTCAATTTTTGTGCCGCCAACATCGAAGCCGTAATACATGAAATCTCTCCAATTTTTCCCTAAATTCGGGCAAATAAATTCTTTAAATAAAACAACTGAGGAACATTATCCATAACACTCCCCCTACAAACCGTGATAGATAACAAACTTATCTCGTGTTCGAGTCTGTTTGAACAACAAGTCAGCACAAAGCGGTTAAAGGTTAGAGTGAAGTCTCACTTTTAGTGTGCTCTATGAAAGCGTTCAGGCTTGGTTTGGTCGGATCCGACTTATAACGCGTCTTGCTTAGCATGTAGCTTTCGCGAAATGCTTCAAACCAAAGTTGTAAAGTCTTTGCGCCCTGCTCTTCACCTGCTTGTTTTAATACCAGGCTCGCCACTTCTGCTGTTGAAAGGTGTTGATCGTTATCTGACTTACGCATCATGTATTGAGAAACCGATTCAGGCTCAATCGATAACACAGGTAGATCTTGAAGGTATTCCGAGCGTCTGAAAATACGTCTTGCTTCACGCCAGCTACCGTCGATGAAAATCAACAACAGCTTTTTATTTGGATCACGCATTTGTGGCAGATCTTGAACCACTCGCGATTTGTCATCGGTATAGTCTTCCGGGAACACAATCACAGGCTGGTATTTCTCGTCTTTCAGAACATCCAACATCTCTACATTGGGCTCAGTTCGATGCCAAAGATAAACATGGCTGTCTTTCACTGTGTCCACAATCAAACGGCCGGTGTTACTTGGCTTTAAGATTTCGTTGTCTGACAAGATCAACATGGTCGCGACGTTCGTATCTATGTTGGGTTGGTGCTCACAGATACAGCTGTCTTGTTTGATTTTGCAGTACTCACACCGAACCACTTTACATCCGCGCGCGTTAAACGGTTTGGTGGAAAGAGATAAACGGTGTTGGTATAAACGGTGGAAAGCGTGAATTCTCATGGACAATAACGACAGATAGAACTAGAAAAGTGGCACGATTGTACTTACAGTGGCTTGATAATGATAGAAGGAATTCTTATGCAGGACCCATCGCTACTTCGCCTTGTTTGTTTTATCACTGCTTTCATCTTGTGTGCGCTGTGGGAGTACCGTGCTCCTAGAAAAGCACTGACTCAAAACAAGTGGTTTCGTTGGGGAAATAACTTCTCATTGATGGCGGTTAATAGCATTTTGTTGGCAACATTAATCCCCGTTGCAGCGTTTGAAGCGGCGCTGATTGCTGAACAAAATCAATGGGGTCTGTTTAATAACATCATGCTTCCTTTTGAAGTCACCGTGTTTCTCTGTGTCGTGTTGTTAGACCTTGCCATTTACACGCAACATCTCGTGTTCCACCGTATTCCCCTGCTTTGGAAACTTCATCGTGTTCATCATGCAGACTTGGATATTGATGTAACGACAGGCACACGCTTCCACCCGATTGAAATGATCTTATCGATGCTGATTAAAGTGGCGTTGATTTTTGTACTGGGCGTACCGGCTTTAGCGGTCGTGATCTTCGAAGTGGTGTTGAATGTGAGTGCGATGTTCAACCATAGCAATGGTCGTTTGCCATTATGGTTCGATAAGCAATTACGCAAAGTGATTGTGACACCTGACATGCATCGAGTTCATCACTCTATAATCATCAAAGAAACGCATTCGAATTTTGGTTTCTTTTTATCGGTGTGGGACATTTGGTTCAAAACCTATCGGGCTCAACCTAAGCTTGGTCACGACAAGGTAACCATTGGCGTCCCTGAGATACGCGATGGGAAAGAACAAAGGCTAGATTTGATGCTGCGTCAGCCATTTGCACGATTCCCGACAACGAAAGACTAAGTTCTAATTCAGTTCAGCCTCAAGCTTGTATTGAGGTGAACTTATCTTAATCCGAAAACAAAACGCCCTTAGATTCTTGTGAGAATTTAAGGGCGTTTGTGTATCGATAGGGATATAAGCGCAGCTAGTGCTTCAACTCTTGTGTTGTAAGGCTTAACTCAGCACGCTTGTTTACTTCAACAAGCTCGTTTATTTCATTACGTATTTATGAAGCATAGCTTGTTGGTGCCCTGCTATCTCTCCGACTTGCTCTGAGCTTTCAATCATGGATTCAAGCTGTAATTTAGTATTCTCACCCTGTTCCGAAACCCGAGTGATGGAATGCGTCACATCTACTGTCGCACGTGCTTGTTGCTCTGTCGCCACCATGATTTGTTCAACACGTCCTTTAATCTGGCTTACCGCAACCTCAATCTTTTCAAAAGCTTGCTTCACATCGCCACTGGTTTGCAGTGCATTGATCATTTCACTTCGAGATTCAGTAACAGACGTTCGAGATCGATCAGCCGCAGCCACCAGCTCATTCATCATATTGCGAATGTTGGTGGTTTGTTGAGACGTGCCACTCGCTAATTTGCGTACTTCGTCGGCAACGACAGCAAAGCCTCGTCCTTGCTCTCCTGCTCGCGCTGCTTCAATTGCCGCATTCAGTGCTAACAAGTTGGTGTTTTCTGCAATGCCACTGATCATATCGACCATTTCACGAATCTGTTTTACACGGCCATCAAGGTCGGCCATTGATTCTTCGTTCATGCTTAGTGAATGTTCTAACGCATGCAAACGTTGCTGGTTCAGCCCAACGACTTGGCTGCCATTGACTGACTCATCTTCTGCTATTTGTGCATCATCGTTCGATGCGTTAGAGATACGAGCAATCTCACCAATGGATGCTTCCAGTTCAGTAATCGTGGTGATCATGTTCTGCAGTGATTCATTTTGTTCATTCAAGCTAGAGTTGGTTTGCTCTGCAGCGTCGTGACTTACTTCAGCCGTTTGGTAAAGTGTTTCACAGTTAAGAGTCACCAAGCGAACCGAGTCGGCGGTCGAATCGACAACGGTATTCAGTTTCGAAGCAATCACTTGTAACTCTAATGGCCCTACCAATGCACTGTGCTTAGAGAAATCGTGCTCTGCAAGCAAGCTCAATTGTTGAGTAATGTTTTTCAGTCCTTTGTTTACCCAGCGGCGCAGTACTAACCATGAGATCACAATGATCACAGCGATCACTAGTCCACTAATAAACAACACACGATCAATGTTGGTGATGGTTTGATTTACGACCAGTTCGCTTTCATCAATCAGGTGTGCAGCAGTCGAAGATAATTGATTAAGGGTACTAATTACGGTATTCGCCAAGGTAATCACTTGGGTTAGGTTCTGCTCTTGCTGCTTAACCAGTTCCAATTTAAGCAATATTTGTCTAATCACACCTTCTTCTGTGAAGCCCTCTTTTACCATCTCATAAGGTGCGGTAAGGCTTGCGAACTCCGCGATGTCTGGATGCCAATCAGCAAAGTCGCTATAAGCCAAGTTAAGGCCCGCGATTCGGTTTCTTAATTGGCGATATTCGTCTTGTGCTTTTTCGATGTCAGACTGCATCATTAGCATCAAGAAGGTGTTCGCCATTGCCGACGCGCTCGATGTAAAACGATTTGCGGCATCGCTCGCTTCTGGGTTGTCTTCGACTAAGAATGAGCTGATACGGTTCATTTCTGGTCCGATAGATCCGACGCCATAACGGAACTCGCCCATGTTACTATCGATCAAATTTTGCTTACTTTGAATCTCTATCTGCGCCAGCAGTACCGTGTTGGTCATAGCTTGCAGTTGTGCCATGTCATCGACAAGGTTTTGTTGTTGCTCTAAAGAGATCGCTTCAGGAAAAGACTGGGAGATAAAAAGGAGTTCCTCTAGCGTGGTATTACTCTCTGTGGCAAGTTGGTCAATTGAGCCCCTTGTGGCATTCAGTGTATCTAAGTCGGTTGATTGGGTGCTGTATGTGAGAAGTTTTACTTGTTCTAATACGCTTTGCGTTAATTCGGCATTATGTAGAGCAAGGGGTAATGCTTGTTCCGAGAGTGCGTCAAAGTGTCCCCCGACCCGTTCAACGCCCCGAATGCTAACCATTGATAAAAAACTAACAAGTAAAAGAATGGAAATAAATACAGCAGTGACGGTTTGAATGAGCGAGAATGTATAACATGAGGGTTTTATTGATAAATTTGTGTCGGGCATGTGAAATCCAGTTTGACTACGAAAAGAGATATCCTTAAGTTATTCCGTATACTAGAAGTCCTTGATGACGTTTTTATTTCAGTTTTTTGTCAGAAGAGTTACATATGAAAATCACAAAAATGGCTGTAGTTACAATAACTTTAGCAACATTGGCTGCTTGTAGCTCGTCACCATCGCCTTCTCAGCTTAGTCAAACAGCACAGAATCCTCTCTCAAAATCAGAACAATTGACTACAAACGCTTATATGAGCGTGTATGAACAGTGGAAAGGCGTGCCATACCATTTCGGTGGGACCTCATTTAGAGGTATAGATTGCTCTGCTTTTGTGCAGATAGCCGTCCAAAATGCGACTCAACATGCCCTGCCAAGAACCACAATAGACCAGAGTAAAAAGGGAAAAGAAATAGCGTATGGGCAGGCAACGAGTGGCGACTTGGTGTTTTTTAAGACATCGATGACAGTGCGACACGTTGGAGTTTACTTAGGAAATAATCAATTCCTACATGCTTCTACATCGAAAGGTGTGATTATATCGAGGCTGGACAACCCTTATTGGGCTTCCAAGTTTTGGCACTTTAGGCGTTTATAGCGATTCAAAAGATTCACCGCTGAACGACATAACATGAAACGTTACGGCTTAAACGCCTTTTACTATTTTAGAGTGATACGCGAATAGCTAGTCGTATTTAGCAACAGCAGTATCAAACAGGTTCTTCACCAACGCGATATATTCATCAAGAAATACAATTTGTTCGTTGGTCGCTTTCTTAGCCCAAACACCCGCTAATACTTCACCAAGGTCAGCTACTACGGCATCTGCTTCTTTCAATAGCTGAAAACGAACGCTCGAATGCAACTCTGGGTTTTGCTCGAAAATAGCCATGATGTTCGTTGAAATCATGTCTGTGATGATGTCTTCAACACTCTCGTTACCTGTATCGCCATTACTATTGGTAAAGACGTCCAGATTAAATGATAGGTGCTCGATCAAAGCCAAATAGCCATCGGTTTCTACAACCACAATAATTCTCCGTTTTAAGCTCTAAAGCAGATTAATACGTACTTGCCTAATACTATGTAAATGACGCTATTTGTCATCACTTTATTGCCCAAAACCGCATTAAAATGATCCTAGTTAGTATTTCAGCTTAAATTTAAATCGATATAGCTCTATGCGGTGTACCTGCCCACTTAAACCATAAGTAAATTCACGCCTAACAAAGTGTAAGACAAACTTTGAAGTAAAGTATTGCGCCAGTTAACAATAGCCCTTTCAGCTTCCTCTAAAAGTGCATTTAAATTGGTGGGGAAACAATAACAAGCTCAAACCACTTTTCCAGTTTGTGGTGATTAAAACGGTTTCGATTGTGAGACCACTTCCAAACTGTTTCACCACGTCAGGGGTTCAATTTATGTTTGTATTTCAACGAGCTTGTATCAGCTCGAGTTCACAATTCGGCCAATTGATTCTGCATAAGCTGAAGAAGAGCTAAGAACATTGACGAGTGCGTCTATAAATTGCTCAGATTTATCCTAAACTATTGCTATCAAACAAACAGTATTTCTAACTTCAATCTTTTTAACTTTCAGTCTTTGAGGATTTCCTATGTGGCAGGCCATTTCTCAACAACTTTCAGATACTCTTCTATTTAACTTTCAGATTACTGAGCGTACCAAGGTTTCTGGTGGCGACATTAACGATTGCTATATGATCAGCGATGGTAATGAACGTTACTTTGTGAAAGTGAATCAGCGAGAATTTTTACCTAAGTTTGAAATTGAAGCTGAGAACTTGCGCTTGTTGAGAGAAACCTCCACCGTTTACGTACCTGAATTAGTGCTTATTGGCAAAACCAAGGAGTGCTCGTTCATTATTCTCAATTACTTGCCAACCAAGCCGCTGGAGACGGGCAACAATAGCTTCGATTTCGGCGTACAGCTTGCACAGCTTCATCAATGGGGCGAGCAAAAAGAGTTTGGTTGCGATCAAGATAACTACATCGGCAGTACGCTTCAACCTAACCCTTGGCATAAGAAATGGGGTCGTTTTTTCTCTGAGCAGCGTATTGGTTTCCAGTTACAACTGCTAAAAGAAAAAGGCATCGAATTCGGTGATATTGATGACATCGTTGATGTGGTGAATATGCGTCTTGCTGGCCACAACCCTCGCCCGTCTTTGCTTCATGGTGATCTTTGGAATGGCAACGTTGCAAACTCAGCCTTTGGACCAATCTGTTACGACCCGGCTTGTTATTGGGGCGATCATGAATGTGACTTAGCTTTAACGGAATTGTTTGAAGGGTTTCCAAAAGAGTTTTATGACGGTTACCAGAGCGTAAATCCACTAGACGTTGGCTATACTGATCGCAAAGACATTTATAACTTGTACCATCTTCTCAACCACTGCAATCAATTTGGCGGCGAGTATTTAGCTCAAACTGAGGCATGCATTCAGAAGATACAGGCCGTTTAATACCAATCGCAGCTAGCTAAGTCGTTCTATAAAGCTACTACGAACTATACAAGCTATTGCGATCTATAAAGCTACTAGGATTGGGACGAGTTACAGTGAGGAGAATTTGCTATGCATAAATACACAGAAAAACATGTCTCCTGCCCCCACTGTGGGCATGCAATCAGCATAACGCTAGATGCTTCAAATGGAAGCCAAGATTTTTATGACGATTGCCCAGCGTGTTGCAATGCTATTCATCTCGACATGCAAGTAGACGAAGTAAGAGACAGAATCAACCTCTCGATTGATGCAGACGACGAACAAGTCTTCTAACACACTTACTCTCTTGTCGAGTTAGATCTACTCTCGATTTCTAGGCTAACCTAGAAAAACACAAATACACAAAAATAGAAAAAGAGCACTAAATGTGCTCTTTTTTAATGTCTTCGACTTTTACTTAGTCATCGATTTTTGGGCAAGTGCTATTGATAAACCGCTACTACTATTTTTGGTTTGCTAGTACGCGTTCAACAGTATCAACAATTGCTTGTGTTTGAGGATCAAACTCAATGTTTACTTGGTCGCCTACTTCACGGCCGCCAAACAGAGTACGATTCAGCGTTTCTGGGATTAGATGGACAGAGAAACGGCTCTCTTCTACTTCACCAATGGTCAATGAACAACCATCAACGCCAATGTAACCCTTGCTTAACACATACTTCATTGATTCTTGCGGCAGCTCGAACCAAAGCGTGCGGTTGTTTTCTGTCTTAATCACATCAACGAGATTAGCCATCAGAGTAATGTGGCCAGACATGCTATGCCCGCCAATTTCGTCACCAAACTTTGCTGCACGCTCAACATTCACTTTGTCACCAACATTCAACTGGCCTAAGTTCGTCAATCGCAATGTTGCTTGCATTAAATCAAAGGCAATCTGATTGCCTGAAATTTCCGTTACCGTTAAGCAACAACCGTTATGAGCTACTGAAGCACCAATTGCTAATCCCTCAACCATTTCGTCAGTTAGCTCGATGGTATGAGTTTGAAACAACTCTTTTTTGTTGATAGCAACCAGTGTTGCCATGCCTTGAACGATACCTGTAAACATAAGATTCCTATTTAGCGTTCTAGTAACAGTTTTTCATAGCAGTTATTGTGACATTTCTTTATGATTCGTCCAGTGGAAGCTTAAGATCATTGTCTCTGATTCCTTCAGAATGTCCTTTCCTACACTATTATTCTAATTTTTCCTCTTATTTGGAGTTGTTTGTGCATCGTTACAAAGAAGAATCCTCGAATCTAATCAAACTTGCGACCCCAGTATTAATCGCATCCGTTGCACAAACTGGAATGGGTTTTGTTGATACCGTAATGGCCGGTGGCGTAAGTGCTATAGATATGGCGGCGGTTTCAATTGCAGCAAGTATCTGGCTACCATCAATATTATTTGGTGTTGGTTTATTGATGGCGTTGGTTCCTGTCGTTGCACAACTGAATGGTTCTGGTCGACAAGTAAAAATACCATTTGAGATTCAACAAGGTGCGTTTTTAGCGCTCGTCATCTCCCTTCCTATCATTGGCGTGCTGTTCCAGACGCAATTGATATTGGAGTGGATGGACATTGAACAACTCATGGCAGAAAAGACCATCGGCTATATGAATGCGGTGATGTTTGCTGTCCCTGCATTTTTGTTGTTCCAAACATTGAGAAGCTTTACTGATGGTATGTCTTTAACTAAGCCTGCAATGGTGATTGGTTTTATTGGCTTGCTATTGAACATCCCGCTTAACTGGATGTTCGTATACGGAAAGCTTGGTGCTCCTGCGCTGGGTGGTGTTGGGTGTGGCGTTGCAACGGCTATCGTATATTGGGTGATGTTTGCACTGCTGTTTGCTTACGTTTTAACATCAAAACGTTTAGCGAAAATCAACATCTTCGGTACGTTCCATAAGCCTCAGCTCAAAGCGCAAATTCGCCTGTTTAGACTTGGTTTCCCTGTCGCTGCCGCTATCTTCTTCGAGGTAACCTTGTTCGCAGTGGTTTCTCTGTTGGTTGCTCCGCTCGGCTCATTGATAGTTGCCGCGCACCAAGTCGCGATCAACTTCTCTTCGCTAGTCTTCATGATTCCAATGAGTATCGGTGCGGCTGTGAGTATTCGTGTTGGCCATAAGTTGGGTGAAAACAACACCGAAGGAGCAAAAATCGCGACACACGTAGGTATCATTGTTGGTTTAGTCACAGCCTTAATGACGGCGGCATTAACTGTATTGTTCAGAGAGCAAGTGTCTTTACTCTACACAGAGAACACCGCGGTAATTACCGTTGCAATGCAATTGCTTTTGTTCGCTGCGGTTTATCAGTGCACCGACGCAATCCAAGTTATCGCAGCAGGTGCTCTACGTGGCTACAAAGACATGCGCTCGATCTTCAACATTACCTTCGTGGCTTACTGGTTGCTTGGTCTTCCTATCGGCTACATTTTAGGAATGAAAGATTGGATTGTTGAACCTATGGGTGCACACGGTTTCTGGATTGGTTTCATTGTCGGTCTAACATCGGCCGCGATTATGCTGGGTATGCGCCTACACTGGATGCACAAGCAGGACGACGACGTTCAGTTAGAGTTCAGTTCTCGCTAGATTCGCACTCACTAAATCGGTCTATCTGATTTCGAATACAAAAAAGAGCTCTGATTTTCAGGGCTCTTTTTCGTTTACTGGTCAGGGAGATCCTATGTGTTTTAGTAGTCACTCTTTTCTCGAACAAAGCGCGCAAATTTAGGTTTTCCGTTTTGAGTAAAACCGTTGTAGCGAAAGGTAATACGGCTGCCGATCTCTGGCGGTGCGAGTCTCATTTGGTCACTGAATCCGCTGCCTATATAAAATTCCACCCCCTCTTCTGTGTGGACCAAAATCGAACCCATCATCCCTTTATACTTACCTGTCCCGCCCTTGTAGCCAATAACTGTCGCTTCGGCATCATGATGCCTTTTAAGCTTTAACAGGTCATTACTTCTGCCTGCTTGATAACGACTGGTGATTTTTCTAAGCATCAAACCTTCACCATTACTCTCATCGACATTATCGAGTTGATGGAACAGTGCTTCCTCATTATGAATCGGTACATGTTCGATGTAGCTGACATGAGGTTCACCAATCACGCTTACCCAATGCAAAATGTTGTAATAACGCTTTTGATAATCCCCTGCAGCGCCTGGCATATCAAACAACATAAAATCGATTTGCCGCCATGCCGCATCGCTCGGCGTATGGTCGAGAACGGTAGATTGAACTAGATGGAAATTGCCTCTTCCTGCCCACAACTCCCCTTCGAGATGGACCTTCGGCAATTTTTCAGTAAACCACTTGGGTGAGTAAATACGATTTCCATTGCGAGTATAAAGATATTGGCCATCCCACAAAGCCCGAATCCCATCAAGTTTTTCACTCTTCCAGTATTCAGAAACATCGATGCCTTGCTGGTAAGAGTTGGCAAGTACCAGATGGTCGGGTGGTAAATAGGATGAATGAGATGAAAGTGAACATGCCCATAGAGTGGCTATAGCCAGTTTGGTTAATCTCATCATCTGCTCCGTATTAATAACTGTAGTGGTCAACAAATGCCTTTAATCCTAAGCGCTCTAACACGTAGTTAGACAATCTTTGCTAGAAGATGCGATCAACTCTCCAACCTTATTTAATATTCATTTTCATTCATCATATTAATGACTTGTAGATCTCAAATGTCCCACCGTTTTTAGTTCTCATATTGAGAAACGTCTTTTCTCAATATGAGATGGAAATGACACCTAAACATAAGTTATTGAAAAATATAAATATAAAAGTTGGCACATTCAGTGCAATTGTTCATACATACTTAAAAGGAGATATCGCTATGGAACTACGTAAGATTGATTTGAATACAACGACACTAACGCTTTCTATCTTCGGTGATTTGGATGCAGCAGGCAGTCGTGACGCACAAACAGACATTGATGATGTCATTTCTAATGACGGTCACCCTGAGATAGAAGTTGATTTTAGCCAAGTTGAGTTCTTAGATTCATCAGGTGTTGGTGCGATTGTTTATATGTTCAAACGCCTGACCGAGCGCGAACGCAACATGCGACTTGAAAATGTGACTGGTCAGCCTCTTGAAATTATGAACCTGCTACGAATTGGCCACGCTATCCCAGTAAATTCAAAAAATCCTACAAATTCATGAAGATCCACTAAGCTAGAAGTAACAAAACATAATAATAAAAAGTAAAAACATAGGACGTTGGCATGAAAATACTGAAAAACTACATAGCCCTTTCTCTGTCCGCTCTGGTTCTGGGTGGCTGCACCAGCTACCCAGAGCAAGGCACAGGGGGGTTAGCTGAAAGTTATGATTCCATCAACTATCAAAACTCAGATTTCTCTCCTGTTATGCCCGACGAGCCTCTTGGTCCAGAACATGGATTACGTTTTGATTGGCAGTTAGCTAAATTACATCTCGATGCTTTGATTCAAGAAGGTGCTCGTTGGTGTTTCCCTGCAGCTGTTGTCCAAGCGATTGAAAAACAAAATCGCATTGCACGTGAGCTTCAAGGCGGTCTACTTCTGGATGCAGCCAACGACCTGGTGATCCAAAGAAAACGCTTAAATGAACTTGAAGTCCAACTAGACTATGTAACCTCACAAGCCCACTGTGAGCCACCAAAAAATGAAAACCAATTTAGAATGCAATTGTCTGTTATCGAACAGTTGTATGACCTGCTTAATGTTGATAATCAATTCGCGGAAGATTCGACCGAAGTCAATCCGAAGTACATGGGAAGACTTGCGGAAGCAACCAGCCTACTCAAAGAACACAAATCTCTAGACCTTGTTGTTACAGGCCATGCTGATGCGACAGGTACCGAAGAATATAACGATAAGTTAGCGCTTGGACGAGCGAAACAAGTCGAACGCTACCTGACTATTTTTGGTTTAGGCGCTCAACGAATCAAAGCCGTCTCTGTTGGTGAGACCGTCCCTCTTTTTGAAGGTGAATCCGACGGCACACGTTTAACTAACCGCCGAGTGAGCATCGAAGTCATCTCGCCTAAAAACGCGGAGAAAATGGGAGGTGGACTATGAAATTATTGATCGCTTTTACCGTCTCCCTATTGTTGTGCTTTGCGAATATCGTCAATGCTAGCGACGAGTTTTCAGACGCGGTTCAAGTCGGTGACCTAATCCAAGTTAACGTACCCGGCGAAAGCACCTTAAACATAGGGTTCCAAGTAGACAAACGTGGCCGTATAACCCTTCCTGAAGTTGGTGCGGTGTTTGTCGCAGGTTATGACAGTGAACAGCTCAACAAAGTCGTTCTAGAGTCGCTGGCAACTGCTTATAAAGATCTTTCGAACGCATCGGTGTACGTCAAAGAGCAGCAAATCATCATCTACGTGCAAGGTTATGTAGAACAGCCTGGCGAATACACACTTGCATTGGGTTCTAGTATCCAAATGGCACTTTACGCTGCAGGTGGTCTACGTTCAGGGGCACAACTCGATAAACTTATTCTTAAGCGAGGTGCTGACAAGGTAGAATTCAACTACAAACGTTTCCTAGATTCGGGGGATGAATCAACGCTCCCCGCTTTGCAATCATTGGATTCACTGTTTGTACCTGCTTCCCCATTAGTGGGCAACATTGAGCAAGAGTTTGACGCTGCAAAGCTTGCTAACTCAGGTGACAGTGCTGATTCTCGTAATTCAATCAAAGTGTTTGGTGAAGTTAACGCACCAGGCTCTTTCACTTACAAAGAGAACACTGACCTTGTCGACGTGCTAATGCGCTCAGGCGGTGTAACACGCTATGCCAGTGTCGAGCAAATCCGAGTCATCTCAAATAACACCCCAACGCTATTCAACCTAAAACGTTACTTAGATTCTGGTGACGAAAGTCTGCTTCCAATTTTACGACCTGGCGCGACCATTTTCGTTCCCAAGCAAGAAGAAGAGATCAAATCTGGCGCGAACATGGTTTACGTGATGGGTGAAGTCGCTGCCCCTGGTGCTTTTGAAGGTAAAAGAGGTGCCACCTTTATGGATATCCTAGCTAATGCGGGCGGCCCGACTCGTTTCGCTGAGTCACGACAAATCCGTGTACTAAAAGCCGACGGCAGAGTAGTTAAATTCGATTTAGCGGCATACACAGAAGGTTTACCTAATTCTAACCCTCCTAGCATCAAAGCTGGAGACGCGATTTTCGTTCCAGAGAAAACAGACATGAACGAGAAATCATGGCTAAAGATCTCGCCGGATAGAGCTGTAAATGTAATTGGTGAAGTTGTTCGACCAGGACGTATTGAGTGGTCAGACGAAATGGATTTCATGGGCCTACTTGCTCATGTTGGAGGGCCAACACTGCGCGCCGACACCACAAAAATAGAAGTGGTTACAGGTAGAAAGCTTGTGGTTTTCGACTTAGACGAATTTATTAAATCTGGAGCTCCACGTGACCAACTGCCCTTCATCCGTGCAGGCTCAATTGTGCGCGTACACGACTTACCTCAAGACCCTTCAGACAACAAATCTCAATGGGTACGTCAAAGCTCAGATGCATCAATTTACGTGTTTGGCCAAGTTCGTTCACCAGGCCGTTACCGATTTACAAAAGACATGCACTTTCTAGATATATTGTCAGCGTCAGATGGACCAACGAAAGACGCCGACATTCACAATATTCGCGTAACCCACAGAGATAAGACTTACTCTAAAGTGAGCAAATTGAACTTATCTCTCTATTTCGAAACGGGGGATGAATCCATCCTACCAAACGTAACTGCCGGCGATACTATTTATATCCCAGAAAAAGATAAGAATTGGTTAGACACACCAAAAGAAAAAACGGTTCGCGTGCTTGGCGCAATTAATAACCCGGGTCGTTACGTGTTTAACGACAACATGACCATCTTAGATATCTTGGCAGAAGCTGCAGGCCCTACTGACAATGCTTATGTGGAGAAGATTACTATTGTGAACATGTCTTGTTGCCAAGGCCAAGCACGTACCTTTGACCTTGTTGAGTTCAGCAAAACAGCGAACATCTATAGCCTACCTGTGTTACGTGCAGGTGATACGATTTACATCCCAGACCGTCGTGAAAGCTTTATTGAGAAAGCCCGTGTTGGCTTAGATGACATCCTACGAATTACCACCACCATCGTGTTAATAGGAGCGTTATAATGACTATTTCAGCAACGCATGCCGAAGTTGAACAACTGTACTTAGCTTCTGAACTTAACGGCCAGAAATCAATATGCGTGACCGCTTGTCATTCGGGTGACGGGGTAACGTCTATTGCAACCGCATTAGCCGAGCGCTTTCTTCTTGCTGGCCACTCTACGCTTTATGTCGATCTCAACTTGTTCAACCCTGCTTTCAAAGATTTGAATATGCTAGAAGACAGTCAGCAAGGTCAATTAATAGAACATGTTGAATCTCATCGTACGTTTATCGGCGTCCCTGCTCCACAAGTCGCTTCAACGCAATTGGCTTATAAAGATCCGACAACGCTACAAAAAGTAGTCAACAAATGGTTAGAGAAATACGACAGAGTCATCATTGATACTTCACCGCTTCTCAACATAAACAAAGGTAACATTCCGGCGCAGTCAGTTGCGAGCGCTTGTGACAGCACACTTATGGTTGTCGCATATGGTGAAACATCGAGTCACCACCTAGAACAAGCGAAAAAGCTGCTTGATGCGCAAACTATCAACCTAATGGGTAGTGTGATGAACATGAAACAAAGGCCTAGTTTTGCTCAAGAGCTGGTAAGACAAGTCAATCGAATGAAATTCATCCCTACTAAGCTTCGCGATAGTTTGGCAAACAAACTGTATCAAAATGAATTTTTGAACCTGCCAATGTAACTTTCGCGTTTAACTTTATGGCTGTCATTTACCCCCTGACAGCCACCTATCCTATTAGGCCTCAAGCCAATCCCCTTAAAACCAAATTAGTTATTTTTGGCGAAATTATTGTTAAAAATACGATTTTTAAAACCATTCAACGCATTTCACACACGTCAATCATGGTCTTACCACCTTTAAATCCCTTCAAAAATCAACAGCCCTACACCTAACTTTAGCGGTAATGTGACACAGACAGTTAAAGCGTCATGTAAATCGAATCAAAGATGGAATTCGTACGATTATTCCCTAAGATTATAAATAGAGGTGGTTTTTGACGAATTTGTAATAGTTTGACAAAGTTATCCGATGGCTGTTGAAACACAGTGGATGAATTGGCAAATCACACTTCACTGACTTTGCACGTTTATCTATTCAAACTTCACCCATCCCTCCTTCTGCTCAAATGGTTCAAATACACGGAAAGGATCACCATCGAGCAATTTAGATAATCAATTTACCTTGGTTACCTTAGTTGTATTATTAAAGAGAAAGGAAACTCAATATGAAATACAAGTTAAGCTCCGTATTTTTGTTAGTAGCAGCAGCCAGCGGTAATGCTAACGCTGGAGAATGTGGCAGCGTAACAATCGCAGATATGAACTGGAACTCTGCAACACTGATCGCCAATATCGACCAATTCATCCTAGAACACGGTTATGGGTGCGATGCTGAACTTATCCCTGGCGACACGATGCCAACAGGCACATCTATGATCGAAAAAGGCCAGCCTGATGTTGCCCCTGAACTTTGGAGCAACAGCTTAAAAGACGCATTGGATAAAGGTGTTGAAGAAAAACGCCTTCGCTACGCAGGTAAAGCACTTGTGAACGGCGGCGAAGAAGGCTTTTGGGTTCCAGCTTACCTAGTTAAACAATACCCTGAAATGGCAACCATCGAAGGCGTACGCAAGAACGCTAGCTTATTCAAACACCCTGAAGACCCAGATACATCTGCATTCTACAGCTGCCCTGCAGGCTGGAACTGTCAGATCAGCGCCGGAAATTTGTTTAATGCTCTTGAGCTAGAAAACAGTGGTTTCACGATTGTTGATCCAGGCTCGAGTGCCGGCTTATCTGGCTCTATCGCAAAAGCTTATGAACGTGAAGAAGCATGGTTTGGTTACTACTGGGCACCAACCGCTGTTCTAGGTAAATACGACATGGTTAAAGTCGACTTTGGCAGTGGCGTAAATGAGGAAGAGTTCCTTAACTGTACCACCAAAGAAGATTGTGAATCGCCAAAAGCGACCATGTACCCGCCTTCACCCGTCCACACGATTACCACTGAAAGTTTTGCTTCACGAGCACCTGAAGCGTACGACTACTTTACTAAACGTGGTTTCACCAACGACAAAATGAACTCGCTACTTGCTTGGATGGAAGACAACCAAGCTGATGGTGAAGAAGCGAGTTTGCATTTCTTGAGTGAATTCCCAGAAGTATGGCACCCATGGGTTTCTCAAGAAGTGGCTAAGAAAGTTGAAGCTGAACTGTAAGAGCTTGGATCAACGAGTAATTACGCTTCAACAATAAAACAGAAATAACGTCGCTATACTTGATGTTATTCATGATTCGGAGCCCTTTTCATTGCCGATTTTCCTATCGCATGAACAAGTGGCTCCGAACTATAAGGATATAAAATGGCTGACAGCAATTGGTTATCAAGCTTTCCAGAGATGGAACGCTCTGATTTACGAACCATAAAAAAGACGCTAGATGGCGCATACCGTGAATTTTCCCGTGAATACGGCGAAATGATTGAATCTCTCTTTGACCCTCTTCTTTCATTCCTTGTTTGGTTTGAAAAACTCCTTATCTCAACACCTTGGATTATAGTCCTCGCCGTGTGTACCAGCCTTGTCTACGCAGCAAGCCGTTCTTGGAAACTGGCGTTAGGTTGTGTTGTTTCTCTACTTCTCATTGGTTACTTTGGAATGTGGGAAGACACCATGCGGACGCTCAGTATCATTACTGTGTGTACCTTAGTTTCGATATTCTTAGGCATTCCGATTGGCATTGCGATGGCTCGTTCAAATCGAGCGCAATCTATCGTTACGCCGATGCTCGATATCATGCAAACCATGCCGGCATTCGTTTATTTGATTCCAGTGGTAATGCTACTTGGTATAGGTAAGATTCCAGGGCTAATCGCCGTGGTTATCTATGCGATTCCACCTGTGATTCGTTTAACCAACCTAGGCATACGCCTAGTCGACAAAGAAGTCCTTGAAGCCGCTACCGCTTTTGGTGCGAGCAAAAAGCAGCGCTTGTGGGGTGTTCAACTTCCTCTAGCAATGCCAACGATTATGGCGGGTATCAACCAAACCATCATGATGGCACTGTCTATGGTTGTTATCGCATCCATGATTGGTGTTAAAGGTCTAGGACAGCCGGTTCTTAAGTCGATTACCAACCAGTACTTCACATTAGGCCTGATGAATGGTTTCGCCATCGTTGCCCTCGCAATCCTTTTTGACCGCGCTTCTCAGGCGTACGCAAGAAGAACTAATGCGCATTTAGGAGGATTCAAGCATGACTAAACCATTGATTGAGATTAGTGGCCTATACAAAGTGTTTGGACCAAAACCAATGTCTGTTATGAACCGAGTTCAAAACGGCGAACATAAGGATCAGATTCTCGCGGACACGGGTCATACCGTTGGTTTAAAAGAGATCAACCTTGAGATTAACCGTGGCGAAATCTTCGTTATCATGGGTCTTTCTGGCTCGGGTAAATCGACGCTGATTCGCCACTTCAACCGTTTGATTGACCCGACTCAAGGCAAAATCATGGTTGAAGGCATTGATGTGATGAGCCTCAACACTAAAGAGTTAGAAGAGTTCCGTCGTCATAAAATGTCGATGGTATTCCAACGCTTCGGCTTAATGCCTCATCGCACTGTGGTTGAAAACGTTGCGTATGGGTTGGAAGTACAAGGCATCAAAAAAGAAGACCGTTTAACGAAAGCCAACGAGTGGTTAGAGACTGTAGGTTTGAAAGGCTACGGTAATCAGTACCCTGCCCAACTGTCTGGTGGTCAGCAACAACGTGTTGGCCTTTCTCGCGCTTTGTGTACCAACGCCGAAATCTTGTTAATGGATGAGGCCTTCTCGGCACTCGACCCTTTGATCCGAAGTGAAATGCAAGATCAGCTTATCGAGCTGCAAGAGAAACTTCATAAGACCATTGTTTTCATCACTCACGATTTGGATGAAGCACTCCGTCTCGGCGATCGAATCGCAATTTTGAAAGACGGCGAGTTAGTACAACAAGGCACACCACATGAGATTCTTCTGAACCCTGCCGATGACTACGTAGAAGCTTTTGTTAAAGACGTAAACCGTGCTCGTGCATTGACCGTTGAAACCGTTATGCAGCCCCCTCTCTACCGAATCACATCGGAAACAATAGAAGGTGCTCTCGCGCAAATGAAGATGCTTAAGAACGATTACGCTTATCACGTTACGGATGATGGCTATCAAGGCTTGGTCACTCAAGAGAGCCTACAAGATGCCGTTGAAGATGCGTCGGTGCATGATTTCAGCGAAGAGATATACGAAGAAGTCCCTGCTATCTTGCCTGATGCCGTGATTGAAGAAGTGCTACCAGACACCATGTCTTGTGACTACTCACTTCCGGTTGTTGATGAAGAAGGTAATCTGAAAGGTGAACTGGAGAGAAGCGCTGTTGCCGACATCTTCTCTGAAAGTAGCGAGGAAGAAGTAGAAGTCGACCCAAAGCCAAGGATTGATAAGGCTTCGTAGTTCTACTGTTCGTTATTTAGAGTACGGCTGTTTAAATTAGTCAAAATTGCTTAACACCTCCTAAGACCACTGTTGTTATTTAACTGCGGTGGTCTTTTTTATTTGTATCGACCTCGTTTTCGCCCACACTCTACCCGCACGTTACGTTTTATAGTCACCTAAGTTTATATTTCATAAGAGAAAACAAATTAAATCAGCCCGTTAGGTTTGTCACAAACACGGTAGTAAGGTAAGCGAGATAGCAATTAATTGCTCTATTTGCACGGCAACCAGTTGAAATTATTCTAGAAAATGACTAGAACTTAATAGTACTCATGAATATTAGGCTCAACAAAAGGACTTAGTTTGATCAATTCTACTTTAGCGTCAGACGCACCCGCAGATCTCAACTCACGAGAAGTTAGCGAACTTGTGGATGAAAGCGTTCTAGAGCAAATGATTCGAGATACAAGTGCGGACATTATCCCGATCTTGATCGACCACTATGTCGAAGAAACACAAACACGCTTGGTTACCATTAAAGAGGCTGTCACTCAGAAAGACGCTCAGACACTTGAGTTCGAGGTCCACACTCTCGGCAGCACGGCGCTTTCATTAGGTAATCGCCCCTTGGGTGAGTTAGCTCGCGCTCTAGAAAAGCAATGTTTAAACCAAAATCATGATGCGGCATTTCTACAAGTTGACGAATTACTAGAACTCGCAGAACGCTCAATAAAAGCCTTGCTTGAAAGGAAAGATGCTGGCTTTAGTTAACATTAGATGTTCATATCGGTATCGAATTAAAAACTCAACATAGTCGTTTATCAATATAGTCACCATTAAGATACGTTCAAGCATGACAAACAATTCGGGAAAATATACCGCCCGCTTTTTAAAAGATTGCATGCGGTAGATAACAAATGCACAAGACTCGTATTGATGGCCTCTATCACTATGTTATTGGTTAGTTAGGATAAAGTTTCAAAAGGAATATACAATGCGCCCTAAGGTATTGTTAGTTGAAGACTCCACGTCGCTCGCCGTACTCTACAAGCAGTACGTAAAAGATGAGCCCTACGATATTTTTCACGTCGAAACCGGCGCGGAAGCTAAAACCTTCATTGAAAGACACTCTCCTCAGCTTGTTATTCTCGACCTCAAGCTGCCGGACATGCCGGGGGAGGAAGTTTTAGATTGGATTAGCGCGAACGGAATACCGACCGCAGTTATTATCGCGACAGCACATGGCTCAGTAAACATTGCTGTAGATCTTATCCAGCGAGGTGCGGAAGACTTCTTAGAGAAACCCATTCAAGCAGATCGACTTAAAACTTCAGTTCGTTTACATCTAAAAAGAGCGAAACTCGAAAACCTCGTCGATAACATGCAAAGTAAGTTCGATCGTGATCGGTTTCATAATTTCATCGGCTCTTGCCTACCTATGCAGGCGGTTTATAAAATCATTGATTCTGTAGCGCCAACCACTGCTAGCGTGTTTATTAACGGCGAAAGTGGTACGGGTAAAGAAGTGTGTGCAGAAGCCATTCATCAAGAGAGCCAGCGTAACGGCAAACCCTTCCTTGCCATTAACTGTGGCGCTATCCCTCGAGACCTAATGGAGAGTGAAATCTTTGGTCATGTTAAAGGTGCGTTTACCGGCGCAACAACCGACCGTAAAGGCGCGGCGATGCAAGCGCATGGCGGTACCCTATTTCTCGATGAGCTTTGTGAAATGGAATTGGAGATGCAGAAGAAGCTCCTAAGATTTTTGCAAACTGGTACGTTTACTCCACTCGGCGGCAACCGCGAAATCAAAGTTGATGTCAGAATTATCTGTGCGACCAACCGTGACCCACTGGTTGAGGTAGAAGAAGGACGCTTTAGAGAAGATCTTTATTATCGTGTTCACGTTGTGCCTATCGAAATGCCACCACTTCGCGAACGGGGAAGTGACATTGTCACCCTTTGCAATCACTTCTTGAAGCTATATGCGAAGCAAGACAAGAAGAAGTTCAAATCAATAGACAAAGAAACGCAGAACCTACTTAAACGTTACGTATGGCCTGGTAACGTCCGTCAGTTACAAAACATCATCCGTAACATCGTGGTGTTGAACAATGAAACAAGCGTAACCAAAGACATGTTGCCGTCTCCGATTAATAAAGCAGATGCTGCTCCAACATCGAAATTAGTGACGCCTATTCGAGTAACGGTGCCCCAACCAGCTGTGGTAGAAGCTCCAGACGCTAAGTTGCCACCTATTACTCCAGAGGAATTAGAGCAATCGTCAGTTGTCTCAACTGGCAACGGTTCGATGACGCCCGCATTTACCACAAGCGAAGGAGCTATTCGTCCTATGTGGCAAATAGAACGGGAAGCTATTCAACATGCCATTAATCATTGCGATGGGAATGTGTTAAATGCCGCGGTGTTGTTAGAACTTAGCCCTTCTACTGTTTACCGTAAGAAACAGGCTTGGGAATCGGAAGATGAGTGCAATCAAGCCTAGCCAAGGTGTACTCAACGTAAACCGTCATGAGATTTGGCTGTTGATCGACAGCCAAACTTTTGGAGGTATAGAAACACATGTTTTAGAATTAGCACAAGGCCTGATATCTGAAAGCGTTCAGTATTCAGATGCTGTTCGAATTGTTCTTTTGACGAAGTTTAATCCTGGAGCCATCATCGTTGAAAAGCTGGAAGCGCTGAACATCCCTTTTAGTTACCTCTCCGATTTAGCCTCTTGCTCAGCAGATTCAAGCAGCAATAGCGCGGCACAGCTTAAACGTGCCGTTCAACATTATCAGCCAAGGCTTATCCATGCTCATGGTTACAAAGCCAGTTTGGTCAGCAAGTTAATCAAGCTCCCACCTCGTTTCAACAACACAAAGCAAATCACCACTTATCACGCAGGTGAAACCCCAACAGGCAAGGTGTGGGTTTATGACTGGCTCGACCGTTACAGCAGCTTTCTTTCTGATCAGTCGCTCGTGGTCAGTGAGAAGATTAAAGCGAAAGTGCCCAGTAAGACCTATCAATTGAATAACTTTGTTAAAGTCCCAACCGGGTTAACAAGCTCCCCTTCATCAAGCCAAATCCACGTTGGTTTTGTGGGTCGATTAAGCCATGAAAAAGCACCAGATCGATTTGTGACATTAGCTAAACAGTTTCCCGAGGTTCAGTTTGAGGTTTTTGGTGACGGACCAGAAATGGAGACGCTAGTTAAATCTCAGCCTGAGAATGTTAACTTGTACGGGCATCAGACTAATATGGGTGATGTCTGGAGCCAAATCGATTTGTTGATCATCCCTTCTCGCTTCGAAGGCTTACCGATGGCCGCATTAGAAGCCATGATTCGCGGTATTCCCGTTCTCGCCACCTCAGTTGGCAACTTACCTAAACTCATCGAGCATCAAGTTAACGGCTACCTAGCCCATTCTGAAGCCGAACTAGAACAGTGTTTGTCTTTGTGGATGTCATTGACGAGTGAACAACGCGACTCTCTAAAGAGTAACGCGATAGAAACCGTCAAAAGCCAATACTCGCCACAAGCTGTTATCCCGCAGTTGTTGGAGATCTATCAACTCGACCGCTAAAACGAGTCGTAGTCAGGGTTGATCACTTTGGCTTAACGATTTGGGCACCCTAGTCAGTTTTATAGTGATTCTCAAAATGAAAAACCTCAACTCAAATCTACCACCTCCCTCTGTAATATAACCTTAAATCAGCAGCTTAAACAAAATGCATAACTGGCACTCGCTTTGCAATATTTAACATCAGGCGTCACTACGCCTTAAAAAATTGGTGAGCCAGTTTATTTGCGATATTAGAGGTAACAATGATCAACCCAGAAGCCAATAGATTCCCAGTCATCATTATGATCAGCACCTTATGTGTTGGGCTTGGTGTTGTTTGGTACTTTGTGCCTCATCCCGCTGTTATTGTAGCGCTAGCTCTTCTGCCATTAACCGGATTATTCGTTTTAAACAAGACATTTTGGTTAGTGTTGCTGTTCGTTGTCTTTTCATTTTTCCGAATTCACGAAGCAATACCTCAACTTTATTCACTAAAAATACCGCTGATGCTCTCACTAGGCGCTCTATCAGCCCTACTCTGGCATGCATTAATCAGTAAAGAGCTTAAAATATTTTGGCACCCTTGCTTGAATTGGCTCGCCATATTTTGGGGTTTGGTTTTCATTGGTATTATCTTCGCGACTAACAGACCGATTGCTCTGGCGGAATTCAAAGGTGTTTACTGGAAAATAATGGTGATGACACTCGCCATCGTTTGGTTAGTAAACAGTGCAGAGTATTTGGTCAAGACTTCGACCGCTATTATCTGTGCGGGATCATTAGTTGCTAGCATCGCGATTAATAATTCAATCAACGGGATTGGTTTAGTGGAAGGCAGTCGCGTAACTATAGGTCGTGACTTTGGTTCGATGTTAGGCGACCCGAATGACCTATCCTTAGTTCTTATGTTCCCATTAGCCTTTGCTATCAGTCAAGCGACCACGACGGGGATCCCGGTAACAAGACGTATCATTAGTGTTGGTGCAACGGTTTTATTACTTGCTGCCGTTATTGCCACACAAAGTCGAGGTGGTTTACTTGGCTCACTTGCTGTAGTCGGGATCTTTGCGCTCAAAATCATTCGTTCAAAATCACTGTTGATTACTTTGGGAGCAATTGGAGCGATTGGCCTTTATTTCGCTGCCGGGATTTCAGATCGAGCATCTGGCGGTGCGGCTGAACAAGGTATCGATGAATCAGCTATGGGGCGGATTTATGCTTGGGAAGCTGCCTTTAAGATGGCGCTAGATAACCCTTTAACCGGAGTCGGTTTGGATAACTTCTTTTCCAACTACTTCTTCTACAGTTCCCACTGGGATGGTTTAAACCATGCTGTTCACAGTACTTGGTTTGGCGTACTTGCAGAAACCGGCTTTCTAGGACTCATCATATACGTGATACTGATTACCTCACTGATCAAAACCATACGTTCCACACTGAAGCAGCTTTCAGAAACAACTAACACCATAGATCCAAACCTTAATGCCGCCGCTTACGCTGTATATGCTGGGTTGATCGGCACCATCGTGTCAGGAACTTTTCTAACGCAAGGCTTCAATTGGCCTATTTATATCCTCGCAGCACTGGTTGTCGCTATCGCGAACATATCTCAAACTGCCTGTCAAAATGAGAAAACCTAAAAGCCAATTCTTAACCAATTGAAAATATTGAGTTTATTAAATGGCATAGTATATGAAAGTACTTCTATATAACAAGACAGAGGAGTTTCATTATGACGTCAGTATCTATACATCAATTCAAGCATTGGCTTAAGTTTCATCCTAATTCTCGAATTAGAAATGTATTTTTCATTTTGAAAAATATCAGAAGCGCAGAGCTACCTACCCCTCAAGTACTTAATCGCTGCCTATATCAAGCGCACAAGCTAGTGGTGAATTTGGTTTCTGGCTTTACTCGCTTCTTCTACTGGACACCAGCTTTTAAAGGTCGTGTGGCTCAATGTGGTAAACGCCTGTATTTGTATGGTGGTCTACCTTTCGTGAGCGGTCCGGTACAAATTTCGATTGGCGACAATTGCCGCATCTCTGGGCACACTACGTTCTCTGGTTGTACGCAACCATTGGAAGGCTTAGAACATCCATTGCTTTCGATTGGTAACAATGTCGACATCGGTTGGCAGTCGACTATCGCTGTTGGAGGAAAAGTGGTTATCTCTGACAACGTACGCATTGCTGGCGGTGCTTTCCTATTTGGATACTCTGGACACCCACTTGATGCAAAACGCCGAGCACTAGGTGAAGGCGATGATCCTCAGCAAATCGGCGACATCATACTTGAACCTGATGTGTGGCTAGGCACTAATGTAACGGTTAAAGGTGGCGTAACCATCGGCGAAGGTGCGGTAATAGCCGCAGGTAGCGTAGTAACAAAGAATATCCCTGCCTTTGCAATTGCTGGCGGTAACCCTGCTCGAGTTGTCGGTCAGATTAAATCCGTTGAAGGGACTGAATCCGATGTATTCGATTCGTTAGAGACTCATGGAGGTGACCATGCGTGATTTAATCGTATTTGGTGAAGACTTTGGCGGCCTACCTTCATCGACTCAACATTTAGTTCGTCACCTTGCTAAGCTGCACAAAGTCTTGTGGGTCAACTCTATTGGTCTAAGACAACCGAAGCTGTCCGCTAAAGATGCAACCCGAGCGTTCAACAAATTGTTTGGCAAAACCAAAGCTATGACTCAAAACATGCTCGACTCTGAGGGACACGACAACATTACGATCGTGAACTTGAAGACCATTCCTGCGCCTGCTTCTAAGTTTTCTAGAAAGTTGGCTCAGCAAATGATGTTACACCAAATAAAACCGGTTATTGCTGAACTTAATCTTAATTCGCCTATCCTGTGGACTTCACTTCCGACCGCTGTTGATTTGTGCGGACACTTAGGTGAGTCATCTGTGGTTTATTACTGTGGCGATGATTTCAGCGCTTTGGCAGGTGTTGATCATGACACGGTAGCGCAACACGAATCGGAGTTGATCAACAAAGCGACTCTTATATTCGCGGCCAGCAAAAAGTTGATGGATAAGTTTCCAAAGCATAAAGCACACTTGCTACCACATGGTGTCGACGTAAACCTATTTTCAACACCAGCACCAAGAGCAAAAGATTTACCAAGTAACCACCGCCCTATTGCTGGTTTTTATGGCAGCCTTTCTAAGTGGCTTGATTATGAAATAATTGATCATGTTGCGAATGCAATGCCGGAATGGGATTTTGTTTTTATTGGCCCAAACGAGCTTGATACGCTCATGCTGCCTAAGTTGAGTAACGTACATTACCTAGGCCCACGTCCGCACCATACATTACCGAGCTATTCTCAACACTGGGATGTGAGCTTATTGCCGTTTGTTGATAACGAGCAGATCCGAGCTTGCAGCCCACTTAAACTAATGGAATACCTTGCGGCCGGCACACCAATTATCACAACGCCATTCCCTGCTTTAGTTCCATACCAAGAGCACGTAACGACTGTTGGCAGTGCAAATCAAATGATTTGGGCGCTTAACCATGCGCGCCAACTGAGCAATTCACCTATCTCTGTCGTCGAACAAGAGAGTTGGCAGAACCGTGGTAACTTCGTTCATTGGATGTTGGAGCTATTATGAATAATCTGAAATTGCGGTTATTGGCCATCATCAATGCCATGTGGCGCCAACGCTACGTTATCGTTCTACCAATGCTTATTTTGCCCTTTGTAGGCTTCGGTGTAAGCAAGTTGGCTCCGACCAAATATGACGCGCATACCAGTATGTTGATTCAAGAAACCGCCAAAATGAATCCATTCTTGGAAGACATAGCCGTTTCTACCATGCTCAAAGACCGACTCAATGCATTAAGAACGCTGCTACACAGTCGACATGTTCTTTACTCGGTCGCTGATGAATTGCAGCTAACCACACCAGATATGCCAGATCTAGAAAAAGAAGAAATCATCACCGACTTGTCTCAACGCTTATCAGTTACTCAGCTTGGAAAAGACTTTCTCAAGATCAGTTTAACGTCCAACACTCCAACTGGAATGGAAGCGACGCTGCGATCGGTCAGTGAACATTTCATTGAACAATTGTTAGCGCCGGAACGCTCATCTATTGAAGATTCAAGTGACTTTTTAAAAATTCATATAGACAAGCGTCGTATTGAACTTGAAACAGCAGAAGAAGCATTGGCCTTGTACATGAACGAAAACGTGCAATCGACGCCAGAAGTACAAAGCCAAAGCTTAAACCGCTTAGCATCGCTGAAACAGAACCTTGCTGAAAAAGAGGCAGAGTTATCGGGCGTTGAAAAAAGTCTTGGCTCAATTGACCAACAACTTTCAAGAACCAACCCTGTGATAGGTAAATTAGAAGACCAAATCATCGATATTCGAAGCGACCTTGCCCTGTTACAAGCTAAATACACAGACAAACACAGTGCTGTGCAAGCTAAAGTCCGTGAATTAGACAGACTTGAAAATGAGAGAAAAAGTTTACTCGAAGTAACCCAACCAACGATGAACAGCGACCAACTTTGGGACATTGCAAGTAGCACGACACTGAACAAACTTTCTGATACCCAACCTCTTTTGGTCACTCAACTACATAGCCTACAACTGGTTCGTGCTCGCTTTGAGTCTTTAACAGAAGAGACCAAAAGCCTTCGTACTATGATTTTCGAACTAGAACACAAGGCCAATAACTTCGGTGAAAATGCAAAAGAGATGTACCGTCTTAAGCGACAAGTTGAGATTAAGCGCCAACTTTATGATGAACTGACAGAACGTTATGAAATGGCTCAGCTAACGGGTTCGCTTGGGGTATTCGAGCAAAACAAACGTGTGAAAATTATCGACTTGCCTTTCACACCTAGCATGAAATCTAACATGCCGACTTTTATCTTTGTTCTGGCTGGATTTGTTGCAGGCATCGGATTGGGCATTGGTCTTGCGGTATTGTTTGAGTTATTCGATTCTACAATCAAACGTAAAGCCGAAATCGAAGATATCTTGGGTGTTCCAGTAATAACGGTAATTCCTAAAATGAGCTAGTCAGCTTTAAAATCAGACCTTACCTGAGGTTTACTCCCTTACAATAAATGCCAACACTCGATTGGCGTTTTGCTTGTCTAACACCCCAAGTTCTTAAACCCACTTCCTAATTTCCCTAAGCCCTATGATCCAAACAGCCATTCAATCGCATTTTGTTTTGATTCCCATTTTGAGAAATGAAAACCGCCTCAGACGAACCGTGTTTAAGTAATTGAAAATTAGAGATTATTTAGTTGGCACAACTCCTGCTATCTCCTTGTGTAGTTAAACGTTTTAAAGAAGTTACTTCACGAGAAACGGCAGAAAGGCGAAACAAGAATTATAAAGGCAGGGTTCAAATTATGAATACGCATTTAACGAAGCATGGCAAAAAGATCATACACGTTGTTCAGCACCTTGCTCCGGGTGGCTTAGAAACCCTAACTCTTGATTTGCTGCGCCTTGCTAAACCAACAGACCAAGTGTTGATTGTCAGTCTAGAAGGAACAAAACAAGACTCGATCAACAACTGGCCTAAATTAAAGCAGTACCAAAATCAGATCGTCTTTTTGGATAAGCAACCAGGTGTGCAATTCAATATCATCATCAAATTGATTAAAGCATTTAATGGTATTCAACCTGATGTGGTTCATACCCATCACATCGGCCCCCTACTTTATGCTGGATATGCCGCCCGCGTAACGGGTGTTCCAACTCGAATTCATACTGAACATGATGCTTGGCACCTAAACAATAGTAAACGTCGCCGTTTACAAGCGCTTGCTTTAAAAGCTGCTCAGCCAACGTTGGTTGCCGACGCGACACGTGTTTACAACCAGCTCCGCACCGCTTTTTCTTACGAGAACATCATTACCATCAAAAATGGTGTGGATTGTGAGAAATTTAAGCCAATGTCGAAAGAGCATGCAAGAGCAAACCTAAACCTACCAACAGACAAACACATCATCGGCTGTGCAGGTCGTCTAGAACATGTCAAAGGCCAAGACCAACTCATCAAAGCGTTGACTCTTCTACCTGAAAACATGGTTGTTGCATTTGCTGGCGGCGGTACGAAACGCAATCAACTAGAGCAACTCACTAGCCGATTGAATCTCAGTGACCGAGTCATCTTCCTCGGCCTAGTCGACGACATGACCACGTTTTACGGAGCGTTGGATACTTTCTGCCTTCCTTCTCGCCACGAGGGGTTGCCTCTTTCAACACTCGAAGCTCAAGCGTGCAATATTCCAACCGTCGCAATGGACGTTGGCGCTGTCGATGAAACCTTATGCCCAATCAGTAGCACCCTTGTTAAAAAGGGCAGCATTATAGAGTTAGCCAATGCGTTACTAGAAACTCAAAATGAGCGCTTTTTGTCACCCCGCCACTATGTACTAGACAACTTCGACATAGTGAATATGGTTGCCTCTTACAACAGCATCTCAGAAGGAGCTTACGCATGATCGATTGGTTACTTGCCGGACTTTGTTTATTTTCAGGTGCGTTGATTGTCTATCATCACGCAGCCTACCCTTTATTGCTGCGCTGGTACGCGAAAAACCACCCTGCACGTCAAGTTGAAGAGAGTCATCGTTGTTACAAAGAGGAACAACAAGATTGCACGTTACCGACCATCACCGTTCTTGTTCCTGCATTTAACGAAGAACAGTGGATTGCAGACAAGATTCGTAACCTTGCTTCTCTCGATTACCCAAAAAAGAAACTGAAAGTCATTATCGCTTGCGATGGTTGTACCGATAACACGGTCGCAATTGCTCAGATGACCATCCAAGAAGCGATGTGTAGTGATATTCATTTTGAGATACATGACCACCAATTGAACCGAGGTAAAGTAGCGGTTATTAATGAGGAAGTGACACATATCACCAGTGACCTTACAGCATTGAGTGACGTTTCCGCCCTTATTTCATTGGATGCATTACTTATTGCTGCCGCTCATTTTGAAAGTGACAAGGTTGGCGTGGTAAACGCAACGTATCAGCTTTGCCCAACAGGCAACGAAGGCGAAAACACTTACTGGCAGTACCAAACCGCCGTTAAAGAGTCTGAGGCTTCATTAGGTTCGAGCTTAGGTTCTCATGGCGCCTTCTACTTATTCAGAACACACCTCTTTGAACTACTTCCTTTAAATACCATCAATGATGATTTCATCTTACCGATGCAAATCGTAAAACAAGGTTACATTGCTGAGTATGAAACCCAAATGGTGGCACTAGAGCTAGAAGAATCGAACCTAGAAACAGACTTCAAAAGAAGACTTCGTATTTCAGCGGGCAACATGCAACAAGCGATTCGATTGTTCGGCTTGTTCAGCCCGAAGTTCAAAGGCATCGCGTTTGCGTTCTTCTCAGGAAAAGGACTTCGCCTCCTAACACCATATTTAATGATTGTGTGCTTAGTGTGCTCCATCTTGCTTAGCAACTACTTGGTGTTCGAAGCACTGTTATGGGCTCAAGTTACCGTTTATACCATTGGCGTAATTGGCTGTATCTTGCCAAAGCGTTTAGTAAACAAACCTATTTCATTAATCTCTTATTTGATAGTTGGACACTACGCCAACTTCATTGGTGGCATACGTTACCTAATCGGACTAGAAAACTCACCTTGGACACGAGCGAATCATTAAGGACTTATTATGATGAACATTGAACAGCTATCTACTCAAAACCTATACCAAGACAAAATTTCACGAGCTAAACGTAGATTTGATTTGGTAAGCTCATTGATTGCTTTGATTCTGCTAGCACCGGTATTTCCACTGATTGCAATGGCGATTGCACTCACTTCTCGTGGTCCTATTTTTTACCGCCAACTTCGCGTTGGTAAATCAACACCACAGAAAATGGAACTATTTGAAATCATGAAGTTCCGTAGCATGTACGAAGATGCAGAAACTCGCTCTGGTGCAGTTTGGGCAACCGCGAATGACCCACGAATCACACCGGTTGGTCGATTCTTGAGAAAGACTCGTCTCGATGAACTGCCACAACTGTTTAATGTATTAAAAGGTGAAATGTCTCTTATTGGTCCACGCCCTGAGCGCCCTACTTTTTACACTAAACTAGAGAACGAAATCCCTTACTTTGCTGACCGCACTTATGGCGTAATGCCGGGTATTACAGGGCTTGCACAAGTGAACCAAGGTTATGACACCTGCATCGATGATGTACGTCGTAAAGTAGGTTTTGATCACAGCTACGCACTGAGTCTATGTTCTATGAAATCTTGGATTGCCACTGACCTGAGCATCATAACAAAAACGATCGTCGTTATGGTTAATGGTCGCGGTCGCTAAACCAGTATGGTCTAAAGTGAGAGAACCAGCTGCTTAGTCCAAGGTGAAAAATAGAGCAGTCTTGTCCAATGTGAACACAAAGCCAGCTTTGATAGTGATTTATCGGCTGGCTTTTTACTGCCTCAAAACAAGCCAAACGATGAAGCTACCCTTGCCGTCGATAACGCGGTGAACAAAGCAAAGTCGCTATACAAAGCAGGCCTAGTCGATTACTTATCGGTGCTAGACGCACAAAGACAACAAAAAGCGATGCAAGATCGCCAAGTAGCCGCCAAGCTTCAAACCGCCAACACCACGATTGCCGTGTATAAAGCGTTAGGTGGAGATTGGAAAGTCGCTAGAGAAACACAAAGTGTCGAGTTAGCTTCTGTGAACTAACAAAGCTACACGCTGTTCACCTAAACAATAAGCTGTAATCGTTCAGATAAGCTTAATAAGAAAATACCGCCGAAATCATCGGCGGTATTTTTGTTACTGAAAGTCGCTGTGGCAATTGTGCACCCATGTTTAACGGATATGTACCTTTCCAATTGGGTTTAAACGACTAAATCGGTATTTAGGGTAATAGATCCAAAACAGTTCTTCGTTCTTAGAGTCTTGAGCTATCAATAACTCAACCTCGCCAGAGTTAATAGCAATACGTACTTTACTTTTTGATAAAGGCTTCGTTCTATTTATCGTTACGTAGTTACTACTTCTCAAAGAGTCTAACAATTTAGATTCCTCAAACTCCTCATGAGCCTCCACAACGAAACTCGACACGCTCAGCTCTTCAGCGAGGAGCTTTCGGATTTGATACTTCTGAGAGAGAAACAGAACGATACTGATTGCTGCGACTCCACTTAATAGAATCAACGCTTTTATATTTTTACGCCAGACCCCAACAAAAAGAGCTGAAAGTAAGCTTACAATAAAAACTAAGGAGGTAACCGTAAACCAAATATCTAAATAGTCGCCCATAATTAACCTATTCACCTCAACCTAGTTTAAGTACCCCTGATCATGTCTTCCATGACGAAAGTGAACTATTTACGCGACAACCAGTGACGAGGAATTAGACGCATCGTTGCTGTCTGTATCTACGGTTTTGATCAGAGGACCAGCACACTCGACAAAACCACCGATATCGAAAGTATCTGGCGCATCGGCTCCGCCCGTCACACCAAAACTGCCTTTCACCACTGGATCCTTCTCAGTCTTATCTACGTCTAAAATGATCTCTACTTTATACGTGTGACCATCTGGAAGGAGTTTCGCACACTCTTCCAGTGTTGAAGCGGTAGCACTCATGCTGAAACCAAATAAACACACCGCAAGTACACTACTTTTCATTTTCAACATCATTAAACCTCTCGAAGACTATAGAAACATCATACCAACAATCGACTCATTTTCACGGGGATTGCTATAAAACGTCTAAAAAACATAACCTTGGTTATCTATGAACGCTACTTTGGCGCTTCTGACTCTGAAAAATTGGTTTTAAAAGTGAAGGCATACGGCGTATCACCGATTTCTCTGAGGTGTTCAAGTCGCTCTATCGCTTCTTCGAGTGTGGGAATACGGTCTTCTTCGATCCACCAAAGAACATAAGTATCTTCAGGTAAACGATAAAACCAATCCCCCTTTCGGCGCATGAAATCACGGTGATGTGTACGGAACATGAAGTTCTTTAACGAATCCACAGAGTCCCACACCGACATATTCACAATCATATTCGGATCATCAAAAGCTTGGATATTGGTCGCATCACCAGATTCATCTTTCAGACGCCAAACGAACCCTTCACTGCTTTCTGCGATTCCATTAACCAACTCTAAGTTATCGACAAACTCTTTGATTTCTGGCGCATCTAACGGGTATTTCGCCAAAGCGATATTTAACTGAGCCAATTTCATAACGTTTCTTCCTTGATAAATTATGAGTAAATTTTTCTAGCACGCCGACTGATTCTTACAAAACTAAAGAACAGCTACGCCTTCAACTTCAATCACTGAGTTAACATTAGCGCGTTCGATTATCTTGAGTAACGTCGTTTGGATTAGTTCATTATCTCGAATTTCGGTTTCACAAGAAAAACGCTCTTCTTGAACACCATCGCCCTCGCCCAACATGAATTGAACCGCTACTTCCGTTGCGAGATCTTTGGTCGTTCCGTAGTACGCTAACGTGATTTTAGGGTATCCGTGGTCGCCTTTTTTAACCTGCTTTGCGATACGTTTCTTGGCTTTATCTAAATTCATACAACTTCCTTTTAAGTCTGAAATACAAGGTGACTAGAACAACTTTTTAAACGGTAAGCAATACAATCAGCGTTGGTTATAGAGCTTCCCTAGCCTCTTGATACTAATCAAGATGGTACAGTCTTAACGCTTTAAAGAGTGATAGCTAGAACACAGATAACCAGTTTAAGAAATATAATGACAGCGCGTAAGAATTACGCGCCAAGAAGCGGTAGATGTTTTCGTTGTTGATAAGTTAAGGCTAACTCTAAGCACTGCTTGATTGGTGCTTTGGGAAGTGGTTCAGTTAGGTTCAAGATGATTGCCCGATTACCTTGAAATGCCAATGTGCCATCGTGCAATTCTCTGAATGTGTCGATTAGCTTCGTTTGACAGTTAAAGAACAAGTAATAGTTATTTGGCGATTTTAATTTCCAATCGATTCGAATTGGACTGCCCGTCTTAACGCTGTAACTCGGCTCGCCCCATTTCAGAGACTCTTCGACGTCACCTAAATCCAAATCAGAACAAAGTTCAAAAATTAATGCACGCAACTCTTCAAGCCGAGCTCGAACATCATCGGGATACTCATCGAAATATGTTTTGATTGCTTTGTCCATTCAATCTCCGATTCACTTGTTGAGATATTAAAGTGCTGCTCACTTAAAGCATAGAGCCTTAAAAATTAGTCCAACTTGATATGAAAAGTGCCAAGTGTAGTAAATCATTTTTCAGTTATCTGTTCGTTAGCGGTTTTCAAGGCCAGCTTTAAACCGTCCGTATCCTTACAACCAATGTAAACATGCTTTCGATTGCTTAAGCTTAACTTCAGCGCTGAACCTATCGATGCATTATACAACCAGCCATCATTCAGCATTCGGATACCAATACCTTGATACCACTTGCTTTGATAGAACGATGTCTCTGTAATGTCTGATACTTCGACATTCTTACGCCAAAAACCAAAGCCGAAATACCAGCTTAGTACATTGTCTTTGACCTCAATTGTCATGGAGAAAAAGAGCAAAGCAATTAGACCATTGATGGCGTGAGCGATTAATGTCCCAGGGTTATTATCCGAGGTAACGACAATGAAAGCACTTAACGCAACAAGGATGAGCAGCAATCCCTTGTTGAATTCCTTACTATAAAACACAGCGACAACTCCTATAGACAACGAACAACCCACTAACTAGCCAACCGCTATCTTACTGCGGCCTTTCTAAATAATCGTAGCAAGTAATGCAGGCATACTCCCACAACCAAACCAAGTAGCATCGCCTTGATACTACCCACCCAAAGTATCAAACCAGAATAACCTTGTCCCGGACCTAAGCCTTGTTTATTAATCACATCGACAAACATAAAACCGTTCCACAGCACATGCAGTGAGGCTGTAAATCCATGCACACAAATTACAACGGTTCCAAGTAACTTGTGCCTGTTAATGACAGGTGCGCCACAAAAGATGACAACAAGCGCAAAGGTCAAAATCAGAGGGCCCGACAGTACTAAAGTGAGTGTGATTACTTCAACGTGGCTCTCTGTGCCATAACTGTATGTACAAAATACCATTGTCATTGAAAACAAAAGCGAAATGAGTGCGAACCATAGCGTTCTATTCATTGGGGTTCCCTGCCTTAATAGTGGGTTTAGGACAAATTCGATAATCGACAGGAAGAACTAATTACCAAAAATACGGCATGAGAAATGCCCTTGTTGCACTACTATTCGATGGACGACTCAGACTTTCATAAACCCAATGTAACGTGAGACTTAGAACACAAGCTAGATAACAAAAACGCCACTCACGTTCGCGCCTGACTACATACCTTATCAAGCTTCCTGTTGAACCCAAACAACATTTTCATTTGAAGTTGGAACCTCAAACCAAGACCAAAACAGATCTAACATTTCTGGTGTCATTTCATAAGACTTACCATTGAGTTTCGAGTTACGACTAAATGCCCTCTTCTTACAAGTCTCAAACGGAACATCAAGGTAGTGAACTTCGCTGTCCACACCTAGGTTTGATGCCCAGCTTGTAAAAGAGTCTCGGTCAGATTTACGCCAAAAACCAAAGTCGAAAATCACAGGAATACCCAAAGAAAAGAGTTGCATTGCAGAGTCCTTGAATAAGCCTTGAAGCGTAGCCAGTCGGCTATCAAAAACCTCACGCTCCATATGCTCGCCATACAAAGGAATCATCCACTCGTCGATCGAAAAACGAAAAGCGCCATGCTTTTCTGCAAGCGATTTAGAGTAAGTCGTTTTACCCGAACCGATAAAGCCACATACGAAATAGATTTTACTCATGATCCCTCTATTATTTGTCAGCACATCACCGCCTAATCTAAACCCTGGCACCTAAATCAACACAGTTGAATCAAACCAATTAGTGTGAATCTGCTTTAGTCTCTTGTTAGTTGTATTACAAGCTACTCACTTGGGCTATTTTTAGAGCTAGCAACGTCATGCTGACTCATAACAGTTATACCGTTTTGGCGAAGTAATGCAGTAGTGGCGCCCACGCCAACAACTTTTGTTCCTTCAAATTTTCCATTGTAAATCTGAGAGCTGCCACAAGAAGGGCTCCCATCCGTTAAAATCGCACTTGAGATATTTTCCTGCTGACAAATTTTCAAAGCTAACCTAGCTCCCTTGAGGAACTCCTTTGTTACGTCAGAGCCATCTTTTCCCATGATCTTCGAAGAGCCTTCGATGACGTTAGTGCCATCGCCTCCACAGATTTCAGCCGGAACTCTAGGTGTTGGCAAACCTCCAGCAACTTCAGGGCAGAAAGAGACAATTTCATTTGCTTCGACAAACTTCTGAAACTCAGGAGATTCAGGTTTTAAATCATTGCCGTCATAACGAACTTTGCACCCAAGTAAACATGAACTAACCAATACTTTACTCACAATAGACACCTTTAACCTATAAGAGAAAACTAAGGCAATTTAAACATTTAAGCCGTAGGTACGAAAGACTACAGCATATTGAAGCTGTAAAGTTTCTGCAAAAATTAAAACCCAGCTAACGAATGACATGGATTCCCCCTACCGAGGATCTGCCACACTTATGTGGTACTTAAATGCATCGGAGGCACCATGTCTGATTATTCTTATTTCTGCGGTATCGACCTAGCTAAAAACTACTTTAGTCTTCATGCCGTAGACCAAAATGGTAAGGTCATACTTCATAAGTCGGTAACTCGCTCTAAACTACTAACTACTAACTACTAACTACAATAGCAAATATGCCGCTCATTGGTGTCGCTCCAATAACACGCGAAAGTGCACGCTACAAAGGTAAGCGCGAGCTCCAAGGCGGTCGAACGCAAGTACGCACAGTGTTATATATGGCAATGATGTCAGCCATGCAATGTAACCTCGTATTCAAAGCGACTTATGCTCGACTTTTAGCTGCCGGGATGCCTAAGAAAGTCGTAATAATCGCGTGTGTACGCAAGATCGCTGTGACCCTTAATTCTATGCTGAGAGGTGGCGCCATGTGGGATGAAAATACAGCCAAAAATTAATCACTGACGCCATAGTCGTTTGTTAGCCCACTGTTGAATTAGACCAACAGTTCTAAAACGAGCCCAAAAGACCTTGAATCAACTTCCTGCCAGGTTCACTAAACAACCAAACAAAACAGCCGATGTTTATCATTATCGTAACCCAAAGAATAAATTTAAAGGGCTGCTTTCTCGATTTATGCCGTAGCTGGAACTGAGCCAATAATGCTCCTGGCCAACCACCTAGTAATGAAAGCAAATGAAGGGTATTTTCCGATGTTCGCCAAGCTCCACCTTGTGCAGCTTGTTTGTCCCAAGCGAACATCAAATATGTGAAAATGCTCATTAAAAGATATAACGGGATCAGGAGTAGCTCACCTTTAAACAGAACTACCGATGTGATTGCGGCAACCAAAAAGCTAAAACCAAATAAAACTGTGAAAGGAAAACCATTAACCCCTTGGACTACAACATTTTTAGCATTAAGACGCCCCTTGTTATCTTCAGTCACGTCATAGCTTACACTATCTGTTAGTTTAGGACGGTAGCCTCGATTTTTGACCGATGAAATATGGAAAAATACTCTCAACTCGCCACCCGCTGAAGAAATAAAGCCATAGCCCTTATTGTCATTCCATTCGACTATTTGACCTTTCATCATGTTCCTCCGTCATTGTGAAGCCTGTGGGCTAACGCCAAGCTAAGCTGTGAGTGAACGTGTGCCAAAATGAAGCGAAGCGGAATCGGCACGCGTTCACGAATCAGACTTAAGCGCCTTGTCAGTTGTAATTCTTCACCTCGTGCGTAAGGCTAAAGCCCGCTTCACTTACTACTTTTGATGCCAATAAAATGAATTTCTCAGCTTCATTGTTAGGTTGGTATTTTGAAACTACCTGGATTTCAAATAGCTTGTTCTTTGCTAACGGGTATTGCTCAAACACTTCACCAGACTCAATAAACGACAAGTAGAGGTTCAGCTTTTCTTGGAGCAACAAGAGCTTTTCATTTTCATCGTCCCACTCTAAATGATCGGATATCACTAAAGTTACTTTTTCTTCGTCGTGCCCAATAATGTCTACTTTATCTAGTTGCTCAATTGTCATTTTTGCTCGATTACAACTAACGAATGATATGGACTCCCTCTACCTGACACTCTGCGTGCCATACTTACTTAGTACACGCTGAAGAATTGGAGGTTACTATGTCCACCATTAAAACTATTGGCGTTGACCTCGCCAAGAATGTGTTCAGTATTCACGGCGTTGATGCATATGGCAAGTGCGTCCTACGCAAAACTGTCAAAAGAAACAAACTCTTAGACACATTCGCTAAGTTATCGCCCTGCCTCATCGGTATGGAGGCGTGCTCTGGTGCACACCACTGGGCAAGAGAACTGCTGAAACTCGGTCATAACCCGAAAATTATGGCGTCCAAATTCGTTATCCCATATCGACAAAATGAGAAGAACGATGCCAATGACGCGGAGGCCATCTGCGAAGCAGTATCTAGACCCAAAACACGATTTGTCACTATCAAAAGTGAAGAGCAACAAGCTGTGCTTTGCCTGCATCGTATTCGACAGGGGCTAATTAAAACAAGAACGGCGACTATTAACCAACTCAGAGGTTTGCTCTCTGAATTTGGCATTGTGATGCCGCAGGGTCGCTACTCGGCTCAAAACACCATTGGTAGTGTCCTTGAAGATGCAGAAAATGGGCTGCCTATACTCGCTCGAGAGCTACTTCAATATTTATCGAGCAAGATTCAAAACCTTAACCTAGAAGTACTGCACTATGATCGTAGAGTCTCTGCTTTAGTTCGTGAGATGGCTTCAGCCAAAGCCCTCATGGATATTCCAGGTGTCGGTGAACACAGTGCAAGTGCCATTGTCGCGACGGTCAATGACGCCAAACAATTTGGCTCCAGCCGCCAATTCGCTGCTTGGATAGGGTTAGTTCCAAGACAACACTCAACAGGTGGTCATGTTCATCTTGGTCGCATCAGCAAAAGAGGCGAAAAACACATTCGCACTCTACTTATTCATGGCGCAAGAGCCGTTATTGCACGATGTAAAGAGAAAACCGATCGCAACAGTATTTGGTTAAATCAACTCGTTGAACGACGAGGTTATAAACGAGCAGCTGTCGCCCTAGCAGCAAAGAACGCTCGTATAATATGGGCATTATTAACAACGGGAAAAGAGTACAAGATTAACTATGTAAACGGTTAACACTCACCGAGTCAAAGCAATAGCAAATGATGACAATACGACCAGACCGAGATGTCTAAACCTGTTTAATTGGGAAGTAATAAATACTGTTTAACGAATGAGGCAGGCATCAAGCGAATATCATCAAGGTGACGGAACGAATCCGATTAAACACCGAATGTAGAGCTGCTGTCCGATCCACTGTTGTCAGCGGGAGCTATTGTTGACAAAAGAGGGAGTCCATGTAGCCCAATTAAGTAGCTGACAACGCTACTAATACACTCAAATCTACCACCTAAATCACTGAAGCTAAGCCGAGTTGAAAATGCCAAGCGTTGACAGTCTGCTTAAATTGCTTGTTATACAAAGCCTAGCAACACCCGCAGAACTTAGTGCCTTGCCTTTGATCACTACCTTACTTTAGTTTCTGGCGACTCGACCATTCTTTGCAGGCATCAATCATTGTGAGACCAGTAGCTCCTTGCATCCATTGCATAAAACCTCGGTCGAATTTGAAATCATCGCCAAATTTGGATTTGAAATATCTACGAACATTTTGAGTCGTTTTATAAGTGTCTGTAATGACAGTTGTATCGAGTATCTCAATCTTGTGCCAATCAACCTTTTCCATGGTTTAGATTACTCCCTAACGCTTAAGTATTTATCCGTTGTCGTAGCACAATGGATAAATACCTGTTGGACTTGGCTGCTTCTATCTATGGAATTTGCTTTTTAGGACTGACTTGCGTTCCACTCTTATCATTAAGACCGGTACCCCGTCAGCCGTCCATTTTCCACTTCTAGCCGCCAATTTATCTACAGCGACTATACCCGTTGCATAATCTTTTTAAAAGCGAACAATGCCCCTCTCTCGCCATAACACAACGATAATTTTATTCATTATAATCAGACAACTAGGTCAGTTGGTACTCTGAAACGACTATCCTAGGTCTAATATTGATGCACACGAGTACCATGCTGTTGCTATGGCAGTTCGGACAACACGGTTTCTCTTTCAGCACTTCCGATTTCTCTGCGGGTCGCTCTCGTAAGCTATGCCTAATTTCCGCTATCGCTTTTACCCGTACAGCATTAGCTAAAAAGCCATAGTAGCGTATTCGCATTAGCCCTTTAGGCAACACATGTAAAAGTAAGCGTCGAAGCAACTCGCCCGCATTACAACACATTCTTTGAGTCCCGTTGGTTCGATAATCTTTGTAACTCATCGTGATACGGCCATCCACGTTATAACTTAATTGGTTTGGATTTAACCCAATACGATTGCAATACCGAGATAGATAACCCACTACCGCTGTGGGCTCGTGGAGTACAGGTTTACTGTACACAACCCATCTCTTACTAGCGGCTTCCTCTAATAAATTACTGTGCGTCGCTATCAACTCGCTTACTCGACATAACATCTCTTTCTTAAAACGAACGGATAAGGCTTTAACCGGAAGCAGGTAACTCTCTTTTCTTGTCGGTTGCCATTGCCGATCTTTTGTAAGCACCCCACTCGGTAGTAGGCAATGAATATGAGTATGTTGACTCAGATTTCTTCCCCAAGTGTGAAGAACCATTAATGCTCCAAGTTGACCGACAAGGTGATGCCGCTCATTAGCAAACGCGCATAATGTTGCCCACACTGAATGAAACAAGCATTGATAAACCACCTTAGGATGCGCTTTAACCAGAGCATTGAACTCGTGAGGTAAGGTAAAAACCATATGATGGTAGGCCACAGGTAAAATATCTTGGCTTCGCTTTGTTAGCCATTGCTGTCTCATCTGCTCTTGGCAATTGGGGCAATGACGATCTCGACAAGAGCAGTTCCAACGAGTTTCATGACCACATTGCTGACAACGCCAGTCGTAACTACCCATACGCTCCGTTCGGCAGTCTCTTAAATGGTTAAGCACTTGCCACTGCCTCGGTGTGACTTTGCTTTTATCAAGCTCTTCTAAACCTTGTGTTAATACGGCTTGGTAAGGAGATAATGCGTTCATTCGCTCTCCTCCCATAGTTGAGCAACTAAGTCGAACTTACTTCCGTCCGAGCTTTCGTTGTGATGACCTATCCAATGGGTGTACCTCAATGTCGTTTTGATATTCGAATGTCCGAGGTAACGCTGCAGAACATTCAAAGGCATGCCCGATTCGAGCTGATGAGTCGCATAAGCGTGCCTCAAGGCGTGTATTCCTCCTAATTTTCTGACGTTTGCCTCAACTTTTGCTGCTTTGAAGCACTTCTGCAAAGAGCTAATACCCAATGGCTTTTCGGGCTCTAGGCTGGGAAACAGCACTACGGTTGGGTGATAATGACGCCAGTAATTTCGAAGATGATTCAGTTGGCTATCACCCAGTGGAACAAAGCGATCTTTTTTACCTTTACCACAATGAATGTGCAGTCGTTTCGCCGTACCATCGATGTCTTTCACGTACAAGCCGACGACCTCACTGACACGTAGGCCACACCCGTAACACATTTCAAGTGCGGTCTGATATTTAAGACTTCGACAATGACTAATGATACTTCTTACTTCCTCGCGATTAAGCAGCTCCGGTATTTTACTGGCACGTTTAATCGGGGGAACCAGTCGCTCTTCAAATTCTCTATTCAAAACGGCACGATAAAAGAACAAGATAGCATTCAAAGCTTGAGCACAAGTACTACTACTTAAGCTCCGCTCTGTGGTGAGCGTACGTAAATAAGCACTAATCTGTTGATCGGTGAGTAAATCAGGGGACAGATCGTAAGTAGTAGATAGATCTTTAACCCAACGTAAATAGCTTGCATGAGTTTTCGGAGAAAAACGGCGAACCGCCATTTCATCGATAAGTTGTTGTCTTAATGGGCTCATGATGTATTCCTTAATCTATGGATACATCATAAGTTTCGTCTATCGGATAGGTGAGAGGAAAGTCCTCCGCGAAGCGGCTTAGTTCAACAGCTATTAGACCGAAAAATTCTGCATTTAAATATAGAATCTTTCTATCTAGTTTCATATGCACGGCAATGTACCACGATTAATCACAGCATTTCAGTGACTTAAAACATAGATAAACCCATTGAATGACAAAATGCAGAATATTCCCATATAGTATGAATTTCGTAAAAACCCCGAATGGCTGGATATAAAAACAGTACTCGTGTACGTACCCCAAAAACAAAAAAGCCTGCCATTTATGAGAACATAAATGGCAGGCTTTATACGTTAGTTAAGCTTGTGAGTAGCTAGCTTACGCGGCTTCGAATGCGAGGGCTTTTTTCTCTACCTGACGGAAGATCAGCGTTAGTATGCCGTTCACTGCTAAGTAAAATGCGCCAGCAATGCCGAACACGGTGAGCGTGTCGTAGGTTTGGCCGTTGATACGCTGAGCGTAGCCCATCAAATCCATGATGGTGATGGTGCTTGCCAGTGACGTACCTTTGAAGACTAGAATCACTTCGTTCGAATAAGCTGGAACAGCACGGCGCAAAGCGTATGGCAGTAACACTTTAAGCGTTGCGATTTTGTCCATGCCTAGCGCGCGACATGCTTCCCACTGCCCTGCTGGAATCGCGTTGAACGCACCTCTGAACAGTAGCGTGCTGTATGCGGCGGTGTTCAAAGCTAATGCTAGCATCGCACAGAACCAAGGCTGGCTTAACCAAGCCCACATGAAGCTTTCACGAATCCAATCGAACTGACCCGGGCCGTAATACACCAAGAAGATCTGCACCAATAATGGTGTGCCAGTGAACAGCGTGATGATGCCGCGAGTGAACCAGTGAATGGCTGGTATTCTTAGGATTAGCGTAACCGTCATCAGCAATGACAAGATACAACCAACAAGCAGTGAAGCGCCTGTGAGTTGAATACTGGTCGCTAAGCCTTCAAGCATTTGAGAGAGGTATTGTTGATTCATGCCATTGCCCCTTTGTTACCCAAACCTTGAATAGAGAACTTACCATCAATCACTTTTACTAGTCTTTGTGTGATTAAAGTGATGACCAAGTAGATTGCTGCTGCTGTCGCGTACCAAGTAAATGCTTCGTGCGTTGCCGCTGATGTTAGTTGTGCTTGTTTCAGCAAATCTGTTACACCAATCAGCGAAACTAACGCTGTGTCTTTCAATAACACTAACCATTGGTTGGTTAATCCTGGCAGTGCGTGTCTTACCGCTTGAGGTAACACAATACGAAAGAATGCACGAGACTGAGAAATACCAAGCGCGCTTGCTGCTTCTCTCTGCCCTTTGCTTACTGCTTTCAAAGCACCACGCAAGGTTTGCGAAGCGTAAGAAGCAAAAATAAGTGACAGTGCAACAACACCAGATAAGAACGGGCTCACTTCTATGAAATCGCCAGTGATCATGAACAGAACTTGTGTCGAACCAAAGTAGATAAACAGTACGACCAGAATTTCTGGTAAACCACGAACAATCGTCACAAATGCAGTCGTTGGCCATTTGATTGCGATACGACGAGACATCTCACCACTTGCAAACAAAACTGCTAGAACCAATCCAACCAATAGGCTTACGAACGCAAGCTGAACAGTCATCCAGCTTGCTTCGACGAGCCCTAAAGAGTAACCCGTTAATTCCATAAATTACTTACCGAAGTACTTGTTGAAGATCTTGTCGTATTCGCCGTTCGCTTTCACTGCTGCCAGTGCAACGTTAAGCTGGTCTACAAGCTCTTGGTTGCTCTTGTTTACTGCGATACCAAAGCCGTTACCGAAGTACTCTTGGTTTGTTACTTGGCCGCCAACGTACGTTAGGTTGTCTTCTTTCTTGAACCATTCAGCTACAACAGCTGTGTCACCGAATACAGAATCGATACGACCGTTCTTCATGTCGATGAATGCATCTTGGTAGCTTGAGTAAGGTACTGCTGTTACGCCAGTCATTTGCTCAAGTAGGTAGCTCTGGTGAGTCGAACCATTTTGAACACCAACACGCTTGCCTTCTAGAGCGGCTTGGTCTGCTACTTTGCCTTCGAAAGAGATGAATGCTGCAGAGTTATCGTAGTAAGCGTTAGAGAAGTTTACTTGTTGAAGACGCGCTTCAGTGATGTCCATTGCTGAGATAGCGGCATCGTAACGTTTGAATTTAAGTGCAGGGATCAAGCTATCGAACGCTTGGTTGTGGAAAGTACATGTCGCTTTCATCTCTTCACAAAGTGCGTTTGCTAGATCTACATCAAAACCTTGGATTTGGTTGTTCTCATCCATGTATTCGAATGGTGCGTAAGTTGCTTCCATTGCGAATTTGATTTCTTCTTGAGCTGCTGCGTTGAAAGAAGCAAGGCCGATAAGTGAAGCTAGTAGAATCTTTTTCATTTTGTTACTCCGAATACTGTGTAATAGCGGCCTGTGGCCATTCTTATAATTTGATTGTTTTAATTGATGTTGTGTTTAGCTAAATCTAGTGAGTCAACTTTCTTTTAATAACTGACTTACTTAATGAGTAAGATACTCAGCAAACTCTGGAGTCTGCGGGTTAATAAATGCGTCGTTGGTACCGTGTTCCACGATGTAACCCTTCTCAAGGTAAAGAACATGGCTTGCAATCTTCTTGGCGAAATCAACTTCGTGAGTCACAACAACCTGAGTGATCCCAGTGCCGCTTAGCTCTTTGATGATGCTAACAACTTGGTTGGTGATCTCTGGGTCGAGTGCTGCCGTTGGTTCGTCGAACAGCAATACATCTGGCTTCATCATAAGAGCACGAGCAATCGCAACACGTTGTTGCTGACCACCAGACAGTTGAAGTGGCCAAGCGTCTGCTTTGTCAGCAAGTTGAAGTGTCTTTAGTACTTCTTGAGCTTGCTTAATCGCTTCTTGCTTATCCAAACCCGCCACTTTGGTTGGTGCTTCAATCAAGTTCTCCATCACCGTCATGTGTGGCCATAAGTTGTATTGCTGGAACACCATGCCGACTTTACGACGAAGTTTAAGCCCTTGCTTCTCTTGGATTTGGCTTGAAAAGTCGAATTGCTCGTTCGCAATGTCTAACTCGCCGTTGTCCGCGATTTCTAGCAGGTTCAATACACGCAGTAATGAACTCTTGCCCGCGCCGCTTGGGCCAAGCAATACCAAGGTTTCGCCACTCTCACAGTCGAAACTGATGTCGTGAAGAACTTGGGTATCACCGTATGATTTGTTGATGCTCTTTACTTGAATACTCATGCCACAATACTGCATTAATTGTCATTTGTTGGTTATTCTATTCAATCCGAGGTTTTATGCAAGAAAAATGTATAAAAAACTACTTTGTTGAATTTTTGTAACAAACATTGCACAAAAAACAGTCGCTATAACTGGTCTTACAACCAAAAGTTGCAAGTCATTGATAAAGTTAATATCGAGACAAAAAGCAATCGTTTCGCTATCAATTTATAAATCATCGTTCGATTGGTAACTTATGAGTGCACTCTCCTATAAACGCCAATTTACTTGCATAAAAATTAGGGGTAAATCCCCTGCTTTGGTATCGAGCTGACTGAATCAGAATGCTTAGTTTTCCTTTCAGGTCGTTTCGAATTATTCATTTAGAGGTGAGGAAATATTGGAAATTGAGTTTCCTAGGGAGCGTCACAGCGCAATAAATGCTTTAATGGGTTCTATTCTCAATAGCAATTACTTCCCAGCGAACAACGCGCAGTACAGGCAATAAGTCATAAACCATAAGCAATAAGTAATAAGCCATCTATTTTTAAAGCGACAACACATTAAGGCAGTCATATGCAAAACGATGTCTCTTCTACGCTCGACTCAAACCAGCGACAGACTCAAAAGAATCCCGATGCCAAACCTGAGAAAAAAAGCCTCAGTATTTTGTTTGAGCTCAGTAAATTCATTAAGCCTTATAAAGGTCGTGTTATTGCAGCGTTGATCGCGTTGATCTTCACGGCAAGCTTAACCCTTTCCGTCGGACACGGTATTCGTCTTCTCATCGACCAAGGTTTCAGCCAACAATCACTCTCAGATTTAGGCAGCGCGATTCAATTCATCATGGTCGTGGTCGTGTTAATCTCGATTGGTACTTTCTTCCGCTTCTATTTGGTTTCTTCTGTTGGGGAACGTGTGAGTGCGGACATTCGCTTATCGGTTTTCAATCATGTCGTGACGCTGCATCCGAGTTACTTCGAAACCAATGGCAGTGGCGACATCATGTCGCGCATCACAACGGACACCACTCTGCTTCAAAGCATCATTGGTTCATCTTTCTCTATGGCGATGCGCAGCGCGTTGATGTGTGTTGGTGCAATCATCATGCTGTTTGCTACCAATATTAAGCTGACGTTGATTGTATTGGCCTCGGTGCCGTTTATCTTGATTCCTATTCTTGTCTACGGGCGTCGTGTAAGAGCCCTATCTCGCCAAAGCCAAGATTCAATGTCTGATGTGGGTTCTTATGCAGGTGAAGCGATTGAACACATTAAAACTGTGCAAAGCTACAGCAGAGAAGAGCAAGAGAAATCGTCATTCGCGGTAGAAGTTGAAAAGGCTTATGAGATTGGTCGCCAGCGAGTAAAACAACGCGCGATTCTTATCTCTGGCGTTATCGTGATTGTATTTAGTGCTATTGCAGGCATGCTTTGGGTTGGCGGCAGTGATGTCATCAACGGCACTATGTCAGCAGGTGATTTAGCCGCGTTTGTGTTCTACGCAATCATGGTTGCTTCGTCATTAGGTACGATCTCTGAAGTGATGGGCGAACTGCAACGTGCGGCAGGTGCGACCGAGCGATTAATCGAGATCCTACAAGTTGAAAGCCATATTGTTGCACCAGTTGCGAATCCAACTTCGCTTGCTAACGTAACGCCAGAAGTCGCATTTGATGATGTGACCTTCTGTTACCCATCAAGACCGGACCAGCCCGCAACAAGCAACCTCACGCTCACTGCCCATGAAGGCAAAGTATTGGCATTGGTTGGCCCATCTGGCGCAGGTAAAACCACCCTATTCGAGCTGCTGCAACGTTTCTACGACCCACAAGTGGGTAAAGTGACGTTAGGCGGCGTTGAACTAAATCAGTTTGATCCTAACGAGCTAAGAAAGCAGATGGCATTGGTGCCGCAGCAACCTGCTCTGTTCAGTAATGATGTGTTCCATAACATTCGCTACGGCAACCCGCAGGCAACAGACGAGCAAGTTATCGAAGCGGCTAAGAAAGCACACGCGCACGAGTTTATTCAGAACCTACCAGATGGCTACAACAGCTTTCTTGGTGAGCGTGGTGTAAGGCTTTCTGGTGGACAGAGACAGCGTATTGCTATCGCTCGTGCCATCTTGAAAGATCCGAATATTCTATTGTTGGATGAAGCAACCAGTGCACTAGACAGTGAAAGTGAGCATCACGTACAACAAGCGTTAGAAGAGTTAATGCGTGGCAGAACGACGATCATTATCGCCCATCGATTATCAACAATTAAACACGCCGACCAGATTGCGGTGCTCGATAAAGGACAGCTAGTAGACATCGGCGACCACCAGTCTCTCATCAATAGCTGCGAATTGTACCAACGCTTGGTTGAGCTGCAATTCAAACACCTTAGTGCCTAACCATTGCGTGCAGGTGTAACTAAGTGACTGACATTGTGTGGTTTCGAGCTTCAAAAACTTGAATCACACGTGTTGCAGTTTTGTTAATTTGGCGGTAGGGTTTTTATTCCAATAACAACTTATCCCGATGAAGGGTAAGTCGATAACGTTAATTACACAGATAAGCATAAGAGAGTTCGCATGGAAGCACTATTATCTGACTACCCGGTAGTAACAGAAATCCCTGTCGCTTGGGGAGAAATGGACGCACTCAATCACGTTAACAACGCCGTATATTTTCGCTATTTCGAAACCGCTCGCTTAGATTTTTTCAAACACGTCGAGCTAATGGAAGAGATGGCGATTACCAAAGTTGGTCCTGTTCTAGGTGACACTTACTGTAAGTATTTCCGCCCAGTCACGTATCCAGATACCTTGATGGTTGGCTCACGTGTTACCGACATTCAAGATGACCGGTTCACTATGGAATACGCGATTGTCAGTAAGGCTCAGCAGAAACTGACGACCATCGGCACCGCAACTATCGTGATGTTTGATTTTGCTTCAAACCAAAAAGCCCTGCTCTCGTTACGCTTAACCAATGAAATCGAAAAGATGAACACGTTGAAAAGCCCATGCTTCAAACAAGAAGCCGTGACAGAATAACGTATTCGCTGATTGAGAAAGACTCAGAAAGTTTCAGACATTAAAAAGGCCACTCGATTGAGTGGCCTTGTGTTTATTGGTTCAAAGTGTTTATAAGCAGTTACACGTTTAAGCGTTATAAACCTTGAACCCTATAGACCTTGGACGTATTGAGCGTTAGTTCTAACTTCAACCATCTGCTCTAGGTTCTGTTGTGAACCTTCAACGCCGTTAAGTAGCGCTTCGAAATGCTTGATAAGCTCGACTTTATCTTTCACTTCTTTAGAACCTGCACCGATGTTGGTTAGGTCAATGAAGAACTCGTCGAACAGACCAGAGAAATCTGTCACTGCGTCATGGTTCAAGAACTGCTCGTGGTTGTAAATGCTTGGGTAGCCACCCTTCTGTTTATCAACCGCGAAAGAGATGCCTTTCACGTTGGTAATCGTGGTTGCTTTCTCACACTTCAACATACAACCCGCTTCAATACTTGGCTTGTTACAACCCACTGTTCTTTGGAAGAAACACTGACGGCTAGTCATCATCAAGATTGGGTGGTAAATGCTGTAGAACAGTTTGAAGTTCTCTGGGCGACGAATATGACGAATCTGACCTTTGTTGATCTCGTTCGAAATGAATGCGCCAGCACAGTTAAGCTCTTCTTTCAAAGTAACCAGTGCGTGAGAGTTGGTTGTGTTCATGAACGGGCCTGCAACCCACTCAATTCCCATCTCATAAGCTTTGTAAGCAATACCCGTGTTGTTAGTCACGATGCGAGCTGGCTTGATCTCTTCTAGAATACGAACCGCTTCGTCGTAATCTTTACCGATCAATACCGCTGGGAACCAAGGAATCAAACGTGGGTTTGCTGCCAAGATGTCGATGTATTTGTTACAACGCTTCTTGAAGCTTTCTGGCAGTTTGAAGTAAACATCCGCGTCAGTCACATCACATAGGTGTAAGTCTTCAACGTCAGCGATAAGCATCGACATAGTCGGCTTCTCGTTCACTTTAGGGTGTTGAGGCAGTGCAGACACTTCAACGTGCTTAATCACTTCCACAGAACCGTTCAGAATGAAGTCGATCTCGTCTTTCAGATCCGAAACCTCTTTAAGAGGAATCAGCAAGCCCGCATCCACTTCACTGAAGTCGTGGCTCTCTAGTGTGTGAACCGCACTCTTCACGTTTTTGAATCGCTTCTCAAGTAGCTCTTGAGTAATAGCCTTCTCTTCAACCGCTTTCAATAGCGATTTAGATTGAAGGGTAAAGTTCTCTTTTGGCGTGTTCACAGTCACCGTAAATGGTTGACCCACTTTTGCACTGAACGACAGGGCTACTGGTGTCTTACGAATATCAAGGAACTCGATCTTGTCACGCATTTCGTTACCAAGAACGTCTTTCGCTTGGTGAAGTTCGTTGGTCACTTCTTGAATTTGTACTACTGAGATTTCGTTGTTCTGCTCCGTCGCTTTCTCAACAGCGTAGTTCATGCTGTTGTCGCGCGGGTTATCGATGAACATGTCTTTCGTTAGGTTGCCCTTTAGGAAAGAGTTGGTGAAATCACGGTTGAATACTTTGTGCAGGTTCGAATCGTCTTCGATCAACAAACCACTTTCTACAAAGCTATCAATCTGTTTACGCCATGTGTCTACCACGGTGTAAACGTAGTGTGCGCCTTTAATACGGCCTTCTACTTTCAGTGAGTCGACTTTCGCGTCAACCAATTCAGGTAGGTCGTAGTATGCTGAGTTATCTTTCAGGTTGAGTGGGAACTTGTTGCCTGCATTGGTGATTTCGTATTCATCACGACACGCTTGGCTGCAACGACCACGGTTACCTGAGTTACCCACACTTACTGAGCTTGAGTAACATTGACCAGAGAATGCGATACACAGAGCGCCGTGTACGAACACTTCGGTTAGTACATCGTGATCGTGTGCCACTTCCGTCAGCATCTTGATTTCAGGCAGGTTCAACTCACGAGACAAGTTAACGCGCGTCGCGCCAATCTTAGACAAGAACTTAATCTGGCCTTCGTTGTGCGTAGTTAACTGAGTCGACGCGTGAACGTCTAACGATGGGAAATGCTTCTTAACCAGGTTGAATAAACCCAAGTCTTGAACAATGATGCCATCGACTTTGGTGTTCACAAGCTGGTTCAGCAGTTTGGTGATGCTCTTAGTCTCGTGCTCCAGTAGCACAACGTTAAGAGTCAGGAACACTTCACAGCCGTATTCATGAGCAAGGCGAATCACACCATTCAATTCGTCTAACGATAGGTTAGAGGCTCTGTTACGAGCGTTGAATGTGTCTAAACCACAATAAACTGCATTAGCACCCGCTACGATGGCGGCTTTTATCGCTTCTACATCGCCACCTGGGGCTAATAACTCAATTTTTCTGCTCATTTTTGAAGTCGCTCACTTACTTATAATTTTTAAGCCGCGTATTCTACCCACATCACGATCTCTTTACCACCGTACAACACTTTTCAAACTAAATGACCTCAATAATGCCGAACGAATCCGATCTACCTATCCTTTATTCTTTGCGCCGTTGCCCTTATGCAATGCGCGGACGAATGGGCATCGCACTATCACAGCAAAAAGTGTTACTTCGAGAAATCATTACCAAAGACAAGCCTAGCGAACTATTAGCCAGTTCGCCAAAAGGGACAGTACCGGTATTGGTGTTACCCAACGGACAAGTCATTGAACAAAGCTTGGATGTGATGAACTGGGCACTTCAACAGAACGATCCTCAAGATCTTCTGCGTTCAAGTGAGCCAATACTTAGCGAACAAGTGCAGCAACTCATTAAAACCAACGATGAAGAATTTATTAGCTATTTAGAAAAGTATCGTGCATCGGTTCGTTACCGAAACATCGATGTTGAACAACGCCGACAAGCCTGCGAAACCTTCATTAGTCAGCTGGAAGCGCGACTCACCGATCAGCCCTACTTTTTTGGAGAAACCCCAAGCTTGGCCGATTTTGCGGTGATGCCTTTTGTCAGCCAGTTTGTGCGAGTCGAAAAGAAGTGGTTTGTGAAATCGGAATATCAAAACGTAGGACGTTGGTTAAGAGCGCATCTCGAAAGTAAGCTCTACACCCAAGTAATGAAGCAATACCCTTTGTGGAATGAAACCAAGCACGATTGTCTTTTTGGTGGATAATGGTAATTCAAGGATAGAGAAAGCGTAGTAATCAAGGTAAGTACGTGACACTGTATCTTCTTTGTAATGAGCAGATATTCAAAGGCTTAACTGGGTTTCCGTTGTCTCTTTACCGGTAACTACTGTCTCTTAACTAGCGACCACAGTCTAAGCTAAGCCTTTTGTTCATTTTAAACCAATCACTTAATCGCAATCGAAATCTCGACTTCAGTTTCACCTTTGTAGAATTCGAAATCTGTTGTGTAAGCTCGAACATGTGGGCAGTCTGCTGCGTTGAAATACGCCCACACTTCACCCCATAGGTCGATCACAGCTTGCGGTAATTCACCCTCAGCAGAAAACGTTAAGTACTTGCCTGCTTCGATATTGGTTTCAACTAGATTATCTAAACTATTATCGGTAAGCGCATTGGTACACGCGATAACATCAAACTCGCCCGTAAAATCTGACTCGTAGTTGGTGTAAACGCCGTATACCTTTGAGTCTGGGGTCAGCTTAGGAAAAGCTTGTTCGAAAAAGCCTTGCCACAATTGCCCAATTTGCGCCTTAGCCGGATCAACCTCATCGGTATTGTTGGTTCTTACCGAAAAACCATATGCTTTTATCGCTTCTAATATTTGTTCTTTCACTCTTCTATTTCCTAAGCCATTTTCTTAAACCAGAAGGTTCAGTACGCGTTGAATCGAATTCTAATCTTGAATCTCTTTGTGTCCGCACTTTTCACACACAACATGACGAGAAAACTCATCCATAGAGGCGATAAAAGGCCCCAAAAACCACCCTTTAATTACGCCTGCGATAAATTCATGTCGCTTTTGGTTTGGCTTGCCTGCAAATGCACTTTCCTTTCTAACCAAAACAACAACGTGTTGCGTGCGTTCACGACAAGATGTGCAGTAGCCTTGTTCTATTGAATTATTCATATGTCACCCTATGACGTTTTGAAAGATATTTGCTTAAAATGAGGGTTGTCGACACACACTTCTAATTCGATAATTTCAGTCAACACAACAAGTTGTTCTCGACCTTCAACACTTAGCTTGATGCACTCTTCTCGGTCTTGGTTACGCTTAGTATCTAAAGCAACACCTTCAACCCATTCACCAGAATTCAAAGTCAGCTTAATTGGGTACCGGTGCATACACACAATTTCAATATAATCGTAATCACTGCAACTAATCATAATGCCTCCCATTCATCCATCACGCTAATGCGGCACGCTGTACTATGCAAACTGTTTATAATCAATCATTTACCTAGATCACATTGCTTACCTTTAATCACATAAGCGAATTTAAGTTAAGTTTAGTCTCGCTGTAGTCATTCACGTTTCTTTTACTCACGCTTATTTATTCTTGCACCGTTAAATAACAATCGAGAATAAAACAATGAAATACATCAACCAGTTACACGTGTTAGCTTTGTTGGGTTTAGTCGCTTCAATGATGGCGTTTAGTGCGAGTGCTGCCTCAGAAGTCGATGCGAGCCACTTCGCCAACGGCAAGACCAAATATCGACAGCTTTGTCAGGTGTGTCATGGCGACAAAGGTCACGGAGACGGGCCTACAGCCGCTTCATTGCCACACAAGCCCGCTAACATCGCTAATAAATTGAGCGGCTTTTTTACCAGTCCAAGTTCTTTGGCGGATGACATTTTAGAAGGCGATGTAGAGCAAGGCATGCCAGCGTGGCAAGGTGTGATCACAAAGCAAGATGCTCTGGATATTCTGACGTACGTAGAAGCAATTCAGTAAGTTTTCACTTGTTTGAGTATTCTTGTATAAACATCATGTGGGAATATATTTTCACGCGAAGCTATATCGGGAAGGCGACTACTTGAGCGCCTTCCAGTATTGGTAAAGTCCGCCGATATCTGAAGAACACATCAGCGACATTGCACCTTTGATTTGCTCTTCGCTCCATTCCCACCATTTCATTTCTAGTAGCTGTGTAATTTCCGCTTCGCTAAAGCGGTATCGAATGTGGCGTGCTGGGTTCGAACCGACAATCGAGTATGGTGCAACGTCTTTAGTCACAACCGCTCGACTTGCAATGATAGCCCCATCACCGACCTTAACACCGCTCATAATCATCGCTTCTGTACCGATCCACACATCGTTACCAATCACAGTGTCGCCTGAGCGTTCAAAGCCGTCTATCGCACCTTCAAACTTCTCATCCTCTTGATAGAAAAACGGGAATGTACTCACCCACTGGTTTTGATGGCCTTGGTTGCCCGCCATCATGAACACGGCGCCAGAACCAATCGAGCAATAGCTACCGATGATTAACTTATCGATGTCGCTTCTATCCGGTAAAAGGTAACGCGCACAGTCATCAAAGCTGTGGTTATGGTAGTAACCCGAGTAATAACTGTGCTCGCCCACAATGATATTAGGATTGGTCACTTGTTCTTTGAGTGACTTGCCGACAAACGGGCTTTCAAAATAGTTTTTCATGTTTGTACTCTTAGTTTCGTTCTTTTAGTTAGGTACTTTTGTTGCTTGGTTCTTCACAAGCGTTTTTTAGAGCCTACGTTCTCTTAATTTTAGAGCCCCTAAGCCCTATCGACCGCCCGCAATATCAATAAATGAGCCAGTGACATATGAAGCTTCATCTGATAATAACCAAGCGATAGAGTTCGCGACTTCTTCTGGTGTGCCACCTCGTTGTAACGGTAGCTGCGAAGCTAGTCTGTCTACGCGATCAGGCTCTCCGCCGTCTGCGTGCATCTCCGTGTAGATACAGCCTGGTCTAACACCGTTAACGCGAATATTACGCGCAGCCAGTTCAAGAGATAGCCCTTTGGTCAATGAATCCATCGCACCTTTCGATGCTGCGTAATCCACATACTCAAACGGTGCGCCTGTGCGAGAAGCGGCAGACGATACATTCACAATCGAACCCGCACCATCAGCTTGTTTAATAAAGGCTTTACTGCATAAGAAGCAGCTTGAAACATTTGATTTCATCACCTTTTCAAAGCGATCAATCTCGATGTCTTCTAATGCAGATTGGGTAAACAAGATGCCAGCGTTATTGACCAAGTGGGTAATCGGCCCAAGCTTATGACGGGCAATCTCGAACAGGGATTTTACGTCCGACTCTACTGACACATCGGCACGCACACAGATAGCAGTACCGCCCTGATCGCGTATCTCATTCACCAGTTCATCAGCTCTTGATTCATTGTGTATGAAATTGACACACACCGCATAGCCTTGTTTTGCTAATAGCTTCGATGTAGCGGCACCAATGCCTCGGCTTCCGCCTGTAACGATTACGACCTTGTTCATGAAATCTCCTAACTCGCTGACTTTTATTTATCTGATTGTTGTTATGCACATACTCTATTGTGAGCTTCGTGTTCTTGCATTTGGCCTTGTTACTCAAGTGATTTAGGGCTCGCTATCAGAACCCACTTTGCACGCCACTCTTGTGCAGCAAAGCCATCTGGCCAAAACTCAGTTTGCTTTTGGATTAAACCATCAACAACCGTGTGAAAGGTAATCACGCGATCGTTTAATACGCTGTCCGTCACTGATACATCTGTCACGACAGTATCACCTTCGCAAACAATCGAGTTCAGCTCAAACTTCCAAATCCCATTCGCTGGGTATTCAGAGTTGATCGCTGTGAAGTTATCACGCCCTACCGTCAATTCAGACGACTGAGGCCAATAACCTTGAAAATCTTCCGCTAGCCATTCGGCCGCTTTGGCAAAGTCGTTGGTGCGCATTGCATCCCAAAAACCTAATACCACGTCTTTTGATGTCATTATTCTTCCTTAAATTATCAAGTCCGTTAAAAGCGATTAAGCATATTTACCAATGATCGTTAAAAGATCATCGACATTATTAGCAATGTAATCGGGTTTGGTTTGCCAGTTTTCGGGTTCAGAGCGGCTATAACCCGCTGCTACCGCAATGACTTTTGCTTTATCGCCAAGTGCAGCTTCGATATTGCGTGCAAACTGTGTGTCCGCTTCATGATCGCCGATATACATCAAACAGAGTTCATCGGTTTGCGCTTTATCAAAGATATTTTTAACACACTTGATACCACCGAATGGATGCGGTTTTTGGTTGCCATTTGATACGTCGTCATAACCGACAACCGATTTAAACAAATCACCAATGCCATAACTGTCGAGTACACCACGAATATTCAATTGAGAGTTTTGAGAGCAAATACCATGAGGAAGATGGGCGAACTGGCTAATCACCACTTCCATTCCATCAAACAGCGCGACTGGCGTTTGATTTTTCTCTTGATGCTCGGCCCACATTCCACCCGCTATCAACATTTCGTCATGTGATAACCCGTAATAATCGACATATAAGGCTTGCCAGTTTTTAGCGCCGTGGTTGGCTTCATGATAAAGCGCTTCACTCAACAAGTATTTGGGTAAATTATCACCTGACAAGTGTGGAGCAACCGCAGAGATTATATCTTTGGTAATCGCGATATTTTTGGGAACAGAATTGACTAAGGTTCCATCATAATCCCATAGAATGGCATCTAATTTCATACACTATCTCTTTGTTTAAATTAACAATTTGAATTTATCATTCAAAAGCGTATTAAGGGAAATCTTATTGTCTTGAATTTCAAAATTTATCTAATCAGAGCAAAGCTAGATAACAATCCGTTGCTCGCGAGCAAAAACCAAACAGCCTTTACTCACATCACTGCTTTATCAATTGCAATATATGCGTATAATCCCCGCTCCATTGCGCTATCGCCATTAAAAATAGCGCCTTTCAACATTTTTAATGAGTACCCAATGTCGAAACTATTTTTCAAAGGCCGTATCGAAACAAGACAGAACCACGTTCTTGCAGGCTACAACGTAAACCGCGATGTGAAAGCGGGTACTGAAGAATCTCCAATTGCTGTAATGGTTCAAACTGACGCACGTAAAGCAGAAGTCGAAGCACTAGCTGCTGAAAATACTATCTTCGTTACCGTTACAGTAAACGCGGACAAAGAAGAGAACACCATCGAGCTTGATACTCTACTAAACAAGCCAAAAACGATGACGTTTGAAAAGACCCCTAACCGTAATGATCCATGCTCTTGCGGTAGCGGTAAGAAATACAAGAAGTGTTGCGCATAAGGCTTCTCACTAAAACTACCAATAGCGCGATGAATTAAGTAATACCTAACGGGAAGATCATTGAGGTCTTCCCGTTTTTATTTGTATAAGCCAAACTCAATCTAAGTTGTCTGGTGTACGTAAATTGGTTCCACACTTTGTACATTTATAGTCACCGTTTCCGCCACTTGAAGATAGCGACGATAAAATCATTCCAAGCAACCCTGGCTTCTTTTCATGTTGTGGCGCTTTTTCGGCTTGGTTACTGAACATAGTGTACTTGTGGAGTGTCAGTTCCTTACAGTTACAGCAGAACGCTCTCGTCTTCTCACTTCCATACATAATATCTATCGCCTTAATTCAAAGCACAAACCACATATATGACATATATGCCACACGTTGAATTAAATCTAAACATATTCATGAAGTTATGAGCAAACCAAAACGTTGAAAGCAACGCGCGGCATTAATGACCATTACACGTGTCGATGAACAAAGTTATTCAATTCACTCACGCTTCTGATTATGTGAACCTCTTTCACTTTTGCGTGAAATTCTAATCGCGCTCTAAAGTCATCATTCCAAAATTTTGGGCAGAGTTTTAGTGTCTTATAACTTTGTATCGTACCTTTTATAACTGAACTTCCATCAGGCCAGCCTTCAGGTTTAACGAACATCCCTTTTAGCATTCGCTTTGTGACGAACCAGTAACTAATGGGATAAGAAAGGTCGATATAAACCAAAGTATCAGCGGCATCTAAACGTGCGTTGAATGAACCTAATGGGCCAAATCCATCAATGATCCAGCTTTCTGACTTAAGTATACTCTCATGGGCCTGCTCGAATACTTCACGTTCAACAAACTCTCCACTGGCCTTATAAACAATAGAGTCCAACTGGTGAAGCTCTATACCTGTAGCTAGCGCTAACGCTTTGCTGACTGTGGACTTTCCACTCCCAGGCTTGCCAAAAACCGCGATCTTTTTCATATGACTTCCTCTCTATTCAGATAAAACCCATAAGACAGATACAAAAAACCCACCTTACGGGTGGGTTCGATAAACAAAACGCATCAACAATCCCACCATTCCTATGGAATGATGATAATTCGTTGGTTAGATGGCGCTAAATTCAGTTTCATAAAACTACTTTTATATATTGTTGCTTAATTGTCAACACAATGACTAATGAGCGATATCATCGTCATATCGCACCCACTAATAGTCTTAATGAGTGCTTATTGGTCTTGGTTATTTAGCTTTCTTTTTCGCCACTGCCGCTTCCGATAGCTTGCTTAATACGCCCGATATTTTCTTAACTAACTCGTCACAGCCATTGATCGCGTGACGTTCTACCAAGTAATTAGGATCGTTGTAAGATAACCATACTTTCTTACTAGAATCTTCAGTGACTAACACCTTCTGCGGTAAATCTATCGCCACTTCTTGAGCACATTGCATTAATGGTGTCCCTACTTTCGGGTTACCAAAGATGATGACTTCGGTTGGTCTCAATTCAAGATCGACCTTACTCGCGTTTTTCTGATGGTCGATTCTCGCAAACAAGGTCAAGCCTTTGCTTTTGGCGATTTCTTCAAAGCGGTCAGCAGTCTCTTTCACTGAGTAATTACTTTGGTATTTAATCAAACCATCAGAAGCCGCAGCTGAAAATGATGCCGAGAGTAAAATGGCGCATAGTGGTAGTAATTTTTTCATCGTCACCTCTGAGATTTAACCTATTCAAACTTACATTCATAACGCCACCTCTAAAATCAGCGACGTAACCCATGTCAGTATAGACGCGTTTCCATTCTCAGTTTGCAGAGAGGATCACTTTTCTAATGCGTCTTATTATCATCAGTTTAGCTAAGCGTTCTTCCATTCGTTAGCTCATGGAGTCACTTCAAAGAAGAGAGCTAATACATATAGCCAAGCCAATCAACATCCCCTAAACACCATTGCTTTCCGTTCAATGACTTTACATATAGGTCATTAATCTCTTCAACAGCGACGCCATAACTAAGGTGCTCATGAAGCCTTAACCAAGAGTTAGTACTTGGAGTTTGGACATAGCCTTGTGAGGAATAGAAATCATGAAGGTCTGATATCAAAATAATGAAATCGACATCCCTATTCTTTGCATACTCATCCAATTCAGACAGCATAGATGTACCAACACTTTGCCCTCGGACATTCTCAGCAACACAAAAATCAATAACACCTAATACTTTGTACGCACTGTCACCAACACTGATCATACGGTAATCAAGACCAAGGTAACCTGCGAGTCGTCCTTCACGGTATTCTAGAGCTCGCATATGAGGGAGCTGTTTATAATAAGAACGCTCTACCTGATGATCGGGGAAGGCGTTATTTCTCAGGTCAGTAATGGCTTGATGTTGCTCTTTAGACACTTCAATTTCGGATATGATTTCCATACAGTCCCTTGTGATTTCTGACTCATATTTATTGTTGTCAGGAGATTTACATCAAATTTTCATACCCAATTAATGCAACGATTTAGTCCCACATTTTTCACACTGGTATTCGTAATCACTGTCGACATAAATACCGGGAACATTATGGTCACCTTTAAACAATAACGTCATCAGGTACTCCATCAACACGCCTAACTTCCATTGGTTCTTTTCAGATTCAGCTTCCGCTTTAGATTGAGCATCGGAAGCGTTAACAGCAAGGTGCGGGGTAAGTGCGTTACACTGTTCACAGTGATAAGGGTGTTTAATATACTTATTATCAAGCATTTATATAAACCAACTAATATTTATAAAGTTGATGCATACTAACAACTTATCACTCGGTTCTCGAACTTATTGTGGTCCAATAGCGTTTTATTAGAAAGAAATGAGACGTACGAGAAGTGCCATACATCTTGAATCAGTTACCATCGTGATTTCCCTCATTGAACCACTAAAGCTATTATTACGCTAAGGTATGAAATTAACTTTTACTTTAATAGCCCTTTGTCCGCAGCACCTTCAAGTTGCACTTCTAGCTCTTTCCATAAGGCATGACTGCCTTTAGAAATACGGTCACCGTTAAATGTCAGTACCTTATCTTTGGATATATTGTGCTTCCTCCAGCTATGACCGCCACCATGGATGTTATGAAGTAAAGGGGGAACTCTATCGATCGCTTTACCGAACCTTGCTTCCGGTGACTCACCCGCTTCAAATTCTAGCCATAACTCCAAATATTCGGATCTTAGATGGCTCGGCAATGACTCAAGTAAACGCTCGACACAGTTTCTCTCTTTAAGTTTGTTTTCTTCTGTTTCACTGGCATAGATGATCGTGTCACCTGCATCGATTTCACCGAGATCGTGTATCAGCAACATCTTCATCACTCGGGTTATATCGATCTCTTCATTCGCATAGTCTTTCAACATCAGAGCACTCAAACAGACATGCCAGCTATGCTCAGCGGAGTTTTCATAGCGATCCAGACCAACTGGCTTCGTTTGTCTATGAACATCCTTCAACTTTTCCACTTCAGCCATGAATTCCAAAATGCCTTTGATTTCTTCCACGATACGCTCCTTAACTTGAATTGATGTTTTAGTGATGCACAGGCTTATCGATTCGCCATTGGGTGATCTGGATTTAATTGCAGAAGATCCCATAGGTTTCCATAAAGGTCTTCGAATACCGCTACTGTGCCGTAGCCTTGCTCTTTCGGCTCTCGAACGAATTTGATTCCAAGAGACACCATACGTTCATAGTCACGCCAAAAATCATCAGTATTTAGGAATAGGAATACACGTCCACCAGCTTGATTACCGATAAAATCCAGTTGCTCGGGCTTGGATGCTCTCGCCAATAGTAGGCTTACACCGTGTGAATTAGGTGGAGCAACAACAACCCAACGCTTATCTTCTTCTGGTAAGTAGGTATCTTCGATAAGTTCAAACTTGAGTTTGTTTACGTAGAAATCTAGGGCTTCATCGTAGTCTTTTACGACAAGTGCAATATGGACAATATTTTGTTTCATAACGTACCTTGTTGAGGGGATAGGATGTAATTGACATGTTCCCTCCTTAGAACAAATGCCGCTTTATATTTTACCTTTTGGTAAAAAGGCCAGCTACAGCTGCCAAAAACCGAGCTCAACACCACTTTGAATGACAATGGCACACATTCCGTGACGTGGTAACTCTATTGGTGGAACGGCAACTTCGGCACCCAACTTTTCAGCTGCGTTTACTGCGGCTTCAATGTCTTTCACCAACGTGTAATGGCGAACGACTGGCTCCTCAGTTTCACGGAGTGGTCCCCTCACACCAATCACTCCACCATTAGAGAGCTTAGCGGTACGAGCACCACCTAAGTTCACATCCACATCACTAAACTTCACATCGTAGATCTGCGCGTAAGTTGCACAAACCGTATCTACTTCAGAGGTAACAATTTCAAGATATTGAACTTTCATGGCCTTTCCTTTGATTCCCAGTTGCCTTTTGATAAACAGATTTAAGTTAAGCGTCAATGGCTCCGCGCATAATGAACTGTGGGCCAGCGGCACCGCCTAAGTACTGTTCATTGGTATCTTCAAAACCACCTTTAACATAGCAGTTATAAGCTGCGGGATTTTTACAATTAACCGTTAAGTAAATCCAATCATACCCTTCGTAATTGGCTGCTAGATACGGAAATAGAGCTTTCACCGCGCCAGTACCTAGCCCCTTTCCTTGTTGGTTGTTATCAAGCGCAAACGCCCTTAAGCCGATACTACCTTCAGGGCAAAATTTGTAGCCAGCTGGGTAAGCAACATCCAGCTTAAAGAAGCCCACCACCTCACTGCCATCTTTGATAATATGTAGATGCGTGGTCTCGCTGCCGTCTAATAGAAAGTCCGCTGCTGTTCCTGCGAATTTAACCTGCTCATCTGCGAGCTGAATTTCGTTAACTTGCTCAATATGAGCATCATTAAGCCTTTCGATAGTGATCATTGTTATTCCTTTATTCGCTATCTAGTCGTGTCTCATTACAAGCGATATTTTTACGAATGCCTCGTAAACCAATCAGATTTCCAAAAGGGTCCTCGACTTGGCACATCGTTAATCCGCCCTCGATCTCCATTGGACCTCTGTATAACTGAGCCCCAATTAACTGAAAATGCAAAAGTGACTTGTCAAAATCCTCTGTAGACCAATAAAGGACTGTTCCCTTTTTGCCAGAGCCAACTTTCTCATCCGCTTGTACAATCTCAATAGAAAAACCATTGATATCTAGAGTTGTAAAGTCAGAAGACGGATGATAGGTCGCGACAGACTCAGGAAAGGCCGCTTGATACCAACTGAGCCCCTGCTCTACGTTTGGGACATAAATCAGAATTGCTATTGGTCTGCTCAAGTTAGTCTCCTGATTGACTTGGATCTTTTACCCTTTCGTCTCCAACGTCATTGTTAATTCAGACACCGACTGACCATCAATTCGATAGTAGTCTTCCATTTCGCCGACAACCGTAAACCCTGTTCTCAAATAAAGATTTTTAGCCGGAAGGTTGTTTGACAACACGTTGAGGTCTAGCCAATCAATCGCTTCGTTCTCTCGGCAGTATTGAGTCGCCACATTCATTAGCTTGGAGCCTAAGCCTTGCTTTCTCACGCTGCTGTCGACACCCATACCAAGTAACACACGGTGAGAGCAGTAATGGCCATTATGATAGCGCAAGTCGATATGGCCACGAATAGCACCATTCGAATCTTTAGCTAACCAAATTTTTCGCCAGCCGTTCGCTCCAAACTCAAACTTAAACCCATCAGAAAAGCGAGCCTTGTGTGCTTCCGACATTTTACAATCGGACTTTGATACTGGTTGGAATAGCGGTGTTTCTTCTAATGCGATTTCTGACAACTGTGTATCCAGATACACGAACAGACTCTCTAAGTCAGAGTGTTTTGCTTCTACTATTTTCATTACTACTCCTATTCCAACTTCGCCTTAAATGGCTGAAATATTTTATCGCGTTACTCATTGAATATCGTTAATGCCAAAACTAAAGAATCAACATCAATTCAAGACAGTGCTTCACTGGTCAATTAAAACTCGTCACAGGTATCGCGAGAGCTCCTATCTGGAAAATCGAAATTAAGATTATTATCGTCTTCCAAGATAAACAGAACACGCCCATTTTCAACGCCCGTTTCATTTCTATCAGAACATCCAAGGAATAGCTCCCAGTCGAACGCATATTCAAGACGATACTGGTTATGATTCACATGTTGCACGCTTTTTATTTTGATTCCGTTGGCCACATGTGCCATATCATCAATGTACGACAAGTCTGGAACCAGTTTTTCCTCAAATTTACTCTTATTGTCAGCTAAAAAATCGGCCAGCTCAGAGCATAATTCTGGGCCATGAACCAAAGGTTGAGATTTATGGATAAATAACATTTCCCAATATTCCTGTAGCGAGTTGGAGTGAACGTACAAAGATCAGCCGTATAAATGCGACGTCCAGCCTGTTAGACAACGACCTTTCTATAACTATTTCTGTCCATATCAACCACCTCAACGGTGATCGATGCTCTACTAAGGGACAAAGACAGCAATTGCGTCATCACTGTCTCAGATAGCATTGCTTTGTCTGTGTCACTTCGACCAGACAATATACGCACAGTCACATGGATAAAATCTTCTTTTTCTGTACCCGTTTGGTAGTTCTCATAAGCGATACTTCGGACTTTTATGTCTCGCCCATAGGCTTCGAATAACTCTGAGTTAAGTGCTCCTAAAAACACTTTATTGTTCAGTTGCTCGGCATTAATCGTCGACGAGTGTTCGATAATACAATGAGGCAAATCTTGCTCCTTTGGTTAACCTGATTTTAGTTATGTGCTGCTTTTTCTGACAAAATAGAACCGTTAGGCGTTACTGTTACTCGAGCTATTAAACGAGTACATCCGCACTTCATCACGTCGAAACCAGCCTAACTTTTCATAGAATTTCTGAGCGTTAATATTATCGTTATACACGAATAAATGTGTCTTGGGGACACCTACCCCAGCCAATGCGTTAACCGCTTCAGTTACTAGTTGGCAACCTAGATTTTGTCCTCTAAATTCAGTACTTACCGCTAGATGCTGCAAATAGCCACGACGGCCATCCGTCCCTACTAACACCGCACCAACCACGCCTTGTTTAGACTCCGCAACGAAGCTCAAGCCAGGGTTGCGCTCGAGATAAGTCGAAATGCTCTGTTTTGAATCTGCATCGCGAATACTCATACCTTCGGTTTCGCACCATAGGTTAATCACAGAATCATAATCGGCGATGTACATCTCTCGAATATTAATCACTTCACTTTCCTTGCGTCTGTTTGTGTTCATCCTTGCCCTATATGATTACTCTGTTAGCGACTTGGTGAGGAACGCTAATGATGAGTCTAGAGGGTAATTCTCAAGCACCATTTGGCATTGGTAGCCATGCTTCTCATAAAAAGGTTTGGCCTGAAAACTTAACGTGTCGACCAGTGATGACGTACAGCCTTGGGACTGTGCGTACTCTTCTAATCGTTGCAGTAACTGGCTGCCTACCTGCTTTCCTCGCATTGAGTCATCGACCCAAAGAAACTTGATTAATAGCCAGTTTCCCCAAAGATCCGCAATAACACCACCGACCTTAACATCCCCTTCCATGGCGTAATAACCGACTTGAGATTTAGGTATGCCTTCAAGAAACGGCGTATTGTGCTTGATTAGGCCTGCGCGAACTTCGTTGATGTCACTATCTGATGGCTCGGTATCTAATGTGTATTCCATTTGCTGAGAATTCCTAGTCTGTCGAGTTGTATCAAAATAACTGGTTCATTAATGAAACTTCTGTCGGGGCAGCAAGCCAACCTTCAAATTTTTTGGCGACATCTTGTATATAGGGTTCTTGATGATGGTTGTGGAGATCTACCTTGTTCTTCCATTCTTCGTAAAGGTAAAGGTATCAACCACACTCTGAAGCATGCAATTCAAACTGGATACAACCTAATTCATTTCTAGTCGCGTCTAACATACCAAGTAACTCCGACTTGGTTGATTAAAAATACTCTTGCTTTGGCGTAATCTTAGCCATCACAAAAAGATGTTTATCTGACATTCGGTCTCCGTTTGTATTTAGGTGAAATGGCAGCGATTTTCTAGATGATATTGTAAAAGCGATGCTGCGTGTTGCTTACCCATTGTTTCAATTTGAGTACGTGCCGTTTCTAACATCTCAATAGATCACCTTTTTAGAGTGCCAATCCGCATTAGTTTGTTCGTTTGAACAACCCAATATATTAGGCTCATAACCCAATGCATCTAGATCGACACCTTGCTCTGACAGTAACTTCTCAAATAAAGGCAATAATGGACCTAAGTTTTCATTTAAAGTATCACGCACCGTGTCGACGACGACTTGAGTACCACGTTCGATTTCGATATTGACGGAGTTACCTACTGATTTCGAGGAAAAGACGGTCATTCGACGGGTTTCTGGGATCAGCCAAACCTCAAACCACCCTTCGACTTTATTAACGTCAGAAACGGTTAAGCTTGCCCCATTGATTGCAATATAACCTTTTGGGAATACATATCTTTTCCACTCATCAGGAAGAGCTAAGCGCACGCAGTAGTTATCTTCAATTTCGGATATTTGGATAATCGCGACATTAAAATCAACGTGACCAGAAAGTGGGTGACCGCCAATTTCAGCACCGTCTCTTGCCGCCCTCTCAGCATTCACTGATTGACCGACTTCATAATTGCTTAACGTAGTAATTAATAGGCTTTGCAACATGACGTCAAACTTTACTCGAACATCGGACAGCAACTCAGTAACGGTCAAACACACGCCATCAATTGCGATACTGGCACCAATTTCCAAATCGTGACAAAAGCCTGTTGGAAACTCTATGACGAACGTTCTTATTCCGTTGTTATCGCTGACTTCAGCAATGTTAGCAACGGTTTGTACAATACCTGTAAACATATCTTCCCTGTTATTGTGTTTAGTTTTGGTACAAAGTGACGTTTGACTAATACCCAACGCCACTAGCCTAAATGAAAAGTCTGTTACTCAACACAGAACGGCTTACGCACAAAGCTTGGGTTGGTTAATCTCAGGCTTTATGTTTTTTGTAAGCGCGGTGTCATTCAATTGTTGAGTGATTAAGTAAGTTATTGGTGTGCAATTTTCGGGTAGCTCATCACGGTCAAACCAACGCAACTCTTGGCATAAATGGGGCTCAGCATTCTGTATATCGCCAGCCCATTCATGGCATAGGTAGAAATAGTGACAAATGGGTAGCTCCGGGTCAGAGACAATCGCGAACAATGTTAAGTTCCCAGCGTCAACCGCAACCTCTTCTCGCGCTTCTCGTTCTGCTGCACTCCGAGGCAACTCCCCTTGCTCTATTCTTCCGGAAGGAAATCCCCAGTATTGGTCGAACGCTTCTGTGTTTTGACGAAAAACGAGCAGAAACTTAGAGCCCGACATAAAGATAATTTGAACTACATTCTTCATGAGTATCACAGTGTCGATTGGTAATATTTGACCATATCGTCTTGATTGATCGCAGGGTCTTCTAGGTTTTGTTGATCTTTCATGATCTGTGCCAGTGAAGGCAGAATAGAACGCTCCACTTTAAACGTATCAGACCAAAGCTTGCCTCTCATTACCGCCTTAGCGCAATGAAAGTACATAGACTCTACAGCGATTTTAATCACGACTTTTGGGGCTTTCTTCCCGTCAGGGCAAGCCGCAAGCAAATTTGGATCGGTATGGATGCTAGCTTTACCTTTAAGACGTACCACTTCATCTATCCCATTAACCATCAGCAGCAAGCCAACTTCAGGGTTATTGATGATGTTTTTTAAACCATCAATACGATTATTCCCCAAGCTATCCGGTATTAGGACCGTAGACTCATCGATAACCTGAATGAAACCGGGCTCACCGCCTTTAGGAGACAGATCGACAAAGCCTTGTGAGTCTGTCGTCCCCAAAACAGCGAAATGGCAATGATTGATCAAAGTAATCGCATGGGCATCCAGTGCTAGAAGTACTTTATTTTTAGCCCTTTTACTCGGCTCGGCATAAAGTTCATTTAATTGTTCTAATGTTTTTATTTCACTCATTGTTAAGCCTTTTCGTGCACTTTTGTGCATCTAATTTTTACTATAAATTACAAGTGTTTTAATGACTCGTGCAGTTGCTCTATACTTTGAATACCGAGTTCACTACTCAGCCAACCGAACTGGTCGCCCTCAAATCTTGGAAAGATATGTAGGTGGTAATGAGACAACTCATTAAAGTCACCGTTATTTTGTAAGAATGAAATACCATCAGGTTTAAACGCCTCTTCAATACGTCTATACACCTGCCTAGCGACAGAATGAATTTCGGTAAGAACACCTTCTGGTAGATCGATATAGTTGGCGTACGGATGTGTGGGACAAATCAAAATATGCCCAAAATTAATAGGATTGTGGTCTGCAAAAGCAATCACGTTATCGGATTCATAAACGATGACGGCTTCTATTTCACGACTAACAACTTTTTCGACTATCGTCATTTTAAGCCTCATGAATTCAGTTTTAACGGTAACTTTCTTAAGGGACCAGAAGTCGATCTCTATTACCTTTTAAGCGATTTATACATGATATAGCTGCTCACTGCCCCTAATTGAGGATGCTTATAGGCCTTGGGAATCGATCCGATAATACTAAAGCCAAGCCTTTCCCAAAGCTTTATTGCCGTTTTGTTTGTCGACACAACACTGTTGAATTGCATCGCCTCAAAGCCTAAATCAATGGCGACTTGTTGAGAGTGTTCACACAAAGACCGCGCGATTCCCTGCCCCCTTGCCCCTTCGGAAACCATGTAACCACAGTTACAAATATGACCGCTTGGACCCATTGCATTAGGCTTTATATAGTACGAGCCTAAAACAACATCGTTTTCGGTATAGACATAAGTTTTTGATGGCTGTTCACACCAAACCGAAAAGGCTTGTTTCATCGTCATTTCTGGATCAAATGCATAGGTTTCTTGTGCTTGAATCACTGCCGAAAACGTAGGCCAAAATGACTCAAAGTCAGATTTAGACATTTCCCTAATCATGAATTTCCTCCAAAACCAAATTTATGGCAACACGGATTCTACTACCGCCAAGTTGACACATTGATGTGGTACTTATTTATCGGAGGCGCCCTGTTAATAATTAGTATGTTACGAAAGGAGATCACAGCAGCACAAGGTCAAAACTGGGTGGTTAAAAGAAGTTATAAACCTTCGCTAACTGGCTAATATATTTCCGTAACGTACTGACTACCATAGCAAATATGCCACCAGCCCGGATAGATGCGGAAGTGCGTAGTGATACACATTATTAACAAAGAGCTGCTATTGATAAAACGTTTTTATGAGCCAGTTTGAGGTAAGCCAGCCACTAACAAGTTCCAACAGCAGATTATCTTGATACCTCTTCCTCACTGAAAGTCGCTAATAAGTTCTGTCGATTCGAATAAAGGGCTAACTGGAAGGGTGAACACTATTGTCCCTAGAGTACCGAAATACTTCCAAGCCACTTTCTACAAATACGTTATAATGTGATGACCGATGTACCCATTGGTACCTGATATCAAAACTCTCATTCGTTCCCTCAATTAAATGCCAAGCCTTAGATTTCAAGTGCTAGTCATTATTCTTGCGAAAGAGCTCACATAACATGTGCGGTTAAAAATACCCAGGCAGTGTCTCTTTGAACGCCCTACCATCACTCGTAATGTACATGCAGTCAGAACCTCCAGTCACTGTAAACCCTAACCGCCTATAAAACGTTTTGTCGATATCACTATGTAAGAACAACACCGTATTATTTTGATTCTGGAGTAACTCATTCTTTATCATGTTAATTAACTTTGAAGCATAGCCTTTGCCTCTTAGCTCTGGAGGTGTAGCAACGGAACCAAGCCCGCAGCTGCCATCTACAAGACCAAACACTCCTTGATAAACAATCAAGGAAGATAATATTTTTTGATGTTCAATGAGCACATACCAAGTTCCCTTCTGATACTTATCATTTTTATTACAACAAGCTAGATAGTCATCGACTGATGCGGAACCTCCCCATACATCAAAGCCCATAAGATAAATATCATCTAACTCATGAGTGTCTGCAGTTCTTAAAGTCATCATATTGAATTCCCAAATTTACTTATTGCTATTTTTCTTTCAACACCGCGCTACCTCTGCGTGTCGGCTCCGCGAGATGAAGGTAACGGGTAAATGTGTCCTTTGGGCGTTCTAAATTGTTTTCAGCTAACACTCTAGAAGCCATGCCTCTGTGGTTATTACCGTGTGTGAGTAAGTGGAGAAGGACTTCTTCAACAGACATTGTCCCTATATCACCATCTACGAAGTTAAACTGAATAACCTTGTCTAATTCTTCTTTTGAGGCTGACAGTGCATACTGCACTAACCATGTATCATTGTGAGCCATTCTCTCACGCAGCTCTGAAAACGAAGGAGTTTCAACGGTATTATCAGCAGTATATTTTTCCGGTTCGCCGAGAATTCGACTTATGAATAGACTATCTACCACGGTCGTATGATTTAAAATTCTAACGAAAAATGTGCCATCGTTTTCCGGCAGTTTTGAGAATTGTCTCGCTCCAAAATCGAGTAACTGACTATTTGCCCATTTTTTGTATTCAAATGCCTTAGCAAACTGCATTTATTTATCCTTTTTTGTTTGATTTACTCCCGTGCATTAAGAGCTCCCTACCCTTTGAAATCAGGCGAATCAACTATATAGTTTTGAAGTTCCAACTCTTATCCGCGCACGGGAACGGGGCCACACTTGGTTTGATGTCAAGTGCTATAGTTTAAGGTTCCGATCACTTGCACCCTATTCAGGGTTGCGGTATCAAAACAATGTTCTAAATGATTGCTCACGTTTTATGGTTATCAGGTTCTTTTGCAATGAGGAAAGCATCGCTTCATACAAGAAATTACCCATGCTGATGCGCTTCACGCCAAGAGCCTCTAACTCTTTAAAATTTGGTAATTCAGGAACACACATGACATTTATGGGCAGCAACGTGCTATCTACAACGGCTTTGATATCATCGGTTCCTTTGATACATGGAAGAAAAACTCCATCAGCACCTGCTTGCTGATAGGCTTGGATTCTCTTGATGCTCTCCTTTAGAGGCGCTTTTACATTCATTAAAAATGTGTCAATGCGGACATTAATGAATACTTTTAGGTTGGCTTTGTTGAGCATACTTTTAACTTTTCTCAACGTTTGCGAGAACATCATCAAATCACAAAGTCGCCTCTCACGATTATCGACTGCGCTATCTTCTATATTGATTCCGACCACGCCAGCATTCACCAACTCAGTAATATTTTCATAGATCGCCTGCGGCGTATCTCCGTAACCTGATTCAATATCCACGCTCAGAGGTAGATCTGTTGCCTGTGCAATAGCTTTTACCGCCGATAGTATCTCTTCAAATTCGATATTTTCGCCATCGTCAAGCCCGTGACTGCGTGCAATCGCTGCACTCGATGTCCCAATCGCTAAAAAGCCAGTTTGCTCTGCAATTAAGGCGCTTGCTACATCCCAAACATTACAAATAACGAGTGGTTTTGATGCGGTATGCATTGTCTTAAACATGTCTGATACTCCTTAAAGTGTTTTGGTTTCAGACATAGTAACGACGATAAATAGAACAGTCGCACTACCAACCTCCTGCACAACTAAAATGTGTTACGGGAATTAAACGAAATGCGGCATTAAGTGGAGAGCACAGCCCTCACAGATAGGCTTTAGACACTAAAACGAACGCACAGTGTAGATGACACGCGTTAAGAATCAGCCTCAAGTTTTTTGTTGTGCTTTTTTTCATATCTATCGATAGCAAATACAAACTGTGCAATACAAATACACAGATAAACCAAAGTTATTCCACCAAACGTTCTACCACTAAGCCACTTCGTAGAACCATAAATAGAATAGCCATTTTTTATGATATTACTTACCTCTATAGGCTCTCTCTCGCTTGAGACGTGTTTTGGATTAAATAGAACTCCGACTTTTCGATTATAATATATTTCTCCCTCTTTAAATGTTGATGAAAGGTTTTTATCAACTCTGAACCTGGTCGGCATATCATCTAAAGTAAAAATAGATTCGCATATACGGCGCCGAGATCTATTCTCGCAATAGGCTGACTCAATATTGATAACACCGACATGATGTGTGAATGAGGACAAATCACTATCCAATAAAGACATCCCATAAAAACACAAATAGAGTAATGCAAATAGTACGACTTCCTTCATAAAACACCTAACCAAGTAAGCTAAAACTGACTCAACACCACACTCTACTGCAGCTAAAAAACGACGCGTTAGTGGTCATTCTGAGCCCATGCCATGTTCAGGTACTCAATGATTGCCATCGATTCAGAATAAATCAGACCATCAACAGAAAGTGCCGGGACATAACCAAACGGGTTAATATCGAGGTATGTTGTCGTTAGTTCATTAGAGCTAACTTCAATTCTATCGTAAGCTATTTGCTTGAAATTAAGCACCCACTCTACCCGTTCAGAGCTATTCGAGCCCTTTGCGCTATATAACAAAATTGCCATACCCCCTCCTTCAAAATGACATTTGATTGGAACCAGCTTGAGAGTGACTACACACTTATACAGCTACCTGTTGGAATCGCCTCCAGGCGTTCTCCCAATACTTCTTTTAACAACTTATACGCTTTTTTTCCGGTGCAATGCCCCGTGTAGAGCTTACCAATTGGATACTCTGATAACGCAAGTCCAAGGTCTTTAATGTTTTGCTTTGTGCCACCAATACTATTGAACAATGGTAACCCCACTAGATGGAAGCCCCCGACAACGGCTTTTATTCTCTCTCCTGGGAACAGAGTAACCGCTGTATCAATCATATTGAGAACGCCACTATGCGCACAACCAGTAAATATAACTAAACCGTCCGGCTCTTTAATCACTAACAGTAATTCATGATCGAATGAGTCCTGCTTCCATTTGTCCTGGGATTTTGTATAAAGGTACTGATTCCCGTTTGGCTTTTCGTATTTATCGCTGATATCAGTAATGATAAATACATTACGCGTAATCTCTGTCGTCTTATTCACGAATTTCAAGCGACCATTACTATTTTTCAGTAAATCCGGATTAATACCGACATTATTTTTAAAACCATAAGCGCGGAAGTAGTAGCTACGCTCATCACTGCGTTTCAAAAACACTTTGGCTTTAGAGTTATGAGCAACAAAATCGGCAGCACCATTACAATGGTCATGGTGCCTGTGTGATATGACGGCGAGGTCTACATCTTTGATATCAATCCCCAGTAACGGGGCGTTTTGACAAAACGTATCGCCACTTCCCATATCGAACAAGATCTTTAGCGATTCAGTTTCAATATGCAGTGATAGTCCGCGCTCAACGGCTAAATCTTTCCTATTATCCAGTCGAGAGTTATCAACCAGCGTCGTTATTTTCATAGTTCTCTTTTTATGTGATCACGAATCGTACATTGCCCAACGGAAATAAGGTCTTTGACCATCCATTCGCTCAACCTCTGCACCCAACCTTTTGTAGAAATCATGCGCTTTCTTATTGTGCGGACTTGCCGTCCATGAGATGTGAGAGGCGGACGATGACTTCGCTTGTGACTTTAAAGCCAACATAAGTTCACGGCCATACCCTTTTGATCTTTGATTTCCTGTAACCAATAGGTCGTCAAGCCAGATTGATGGCTCTCCACTGAAGGATGAATATCGATAGTGATACAGTGCGAAGCCAAAAGGCTCACTATTCCGTTCCAATATTAAAGCATGGGCAAATGCGTAATCACCGAATAGTGTGCGTTCGATTTTCTCTATAGTTGTCGAGATCTCACCGCTAAACCCTTTCATACTTCGGTCAAAGTCAGCTTTTTGTTCAATAAACTCTAACAAGATACTTGAATCTTCTTTCGTCGCAATCCGTACGATCACTCTCTTCTCCATGGGTTAATTTATTCGTTATTGTCTAACGCTTATTAATAGGTAAATATGCCGCGCATTACGAATCAGCTTACAGTGCTCTCAGTTTTTTGTTTCGCAGACGTTATTGCTTGGGCTATTTTGGCCCTATGGTTTATTTCCCACTCAGCGAGTGTTAATGACGCCTCTTTACTTGCTTTCTGTGAAGCCATTAAAAACACTTCGTCTTTCCTTGATTTAGGAATAACCGCAATCCCCTCTACATCAGCAACAATGATATCTCCCGTAGAGACCTTTGCTCCCCCGCAAGAGATTGGAGCACCCAATTCAGAATAGACATCTTTCTTTCCCGGTACTGGATGAACACCTTTCGCAAAAACTGGAAACTTCATATCTGAAATTTCACTCAAATCTCGAATGACACCATCAATAATAAAGCCTTTGATACCTCGACTCTTAGCGACTGCACATACATTACCGCCAGCTACTGCATATTCGCTATCAACTGCATCCACTACAATGATGGAACCTTCTGGTGCTTCATATATGGCTGAATGAAGCATTAAATTATCACCAGACGTTAACTGGACAGTAAACGCTTCTCCACAAATTCGCGGCATTCCCTGCCAAAGAGGACCAATACTAAAATTAATAAAGTGTTCGTTACTTAGTATGTTTCCGTAATCGGTTGTCGCTAGTTTAGAAAAATCTGGCTTCATATTTACTCTCCACTTTCAAAGTGGGCAAATACTTCTGCACCAGTCATATTTTGTGTTTCATTTTTAAATTCGTAGTATTCGGGCTTTTCATCGATGAATATCTGATGAGTTAACTTGTAGTCATCCCCAGGCATCAATAAACCGACAGGAAGATGATATTGATTATTTGGCACCAAAAAGTAAAACAAGTGCGTACCACATTTACCGCAGAATCCTCTTTCCGCCCAATCTGATGACTTATATCTCACTACATTTGATTCACCTGATATTTTTACGGAATCAGAGCAATCAATGACTAACATCGGGCCGCCAGACCAATTTCTACACATACTACAATGGCAAGCCCCCAATTCATTACTGGCGTACTCTACTTCCAACTCAACCGAGCCACATAGGCACTTTCCTTTACCTTTCATGAATCCTCCAATCTTTGCAATGTGTGTAAAATGAATAACCGATAACGCTTTTTATACCGATGACTTAATAAGAAAGGCTATTTTTTGTTTCCCTTCTCCGACAGATACGCGGCATACTTTTTAGAAATCCACTTATGGATATGAAGCCCTGTTTTACGAACAAGATACCAATCTATCGCAACTAGAATCACCAAACCGATTACAGTTCCCATTATAAAACCTCCATAAACATCGATGTGTAAATCTATCAAATTGTTAAGAAAACCTGCGAACTTACACAGGCTATAAATCCGAGTTCTCGTTCTTTACCTAACCCTGTATAAACACTGAGACATTACAGCTATTAAACCCAAAAATTCCGCATTTAAACCAGAATAATTCTGTCTAGTTTCTAAGATAGGCAAGTAATATACAACTAAGCCATTGCATAACAATGGCTTATGTCACAGCTAATTTCAGGCGTGTGAAAAATCGCTTACTTTAGCTCATCAGGAATGCGGCGATCTTTGTGGTAATACTCTCGGTCGCGTTCGTTGATTTCGCGTATCACACGGCATGGGTTGCCGACTGCAACTACATTGGCTGGGATGTCTTTGGTGACGATGCTCCCTGCACCTATTACAGAGTTTTCACCAATGGTGACACCGGGAAGTACGACGGTGTGCGCGCCAAGCCATACGTTGTTGCCAATACGAACGGGAACATTGAACTGCGCGGCCTTGAGCCTGAGTTCTGGGCTGATAGGATGTGTGCCTGTCGCGATAGTTACGTTAGGCGCGATCATCACGTTGTCGCCGATGAATACGTCTGTGTCGTCGACCAGAGTGAGGTTGAAGTTCACATATACGTTATTGCCTAGGTGCGTGTGACGACCCCAGTTGGCGCGCAATGGTGGCTCGATGTAACAACCCTCGCCGACTTCTGCGAACAGTTGCTTCATGATTTGTTGGCGTTTGTCACCTTCACTCGGGCGAGTGTGGTTGAAATCGTATAGCACTTCTAAGCATTGAGTTTGCTCAGCAACCAAATCAACGTCGTCACAGTAGTAAACGTCTTGGCTGTGCATTTTGGCCTTTATATCCATGTTTGAACCTATTTGATCATTGCCTTATGTCGGCATAAATAAAGAAACAGATGGATAATTTGAAGTTTTCACTGGCCTTAATGTAAGTTGGATGAATTAACTCGGCCTAATGTTTTCAGCCACACGCCACAGCACACCACTTGGGTCAGTGATACAAAACTCAAGCATTCCCCATGGCTGTTCAACAACCTCGGAAATGGTAACTTCAAATTCCGACACTACATTAGAGTTTTGGATGTGTTGATACCAACTTTTTACGTCTTCAACCAGCAAGTGCATCATGTAATTGTGACAGTGCGCAGGTTCATAAAAGTTTTGCAGAAGAAACGCACAACCGCCGTGACGCAGATAGGCGATATCGTGAAATTCAGACATCAGCTCGAAGCCGATTGACTGGTAAAAACGCTTGGATAAATCGAAGTCTTTCGCGGGTACGAAAGACTTAATTTCTGAGACTTTTAGGTTTTCCATCCTACATCCTTATAGTACTGATATTCCGGTGCTGACACCCATAACGCTTTAAGTGGTTACGGCGTTTATTCAGAGCTCTTATTCAGAGCCTTGTTGAAATGAGTCGACTTCGGCTTTAGTTAGATAACGCCACTGGCCTGCTTCAACATCTAAACGAACATCACCTATCTGTTCACGGTGTAGGCCAACAACTCGATTCCCTACCGCAGCAAACATTCGTTTTACTTGATGAAACTTACCTTCTGTAATGGTCAACAGCACTTCTTTACTGTTAATCACTTCAAGCTCTGCCGGACGCGTCAGTTTTTGCTCGCCCTGCAATTGCATGCCCGCTTTGAACTTGTCAGCGACATCGTCTCTGATATCTCGTGACAATGTCACGCGATACACCTTCTTACACGACTTGGTTGGCAGCGTGATGTTGAATGACCAGCGCCCATCATCGGTAATCAATACTAATCCTGTGGTGTCGGCATCTAAGCGCCCCGCGATGTGCAGTTCTGATGCTTTGTCTATCTCGATGTAGTTGAACAATGAAGGATAAACTTCGTCGATGTTAGAGCAGATAGTACCCGCAGGCTTGTGCATTAAAAGGTATCGAAATTCACGTAACTTAAGCGGCGTGCCATTTAACAAGATAATGTTTCTTTCATGAACCTGAGTCGACTCATCGGTGACTGTTTCACTGTTTACGGTCACCTCGCCATTATGGATACGTTCAATCGCTTCAGGCTTGGTTAGGTCAGTGCTTTTACATAGGTATTTATCAAGGCGCATTAATCGTCGGCACCACATTTAGCACAAGGCTTGTAAGTTCGTTCACCTTGCTCGATAACCACATAATCACCAACGCACTTGTCACATAAAGCGAGCTTTGGGTAAGCCTCTTTCTGTTTCTTTGCGTTGATGTTGCCTTCGGTGGTGTATACGGTTCTCATTTTGATACCTTTACTTGAATAACGTGAGAGGCGCAAATTGTATCACTGTTTACAGCCTTGATTGGAGTGGTGGTGCATAGATAAATTGATTTTGAGTGCCGCTATTCCAAGTTCTCGCCCCGTAACGGCTTGACCATGAACAACAAAGTCAACGTGCCACGCCTATCAGTGGTAAAATGATAAAAGCTCACCAACTTATGAAGTCGATAATGAAAGATTGTAATCAATGCGGAAAATGCTGTATCAAATACGGAGATGGTGGCCTTGCCGCGACTCAAGAAGAGATCGATTTGTGGGAGCTGTTCAACCCAAGTATCTTTGAATATGTTCGAGGAAGCGAGATTTGGTTTGACCCTGAATCTGGCGAACGTTTAACTCGCTGCCCTTTTCTGGAGCTGGTTCCGACGAAAGACACCAAGGCTCAAGCCAAGTACACATGTAGCATTTACTTAGACCGACCAGAAGATTGCCGACACTACCCAAGCCTAATTAACGAGATGGTACGAGATGAGTGTGAAATGATTGAGGTGGTGGATTTACAAGACACGAAGAAAGCTCAAAGGAAACTCGACCTGTTGATGAAAGACAGCCGCCCTTCAAGCTATTCGTAAGCGATGATCTTTTGAAGATCAATTTTCAGCATTAGCTAATATCAGCCAAAACCTTAAGCCAAATACTGGTTCGCTTCTAACCAATCAAGCGCAACCAGTGCTGCCAGTGAACATACCGCTCTGTCGTTGCCATCAACAAACTTAAGTTCTTCGATTTCAGCCTCTGGAGACAGTTCGCCAGTATAATCAGCAAGGTAACAAGTCAATTGCACCGATACACCTTCCGCTTTACCATCAGCTTGACCTGTAAACGTCTCGACGTATTTGATGGAATCAGGCACTAAATCGACTGAGATCTCTTCCTTGATTTCGCGAAGCAATGCTTGCTCATCACTTTCGCCAGCTTCACGCTTACCACCCGGTAGGTAGAACAGTTCTTTGCCTTTGGATCTCACCATCAACAGCTTGCCGTCTTTGATGAATATCCAAGCCAGCTTATCAATTACCTTATGCATGTCGTTAGACCTTATTTCTGTTTTAGTTCTCGTTATTACTGAATCTAGCCACACCATTAACCGCGACCAAACAAAGCCTGGATATGTTACACGCTGGGATGAATATACTCTATTGAATCGATTAGGAAATATCATATCCAAAACAAAAAATGACAGCTTTCGAGACAATGCTCGTCAACTGTCATTAGCGTTGTTTACGGATTGCTCTCGAGCTGTCCGCAGATGGAATCAATCGACTAGCCACTTAAGCGCAGAGTCATGGTCTTCGAATGACTTGATCTCACCAGACACAAACCAGCTCCCTACTTTTGAAGCGAATTCTTGCCAGCTTTTATCACCATAAATCGCGATTTTGTCTATCTTCGAATTGAGCTCTAATCCCAGTTTGAAATCATCCCAAGCAGCACGTAACTCCCAACCCGTTAAGGTGGAGATGTCGACCAGCATCTTGAGTTTAGATGAATCGAGTTTTTCTAGCGTGGTTTTTAGAATTGGCATCATTGCTTGGTAGTCATCGTGTGTGAGTTTGCCTTTCGCTTTAAACACAACAATGGTTTCACCGCTAACACGTTCAATTCCAACCGATATTCCGTGACGTTCGATACTCATAACCTAGCCCTCTTAGTGGAAACTAGACTTAGCTTAGAGGATTAGACAGCAAAGAGATGAGAGATTGGCGTCAAAACAGACAAGCGCTTTATCTGAACTTAATATCAGAGAATTAATCGCGCTTCTCCAACAGTTCGCTTAGGCTTTTAACTTGCACGATACGTGGATGCTGTGACTTAACCTCAACTCCTTCCGTGTTCAACCACACCGCTTGCAAACCCGCTTCAAGTGCTGGGTAAATGTCTTTTTCTAAGGTGTCGCCAACCATGGTGATGTCTTGTGGTGCAACACCGAGCTTAGAAATAATGGCAGGATAGAACCCCGACTCGAACTTAGAAAAGCCAATGCTCGCCTTACAAAAGTAACCCAATATATATTGGGACAGGCCAACACGCTCAAAGGCTCGAATGATGTCGCCTTTACTGGAATCACCAGCATTGGTGGCAACATAGACTTGGTGAGTTTTCGATAGCTCAGCCAGTAATGCACGAGCACCACTCACTTCTTGTACGGTTTCCCAGTCGCACATCTTCCCTTGTGCGTCTGGGAAATCGACCATCAGCGTATTGCCCCAGTCGAATAAGACTATTTCTGTTAATTCGATTAGCTTTGTCATCTTGCCTCCTGCATACGATGAATTCTCTAGTGTTTAAGCGAGCCTATAAAAACTTCTCGATAAGGATCTCGTCAAAGTACTGGTCCCCAATCTTACCGTGTTTCTTAGCCGTTCCGACGATTTCAAAACCTTGCTTAAGGTATACCGCTAACGCGCGCTCGTTGTCTGCTCTTACATAGGCGAACAGCTTTTCGTAACCTTTCGCTTTGGCTGCTTTAAATGTGTAATCAAACAACTGTTTTGCAACGCCTTGCCCACGGCTATTTGCATCAACATAAGTGCCAATAATACCAACGTGGTCAAAGGCCTTAGTGTAAGTAGCAAATGGTTCGACATTCTGAAAACCAAGTAACTGGTTGGTCGTTTCGTTGACTGCAACGCTAAACACACCACGTTTTGGGAACGACTCAATGAATCCCTTTTCTTCATCAACAGTAAAAGTCTGATCCAAGATCGTATAACGCGCTTCGATAATGATTGGATTCAATACATCAATAATGCCTTGTGCATCTTCTACCGCGACTTCTCTGATTGTTAAGCTCATACTTCTCTACCTTTTTATTGCTTTGGGCGGATTCTATCGCTAAATGCCATCCTTTTGATAGGACAGAATGTTGTCGAAGGCGATATCAAAGTAGAGTTGGTAGCTATTTTGTTCAACATAGCCCAAATGTGGAGTCGCAGTGACGTTTGCCAAGGACAGTAGCGGTTCGGAGTCTAGCTATCTTGATTTAGTCCAAGATAGCAAAAGTGCCACGCCTTGAGATTCAACATGATACTCACTGGGACTTCACTATTGATAAACCACTTTGAAACGCTCCAACATAAGTAACATGTCTTCACTTGGTGAGATCTTGAGCTCTTCACATTCACGAGAGAAGAAGTTCCAGTGCGCTTCTCGCCACCATTCAAGTGTTTTATCACCCTCGCCTTCAGCGGCAGCAAACTCAGCAGTAACTTCGTTGTATTTGCACTGTGAGACTGAAGTGATCTCTACAATGCAAACCGGTTTGCCATCCCAATCGGTGACGACTTGTAAATGCCCTACGACAGGCATCACTTCTCCTTCATGGCTGTACCAATATTCAAGGCTGCAAGACGCCTGTTTTTCACCCTTGAGGATTAACTGTGCGCAGAGATTGGCGTTGTATTCATCAGCACAGTAATAATCGGCACTAAAAGAGGTGTATTGCGAAGCAACGTCTGCTGGCAATGTGTTGAGGTAGCTATCAAGATAAGCTTTGCTTCTTTCTTCCATGATCTTTCCAAATTCAATATTAGGTTGAGCTGATAAACACTTATAGATTAAGCATCTGGCTGCATTGGGAGTAACCTATCAAGTCAGGTTATCGCTGTAAACCGAGTGAATATCAAAATGTGGGCTGAGAAAGAAGAATATGGATTGGATTTTAAGGCTGATACAGAAAGAGCTAAAAGCGTCTTTAGGCTGTGCTTTTAGCTCTGAATATCTCGTTACTAGTCGCTCGTAATTGGCAGGATACTAACGGTTCAAGAAGTCGACCGCTTTGTCTGGGAAGTCGGTAAACACACCATCGACTTTGACTTGGTTGTAGAAGACATCCAACATGCCATCAAAGTTATCAGCATAAGCTGGGATTCTTCCTGGGTCGGCACGGAACGTGTACGGGTGAACATCTAAGCCCGCGTCTTTTGCTGACTTCATTAACGGTTTAATAATGATGTTATCTTTGGTCGATGCATCGTCTACCAACATTGGCTTCCAAGGACCAATTCCTTCCGCATAAGTCGCCACTTTTTCCATGCCACCAGCTTCAAACATCCAGTCGTAACTGTAAGGCGTTTCTTTGTCACCTTGGTACGTCATGGTTTCATTCCAATCTGTATAGGCCATCAACTGAACGAGCTTAAGATCCATTTCCATCGCAGGCATGAGCTCATCGTTAATACGTTGAAGTTCATTGGCGTCGAAACACTGCAAATACACTTTGTCGCCTTTCGATAGGTAACCATATTGATGCAAGGTCGCAAGTACCGCTTTGGAGATGTCTTTGCCTTCGTGACGATGGAACCAAGGTGCTTTGATTTCTGGGTAGATACCCACGTTATAACCAAGGGTCTTATTCAAGCCTTGGATCAGCTCGATTTCTTCAGCAAAGGTAGCGACACGGAAATCAGACTGCCACATTGGGAAGCGCGTTGGGTACCCTGCTACTCTATTACCTTGTTCATCTAAGTTAAAGCCTTCGGTCACCTTTAATGATTTGATCTCAGCGAGCGTAAAATCAATCGCGTAATAGCGGCCATCTGTACGAGCGCGTGTTGGAAAGCGGTCCGCGACATCGGTGACTCGGTCTAGATAGTGATCATGCAAAACCACCAATTGGTCGTCTTTGGTCATCACGACATCTTGTTCGATGTAGTCAGGTTTCATCGCATAAGCGAGCGCTTTAGCGGGCAATGTGTGTTCAGGCAAATAACCAGAAGCACCGCGATGCGCAATCACTAAAGGATCGGCGAATACATTTGCAGATAAGCTTAGTGCTAATAAGGTCAGAGACAGTGACGTTGTTTTCATTATTGTTTTCCTTGATAAAACAGAAGCAGGATATACCTGCCTCTGTTGTTATTTATAGATGTGATTCAGTAAATACACTACTGAGCTAGCGCATCTTTCTCTCGTTCGAGATCTTTTTGTTTATGGTGCGCACGCTCACCTAAGAAGGCGTAAAGCAAACAGATGATTGAAGCCACACAAGCGCCGACCAAAATAATGAAGCCGCCATCCCAACCGTAATGGTCAACCATAAAACCGAGTATTGCGTTCGCAGCAACCGCGCCACCTAAGTAACCAAACAAACCTGTTAGACCAGCAGCTGTACCCGCTGCTTTCTTAGGTGCAAGTTCCAGTGCATACAAACCAATCAACATTACAGGACCATAGATAAGGAAACCAATCGCAACCAATGCCAACATATCAACCGTTGGGTTACCTGCTGGGTTCAACCAATATACCAATACAGCGACTGTCACTAGCACCATGAACAAGATACCTGCTGGTGCACGTCGGCCTTTGAATAACTTATCTGAAATCCAACCACACAATAACGTGCCAGGAATACCAGCCCACTCATACAGGAAGTAAGCCCATGATGATTTATCTACTGAGAAGTCTTTTGCTTCTTTTAAATAAACCGGAGCCCAATCGAGTACGCCATAACGGATAAGGTAAACAAACGCGTTAGCAATCGCGATTGACCACAACAGCTTGTTAGAGAAAACGTACTTGAAGAAGATCTCTTTCGCCGTCATTTCTTTCTCATGAGACGTATCGTAATCGTCTGGGTAATCGTCTTTGTGTTCTTCAATCGGTGGTAACCCACAAGATTGAGGCGTATCTCTTACGGTAAACCAAACAAAGATAGCAACGAGAGTGGCAAAAAATGCAGGAACATAAAAAGCGGTTCGCCAATCGTCGTTAAAAGCCCACAGCCCCAACAAGAACATTGGACCAATCAAACCGCCACCCACGTTGTGAGCAACGTTCCATACCGACACGATCTCACCACGTTCTTTACGTGACCACCAGTGAACCATGGTTCGCCCACAAGCTGGCCAACCCATACCTTGGAACCAACCATTCAAGAACAGCAGAATAAACATCGCAGTGATGCTGCCTGTTGCCCAAGGCATAAAGCCAAAGCAGAACATCACCAGTGCCGACATTAACAAGCCACCGCTGAGGAAGTAACGAGGATTAGACCGGTCAGAAACACTGCCCATTAAGAACTTAGATAAGCCGTAAGCGATAGATACCGCCGCTAATGCAACCCCTAGCTCTCCGCGGCTAAAACCTTGTTCAATGAGATAAGGCATCGCCAAACTAAAGTTTTTACGGACTAAGTAGTACCCCGCATAGCCAACGAAGATACCGAGAAACAGCTGCCATCGTAGTCGTGTGTAGGTGCTATCAATCTTATCTGATGACAAGCGATCGATATGCGCCATAGGTTTGAATATTCCAAACATAGGAACCTCATAATTATTGGGCGAAGGAAGAATTAAAAATGCTCGAACGAAAAAACTTACGCTCATTCGAAAACAGGAGGGATTGTATGTGCTTCAGGATTAATTTCTGTGATAGAGGTAGTTATTAACAAAAAATAACTTTAAATACAGCATATTAGTTTCATTTAATTAGACTGCGCTTCATATTTTTGTTTGCGTTGTTCTTAAGAACAGAGCGCGCTTGTACAGAAAACATCCTTTCGAGTGAGCAAATATCGAACCTTTCAAACACGAATATGCAACTAAGTTAACCAATTGTGAAAATAACCAACCTATTCGCGCCTAATTAGTGTGAATGGATAACTTCCACATTGCCATTTGCAATGCATAAAACCAATGATACATAGCAGAACGTGATGTGTTGTATTCTTTTTCGTTTATTTATCGAACTGACTCGATTGTTTATTGTATGTCTCAAGCGATGCAGCAATGTCTATACACAAGGCGTGTACCCATCACCTGATAGTGAGGTTAGTCAGTGAGCATCTTACGAATTAAACAAACGATAGGAAATATCATGAACAAAGCACTTATCGCACTCGTTCTTGCAACTGTCTTAGCAGGTTGTTCATCTAGCGGTGGTTCAGAACCAGCACAACCTCAATTTGATGGTGATTATGGTTTCGAAAATATCGATCCAGGTTTTGGACTAGACGATTCAGATAACGATGACGGTTATGAGAACCCTGAATCAGACCCTGGTTATGGTACCGATGCCCCAACTTTAAGAGACAAAATCGCTCAAGCAGATTTAGGTTTTGTTCATATCCCTGAGTTGGGAGACATTCCTTTCTTTAACCGAGATGACAGCGATGCGCATGTCTCAGCCGTTCGCGAGCAGGTTAGCGACGAGCATACTCTCTACAGCATCTACGTGGATGATAAACGTGTTGGTGAAATCATCATTCGTGACAACTATGTCACGGTTAGCTCTGGAGACAAGATGATCTCAGGCAAAAAAGATTCCGTCACTTATGCCGACGATGATTACACATTTTGGACGGTTCGCGATACTAACGATAACGTAATTGGTGACTTTAAGCGTCTCGACGATGGTGTTTGGGTGTTCCGTGAAGAGATGAATCGAGAGACATTTGTGGTTAAGTATCACGACGGTCAGTGGAACTTCATCCCAGTCGCTGATATTAAGAACAAGGTAAAAGATAACTTACCTTCGCAAGCAGAAGTTACCAAAGTTCGTGCAAAGATGCAGGTCAATAAGCTACGTACTTTGAAGTAACAATTACCCCCATTCCCATATCAAATAGGCATCCTCAAACCTAAGAGGATGCCGCTCAAAGCACCCACAAAGAATACATAACAACAAAGCTCAAGGAAGATCCGAACTAGGTTACTAATTTACTGGCATTCAATATTTGAATTTGCCGATATTTTGTATACATAAGCGAGAGATCCAATGACCATCAAAAAGTTTCCCTTCCTGGCGTTAGCCACTACCTTTCTGTTCACTGTGGCTAACGCTCAAGCCTTTGAAGAAACCCAAGAAGAAACGGCTATTACATTCGGTCTATCGGCTGAGCGAGGATGGAGAGATTGGTCTGCTTCTTACGTCAAATATCGAGGCCCGGGAACCGTGGGTTATGGTATTGAGTTTACCCGATCAGCTTATAACGAAGATGAAGGCTCGTACGAATACAAACAACGCGATAACGAATATCAGTTTCACGCCCCTATTGGTATCACCGAAAACTTATACATCACCCCAGGTTACGGGATTAAGCGTACCCACACTGACGTAACTTTAGATAGCCGTGAGTTCTCTGATAGCTCAACCAAACAAGTGGGTGGCTTAGATGCAACCTATATTATGGACAGTGGCTTTGTTGTGACCGCAGGTTTCGATAAAGCAGAAGGTGAAGACTTGGAGTTCTCAATTGGCGCAGGTATCGCTTGGTAACAGTAATAGCCCAATGGATTTGAAAAACAAAAAGGGTCTAGATTTCTCTAGACCCTTTTAGGTAATAACGCTTGGTGGTTTTGTATTGACTAATGAGACCAACATTAGCTAATTACACGAAGTATTAGCTCACCACACGAAGTGATTATGCGTCGATGTAAAAAGCTTCTACTGTGCCTTTTAGAGTAATAAGCATTGGCTGACCAAAACGATCTAGCGCTTTTGGAGAAGGGATCTTAACCCAACCTTCGCTGATGCAGTATTCTTCAACATCAGTACGCTCTTTACCATTTAGACGAATGCCGATTGGGTATTCGAAACACTCAGCAACGTGGTGTGGGCTGCGTGGGTTACCTGCAAGATGATCTGGTAAAGCTGGTCTTGAATTAGTATCGCTCATGTTCATTACCTGTATGTACGTAAATAAAAAAAGTGCGTCATTCTAGTCAATATAGGCTTTGTGCTCAACAACTGCTGCAATAAATCGTCTTGATCGTTTTAATCAACAGCGAGTTGTTTGATTTAAAGGCGATATATGCATAATTTCAAACGAAAATTTAACAGAGTTATGAGGTGTAGATAGAGCGGGCGCTTCATTACATGAAAGCAGATAACACACAAGTAGGTTTTTATTGTGAGCCTATCGATTAAGCTCAATACTCATCACTTTATGGTTTGGCTCTGCTTCGATGTCGACAACTGACCAACCTAGCCCTTGATAGAGTCCCATGACATTGGTGTACGCGTAGAGTTGAGTTTGCACTGTAGAAGATACTTGTCTGACACCACGATTAATCAATTCACTGGCAATACCTTGGCCGCGCCATTGAGGGGCGACAAACACGGCGTTGATCCAAACCACATCCCGAACTTGATGAGGTTCCTGAAAATAGGAATACGCCAAACCACCAATGACCACATTATCGCGAAGTACTGTGATTACCGGAGGGAGATTTACGTTTTCTTCATAGGTGTCTTTAAACTTGAAACCCGACCATTCGCTTTGAAATAAGTCTTCTAATTCACTCCAATAAGGAGAGCTTTCATCGCAATTTCTAAAGATTACTTTCTGCATTTTTTCCGTCCTTTGAAAAGGGTGATTTGGCCATCCTAGCCTTGGTTTATATCAGAGTCGATAAAGCTACTCTTCTTCGTCATAGTCGTCCGCAGGGTCTTGATTAATCTCTTCGCCGCATCCTAAGCACTCACCTTGTAGATCCGTAGGCATCACAATAATCAAACCACAATGCGGGCAAAGATCGCCTTGTTGAAACATCCTGTATTCCTTCTACTTCATGGCTATTGCTTAGGATACTGTTGCTTACTCGCTTCTAACCAGTCGTGAATAACTTGGCGAGCGGATTCCGACGGCGGTGCATTTCGTTTTCCGCAGATTTGGTCGATTTCAAACGGAAATGCTTTGCTCGGAACGCGGCGTAAACCTATGGTTAAACGTTGAGGTTTGAGCATGCGGAACACCACATAACGATCGCTCATGATTCGATTGTGATACACACCAATACAGTGCTTCTGCTCTATACCTTCATGTTCAAGGTCGTAATAATCCGTGAGAGGATGAATGTTGCCATTACCTAACAAAGGAACGGGATAAGGGATGTCTTTATCCATTGGGCGATTACCCTCCAAACGACGCAATTGACGTTGCTCCGTCCAGCGGTCATGAAGCTGTTCAAACATCGCAAAAGAGTTCTGACTAGTAATAGCGCGCAGAGGATCATCCATCTCTAAGTCTTGCCCTAGCAATATCGCATCTTGGAACATTGCCATCTTAGACGGTGCATTAAGTCTGCCCTCTTCCACCATTGCAATCCCTAGTCGACTGCCGGTTAGAAATGGATGAACTTGGTCCAAACGTAGGGCTGTGTATCCAACTTTTGAGTAATGCTTAAACTTAAGAACTCGTCTTTGCAGCGGTTCGAGAATACGAACAATGTGGTCAAGCTCATCACCAACATTGTAATGCAATTCTAGCTTGTCGATGAATTTGAGTGTCGCTTTACTGCTGTCTAAGCCCAACTTAGCAAGGATCTTCTTTTGCCCTAAGCGACTTAGTGCCAATGCTTTCTGATTATCGACGCTGTATTTCATGCAGATCAACGCCAGAATAACAGGCCTTAGTTCAAGTAGCTGTGCAGCCTCGTATGTGTTCGCAGCTAACCACAACATTTGGTATTGATACTCTGGAAAGTCGTCGGTGATTTCACGATAACGAGCAGGCAAGGATTCTAACCAGCGACCATTCACATCAAACTGCTCAACGAGGTTTAGGCTAAGCCCAATGCCCCCATCAAGTGGTCGTCTACCATCTTCGAACACATGAAAGCCGACGAGTTTTTGAGACCAATCTCGGATCTCAATATCGTAATCGAAACCTAATGTTCGAGTGGGAATGGTTAGTAGTGCTGTCATTGATGCCTCTTCGTTATTGGCGCATTGAACTATCAAGCCTATCTAAGAGCATAAGCTAACGCATCAACCACTATATCAACCTTTTGTAAATTTCTTATCAATCAAAGCGATATAAATACGATAGTGCTTAGAAGAACATTGAATGATAATTTTACGCAATATGAGATCTCTTCGATATCATTTGCTCTAACAAAAACTATGCTTGTTACATAACTCACAACAAGAGGCTTTAATTATGGATTACCGACATATTCTGGTCGCACTTGAACTGTCTGACGACACCAAGATTCTCATTGATAGAGCGACTTTCTTCGCAGACAAGCTCGAGGCTGGCATTTCGTTTGTTTATATCGATGGTACACATGGAGAAATTTACCCAGAACTCGTTGACATTCAAGCAAATGATGGTGATTTACCGATCAATGAAGATGCCGTTAAGCATTTGAAAGAGTTTGAGGCCTACGCCAAGCACCCAATCAAGCACATTTTCGTGGGAACCGGCGATTTGAACGATAAGCTCAAAAATGTCATCGAAGCAAACGGCATCGACCTATTGCTATGTGGTCATCACCATGATTTCTGGCATAAGCTCATATCCCATTCTAAACAGATCATCGATACTTCCCCTATCGATATTCTAGTTATTCCTATGGAATAGAAGCTGCAGTTCGAAACTCAAAAATAGCCTGCATTGCCAACCTCTATCGGTATTATTGGTTGGCTTGATACCCTCTTAAACTCCCTTATCCTGGCCGAAACCTGCTATTACCCACTCAGAGTGTTCATTTGTGATCTTGTCAGCCTATCAACTCGTAAGCGTCTAATAATTAACAAAACACGAGTGTAGGCAATGAAAAAGATTGGTCTCTATCTTTTTACCAACGACTTAAGAATTAACGACAACACAATGCTTAATCAAGCAAGCCAGATCGTCGATGAGCTTGTTTGTGTCGCTGTCGAACCAGTTCTGTCTCACTATTCTTCACAATTCGCTCAAGAAGAACAATATGGCGCTCGCCGCACGGCTTTCATTTCACAGTCGTTAAGTAATCTTAAAGCTAACCTGAGCGACCTAGAACAGTCACTCATCGTCCTAACACAAGGCCGAGACAAAAGCGATAACGTCAGAGAATCGCTCAACGAGATTATCTCTGTTCTAAACGTCACTCACTTGTTTGCAAATGTTCATTGTGGCTACGACGAGCAACAGCTAGTGCAATCAACGTTGGCTGACTGCCCGAACTTAACTGCGATTCAAACTCATAACTCGACTCTGTTTGAGCTCGATGACTTCCCTTTTACGTTAGACAAGTTACCCCACTCGTTTACCAAGTTCAGAAAACTCATCGAGCACTTGTCTGTCGATACACAAAGTTTGACCATAACGACGTTACCACCAGCACCAGACCTAACGATAACGTCACACTGTCACTCAAAAGCCTCACTTTTTAAGATGGGTGATTTGGCGAGCGAGCAAAGCTTCAAAGGCGGTGAAACATCGGGATTAATACATCTCGAACACTACTTCTCACACGATTACGCGAGCCGCTATAAACAGACAAGAAATGCATTGGACGGCATCGAGAACTCAACCAAGTTTTCACCGTGGCTCGCTTTAGGTTGCATTTCACCAAAAACGATCTGCAGACACCTCTCGCGATTTGAGTCGCATCATGGTTCTAACGATTCAACCTACTGGATCTATTTCGAGCTCTTGTGGCGAGAGTATTTTTATTGGAAGAGCATGTCATTGAAGTCATCTCTATTTTCTGGCTCATCCATAAACCCCGTTATAGCAGAGAACAGCAATCCATCGGCAAGCCTTAATTTTGCCAAATGGAAGAGCGGTAATACCAACTACCCGATTGTCGATGCATGTATGCGCCAGCTTAATACTACTGGCTTCATGTCCAACCGAGGAAGGCAGTTAGCCGCAAGCTGTTTGATTTACGAGTTGGGCGTCGACTGGCGACACGGCGCAGCCTATTTCGAAAGCCAACTTGTCGACTATGACGTGGCATCTAACTGGGGAAATTGGGCTTATATCGCCGGGGCTCTCAATCAACCAGCCCGCAACAACCAGACGAAAAACCAATCACAGCCTAAATCACACCATTTTGATTTAGCCAAACAGACGGAAATATACGACCCAGACCATGCCTTCATCAATCAATGGTCAGGCGGTAACGCAGTCACAACAAGCCTCACAAACCAGGACGCATTATGAAATTTAAAACGGTACGACTTGTATTAGGAGACCAGCTAAATATAGAGCACTCATGGTTTCGACAGGTTAACGATGACGTTATTTACATCATTGCTGAGCTCAAACAAGAAACGGATTATGTAGCGTCTCATATTCAAAAAGTGGCCGCATTTTTCTGTGCGATGGGTTACTTCGCTGACGAACTCAAAGAACAAGGCCATCAAGTACTCCACCTAACTCTTGATGACACAACGCAATTTGAAAACCTAGATACACTTCTAAAGCACTATGTACACGAATTCGGCGTAGAGAAATTCGAATATCAAAGGCCCGATGAATATCGCCTTTTAGAGCAGATGAACAAGCTCAAGCTCACCAATGCGACCAAAGGTTGTTGTGATACGAAGCACTTCCTCTTTCCATTCGAAGAGATCGAACAGCAGTTTCCGAAAGATAAGCGCATCATGATGGAACACTTCTATCGCCGAATGAGAAAGCGTTTCGACATTTTGCTAGAAGACGGAAAGCCCGTTGGTGGCAAATGGAATTACGACGCGAGCAATCGAAAGAAGCTCAGGAAGCAAGACATTGAAAAACTGCCTCAACCTCTGATGTTTACCAATGACATAACCGACATTTTGCAGCGAATAGAACGCCACCACGTACAAACCATTGGTCAAGTCGGCAACCAATTATTATGGCCAGTTAACCGCGCACAAAGTTTGTCTCTGCTCGCGCATTTCTGCCAAGTCTGCTTACCGTTATTTGGGCATTTTCAAGATGCGATGACTACAGAACACGACTCTAGGTGGAGCTTGTATCACAGTCGTATTTCGTTCTCATTGAATAGCAAGATGCTCAACCCTAGAGAAGTCATTGATGCGGCACTCTCAGCTTATCACGCCTCTTCAAAGCAAGGCGCTACCACTATCGATATCGCACAGGTCGAAGGATTCATCCGTCAAATATTGGGGTGGCGAGAGTACATACGCGCCGTCTATTGGGCGAATATGCCTGCTTACGCCAACAAAAACCATTACTCAGCAAACAACAACCTGCCCCACTACTTTTGGGACGGACAGACCAAGATGAACTGCATGAAGCATGCGATTGATCAATCCCTTGAATTTGCTTACGCGCACCACATCCAAAGGTTAATGATCACTGGCAACTTCTGCTTAATCACAGGCATAGACCCTGACCAAGCCGACAGTTGGTACCTCGGCATATACGTCGATGCGATAGAATGGGTTGAAATGCCAAATACGCGAGGTATGGCACTGTTTGCGGATGGCGGGATCGTCGGAACCAAACCATACTCTGCCAGCGGTTCTTATATCAATCGCATGAGTGACTACTGCAAATGCTGTCATTACCAAATAAAAGAGCGCAGTGGAGAGCAATCCTGCCCTTTCAATAGTTTGTATTGGCGCTTTATGAACCAACATCGCGATGAGTTAAACCGAAACCCACGCATGGGCATGCTATATCGCTCTTGGGACAATATAGACGAGCAAGAGCAACAAGCAATACTCGATACGGCAGAACAACGAATAACAAACTTGGAGAATTTATAATGGTTGAGCAACTCAGACTACACATATTGGTGGTTGGCGGAAGCGGCGGTATCGGCTTTGCTGTGGTTAAACACCTATTATCTGAGCTGTCTCGGTTTGATTTTCTTGAGGTGCATGTAGACGCGACTTTCCACTCTCAAAAGCCGGAACTTGAAAACAGTCGCTTGAACTGGCACAAAGTTGACGCCACCAACGAAGCTGATATCAAGCGTTTGAGTTCTGAGTTTGAACAACTTGATTGGTTGATAAACTGCGTGGGTATGCTTCACACTCCAGACCTTGGTCCGGAAAAGAACCTGGCGTCCATTGACCCTGAGTTTTTCCTGAAAAACATCTCAGTGAATACTCTGCCCAGCTTATTATTGGCAAAGTACTTCACACCTGTTCTTAAAACGAGCGACAATCCAAAGTTTGCCGTGGTTTCCGCAAAGGTCGGGAGCATTTCAGATAACCGATTAGGCGGCTGGTATAGCTATCGTTCGTCGAAAGCGGCGCTCAATATGTTTATCAAAACCATGTCGATTGAATGGCAACGCACCATTAAGAAAGGCACGGTGTTGGCGCTACACCCAGGCACAACAGATACAGCTCTGTCGAAGCCTTTCCAGACTAATGTCCCTGAAGGTAAGCTGTTTGAGTCGAGCTATGTCGCCCATCAATTGGTCGATATCATTCGCACTGCCACACCAGACAAAAGCGGGCACTTCTACGCTTACGATGGTGAACAGTTAAGTTGGTAGAAACCAATACCACTCGTCGTCTTTGATAAGCACTAAAAAAGAAAACCCAACAGAGTGTTGCTCTATTGGGTTATTTTTTAGAAAGAACGCATAAATTTTTTCAGGCGTTATGACTGCTATTTAACTAAAGCTCTAAGCCGATCATCACGATTACTCAGCCCAATTGAACTTGCTGTCGTCGACGCCTTCTTTTTCTTCTTTAGCTCGCTCGCGTCGGTGTTGTTCTTCAACTCGCGCAGCGTCTATCTCTTGCATAATAGCTTCAATATCGGCCAAATCGTCCGTTTCCGTAAACTCGCCTGTTAGCTTGCTGTCTGGCTTTAGGTCGCCTTTCTCGTAAAGCGCCCACATTTCCTTGGCATACTCGGTTTTCGCCAATTCAGGAGCAAACTGAGCGTAATAATCACGGATATTATTGATGTCACGAGCCAACATCCACTCGGCATTATTGTTAGCGGAAGCATCAACGGCTTGCGGTAAATCGATAATTACCGGGCCGTATTCATCCACCAATACGTTGAACTCAGACAAGTCACCATGGATCAAACCAACACACAGCATTTTAACCACATAGGTCATCATCACGGCGTGATCTTCGATCGCTTGCTCTGCTGACATAACGACATCGTTCAAACGTGGGGCAACATAGCCTTCGTCATCAGTGACCAACTCCATAAGCAGCACGCCATCAAAGCAACCATAAGGCACAGGTACACGAACGCCCGCTTCTGCCAGTTTATACAAGGCATCCACTTCAGCGCTTTGCCAAACCTTTTCTTGTTGCTCACGGCCAAAACCAGAACCTTTTTCCATCGCTCTAGCACGGCGGCTGTTTCGGACTTTTCGGCCTTCACGATACGCAGTCGCTTTTTTGAAACTACGTTGGCTAATTTCCTTATATACCTTGGCACAACGGATCGTATCGCCGCAGCGCACAATGTACACCGATGCTTCTTTGCCACTCATGAGTTGGCTTGTCACCTCGTCGACCAAACCATCGTCAACTAAAGGCTGTATTCTTTTAGGTATCTTCATGCCGCCTTTATACATCACTTATCTTACAGATAGAAATATTAACTTAAGAAATGAATGACCAAACGATTAAAGGAACATCAAAATGATAACAAAGGAAGGAAATATCGGTTTACCGGACTTGGCTGATAGAGAATAGAGTGTATGAAGACTAAGACTTGTTGCGACGACAACGTTCTGAACAGTAAATAACACCGTCCCAACAACGCTGCCACTTTTTACGCCATGCAAAAGGCTTTTGGCAAACGGGACATGTCTTGGTCGGTAAATGAGGCTTCTTGTGCATGGTCGTTTCCTTTTGGATGAGTCCACTTCCTGCGTTTACTGGAGATTCCCTATTACGCTCGTTTCTCATTTTAGGGAGTAACGGCTACTTTTTGAACGCTCCTGACTTTAAGGAGTGGCGGCGGAATGATTGATAACAGCCCCCGACTCCGTCATCCTCGAAAAGGAGGAAAGACTGAGTCGGGGGATCTGCTTCATCTAGCTCTGTTTCTATTTCTGCACTGATGAATATAGCAAGAACCTAAGCGACAACCTTGTACTGCTTCTCCATCTCACTCACACCCAAGCCGGAGTGTTTTGTCACTTTAAGCTGAACGGGCACTCGCTCCTTCAGTGCTTCAACGTGGCTAATAACACCAATCATCTTTCCAGACGCATTCAGGTTATCGAGAGCGTTTAGGGCAATGTCCAATGTGTCACTATCAAGGGTGCCGAAACCTTCATCCAAGAACAAAGAATCAATACTGGTTTTGTAGCTGACAAGATCAGAAAGCGCTAATGCCAACGCTAAACTCACCAAGAAGCTTTCGCCACCTGATAACGTCTTCGTGTCACGCATCACATCGCCCTGCCATGTGTCCAGCACTTGCAGTTCTAACCCATCGTCGGCTTTACGTTTAAGTTCGTAACGACCATGCAAACGCTGCAACTGCTTATTCGCAAGGTACACCAAATTTTCCAGCGTTAGACCTTGGGCAAACTTACGGAATTTGTCGCCGTTCTTAGAACCAATAAGCGAGTTAAGACGTGAGATATCATCAAACTCAACTTGTTGCTCATCGATTTGCTTGAACAGATCTTGCTGATTGCTGCGGTTCTGGCTATCAGTTTCAAGATTGGCAGAAATCGCGCCGATCTTTGTTGCATGACTTTGTTGTGCGTTTTGGCATTCAGTCGTCGCAAGTTCAACTTGTTGTTGGTCTTGCTCTTGCCATGTTTTAGCATTTTCGTGGTTTTGTAGCTCCACCTCCGTCGCCTTGACAGTGTTCAACCTAGCTTGTGCACTGACAATCGCTTCATCTATAGACTTCTTCAGGCTTTGAAGTTGAGTTCTCTCTTCGTCTAATAATGCTGCTTCAAAATCAGCCTCTCCTTCAAATGGGCTAGTTTTCAGCGCTTCTAACCAAGCATTCGACACTTGTGTGTAATTTGACTGCTTGCTGGTCAGCTCTTCAGAGAAGCTGGTGTGTTTAGTTTGCTCGGTTCGATGTTCAAGTTCGCAACGGTTAAGCACCAACTGAGCGGCATCAAATACACTAACCGCTTCAGTGACTTTTTGCTTCATCGCATTACTGGTGGTTTGAATGTCTTTGTCACCAAATAACTTTGTTCTTTCAGCCGTTACACGAGTGAGCTCTGACATTAAAGACTCACTCTCTTGCGTCAGTGTCGCGAGCTCTTTCTCTGCGCTACTTAGCTTGTCATCTAAGGTTTTCAATTCGGCATTTTGAGTAATCAGTTGCTTCTCAATATCGGCCTGTTGCTGTTTGGTTTGCTGCCATGTGCTTGATGCTTGTGATTTCGCAGTAAACCAATCATCAATATGTTCAAGTTCAGGTGCTTCGATAGCGGTTTGAACAATGCTCTCTTTCAACGAATGCCATTGCTGATCTTTCGCTTGAGCTGTCTTAGCTACTTGTTCGTTTGTAATGTGGTTTTGCTTATTCAGATCAGCTAAGCGTTGCTCGGCCAACTCAAGGTTAGATTGCGCCTTGTCAACCATAACACTTACAGACAAGCGTTGTTTCTCAGCTTCCGCATAGTGCGCTTTGGCATCACCCAATGCTTTCAATTGCTGCGAGATCTGACTTAGTTGAAGTTCACACTGCTGAGCAAAGGTCGCGACCGTAGCTTCATTGCCTAAATCGTTAATCGTTAGCAGAGCTAGCTCTGGAGCCGTGCCAGAGAAATCTGATAAGCCCTGTTGAAGCTTACCAACAATGCCTTGCCAATTCAGTTGGGCTTGTTGAATATCCGCTTGTGCACGCAGGATGTCATCGTTAAGCGCTGCAATCATAGGGGCAAGAGAATCTAATTGCTGACGATGCTCTTGGCCTTCTTTCTTAATGGCTGCCAACTCTAGGTTTTCCCGATCTTTTTGCGAGACCAGATTTGCAATATCTTGCGACTGCTCGATCGAATGGTCTGTTGAACCACACAGTGGGCACTCAGATCCAGATTCTAAAGCTGCACGGTATTTCGCTAATTCGCCTTCTTGATCAATCAAACGCGTTAATCGCTCAAGAGACGTCTCTTTCTCTTTATATCGATCCACCAGCACTTCACGTTCTTTCGAAAGTTTGTCGACCAACTGATTGTTAGTTTGATGTGCCTGTGTTTTCGCGTGCAACTGTTGTTGAGCATTTAGGAAGCCACGATTAATTTCCAATAACGAGTGCGTATTGCGATTCCAGAACTCCAGCAGGTCTTTTTGCGCATTCAACACTTGTTCGCTAGTGTTGCCTTGTAAGGCTTCCCATTGCTGCTTGGTATTATTTTCTGTCACAACCGATTCTGCTAATGCTTTGTCTTGCGTTACTTTTACTTCTTGAGCAGTTTTGATAGTCGCTTGCTGAGCATCCACTGCGGACAAAGCTTGCTTCGCTGAGTTTAGTAGTTCTGAATGCTGACGCTCTAGGATACGAACTTGTTCAACTTTGGCTTGCCACTGACCTAAGTATTTTTCTAAATATTGGTCAGCTTGATGTGTATTTAGGTACTCAGTGCTGAGTTGGTCCTGTTGCTTCAGTACCTCTGTTTTTTGGACTATAACAGCCTGTTGATTGCGCTGCTGAGTATGTTGCTCGTTCAGCGTATTCGCTTCATTAACGGCCACAGTTTGTTTATCTTTAAGCACGGCAATTTGGTTATCTAGCGGACGCACTAGATCAATGATCTTCTCTTGATCTTGTTGCTCGCTTTTAACCTGTTCGACAGTCACACCGCTTTGAGTCAGTTTCGCTTGCGCATCTTGCTTTTCTTCATCACGAACAATAAGTAACTTGGTGCTGTTATCTAAGTGAGCTTGAGTAGTGCTCACCTCTTGTTCGCAACGCTTTAAATCTTTGTGCATTGGGCGCAGCTTTTCAGCCGGTTCACTGTTTGCTAAACGCTCGAGTGAAGGTTGATTACGGTCTAGTTCATCTTGAGCTGTTTTAAGATCGTGCTCACTGGTCGCAATAGTTTGCTCAGCTTTGGTCATATCTTTCCACCAGCTTAGATGCGCTTGCCACTCTTTTAACTGCTCAGACAAACGCTTCTGCTCGGCTTCTAACGTTTCTCGATCTGCGGTTAGCTCTTGGATTTGCTCTTCAGACAGCAAACTCACACCCTCAGCTTTTGCTTTGAGGTGATTAAGCGATTCCTCGCTAGACTTGAAATGATCGTAGATACGCTCGGAAATCAGGCTATAGACTTCTGTTCCCGTCAGCTCTTCAAGTAGCTCTGCACGGTCGTTAGCATTGGCATTAAGAAATGCCGCAAATTCACCCTGTGACAGCATGATGGATTTGGTGAAGCGAGAAAAATCGAGACCGGTTACCTGCTCCACCAACTTGGTCTTCTTGGTCAGCATGGTTTCTAATACTTTGTCGGTGTCAGCATCCGAAAATTCACACGTTGGCGTTTGTAATGCGCCATCGTGTTTTCCGCGCGCTCGCTTTTGATGGAAGTTAGAGCGGTATGTTTTGCCCTGCACTTCAAATTCAAGCTCGGCGAAACACTCGCCTGTACCACGCGTCATTAATTCATTATTGCCTTTAGCAATGCTTTTCAAACGTGGAGTGCGGTGGAACAGTGCCAAACAAATAGCATCAAGAATGGTGGTTTTGCCCGCCCCTGTTGGGCCAGTAATCGCGAACAAACCGTTTTCGGCAAACGGTGATTGAGTAAAATCGAGTTTCCAACGCCCTTTCAAAGAGTTCAGGTTTTCAAATTCTAGACTTAAAATCTTCATACTGGTTACTCTTCTACTTTATTTGGCGCTTGAGCGCTCTCAGACACTTCAACCATCACTTGTTTAAACTTCATCGTCATTCGCTCTAAGCGCGCTTTTTCAGAATCGGTTTCAAACTCTTCTAAGGCAATACGCTTGCTAAACACGTCCATCGGGCTCAGTTCAGATAAGGTTTCTGCCGACTCTTGCTCTAATGCTTGATTACGACGCTCTCTTGCTCGGCGTAATTGAAGTACTTCCACATTCAAACCTTCGGTTAGTGTTCGCATACGTTCTTGGAGATCTGAAAGGTAATCTTGCGCTTGCACTTCAATCGACAACCAAACGCTCAGTTCCCCATCTAAGCCAATGTATTGGTTCAGTTGTGATTCAATTTCGCTCAAGTCGCCTTTGATTTCAGCAAGCGGTTGGAATGTTGGAACAGCTAGTTGAGAAATGGTGCGCACGCCTTCTACAAACTCAACCACACATACTTGCTTCTGAGATTTAAGCTCATCGAAACTTAGTGGGATTGGAGAGCCGCAGTAACGAATGTATTCGCGCTTTGCTACCACTTGTGGGCGGTGGATATGACCAAGTGCAATATAGTCTGCGTCTGGGAAGCCATCAGCGGCAAAACCATCAAGGTTGCCGACATAGATGTCGCGTACCGAATCCGATTGTTGAACCCCCATCGCCGTTAAGTGACCGGTGGCGATAATCGGCATGTGTTCGCTATTTTTAAACGTTGCGCGTTTTTCTACAGCGGCATCATAAACACTTTGGTAGTGCTGTTTGATTGCATCGCCAAGTTGCTTCTGACGCGCAACACCAGTGACACCCGCCTGGCTGGTCAACACATCGCGAGGGCGAATAAAAGGAATAGCACAAACCAGCGCTTCTACATCGCCATTCTTGCCTTTGAGTTCAACAACCTGAGTCGCATGATCTTCATTGGTATTAGGAATCACGTCTGCACCCATGTACTTCAATAATTGCTGTGTCTCTTTCAGCACAGAGACTGAGTCATGATTTCCACCCAATAACACCAACTGGCAGCCGATCTTGTTCGAATCGACCACAAACTTGTTATACATCTCACGAGCGTAACTCGGCGGTGTACTGGTATCGAAAATATCGCCAGCAACAATGATCGCGTCGATGTCGTGCTCTGTAACTTGCTCAAGTAACCATTGTAAAAACCGTTCATGTTCATTCTTACGGCTTTTATTGTAGAAGTTTTGGCCAAGGTGCCAATCGGACGTGTGAAGAATCTTCATTGCTGCTCACTAGAAGTATGTAATGCCTTTAATCTACCAAAATAGTCGACATAATTCCCTTTTATAAGCTTGTGAAAACCAACTAATTTTACGCTTGAACGTCTCATAAGTTATAGCTACAAAAAAGCCGCTCATAATCAGAGCGGCTTTCGTATCAACGATACGCAGTTTCGGGGCTCAACACGCCTTAGAAATTGTAAGAAGCACCCAGTGTTACTGTGCTAAATGCCACGTCTCGACTGCTTAGACGTATTTTGTTCCCATTGATGTATGCGTAGTTTTCAATGTTTACTGCATCCGCTTGAGAAATCAGGCGAAGTGTTAAGTTTTCTACTGGGGTGTATTCCACACCAACGCCGAAGCGGAAACCTGCACCTGAATCGTCGCCATAGAAAGCACCGTTGCTTGAATTTAGATCAACGTAGCTTAAGCCTGCCAATACAAATGGACGGATTGAGTTGTCAAACGTGTAGCCCACATTTGCTGCAACAGACAAAGACGTTGGTGAAAGGAGTTTAGTACCAAATTTTTCGTAATCGGCGTAATCCGTGTAACCAAGTTCGATACCAACGATGCGGTTAAATTGGTAACCACCATAAAGGCTGTACCCCATGCTTTCAGCATCTAAATTGCCTCCGCCATCAGTATCTGAGTCTTGATACACACCAAGGCCTGCGCCAATGTATGGACCACCCTCAACACCAGCAGCAAATGTAGGAAGTGAAACCAAGCCAACTAGACTCAATAGAAATGTTGATTTAAGCATGAAAATACCCTTTTTAGTTTGTCCCACAGCACCGTTCATCAACTATTAATAGGTTTCCGACACTATTCCAACGGTTGCGATACTGTTTAAATAAATTATTCAAGCGACTCCTAACAAACAATAAAACACTGTTCATTTACGGAGCGAATGAGAAAGTACCACAAGACTTTTAGGTCATCAAACGAACAATCATAAATAGTTAATAGAGTCTTATTTATGAGATGGACATATTTCCTGCGGGATAACAAGTACTAAAACACGTATAAACCTAATAATAAACTTGAGTATAATTAAAATTAAACTCTTTATAATCAATCTATTAGTTTGATAATTAAATTCTCAGACGATCTCAAAAACAACCCAAACATTCAAGACCAAATATAAAAACTCATCCCGTTTTTCTCTTTTCCAATAAAAGAGATAAAGCGAAGAATGAGTTTTATTTTTGGAGGGTATTTATTTAGAACAGCCTGCTATTAAAATATATTTCAATTTAATCCATATTATTAACGAACTTCAGCGAGACTAGCCAAGTAGTTATTCGTTAAATAGAAGCCACTGAATCTCTCAATAAAGTCTGCAGGAACGGTTTTATAGGTCAAGCCAGATTCAATCAGCGCCGCTTGCCACTTCTGTACTTTTGGAAAGCCTTCAAGCATATCAAAACCTGAGCCCTCTTTAATCACTGACGCTCGGTGCAACAGTGGTAGCCAAGCGATGTCGACGTTAGAGATGTAATCGCCTTTAAAGAAGTCGCTGTCACCCAACTTATTCTCGGCCTTTTGGCAAAATTTTTGAAGATTCGTTAAACGCGTTTCAAAAGTTTCTTTGTCTTTACTGCCCATCGTTCCACATTGTGGCATGTAATGTTTGCTTGCCTGATAAGACCAAGCACGATCTAGTGCTTTTTGCTCGGCAGACACCTCTTCTATCGGCGCGTATTTATCGTCCAGGTATTCGACAATTGCATCTGACTCAAAAAGAACCGTGTCATTTTCTGTAATCAATACTGGCACTTGTCCGTTTGGCGAAATATCTAGGAACCATTGAGGTTTATTGTTTAGCTCAATGTATTCAATTTCAAATGGGACATTTTTCATTACCAAAGCACCCATTACACGTTGAACGAATGGGCAGTTTTTAAAGCTAACAAGTTTAATCATGGTTTACTCCGAATTAGGTCATTAATTTGTATTTGTACCCCTAAGACGAACGCCAAAACCGAAAGACGAAAAATAATTCTATTTTTTTGGAAATAATTAAATGCGGAGATAACTAAAGACAGTCACTTTAGATAGGAACTTTAATTAGTAACTCTAGGTAGGAGCTTTAGACCATATGTTTGAATGCCTAATTACGCGCAGCTAGACGATCAAAGATAATGCAATAGACGCCATGATCACGCCAACGACAAATTCCAACACCTTCCACGCTCTCGGGTTCTTAAACATTGGAGCCAAGAAGCGTGCGCCATATCCAAGTGAAAAGAAGAACACAAACGACGCCGATACGGCACCAGCACCAAACAACATTTGATTAGGTTGATATTGAGTTGAGATAGAACCCAGCAATACCACAGTATCCAAATACACATGCGGATTAAGCCAAGTGAACGCCAAACACATCGCCATCGCTTTAGTTAATGAGTCTTTGGTTTCAGCAGTGGCTTCTAAGGCGTGATTTTCAGTGAATGCTGAACGGAAGCTTAAGAATGAATAGACACCCAAAAAGATAGCCCCACCATAACGGGCGAACTGCTCAATTTGTGGGAATTGCTTAACGATTGCGCCGAAGCCTGTTACACCAAAACTAATGAGTAAGACATCAGAAATTGCACATACAGCGCAAACTGCCAATACGTGTTGATTCTTTAGACCTTGCTTTAAAACAAACGCATTTTGAGAACCAATCGCAAGGATTAGCGAAAGCCCAAGGGAGAAACCAGCAAAATAAGTCGTCATAGAATGTACTTCGAATCGGTTAGAATAATCATAAGTTACTATAAAACAGAGTAATTTTTCATAAAATTTACAATATGATCACATGCGCGTTACACAGCACAAAACCAAAATCTTTAATTTGCAACTGAATGCATACCAGGGCTACTTTCTGTTTTCGATTTTAGGAATGTAATCAAAGGAAGAAACATGATTAAAAAGCTGTGTTCAACACTGATAATTTGGGCAATAGCCAGCCAAGCACTCGCAACATCACTTTACTATATAAACCGCACTGACAAACCCATATTGATAAACTTTTCAGTAGACTCCAGTGCGCCTGTCAGTAATGGTTACCAATACAGGTTAACAGGAAATGACTTAGTAATTTGGCCCTATCAAAAAGCTAAAGTGGCTGATTTTAATCGATATTATGGGATTGTGAATGGCGCTACATATGATTACTTTCTGACAATATCACGATTGACTGATGAGGGAACATGGGAAGTCAAACCGCAAGAACCCGTTGCTCAACTTAAGTTGGTTGGTCATAGTTCAGGTACAACGCTGTCTTATGGGTATAAAGATCAAGGGATGATGACCGACTACAACCCATATATTCTTCATCGTTATAACCAAGATGGATATCACTCTGAGTTCGGTGTTAAGGCTATATACACGTCAGGCTTTGACGACGTTGAATTTGTAGTCTCAGAACATACGATCAATGATTTTGATCAAGACCCAAATACCTTGAACGTTGGGTCATATAACCTATGGATGCTCCCCGGCGTATCATCAAACATTACAAGTCGTGCAAGTGTCTTGGACCACACTCTCTCCGGATATGACGTACTCACACTTCAAGAAGCTTTTTCTTCAGACCGAGAGATCCTATTCAACGCTCTAGCAGAGGAATATGCATTTAGAACAGAGGTAGTAGGAGGTGGCACTAGTGCGATGTACGACGGAGGCGTGGTCACTTTTAGTCGCCATCCAATTATTGAAACCGACAGTATAGTTTTTGAACACTGCTCCGGAACTGATTGTTACGCAGATAAAGGCGTCGTCTATACCAAAGTCGACAAAGATGGTGAGATATACCATATATTCAACACTCACCTAGCATCATTTAATACGCCAGCAGCCAAACGTCTAAGACGCCTACAGCTAGGACTGATGCGAACCTTTATGCTGACTAAAGGCATACCTTCCAACGAAGCGGTTATCTATGCTGGAGACTTCAATATCGATAAAAATAGCGACTTCGTGGAATACCTTTTAATGCTAGCTACGTTGGATGTTGATCCTCCAGAATTCAGAGGCTACACCAATGCAACCTTTGACCCGACGATTAACCCGTATGCCGCTTATAAGTATTCAGGTGGCGCTGATGTAGAGTATCTGGATTACGTTTTTGTTAGCAGAGTGCATAGACTAGCAACAAGTAATACTAATACGGTCAAGCTTCATCAAAGGTTGAGCTCTGACACTTGGGGAAGTTGGCACCTTTCAGACCATTTTGCCGTCAACGGAAACTTTGAATTTAGCTCTCACGAAGACTAAGCTCCTTGATCTTGGCTCTTTCAAAAGCACTTCAATGCTGAGTGAGAGCCAAAACCATCCCCTGCAACTAACAAACTAATCAATTGATTTTAAACGCCTTTAATTCCAACTCTTAATTTTATAAATATTGCTTTTATTAATAGAATTTAGCTCAAACTTTGAGACTTTAAAATCAATCACAGTGAGATCTTCCTACCATTTCATTGATCAAACGAATGATACAAGTCTGATTGCATATTACCTTTTGACTGCTTTTTGAGCGGGCATTTCCCTCTCTCAGAACTGACCGCGTGCTTTCATAAAGCTTCGCTGAAGAGTCAGTTCTTGTGGCACAACTATTTAGTCGCACAATGATAAGGATGCAACACACATGAATCACGGACAAAGACTCACCACGCTTGCGTTGGCTATTATGGCTTCGGCTCACGTATCAGCTTCTACTCTCAATGAAAATAGCACAGAGTCGCAACCTGCCAACTCACCTTTCATCCAAGATGTAAAAGGGACGATTGTCGAGGATTACTCGCGAGAAACTATTCAACCTTCATTTTTCTCGATGAGAATGATGAGCAACGCTGATGAACAGCGCGGTGATTGGTTTAATTTAACGGCAAGCTACACAAGAATTCAGGGTGTGGGTTCTGATGTGGTATACGACTACTTGATGCCCCCTCTTCAACCACAACCAGTCATCGTTGCCGTTCTTGATTCGGGTGTCGACGTTGAACACGAAGACCTCAAAAACAAGCTTTGGACCAATGAAGGAGAGATCCCAGACAACGGTATCGATGATGATGGCAATGGCTACATCGATGATGTTCATGGTTGGAATTTTCTTGGTAACTCATTAGGCATTAACGTTGACCAGGACACGCTAGAAGTCACTAGAGAATACAAAAAGTACCTTGAGTTAAAAGAGAACGGACATTGGATTCCGCGTAAGAAGCGTGAGTATTATCAAGATGTTGAATCCGATTACTTGTCGTCTCTAAAAGATGACCAAGATGCGTTGAATCGTGTAACGACAGCAACTGACCAAGCCAATGAGTTCAAAGAACAGATTCTTCAGTTCGTCGATCAAAAAGACTTTTCTACTAACGGTCTGAAAACACTGTTAGATAGTGAGAATGCTAGCGTCGTTACTGCAGCTGAAGGGCTTTTGAGTGTGTTTGATTCATGGTATTCATTTGAATATCTGGAATCACGTCGTAGCCGTTACCAAGACTCTCTGGATTTCCATCTTAACTTAGAGCTCGACACGCGTGGCGATATTGTTTGGGATGACATCTCGAACCCTTGGGAAAAAGGCTACGGCAACAACGATGTGAAAGGCCCTGTTGGTTCGCACGGTACACACGTTGCTGGAATCATCGCTGCAGAGCGTAACAACTCAGTGGGTATTGATGGTGTGGCAGATCATGCTCAAATCATGGCGGTACGTATGGTGCCAAATGGCGATGAGCGGGACAAGGACATTGCCAATGCAGTGCGTTACGCCGTCGATAATGGCGCGAAGATCATTAACATGAGCTTTGGTAAAAGCTACTCGCCACGTAAATACATCGTCGACCACGCATTCCGTTACGCGGCTCGTAAAGGCGTTTTGATCGTTCACTCTGCGGGGAACAGCCGTAACGATAACGACATCAAACCAAGCTTTCCAAACCGCTACGCGAAGCACTACCGTTCAAAGCCTATTTCAACATGGTTAGATGTGGGTGCATCAGCAAAATATGCCGACGAAACGTTAGTGGCGAGCTTTAGTAACTTCGGCCAGAAATCAGTTGATGTGTTTGCACCTGGGTACCGCATTTTATCAACCACTCCGGGAAACACCTACGGTTCGAAAAGTGGCACAAGTATGGCTGCACCTGTCGTGTCCGGCGTCGCGGCATTAGTTTGGTCTCGCTACCCTGACCTATCCGTCAAAGAGCTTAAGGCAATGTTGATGGGCGAATCGAAAGTCTACCCAGAGCTGTTAGTTAAAAAGCCTTCTAGCCCTGAAGATTTGGTTCCGTTCAACACACTTTCTATCTCAGGAAGTATTGTGGATGCTGAAGCTATTTTCGCAGAGCTAGAAAATCGCTAACGTTTTAGTCATTGACCGGATAATCGTCATTCCCTAAAGCGAGGTACGAGCGTGATAGGGAATCTCTCTCTGCGGTTAGAGATTCCACATACCTCGTCCCTCGGTTCTGGAATGACGCTGGGGAATCAAGTCACCCCAGTTCTGGAATGACGAGAGGAAATAGCGTGAATATTGTATTCGTTATTTCTGACTACAGAAGCTACAACCCCGTCACTCTCTAAAGCGAGGTACACCCCCTCCGTCATTCCCTACAGTGAGGAACGAACGTGATAGGGAATCTCTCTTTGCGATGTAGTCACTTCTAACACAATTCGATACTCATAAACTGGCTGTGCGGGTCCAATATATAATCTGCAAATGGTTCACAGTATCCAAAGCCAAACTTTTCATACAGGTTACGCGCTGCCTTAAAGTAGTCTTCTGAACCTGTCTCTAAACTGATTGTCTGATACTTGCGAATGGCTGCGGTATCCAATACATGTTGTAAAAGTTGGCTAGCAACACCTGACTTTCGAGCAAACTGTGAGGTTCTCATCGATTTGAGTTCAGCGTGTTGGGTATTTAACTCTTTAATCGCAACACACCCAAGCAATTGACTGTCTTTCCAAGCACTAAAAAAGGTAATCTCTGGCGACTTGAGCCCATCCAGATCCAGAGCATGAACACTTTCGGGTGGTGATGTTGCGTACATATCAGCGAGATGCTCTTCTAGTAAGCCTATTACTTCCCCACCCGATAAGTCATCAAGCTTGATGATTATTGAAGTACCGATTTCCACAGAGTCCTTTGCGTTTGGTGCTGATTCCATTGTCTTAACTTTCCTTGTTTAGCTCGCTTATTTAGCTTTAATTACTGATCTACTTTCCTGAATTGTTTCCTTTTCAAGAACTGGGTTAAAACCAGTAAAATTACTGATTTATCATAAAATTTTAAATGTCACACTTAGTTTACCTAGATACCATAATTTTCCAATCTAGTCTCGTCATAAAAAAGCTCCGCAAAGACCTTGGGGTCGCTACATCGAGTGAGAAAAACCTATTTCAGTTAACGAATAAGTAATCCGGTAGATATGAGTATTCAACTAGATTTAACCACCACTTTGGCCTGTCAAAACTTCGACTCAGCACAAGGGTGTATGACACTTCAAGATCATCGAGTTGTTGATGTCGACAACGAGATCGCTCAAATCTTTGGTTATAAAAACCGTGGTGAGTTATTACGCAATGTTGATTTTGTATATGCCTTGGTACCTGATAGTTACCAAAATCTAGTCAAGCAACGCTATCTAGAAGCAATAAAAGGCAAGCTTAAGAAAGGAAAATTGTACACAGACATTCCCACTCATGGCCGTAATATCTCCATATTTTGCTTATCGCACATTGTTGAATTGAATAACAAGCCCGCTCTTAAAGTGAACATCATTGACATCACCTCTGTGGTAGAAGCGCAACGTCAACGCCACGAAACCGATCGTATGTATAGAAAGCTACTCAGTACATCGAAGCAAGGCATTTTGATTCATCGCAATTTCAAACCTTTAATGGTCAACCAAGCTTGGGTTGAACAACAAGGCGCGACATCGATCGAACATGTGTTATCTATGGAGTCGGTTATTTCAATCGTTCCTGAAGAACAACGCCAATCGGCAATAAAACGTTGCCATAATATCCTTAACGGCAATCCACCTAGCTTTAGTTCTGTCGTCATCAATCAGTGCTTTGATGGGACAAAGAAGTACTTCAATCTCTATGACAACGTGATTAACTGGGAAGGTGAAGACGCAATTCAGGTCGTGCTTGAAGAAGTGACAGATAAAGTATTGTTGGAAAAAGAATTACTGCATCGTGCTATGCATGACGACTTAACGCAGGCACTCAATCGTCGGGCGATTTATGATTGGATAAAGAAGCCAATGAATCAGAGAATCGAAATGTCTTGTATGTTGATTGACATTGATGACTTTAAGTTGATAAACGATCAGTTTGGTCACACCGTTGGTGACACTGTCATTAAGCACTTAGCTGACACTATAAAAACTCACGTTGAATTGCTCCATGGCGTAGTGGGACGCTGGGGTGGTGAAGAGTTTATTGTGTTCATTCCTAATGCGAAACCTGCGTATACCCAAATCATTGGTGAACGTATTTGTCATTCATTTAATCAACATATTTTTATTGGTGCTAATCGCCGTCCGTTTAGGTCCAGTGTCAGTATTGGAATGACCAGTCGATGTATTTGTCGTTCCTCGAACTCAGTCAATACTCTCATTAAAGTCACCGATGACGCACTTTATAGAGCAAAAGCAAACGGCAAAAACCAAGTTTCAATAAATAATGAATCGGTTTGTATCGAAGCGTGTTCGTAACGGCTGAAGCTATCTCGCTTTGATGATATTTTTCCATACTCCTAACAGTGAATCATCAGTGTTTAGTTAGTGACAAAGTTGGAATTAAAGTGCATGAGCATGTTGAATATTTTATTGCGAATTCCACATTTCGGTATATGATGCGCCACCCCAATTTTTTCAGCAAATGCTGCAGGCAAACATGTCCGCCAACGCGCTCTATACCGACCTATCGGGTTACTATGATTTAATGTGTGTTGATATTGACTACCAAGCGCAAAGTCACTGCGTTCGTAGGCTACATCAGATTTTTGGAAATGAAGGAAAAACTCACCTAGACCTCGGTTGTGGTACTGGCCCACACGTTCGTCACTTTATTGATTATGGTTATCAAAGTAACGGGCTTGACTTAAACCAACCCATGTTAGATATCGCTCAACTACGCTGCCCTGAAGCCAGCTTTTCTGTTCAGAACATGAGTAATTTTGAAGTCTCTGAGCCGTTCGATCTTATTACTTGTTTCTTGTATTCGATCCACTACAACGATGGCATCGAGAAGTTAAAAGAGTGCATTGCTAGCGTTCACAAAGCGCTAAAACAAGGCGGTGTGTTCTGCTTTAACGTTGTCGATAAAGATAAGATCAGCAATGATCTGTTTGTTCGACACACCACAAACCAAGAACAAGATGACTTTACCTTCCGTTCAGGGTGGTACTACTCTGGTCACGGTGATAAGCAAGCGCTAAAGCTTAGTATCGAAAAAACGACTGCAGGTGAAACTCAAGTTTGGAATGATGAACACCCGATGGTGGCATTCTCGTTTAAGGAGTTAATCGAGATATTAAAGCCCTACTTTGAGGTTAATATCTTCGAGCACGATTACGACAAGCTGATTCCTTGGGATACTCAGTCCGGCAATGCTCTTGTCACTTGTGTAAAAATCTAACACTCTTCGATACCTATGTGCACTCAATTACGAGCGCCCAAATCAAAAGAACCCACACGACGTTAAGTCATGTGGGTTCTTTGTTTTATATGTATCTACCTACCGAATCAAACACAGATTGATTAGAAGTCAGCGGTCATACCTATGTAGTAGGTACGTGGCTCTTCAACATAACCAATGTACTCTAACTCATCTGATACTGACTCATCCGTTAGGTTTGAGATACCTGCACGTAGTCGTACTGAGTCATTCACATTGTAAACCGTACCGATGTTCAATGTTGTGTAAGCGTCTTGCGTTAGGTCGCTGTCAATCTGGCGCTCGCCACGGTAACGTGCACTCACGAAAGTGCTTAGATCGTAAGTTGGGTTCCAGTTAAGTTTCACAAAGCCTGAATGCTTGTAACGCTCAAGTAGCTCTTCACCTGTCGACTTGTCTTCTGTATCTAGGTAAGTGTAGTTACCAGAAACGGCCCACTCGTCAGAGATTTGGTACATACCGCCAAGCTCAACACCTTGAATGATAGCTTCAGACACGTTTTGGTGCGTCTTCGCGCCCAAATCTCCCGTTGGTGTACCGTCAGGGTTTTCACATTGAAGAGCACTTTCGTTCCAATCACCACCTTGCGGGCAGTAACCTTGTGTTCTTTCGATAAGGTCATTAATCTCATTGCGGAATAACGCCGCTTCTACATTCCAACGTGGCTGTGTGTATACCGTCGCAAGTTCGTAGTTAATGCTTGTCTCTGGATTTAGATCTTCATTACCCACCAACGCACAACCACCCTTGCAGCTTGAAACTGTGTAGTCAGATTGGTTTTGAGTCAATGTTGGGGCCTTGAATGCCTTGCCTACACCACCTTTAATGATTAGGTCGTTCGTTGTTTGGTGAACCAAGTACACACGTGGGCTGAACTCTTCGCCGTACAGTTCGTGTTTATCCAAACGACCACCGAACGTTGCGGTTAGGCTGTCTGTCATGACCCATTGGTCTTGCACAAACAATGCGCCTTGATATGCTTCCGACATTCCGCTCGATAGGTTTTCTTTGTTAGTTAGTTCACTTAACTGGTAGTCCATTCCAAATGTCAGCGTGTGGCTGTAACCAAGGTAAGTGGTAGCAGATGCTTCAACAATTTGAGTGAGCTCTTCGATATCGCTGCTGAAGTTATTGCCTAGATCGGCTGCATCGTTATCAGTCACGTTCTCGCGCGAATAACGAACTTGAGTATCACCCCAGCTCCAGAAACCACTGTGTGTAATTGCTTGGCTGTGACGCACGACACGAGTGTCTGACTCAATAACCGATTTCGCACTTTCTGCCGCTGATTCACGTTCGTCATCGCTGTAACCAAAATCAAAATCGATGGTTTGGTTATCTGTCATGTGCCATGTCAGGCTTGCAAGCATGCTTAGCGTGTCGCGTTCTTCTAGAGCTGTTACGTCTGAACGGTCGTAGCCAGAACTGTGTGTACCAGAATATGGTTGCCATGCATTACGGCTTGTTTGATTAACAGAAAGTCGAGCGAACAACTCATCTTCAATCAATGCACCAGACGTTGTGAAGCCCATTGAGTACTCTTCGCCCCCATCACCATCAAGCGGCGATGAAGTGTCCATGCTCAATGTAGAGCTCCAATCATTTTCTGGAGCCTTAGTGATGATGTTGATTGTACCGCCCATACCATCTGAACCATAAAGTGCAGACATTGGGCCACGGATGATTTCAACACGTTCGATTGAATCTGCTGGGATAGTAGAAAGGTCGAAGTCATTACCACGGATGATGGCACTTGCCGAGCTGAGACGACGGCCATTTACCATGATAAGCGTATAATCAGAATCCATACCACGAATAGAGATCATCTGACGACCAGCACGTGTGCTATCGAAGTCAGACTCAACACTGGTTGATTCAGCAACGATGTCAGCCAAGGTAATACCTGGGCTGTCTTCAATGTCTTGTGCAGTGATAACCGACATTGAAGCAGGCGCTTGTTTTAGTGCCATTTCGGTACGAGTTGCCGTAACTACCATTTGCTCATCTGTTGCTTGCGCTTCTTCTTGCGCTAACACGTTAGCTGAAAGTGACGTACAAATAACAGCGACTGCGATCGAAAGGGGTTTACGAACCAAAAGAGGTTTGCGAATCAAAAGAGATCTCTCAGACATGATATTTATTCTTATATGTGATTGGTAATGATAATGGTTTGCATTAAATAACCTAGTACCATTCTTATCAACGAAAGTTTCATACCAAAAATTGATTCTCGTTATTCACCTTTCAAATAACAAAACAAAGATATATTCATTTCAATGGCACTATTAAAATCACATTCACCATCCAGATAAATCAGGTGTATATCTCTTTAAATAGATTGCGAACCCATCGACACATAGGATCATTGTGGAAACGCTTGTGCCAATATAGATACACATCTTCTGATGGGCTTCTGATGGCTTTGGGTACGCGTTTACAAATTAAATCTCTTTGATTAGCGGCTTGTGTGGCAAACGGTGTCGGTAAGTGAAAGATGATGTCAGTCGTCTCAGCGATATCTGCAGCAATATTAAAATTAGACAGCTGAATCGGAATCGATAGTTGGCGCTGCTTATCAATCAAGCCTAAATCTTTAAAGCGATTTTCAATGGAGAGTTTTTTGTCACCTTGCAGCGAGATCTGGCCTAGTTGGCTGTTAAGTAAATCATCGACTGTGATCTCTTTGTCTGCCAACGGGTGGTCTTTGCTCATCAATAAGCGATAATCACGGCTAATAACGAACATTCGATACAGATTCTGCTCAGAACTTAACGGTTCATGCGTTGACAACACGAAGTGCGCATCGCCCGACAACAAAGGTTCGAAGTGACGTTTAGGGATGGAGTCAATATCAACAACCATGTTCGGTGCTTGTTTTCGAATTTGTGCCACGACTTTTGGCAATAAGTGAGAAACCTGAGGAACCAAGCCAAAAAAGCGAACGGTATTGTCACTAGTCTGAGGTTCAAATACGTCTCCGTGAACCAGCTTTTCTAAGCGCGTAAGTACAGAATTAAGATCTTGCTTGATCGCTTCCGCTTTTGGCGTCAATTCATAGCCATAAGCCGCTCTCACCAACAAATCATCGTTAAATACAGTGCGCAGTTTTTGCAGCGAACGACTCACCGTTGGCTGACTCATATCGAGTGCCAATGCCGTGTTGGACACATGCTTTTCTTCTAAAAGGTGCTTAAGGATGACTAAGAGGTTAAGGTCGACTTGCGCTAGATTCATTATTTAGATATTCACAAAATTGAAAATTCATTGTGCGCATAGTGCATCTATCAATCCATTAATACAATTGATAATCACTCTTATTTTTATCTAAAGCAAAGTCCTCTATCGACTTAGCCATTATGTGTGACAACAATGAAAATGAGCCCATGATTCCATTTCGTTTAAGCAATAAAAAAGAGAGGCACATGGCCTCTCTTTGATCGTTTCTAGTTTCTAGTTTCTAGTTTCTAGTACACAATTAACTTAGCTTACAGCTTTGTCCAAGCATCTTGCCAGTATTGGCTTTCTGCAGGAGCGTAAGATGCGCTTGCACACCAAGCCGTGTATGGCCAAGGCTTACATTCATATAAACCATTATCACTGCCCACTACAATGTCACCTGCTGCGTAGTTTGTGCCTGCTTCATATGGAGGGTAATCACCTGGAGGTGGTGTACCACCACCACCGTCTTTCACAGAGAACGAATTATTCACCATGACCATTTCACCATCCGAAGCAGTACCAACTACTTCAAGTGAGTATTGGCCGTCAGTTACGTCATTCAAAACGATGGTGATTGTTTGGCTATCTACGAGGTTTACTTTAGTCTGTTCAACTAAAATACCTGCACTATTTAACACCATTGCAGTCACATCCATTGCTTCGTTTGACGTTAGTGTCAGATCCAAGCGGACATCACCGTTATCAGGTGCGTATTCAGACTGGAGACCCGAAACTTCAAGTTCAGGATCTGTACCCGGCTCAGGGTTACCACCGCAAGAAGAATCTGAAACCTTTCTCCAAACGCCCCACTCACCTGTCGTTCCCGGCTCTTCGCCACGAGTGTACCAGCCAGATCCCCACGTTGAACCGTCGTGTGACACTTGGTCGCCTTCAACATAAACCGTTTCGGCATCCCATGCAGCAGCACAGTTAGAACCGTCAGTCACAGACACTTTACGTTCAGCAGTGACGGTTTGATGCGCACTGTCTGTCACACTATATACAAGCGAGTAGTTGCCCATTTCATTCACATCGACACTGCCAGTGTGTGTAATAGAACTCGTTAGGTCACCATCTTCTGCATCATTCGCCGTCACACCTGCCATTGGGTCGAATGCAGAACCAAGTATTACTGTCGTATCAGATATGCCATCGAATACTGGTTTTTGGCTGTAAACTTCTACCGTTCTTGCTTTGGTTGTCTCGTTGTTGTCACTGTCTTTCACACGGTACGTCAGAACGTAAGTGCCAATAACCGCTGTTTCAACATATCCTTCAACATCAATTGAAGACGTTAAATCGCCGTCTTCTTTGTCTGTTGCAGTTACGCCTTCCATAGGGTCAAATGCGCTGCCATGAAGAACACGCGCATTTTCAACGCCTTTCAGCACTGGCTCACCTTCAACCGGTGGCGGTGTCACTTGCCCATGAACAAATGGGCCGTAATCTTTGATGAACTGTTCGTTGTATTGTTGGCCGTTCTTATCGGTGCCCATGTCCCAGTTGATAGACCACGTCATTACACCACGCAAAGGTTGGCCTTGAGTCGTTAAGGTCTCAAATGCGTCGTAAAGATCTTGAGGATCTTGCACGAAGCCCGTCGCTGCAGCATCAATGCTCGAAGGGATACCAAACACTAACTTGTCGTGTGGGATCTTGTGGAAGCCACGAGTACCGTTGATTAGAGAATCAGAAATGTAGTAGATGAACTCTTCTTTCAATTCATCATTGTTTTGTGCAATCCAACCGATACCATCAACCCAAATACCATCGCCACCTTGATTGTAGAATTGAGGGTTAATCCAGTCGTAGTAACCTTCTAGATTGTCGATGTATGGTACATATTTACCACCAGACGTTAAGTACGGAAATTCAGGCGCCATCGTGATGAGGAAGTTTTTGCCTTCAGCACGGTAATGGTCTTTCACCAGTTTTAACGCATCAGGAATAACAGTTTGGTTGTTGGCTGCGGTTACCGCGGCTTGCTCCAGATCGATATCCAGACCATCGAATCCGTAACGCTCAGTCAGACGAATAATTTCATCAGCAAAGGCTCTTTCATCACCGGTTTCTAGTTCTACATGTGCATCAGCACCACCCAGCGCTATCAGGACAGAACGACCTTGCTTGTTGAGTTCTGAGATTTGGTCAATAAATTGTTGTTCTGACAGCCCAATGGTTGGGTCCAGTTTAAAAGTTGGGATTCGACCATCAGCCACATCGTACACTTTCATGAATGACACATTCACGATGTTGTACATTGGGTTCACTTCATCCAGCGTTACACATGGCGCATTACCACCTTGGTAGCCACCGCCGTCACACCAGTTATGCCAATAGCCAACCACGACGCCAGAGTCTGGATTCGTCATATCTGAACCATTCGCATAAACAGCGCCAGACATTGCGGCCATTCCGACAGATACCGCTAATTGCAGAGCTTTACGTTTCAACATCAATTCCATTTCCTTACTCAACAGCTGTGCCCATCACAACCGAATCAATTCATTTTAGCCATGAATATTTATAGACAAGTAATGGAATTTATAAGAAAAGATGACCTTTGATTTAACTTGTGATTTTAAGTCACGGATTGAATATAAGAATCAATATGATTTTGACTTTTCATTCAAATTGAAATGCTAAAATATTGATTTATCGAGCTAAATTATTGACAGCGCAAATGAATCTGGAATCTTAATTCACATAAGTAATTAAGATGAATGTGTGAAAATAGTTAAGTGGACACGCTCGGCTAAAAATAAGAGCAAAAGGTCTAGAAACCCTTATGTTTACTGACCTAACAGAGATTTATCATTGCGAGTGATATCACTAAAATTGATTAGATTTATTAGCTATACATATGCTAGATGTGTACACGAACAACCAAAAATGTAGGTGACAATTATTGTATTTTCAGTTTTCAGATCGAGAGTTAACTATCGATACAATTGCCCAGTTGTGAATAATAACTCTCAATTGATGAAATAAAATTCATCTTATTTTCTTCAGTGAGTTGATTGATGCCAGCTGCTGCTTTTCTTCCACCCCCCGTTTCAAAACTAGAGCAAATTTCGTCTGCACCCGTTCTATTTGATAACGGCGCTCTCAAGCTCACAGTATAAGATTCACCATCTTGGTTTTTAGTTAACACTGCTTGCGCTCGGCCTGGGTCTTGATTAACGATTTCATTGCCAAAGACACCACTAATACGCCTTGCCCAAGTCTCACTTGGCAATTCAAACACACGCGCGACTTCACTCTCATATATTGGTCCTAGGTTTGATAGGTGTTGGTTGTCACTTTGATAAGCTGTACGAAGACGATAGAAAACTGAACCTTTGTCATCTAGGAGAGAAAACGGATTCGGATATTGATAGAGAGCTTGGTAAAGCTTGATTGGCGTGAAGTGCAAGTCACTCAGTGACGAGCCGTAGCCGTTGTAATTAATGAGAGTACCCAGTTCTTCCAAAAAATCAGTTTGGGATCGGTCAAAGCCATTTTCTAACGCTAATTGTGAAGCTACCGCTTTTAAATTATCACCAAAGGCAGCAGCAATGGCCCACGCAACATACTCACCCTTTAACTTCTGATTTATCAACAAACTGGTGCAACATTCAGGTGCCGTATTAACTAAAGTATCAAGATGCTTAGACTGAGGTATATCGCCTGTGCGATGGTGGTCGCAATAGAACACTTCAACGTTGGCCTCAAGTAACGAGTGTAAAGCCGGAAGGTTCTTCTCCATCGATACATCTAGGACCGTAACAGACGCAACATCCGCTTGATCGCCCTGCTCCGCCAATTTAGAGACCACTTGAGAAACCAACTTGATATCACGCTTTACACCAGTGATCAGTACAGTTTCTTTTGGCTCATTTAGGCGCAGTTGCAGCAAAGCGATGATGCCGTCTGCGTCTCCGTTGAATACGTCGTAGTGCATGTTATCCCTCTTCCTATAGATTTAACCGTTTGTCAGAAACGCGCCAGTACGTTCGTTCATTCGATAGTCTGTCATTATTTTACTTATATATCACAGATACTTAAGTCTATTTTGGAATGCCTTATTCTTATTTCTATCTGTTCATGAACTTGCCTATCCATTAGGTACAAAAAAGCGCAGATAATCCGCGCCTTTCGCTTGAGTTGTTTGGCTGCACTTCTTTAATGCAACTAGGTTGATTCTAAGATGTCTTAAACTGCGCGACCGCTTGGTCCATATCGTTTGCTTGCTCTGCGACTTTATCCACTTCGACTAAACAGTGCTGCGCCGAAGCGTTATTATCATTCGAGATAGTGTTCAGCTCAGTGATTGAGTCGCTTACTTGCGCCATTACTGCGCCCTGCTCTTCAATTGCAGAAGCAATACGTTCAGAGTTGCCTTGAATGCTTTCCATGTCACTTAAGATCAGCTGTAGGCTTGCATCAAGCTCTTCTGAATCTTTTAGTGTTAATTGACCTTGTTGATTGCACTCACCAATTTCGGTCATCGAAGCATTCATTTGGCTCTGAATTGCCGTGACTACACTGGTAATTTCAGTGGTTGATTGGTGCGTTCTGCTTGCCAGCGCTCGTACTTCATCTGCAACCACCGCGAAGCCACGACCTTGTTCACCCGCACGTGCCGCTTCAATCGCCGCGTTCAATGCCAATAGGTTGGTTTGTTCTGCAATGCCTTGGATGATGTTTACTGCATCGCCAATTTGATCAACATGATGGTTCAGTGAGCTAATCGAATCTTGGCTGCTTGAAAGGCGTTCAGACAACTGAGTAATATTGTCGATGGTCGCGACAACCACTTCGCGGCCCTTGTCAGCATTCACTTTCGCTTGATGAACACCTTCTGCAGCAACCGATGTGCTTTCAGAGATCTCGCCAATGGTAAGTACCATCTCTTGTACTGACGTTGTCATGGTCGAGGTGTGGTTAGCTTGCACTTCAAACTGCTTGATGACCGATTCAAGCTCATCATGCATGTTCGATGTGCTTTGAGTCAGTTGAAGTGACTTAGATTGAGATGCCGCGATAAGCCCTTCAAGTTGATCAAGTAATTGATTGAAGTATTGGCCTAACGTGCTCAGTTCGTCTTTGCCATCTAGGTGTGAACGAATCGACACATCGTTAGAATCCACGATGTTGCGGATCACTGAAAGCAATGACTCAATCTTACCAATAATAGAACGGACGATTAACCAGCTGAACAGAATGATCGACACAAGTAACGTGACGCAAAGGGTGTTGTTGATCAGCGACAGTTTGTCCATCTCTTGTTGGGTTTCTTGCTCTAACACGGCAGAGAACTCTTTGAATTGAGTTTCAATCGCATGAGAACCTGAGCGTGCTTGTCCTAACAGACCTTCATTATGCTTTATGCCAATCACACGTTTCTGTTCAACCACTTGACGCGCAGCATCTATCAAAGCAGTAGAGCTTGCCGTATTAGAGGTAATAGACAGAACACTCGGGTCGAATGTGCCCTTTTCAATCAGGTCATTAAACAGGTACAGCTCGACTTTTTGTTCAGCGCTGACTGTTGCACTGATGCTGTCTAACTCTTCATGAAATTGACCAAGCAAGCCTTTGTCTCGTGCTAATCCATACACTTCGCTCGCTTTTACTAAGTTCACAAAGCTTGTATGGTACGTTTCAATGTCTTCACGCAAGTGTGTGCTGTTCGCTAAACCCAAGTCGTTCAGCACGGCGTTAAGTTCTGATTCAGACGCTAGGAATTTGTTGTAGTTAACATCGAACTTGTCGAGGTATTTCAAATCACTGCGCAATAAGAAGTCTTTCTCGTTTCGGCGAAGGTTGAGCAATCGCACTTCGAGTTCTTTGGTTATTTGTTTGGCTTCGCTCATTTGAGCGGTGGTGTCTGCGAATTGTGAGGTGGTAAACAGCAATGAAATCATGCCGAAAATGGAAAACATTCCCAATGAATAGAGCTTTTTCTTTATATTCATATATGCGACTCGTCTTTACTAAACTAAATATGGGTATCTAAGTGTGGTATGTAACTCGTTCTAATTAGCTCATGCTAACTAACTCGTGTTATCTCGTTATTTTTATCGTTTTTGTCCCAATAATGAGCACGAAACAAGAGGCAATGAAGACCACCAGCCGTACTGTTCTCAATTGCATTTAAACAGCAAATGAGACCCTTCATTAAAGTTAAATTTATCAATAACACAAATTTATTACATGTACATCCGTTGCGTTATAAATTTGGGAGACGGGTATTTGACGGGGCAAGTACACCTCGCACAGTAGGCCACACAAGGCTTTGAATTGAAAGACTTTAGCGTTTTATTGGCCTTCATAGCGGCAATGACATTATTTTGGCTCATCAGAGGAGCCAAAATGAGACTCGATTTCTTAGATTCATAAAAAATGGACCTACTCAATTAGAGTCAGGTCCATTTTTGGATTTCTTAATCAATCGCTTTGCCGCTAATAAGTTAGGGTGCAAACTTAACGCTGACTAAAACGCTTTCACCATCTTGGTTAGGCACTTCAATAACACCGCTTTCTCGTCTTCTTCGATGTCTTGCGTCAGCTCATTAACCAAATTCAAGTGAAGTTGGTTGTGGTGAACATGGATCTTCTGACCTTCATCGGTCAAAGCCACCACAATCGCACGACGATCCGTTGGGTGTTCATGGCGTTCAATCAATTCTGCCTTAACCAACTTCTCAATTTGAACAGTAAGTGTGCCAGTAGTAATGCCAAGCTTTTCTGCCAATTCTTTCATTCTTAACGCACCATGCATACCAAGCACTTCGATGGTATGTACTTGTGCTAAGGAGTAACCCGTTTCTTTGACAACGGATTGCTCCCACGAAGACATTTTATCGTAGAACTCAGTCAGTATTTGATTAAGCTGTTCTATATTTTGCATGGCCGTTTGAGTGCACTTCGAGAGTAAGATGATTAATCTTATCAAACTTGGCGAGCATTTGTTTATATTCAGGGACGCTTTTATCGCTGTTTGATTCAAGAGTAATCGCCGCTGAGTAGTGATGCCCGCTCACCTTCCACATGTGTAAGTCGGTTACGGCGGCATAAGGAGCTAAGGCTTCAGTTATGCCGTTGCGGTACTCATCGTCAATATTCTGATCGAGTAAGATTGGACTTGTCTGTTTCATGAGGTTCATTGTCCATTTGGCAATCACAACCGCACCAACCATACCCATTGCGGCATCCAACCAGTTCCAACCGTAAAACTTACCAAATAGTAGAGCAACAATCGCCAACAGAGAAGTCAATGTATCGGCCAAGACGTGCATGTAGGCCGCACGCAAGTTGTGATCGTGATGATGCCCATCATGTTGATTATCGTGACTGTGTCCCTTATGTTCAGAATGAGAGTGTCCGTGATCATGATGATGATCCCCTAGCAAAAACATACTCACTACATTCACTGTCAAACCAATACACGCAACAATAATCGCTTCGTTAAACTGAATAGCTTGCGGGTTGAACAAGCGATGTACTGACTCCACCAGCATCAACAACGCCACAATACCCAACGCTATCGCGCTGGTGTACCCGCCTAACACACTCACTTTGCCGGTACCGAAAGAGAAACGTTCACTGTCAGCATGCTTCTTGGCGTAACGGTATGCGAACAAGGTAATACCAAACGCTGCTGCATGCGTTCCCATGTGCCAGCCATCAGCAAGTAGCGCCATAGAACCATAAATAGTACCTGCAATAATCTCGACAACCATTGTGATGACAGTTAACAAGAGAACGTAGAAAGTACGTTTTTCACCTTGTTGATTGTGTGAAGAGAAGTTGTGTTGATGGCGTGTTGGAAAACTCAAAATGGCGTCCTTAGATTGTGTTAGTAGTTAGACGATCTTTCTTAATAAGAGAACTTTGATTGACAAGTAGTTTGACAATCAAAGCAATTGATTGGAATTTAGTTTGATAATCAAACTTTGTCAACGATGAATTTTAAGGCTCTGATTTACAGAAGGAATGGATGATGAGAGATTTAAGTTATTTCTGTAGCCTATTGCTTTGAGCAAGAACGGTGATTTACCGACACAAAAAAGCCCACACGAGGTGGGCTTAGATCGATCTGACTTAGCGATGGAATTATTGGTTTTGCAACAGGTTAATCTCATCATTCACCCATCCTAACAACTGCTTGGTCGCTTTCGACAAGACTTGATTCTGCCTCACAATATAGCCAAGGCTCGTACTAGAAAAGTTCGCCAATGGTGTGACTTTTGATTTCAGATGTTGCTTGGTTGATATTGCAAATTCAGGGACAATCGCCACACCAAAACCGGCTTCTGCCCAATCGATTTGAGCGTCTACGCTCCCTACTTCCATGACTCTGTGATTGGGTAGGTTTAAACTTGGTAAACCTTCATCGATGAAGTCACGTGTTCTCGTATCATGGCCTAGTAGAATCAAAGTGAGCTCTGCATCAGAATCTTGGATATCAAACCCATCGCCAAGTGCACACCAAGAAAGCTCTTGAAGCTTAGTGAAATACAATGACTCGTTGTGCTGTTCTTTGGCGATAACAAAGCCAATATCCGCCTGAGCATTTTTAACTAAACTCGATGCTTGAGATGACGTGGTATTCAATAGCGTAAGATCAATACCGGGATACTGCGCTTTAAACTTCTGGAACGGGCGAATCAACAAAAATCGAGAAATGATGTCACTCACGGCAATAGTTAACGTCCCGATTTTAAGGTCGTTAATGGCATTGAGATCGGCCTGACAAATTTGCAGTTCAAGTAACGTTCTTTGACTTGTTTCCAATAGTCGCTCACCCGCTTGAGTCAATTGAAATGGGCTTCTCTCAATCAACTTTATACGTGTTTGTTGTTCTAGTTGTTTTAGGTGCAAACTTACGTTGGGTTGCGTCATATGAAGTGCATTAGCCGCTTTCCCAAAATGCTTGTACTCCGCAAGCGTCACAAACGTCTTCAACAAATTAATATCGAGCATCATGTCCTCTCTCTCGTGTCACTTATATCATTCCCTAAAAGTAAAGAATGCTCCATCCGTCATTCCCTACAGTGAGGAACGAACATGGTAAGGAATCTCGCTTGTGGTTTGAGATTCCAGATACCTCGGTTCTGGAATGACGATCATTGGTAGATTAAGACTTTAAGGATATATGGAATCCTTATCAAGATAATAAAGATAATTAATTTCTCTTATCCACTTTGTAGGCCTAACATGATTTCTCAATCAGTTAGGAGAAAAATTATGCCATCTATCGTTGTTGTGGGCGCAAACTGGGGGGATGAAGGCAAAGGCCGCATCGTCGATTTTTTAGCAGACCAAGCTTCTGCTAGCATTCGTTTTCAAGGTGGAAACAATGCAGGTCATACTGTGGTAAATGACTTCGGTACATTCAAACTGCACCAACTTCCTAGTGGTATTTTTAATCCTGACTGTACAGCGGTTCTTGGCCCTGGCATGGTGATCAGCCCTGCGGCGCTAACTGAAGAGATTGCAGAAGTACAAGCGGCTGGCATCAAAGTAAAAATGGCAATTTCAGATCGTGCGACACTGTGTCTGCCTTTGCACGCTCTTGAAGATACACTTGAAGAAGAACGTTTAGGCGATGGCGCTTACGGTTCAACACGTCAAGGTATTGCACCTGCATACGGCGACCGTGTGATGAAGAAAGGCATTCTTGTGGGTTGGCTGAATCAGCCTGAGATTTTAGAGCAGCGCATTCAATTCATGCTTGATTGGAAGATGCCTCAGCTTAAAGCGCTATACCCTCAATGTGACTTCTCTCAGAGCGCTTCTGAAATGACAGAATGGCTACTTGAAGTGACTAAAGCTTGGCGCCCGTTCATCTGCAACGTAACTGAGCCGCTAAAAGCACTGCAATCGCAAGACGCGAACCTACTGTTTGAAGCTCAGTTAGGCGCAGGTCGCGACCTTGTCTACGGTGAATACCCTTGGACGACGTCTTCGAACGTAACCGCAGCTTATGCAGGTATTGGTAGTGGTTTACCTGCCCTTCGCCCTGAGCGTGTTATTGCTGTTGCTAAATCTTTCAGCTCGTCTGTTGGTACTGGTACGCTTGTAACCGCAATGGAAGAGCAAGACAGCTTCCGCGAAAGCTCTAACGAATATGGTGCAACGACGGGTCGCCCACGTGATATGGGTTACTTCGACGCGGTAGCAACTCGCAACGGTGTTGACCTTCAAGCCGCAACGGAAATCGCACTGACTAAGATCGACTGCTTATCTGGTCTATCTGAACTTAAGATCTGTACCGCATACTCAGGTGAACATACTGAGAACCCAATTTGGCCACAAACGGCTGAGCTAAAGCCTGTTTATGAAGATATGGCAGGCTGGGACGAAGACATCACGGGTTGCCGCACGTTTGAGAGCCTTCCTCAAGCCGCACAAGATTACGTAACTCGCATCGAAGAGTTGATGGGCGTGCCAATCGTGATGGTATCGGTAGGTCCTGAACGCGAGCAAATGATCATTCGAGCTTAGGTTAGAAAGCTACGATCTACATCTACATCAAAGCCCACATTTAGTGGGCTTTTTAACGTCTGCACAAACATCTAAATCTTGTTTTTCTTATTAAGGTACATGTTTTCATCGGACGACTTTATTAGATTAATGATATTGAAGCTTCGAGAATCAGCAATACCACAACCATATGAAAAGCCGAGTGAAACCTCATCATCACAACGAAAGCCTTCAATGAAATCATGGAATTCAGTGTGAATTTTTTTGACCAACTCACGAGCAAAACCCGGCTCTTCTGAGTGTATGACGACGATGAATTCATCACCGCCGACTCTCGCCGATATAGTGTTGTACTTTGAATTGTTTTTAATGCATGACGCAAATCCAGATATGTAATCATCACCTTTGAAGTGACCATACGTATCATTGATGTACTTCAAATTATCCAAGTCGAAATACAAACAAACAACCTCTCCATCGCTGATGTTTGCTTTGTTGAATTCATGGAAAAAGCCCCTTCGATTAAGCAGCGTCGTCATGATATCAAAGTGACTGTTTTTGTATAAAATCCTGCTCTCTTCTTTTAATAGGATTTCAGAACGCAATAGAGTCGATATGTTCTCAATCAAGTTAACTTGGCTTTCGGTATATGTTGTTGGGCTTAAATCAAACACTAAGAGCACCGCAAACACTTCTTCATCTATATCCCTAACAGGAACGCCGCAAAAAGACTTATAGGCATCTATTCCTGTTGCAGAGGCGGATTCACCACCAGCATAACCACTCAAATAGACCGTGCGATTTTCGTTATGCACATACTCACAAAAACAGCTAATTCTGCTCTTATGTTGGTTACACGATATGTTTGAGGAGCTCCACACACTCTCAGAACCAGAGCAACTCAAATCAGAGATCATGATGATGCCCGCATTCGATGCGTCCATTATGTCTCGTATGTTATCCAATATAGATACCCAAGTATCGACATCGATATTTCTTTGCATCCCTTCAGAAGAGAACTTATCAAAAAGCATTAATATTTCTTTAGTATCAGACGGTTAAACTTAATCGAATATTCATTAGTATACGTTGTAACAAAAATCCCAAGAGCGACAATCTAGGCGGTTATTACCTAGTACTAAGCAGCAACCAAGCACTAAGCAGCAACCAAGCACTACATCCTAATTTTCTAAGTCAGCGACATCGTTCACAGAGGCCCAAATTTCTGAGCGTCGATTCTTGGCTCTACCCTCTGCGGTTGAGTTAGAGGCGATAGGTTCACTTTCACCAAATGAACGAATAACAAGACGGTTTTTCTCGACACCATCGGCCATTAAGCCATCCGACGTCGTAAGCGCTCTTTGTAGGCCGAGCGCTTGGTTATAACCTTCTTCGCCTGTGCTGTCGGTGTGGCCATCCACCGTAATTGAACTGCCGTTAGTCTTTAACTCACCAGCTAATTGACTCAATGCTTTGCTGCCCATCGGCGTTAAGTTGTGTCGATCAAAACCAAAATGAAGACGAGCCAACAACCCTTGACGCTCTTGATTACTGATCCAAGTCTTACAGCCGGATTGGTTCGTACTTAGATTAGATTGACCTGCCAAGGCTTGTTTTAACTCACTGCTATCAGACTGCTGCTCGATTTGTAGAAAGCCCTGTCTGTGTTGTGCAATGCCCACGACATCATCAACTCTTACACTATGCTGATATTCACTGAATGCCGTGTCGCAATAAACGTTGATACCTTCTTCCGCATTAGCGATAAAACTAAGTTGCAATGTCGATAGGACGATTGAACTGATCATTAACTTTTTCATATTTTCCTCTAGTACAACTTAGTGATTCCGCTTGTTTTTGAGCCTTTACGGATGAGTTCTTCTATCTTTTCAATCAATTCATCTAGGTTAGATACATCGATAATGTCTTCATTTGGATCGACAACACAGTCTTGAAATCCACTCTGTTGGGACGCTCGAAAATCGATACCAATAACACCTATGTATAAGCCCGGTATCTCTTCTCTTGCTTTGTCACACATACCTCTGTCGACTAACCCTCTGAGGATGCCGTTATCAGGACTTTCCTGCCCATCACTTAAAATGAGCAGCATCTTGATTTTTTTGTTGTAAGCCTGTTGTTCTTCTTGATCGGAACTGTTCGGGTCACCGTCATGGAGAACTTGAGAACCTCTCAAAATGCCTTGAAAAGCAGCCGTACCACCATCTGCCCACATCGAATTAATCGGATTCAAGTCTGAAAGCTTGTTCGATAGGCGAATGTTAGAAAACTGCGATGAATCGGAAGAACCATGCGCGTTAAATAGACGAGTTCCACTCACACCATAGAAATCAGGCTGTAACCCCGACTTATCAGTAAACATCGTCGACACTGATGTCGATAAATCTACATAGTTGTATACGTCAGCAACTCGGTAATTATCTTGATTAATCACATCCTTGATACGTTTGGCGTACTTTTGATTGTCCGATTTTGGGTTTGGGCAATATGATTTCCAGTACGCACAATCAAGCACATAATCTTGCGAATAGGTACGCCAGTAATCCCAGTTAACATCGTTGTAAGAATAAGGCGAGACGTTGGTTTTATAGTTATCTTTGTAGCTCAATTGGCTTGTCGCGTTGGCTCTATTACCCGAGACGATTTCCCTCGTTCGAACGTTAAATGGCACAAAGCCAACTCGGTTAAGCAGCTTGTCTCCGGTGGTATCTTCTCCGGGCTCATCACAAACGTATTTCCACTCTCCATCGACATAGTCTTGGTTAATCGACGTACAAAGGATCTTGTTTGATATTTCATCGATGGCGGTTTTCAAATCGTCGATTTTTCTGTTTCGATTTGAACCCCATCTGTCGTTCATTGAACCGGAAAAGTCCGACACAAAAACAATGTCGATGTTGTTATCACCAAGATACACCGGGTACTTTCTCGCTAACGAACGGCCCGCCAGGTCTTGCTGCTCATCAAAAGACGGGATAAAGCTACTCGCAAACCAAGAGTCGTGTGTCGTCTTGGCATTCACTGTGTATTGGATGTATTCAAGAACCCCAGCACCCTCGTCTTCCGCTTGGTGGAAACGGTCTGCAGAAAGGTTGGTTGATTTGATGTCTCGAACATAGTTTTCGACATACTTGGTCGCCAATCCACGGGCCTGATCCGGTTGATCTTCAATAGTCACTGCTATGGCTGCAGCCTCTGCGGAATCTCGTAATCGACTGGTCTCTTGAACATAACGTGTGCCTTCAACCGCCCAGAAGGTCATGCCCATGATTGGAACAAGCAATAAGCCCATCCACACCGCGGCAACCCCTTGTTGTCTTTGGAGACTGAGATGCTGGCGATTGATTTGACGCCCATGCTGCATTTTCATTTCATTATCTCCCTGGCATTATTGAAGAAGAGCCAATCTTAACCTTGGTATTGCTACCACCGTCGAAGAAGGGTTTGAACCAAGAGCTTTCCTCTTCACAAAGACTGATTCGGTACAATGGATACACAACCCCCTTTTCTACAGGCGCTAGATCCGCATGATCGAGAATCGAATCGGTTTGGCAATTTAAGCTTCGATACTTGCTGGTTGAGAATTCAGCGACATTCGTTTTATTGGTCAACGCTTCAATCTTGATGGCCACATTGTCTACTGGTGTATTGAGCATTCGGCTTGCTACTTTCGTCATGTCTTCTAACTCTGCGTTGGTCACAGATAGGTTCGTTCCTGCCAACACATCGGCTTCAAAATAACGAGTACGCTCTTTGATAACATTGACTAAGGCAAAGCTGGATCGATCAAGCTTGGCACGTGCGAGCAATTGATAGCTCAAGTCAGCCCCAAACAGATAAACGCCCCATAAGGCCACAAGAATGAAAACTAACTCAATGGTGTACGAGCCTTGCTGGCGTCTTTTGGAAAGCACGCATTGCTTACGGAGCATCATCTTTCCACCCCTCGTGCTCTAAGTTCAAAACCATGGTGCGTGAGATATCTCTGTCAACGGCACCGGTCAGTTTAATTACGGGTGTGTAGCGGTAAGTCACTGTAATTTCTGCCAAGTCATAGTTGAAGTTCAAGCCTTGATCTGAGTGTCCCCTGTTCGCGATAAAGTCGTCATAGGTTTTGAAGTACTGACCCGCGATAGAAAAACGAGAGCTATCAATTAAGAAACTCCACAGGTTGTCATCGTCTTCAATTAACGACCTAAACTTATTCTCGTACTGTTCGTTGATCCCTTTACCTTCATATATTTTGGTATTCCTGATAGTTTCTCTCAGCGAATACTCGGTCATGTTCACAACGTAGATTTGGTAACTCGATTCGAAGATCGCAAAGGTGGCAAAAAACAGAACAAGCGCACCTAATACAAACTCAATCGCCGTCACGCCCTTCTGCTTGTTAAGACGCTTCATCATTAACTCCCAATTGAGTCAATTCAGCAGCGATGTTCTGAATCTCTTCTGCTGAGAAGTCACCTTTGAGCAACTTTTTGGCCGAGTCAATTTGCTGAGTTTTCATCAGAGCAATAGCCAGATTAGCTTTAACGGTTTTATTCGCTGGGTCTTCTTTTAAAACCGGAGCCAATGTTTGAATCGCTTGTTGGTACTCGCCATTAGCCATTTGAATCATTGCGATGTTGTTCTTAACGACGACATCGTCATAACCGCGTAAACGTGCTTGGTTGAGCTCTTGTTGTGCTTCATCGTATTTCCCAACTTTGGTGTAAGACACACCAAGCAAGACGTGAATTTGCCCTGTTCTATTTCCTGCCTCGATAGAAGTTACATATGCAGCAATCGCACTTTCAATGTCATTTTTTGCATCAAACACTTGCCCTTCTAACTGGTACAAGTTGGGATTTTTAACCCCCTCTTTTTGCAAGTGTTGAACATAGAAGTCAGCCGATTCGATATCTCCTTTGTGAAAATATGCCCAAGCCAGTTTCTCTTTCACCTCTGGATCTTCGAAGCCTTGCTCTAGCTGGGATTTGTAATAACTAATCAAGCCATCATAGTTCTTCACTTTTTCCATACTAGTGACATCGGCAAGCTGTAAGTCTTGTTGTGACGGTGCCGATTGACACCCCGACAACACACTCAACGTGAGCAAAATGAAGCCGATACGTTTTCCAATCATTCTTAATTCTCCCTAGATGCTCAATGTCATTTGCATGATGCTCGGCGCGAGAATCAGGATAACGATCGGGAACATGATGAAGAGGATCAAAGGCACACTCATCTTCGCAGAGAGCTTACCCACCTTCTCCTCAACAGTAAGAATTTGCACTTTTCGCATGTCTTCAGCGAGATCACTTAACACACTCGCCACAGATGTTCCGTATTGCAGGTTTTGGATAATCGTCAACACAAAGCTTCGTACTGGTGGCGTTGGGATGCGTTCACTCAGATCATTGAGCGCCTTTTCCAGCCCGTGTATTTTCGCCGAGTCCGATGTGCGCTTAATTTGGTAACAAAGGTCTGAGTCAAACTCAGCCAACTCTTTTCCCAAATAGACCAATGCGGCTTCAATCGTCATACCGGTTTGCACACATACCGACATCATGTCGAGCAAATACGGCAATTGAGCTGAGGTTCTACTGATCAACATCTTGCGTCGCATTTGCAGCAAGGTATCTGGTACGACGATGACGGCAATCAGCGAGAAAATAACCACGAGCAACTTGTTGGTTGATGTCATATCCCCCAACAGCACCAACCCTGAAATCAACGCCAATACCAATAACTTGGCAGGGAAATAAAATTTCGCCCACTCGGTGTTGTAATAGCCCGCCTCAATCATCTTTTGCTCGAGCTCGTGTCGATGCTCTTTACCAAAACGAACAAAAAATCGGTTTACACGCGAAGGTGCACGAACAGCATCGTCTCCAATATAGAGCGCAACTTTCTTATGTCGTTGCTCTTTACGAATCGAATCGACAATTAGAAAGAGTAACGAAAAGAACAACACAATAAGGGAAGCCAGTAACATCATGCGCGTACTCCTCTTACTAATAACCAAACAATGAACAAACCAAAAAGCTCACTACCCAACACGTAAAACAATATGATTCTTCCCTCTGGGTCATAGAGAACAAAATCCACATTAGCGGGATTAACGTAGTTGAGAATAATCATAAAAATCAAAGGAATGGCTGCAACGATTTTGGCTGAAATTCGGGCTTCCGACGTCATCGCCATCTTCTTTTTCTCAAGTGTTCGAGAGTCAACCAAAACCCTAATCAGACGAGCTAACACGCCCTTTAGTTGCCCCCCGCGAGCGATGTTTGCCCTGATCGTCACGGTAAAGAACAGAAACTCTGGGTACGGGTAGTTTTTGCATGAGCGTTGAAGCACCACTTCTGGAGACTCACCTAGCTTCAGTCGCTCTCCCATTAGCTTGAACTCGCGCCCAATGGGGTTGTGCATCACATCACCCACATAACTAATGGCTTGCATTAAACTGTCACCCGCAGTAACCGCACTCATTAGGATATTCAACGCATCAGGGAACGTATTCTCAAAGTCTCGACGCCTTCTTGTGACCAGAAAACGATAACCGAAGAAGGTAAACATCAAAGATGAACCCAGTACCAGCCAAGAATTGGTGATGGATAGTAGATCAGTAACGATGTACCAAGACGCGATAAGACTGCCCGTTATATATAAGGCGATGTACAACGACGATCTCGGGCCCAACACCATTAATGTTGGTGAGATGGAATCTTTGAATTTTTGCCAGCCTTGCTTGCGTACCAATGACTTCACGTTAATCGCATTAAAGTTTTCAGCTTCCGCTTCTTCGATATTGAAAAATTGGTAGACCTTTTTGACCTTTGAATCTCGGATCAAAAGCAGCACAAACGCAAATAGGATTAATGAAATCCAAAGCATGCTATGCCCCCTTAAACGCGGCGATGAGCTCATCATAGAGCCCGAAAAATTGCGCTTTTTTCACAAGCTCAGATCGTTGCATAATGCCGTCGGTGACGAATTCGCCTTTAACAGTTTCTCCGTAATGCGCATCGTCATAACGAAAGCGATAAATCTCTTCCATCACTACGCTCTCACCTTCAAGACCCACGATTTCAGAGATGCTCGTGATCTTGCGAGACCCATCGCGCAGCCTGTTAACCTGAACAATCATCTGAACGGCACTGACGATCGTTCTTCGAATCGCATCTAGAGGCTGATTCAAATTCGCCATCATCACCATAGATTCAACACGAGCAATCGCATCGCGCGGCGTGTTGGCGTGCAATGTAGACATCGAACCATCGTGACCCGTATTCATGGCTTGCAGCATTTCAAACGCTTCAGAGCCCCTGCACTCACCAAGAATGATGCGGTCTGGACGCATACGAAGCGCATTGATAACCAACTCTCGCTGCGTTACTGCTCCGGTTTGTTCAACGCTTGAGGTACGTGTTTCCAGTCGAACCAAGTTAGGTTGTTGCAGGCGCAATTCAGCCGCATCTTCAATGGTGACGATGCGTTCATCTTCAGCAATGTATTGAGACAGCGCGTTAAGCAACGTGGTTTTACCTGAACCGGTACCGCCAGAGATCAATACATTAATTCGACAGCGCGAAGCAATCATCAGCACTCGCGCCATGTCTGGAGACATCGACCCGAAACCAATCAAATCTTCAAAGCCAATCTTCTGCTCTCTGAACTTACGAATAGAGATAGATGTGCCATCCAATGAAATAGGCGGAATCACAATATTCACACGACTACCATCTTCAAGCCTGGCATCGACTGTTGGAGAAAGCTCATCCACTCGTCTTCCAACACGTGAAGCAATACGCTTTGCTATGGCTAACAACTGCTCTTCATTCACAAACGAAACTTCGGATTTTTTGACCTTGCCGTGTCGTTCGAAAAAGATGTTGTTTGGCCCATTCACCATGATGTCGGAAATGGATTGATCTTCGACCAAAGGCTGCAAAGGCCCCAAACCAAACAGTTCATCGATTAAGCTTTTCACCAAGCCTGACTTCATCATCGACGTGATCGGTCTTTGGTAGCTATTAGCTAACAGGTCAACCGCCGCTTGTATTTGGGATTCAAGGTCTCGACGGCTCATTTTCTGAACCGCTTCTGCATCTAGGGCTTCAAATATCTGACCACGAAATGCGAGGTATAAGTCTTTGTTAGAACTCATTTAGCACGCACCTTTTTCAACCAAGAATTCATGCCCTTCTGATCCATAGGTTGACCATTAATCAGCTTCACCAATTGCTCCATAGAACGACTGATATGGCGGTCATGCTTGTGCCCGCGTTTACCATCAATAATGATGTGCGCTAACGCTTTACAGTAGTCGACTTCGAGATCAACCTCTGCGCCCAAATACTTAGTCAGATCGGGCTTTTGTAAAACGTAAGCGTTTTCCGGTCGATGGTAGTTCACCACGGTAATGACACGTGTACGCGACGATAACGAAAGCTGTAAGTTGGACACTTTCTCAAACAATCGCTTTGCACTTCTTACTGAAGACACCGACGCATCTAAAACCAGTACCACCACATCAAAGTTTTCTACCAAGAGTTGAGGTTCAACTTTGAAGTCCACACCACCTGAAAAGTCTTCAATAATGAAGTTAGCGTTACGCGCTAACAACTCACACAAAGTTTGGTTGTAATTAAGAACATCGGTTTGACTCATGTCGCCATCAATCGCCAACAGACGTAAATTCTTGCGAGCGTTAATTAAGTAACTCAGCGCTCCTTCTTCATCCATTTCATGCAATGGCGCAGTAAACTCATCAATGGTTCTCGGCTTAAAGTCTTTTAGCCCAAGCAAAACGTCAATATTGGTATCGGCATATTGATGGTCGACAAGAATCGTGTCCGAGCCTTGAGTCGACAACAGTGAACCCAACTCAGTAGTGATAAACGACGCACCTACGCCACCTTTAGCGCCGACAATCGCTACTCGCTTAGCTTTACGTTTTTGGCTCACACCAGAGAAAGTCTTAAGGTTCTTGCTCACGTGAGTTAAGAAGTCCGCAAACTCCTGCTTGTTCACCGGCCAGAAAACGTAGTAAAAACCCATGTCTTTGAGCGAACGCAGCGTAGAAATGGCGTCCTCTTTGCCAATCACCACGACCCCTTTGTGTGTAGGCAGTTTGCTAGCAAAGGATTTAGCATCTTCAACAACATTGGTTGATTCGTTTAGCTCTAGAATCACAATGTGGCTGCTTTGTTGCTCTGTCAGTTTGGTTAAACCGGCTTTGGCTTTGACACAAGCAGGATCATTCCATCCTTCAAATCGAAAGACTTCTTGAACAAGGTCTAAACACTCTTGAGATTGATAGAACAATGTACATCCGGCAACACCTGTCGCTCCGGTCTGAACTGGCTTGGCCTTGGTTGTTAATGCTTTCGTTAGGTCAAACATTATTGCTCTCCTACCAAACGAGACTTGTAAGCCACTTGCTTCAAACGCATCGATTCAGCAAAGCAATCTTGCTGCCTCAACCGAACGTGAATCTGCGCTGGTTTGCATTCTTGAGTCTTCAAACGCGTTAACGTCACCTGAATATTGAGATCAGTAGGCAACAATTGAGCGCTTCGATACGTCACTCTTTGTGGCGCGATAAGGTGTGAAGGATATTGTTTAAAGATCGCCTGCAACATCTGTTTGGTGCGGGGAGATTTGTAATCCACGACATAGGTCGCTTCTTTGTCCATCGACTCAATATCTTGAATTAAAGCAGTAATCTGTTTGGTCGTTTCAGCGCGGTTTTTCATCGCAAACTCAAAACTGTGGTGCTCTTTGTACACCAAGGCTTCAGAACCCTGTCCGACAAAGTATTGCTCAGAGGCGCAGCCGAAAAGTGACGTGGTAAATAACGCCATCAATAATAATTTCTTCATTGGATAAACCCTCCTTGCGACAACAGGCGAATCGTTGCATCAGATGACGTCACCGACTTGCCATCCCATTCGACGTTAAGCCAACGCGCCAATGTAGAGGTCTTTTTGATGTAAGGCAGCTGAATGTCTTTCGGCTTAATTGGCTCGACGAGATTCACGGTAGCAACGATGATCAGCTCAGTTCGCTTTCTTTCTGTGGTTGCTTTTCTGAATGCAGCACCAAGTACAGGAATATCGCCAACGAAAGGGATTTTTTGCATTTTTTCCAAATCAGCACTGCTCATCAAGCCACCAAGAACGAAGCTGTCGCCATCGGCAAGTTCAACGGTTGTCATGGCACGTCGTGAAGCCAATTGTGGGACTTTGATTCCTGCCGCTTCAACATAACCTTCGACTTCGCTCACTTCAGGCGCTAATTGCATGCGGATCTTGTCTTGACTAAGCACTTTCGCCGTTAGGTCGAGTTTGATGCCGAACTCTTTGAAGGAAATGTTCACATTGTTACTGGTAGTAACGATAACGGGCACTTCGCCTCCCACAAGGAAACTTGCAGACTCACCGGATAACACGGTTAAGTTAGGTTCAGCCAGAACTTCAGCAATCTGATCATTGCCTAACGCTGTGATTAACGTGCTCAGGTTTGCCGCATCGAACTGGTCGAAAACAAATTCACCAACACTTGAGCCCACAGAACTCCAATCAACACCAACGGTTTGTCCAAACGATTCCGTTACCTGAGCAACTGAGATTTTGACGTTCACCTGTTGAGTGGTCGCAACTTCAATACGTTCGATGATCCCTTCCCACGTCATATTGCGGGCAAATACCATGCTTTCGGGTTCTTCGTAATTTGAGCTGTCAGATTTAAATTCTAGCTTCTGAGTTTTTTCCCATTTCTCGGTTTTTTCTCGTCCCAATAGAGTCGCTACCAAACGATAGATGTCGTCACGAGTCGCTTCGGAATCAACAAGGCCACTGACAGCGACTTGCTCTCCTACAGACTGAACCTTGACCTTAGCGTCAGGGAAATGAAATTTGAGTTGGCGTCTAATATCCGTCAGATCCAAATCGACAATAATACGATCGGACAGCAACACCTCATCGTCAATTCCATAGACAATTAAACGTGATTGCCCAATGCTATTGGCGAAGACTACCAAGGTGTTGTCGTTGATCACTTTGTAGTCAACGATATCAGGGTTATTGATGAACACTTGACCAATCGGGCTTTTGAATTTGATGTGCTGACCATCGTTGAGCGTGATGGAGCGATCAGCGGCAAAAGCGTTTGTTATAGAAAGTAAGCCAATCAGCGGCACTAGAATGGAAGCAAACAGTACTTGCTTGATTCGATGGTGAATCATCATCACAAAGCCTCTCTCGGGTTGTTCTCGTTACCACGTAACTCAGCAATCCCGGTATAGTTATCGATAATATTGCGCACCTCTGCATACTCAGGTTGCGTGTAGGTTTGGCTTCGGTAAATTTCGATGTGCATTGTTCGTTGCGCTAATGCAAGTTTTGGTAACTCGTCGGGGCTAACTTCGATGACCACCGTAGTCAGTCCATCCTCTTTACTCGGAGCGCGAGCGGTAATTGAGCTATCGCCAGTTGCATCATTTCCAATGTTGAGTACTTTGACGTTTTTAAGAAACATCGACGCCTTCACACCTCGAAAGCGCTTCGGCTTATCGATAATTCCGGCTAAGTTATCGTTTGGAGAACTCACAGTGAGGATATCGATGGACGTTCCAGGACGGATGTAATCGTTGATTAGGTTTTTGTCACTGACTTTAAGTGGGTATAACGTCATGCCTTCTGTTATCAAAAGATCTACATATCCTGGCTGTCCTGGTGTCACTTGATATTCAGGCAGTACCACCTCACTGGCGTTAAGGTCGCGATTTAACAAAGTGGAAGGAGCAAAGCTGATTTGAGCGTCTTCTCTAACACCCAGCGTTAAAGCTTCACTTAAAGGAAGCTGTTGTTTGACGACACCTTGTGCGTCGATTGCACGCCCTTTTTCGTAGGCTTTGGTGGTCATCCAAACGGCAACATGTTCTTCATTTTTTTCAATGATCGTTTCAGCCGCTACTTTCGGTTGGGGCTCACTCTTGAACAGGTCGATAACGCCTAGCGCACCCACGATTAAGGCAGCAATGGCCACAAGTAATACCAGTCGGGATCTCATAATGTGCTCATTTTTTGGAGGTTCATATATGTGGCGTAGATTGAGTTAAAATTACTAAGTAAAATCCAATGCTAATTGCTATTCCATATGGAATACCCTCTTGGTTATGGGCATTTCCTCTTATTAATTTTTTACTTATTAGATAAGTAAGCGCTAAAATACCACCAGCAAAAGCCGTCATAATATACGCCAATAATAAGTCATCAACAGGGATGGCAAGTGACAAAATAACGACGTATTTAATATCACCCGCTCCAATCCAAATCAGCTTATAAAGAATAAGTCCTCCACCTAACATCAGTAAAAAACTCATAATTTGGATATCTAATGGGGATATGAAACACTGCAAGAAGAGTAGTACGAGCAAGGCGTAATTTTGTATCTTACGATAGAGAAAATCAGTAGCCGACACATATATACTCAATATTGCCAAAGTCACTAAATACAATTCATGACTAAAAATTGGAATACCACCTAAGTTTGGTTAAAACAAACCTTATTTTACATCGTAAATTAACCAGGCCAGACCAATGTAACCACAGGTCTGGCATGAATATGTTTCGACATCGTTTACATAGAAAACCTATGGTGTCGGAGCGGTGCCAGCAGATTTTATCGTATCGGCAATCGTATCAAACGCATTTCCTAATTCCGTAATGAAGCCACCACTCCCCACAGCTACACTGACTAATACAGCCATCGCAACACCGATTAGACCATATTCAATCGCAGTTACGCCACGCTCATCGTTCTTGAATTTTGATAAAAACATGCTTGTTTTCACGTATAGCTTAGTAATCATTATTTGTTCCTATAAGGGCTGTTGAAAATTCGTCGCCATTATAATTAGCCCACCCACTCTGGGGAAAATAACCCCTATCGACTTTATCAATAGGTAGAGCGAAAATTGATCAAAATAAAAAAATTGAACTTAAACAAAAAGACAACAAACCCATATTCAACAAAGAGTTACAGTAAAAAACACCGTCCATTAACTATATTAATTTAAATTTTATAAACTTAAAAAGTAAGATATAGCTCAATCTTTTTACTTATATAAATCTTATATAACCTATAGCTATAATCCCCTTTGAAATTTACCAGACTTTATTGCTCATTATAAAACCTGTTGAAATACAATTATCATCACGCTATTGTTCTTCGAATCAACAAACAATAATAAATATAACTTCTTTGTGTCAAAAGGTTAGTCGAATCATGAAACTACATTTCGAAAATATTGTTTCGTTCATAGCAGTAGTTGAAGAAGGTTCATTTAGCTCTGCTGCACGCAAGCTTGGAAAATCACAGTCAACAGTTAGCACTGCTGTCCAAAATCTTGAGTCAGACTTAGGTTTCAATGTATTTAATAGAGAGCACTCTAAAGTCTGGTTAACAGAAAAAGGGGAACGCCTATTCCAATTATCTTTACCTGTGGTATCAAAATATCGGGAATTAATCACCGTTGCCCAGCAGATGAATATATCTGACCAGATAGTTTACCGCGTGGGTATCGATCCATTGGTGTTCAATAAAAACGTAAAGAAGACACTACTAGCATTCTCGGAAGCATTCCCGAATGTCGACTTACTTGTAGTGACGAAACCCAGCTTTGTGTTAGGTAACTATATAAACGAAGGGAAGATAGACCTAGCGTTGGGTAACCCGTACCACAAGACCAATTACGACTTCAATATCGAGGAGCTATTCCACGTTAACTGCTGGTGGGTGGCTCATGAAGACTTAGTCACCTTAAAGTCTCAAGCATCGTCACAGCGAGTGCTATTAATGGACGGGTGTGAAGAGCTGCTTAACTTGTCTAACATCGCAGCATATAACCTATGGCGGCTGGATGATTTAGGAACCATCATCGATTTATGTAAAGCTAAAAAAGGCATCGCTTTTGTACCGGGGTTTCTTATTGAAGGTAATATCAAAGAACATAAACTTAAGGTTATTACCGATCACCCTGACTTTTTTGGTAAACGAGTTATTGCCTCCCTTTTCTGGCAAATACATTCTGACTTTAGCTTGTTTAATCAGTGGATCAAAAAGGAGCTACAAACCAGTACTCAATATAAACAAACATTTGTTGCTGATTTAGCTCAATAACGTTCTCTTAAAATCTGGCAATTACATTCTGTGTACATTGGCCAGCTTCGGGGTTAATACAAGTAAAGCTATACATCTTGATATAGTTCCGAAACGATCCATAGATAATAAATATGATTGACGTCGTTATATTTTGTTTATTCTATAGCTCATCAATCAAAACTTAACGACAGCTATAACTTTTCATTGCTTCGATTTAATTGATAGAAACAACTTCAGAGTATTTATCGCTTTACTCGTAATTTACTTATCACGAAATCTAGATTTAAGTGCTTGGTAGTAAATCTACGAGAGTGATTGTCGATTGGTCGTCTACAAGCTCACTACGGGGTTATTTAGGAGAATACCCGCATCTTGCCACTCTGGGGCGACTTAGCTTTCGCTTAACCTCATACAAGCGATTTAGACAGGCAAAAGATAGGTTGATGAAAGAGACTACACTCCCCTAGATACAAGCCTAATTAGGTCTACAACGCCAGCTAGCAAGAGACACAGGGAATCATAAGAACTGGAAGCCTGTATATGAAATATGAGAGGAATTACAGGCACAAAAAAGCCCACACTAGGTGGGCTTTCTGCTTGTTCATAAAGAACGAATTTGGTGCCGCTACTGGACTCTACTATCACATCTATCCAATTGATAAAAAACATAATTATAAAAGTATATCTTTTAGATGTTACTTCTGGTGTTACTTAAACTATAGTTCATCACTGAGCGGCCATAACAAGCAAAAACGAATTCAAACGTTTGCATGAATTCTAGACTGAGCCAAAGCGCTTTCTTCTAACTTAGACCATAAACGGTGATATAAACAATCTTGCTTAAGTTTCATCCTCAACGTTGGAGAAATACTCTCTAACCACTCATAAACCTCGAGCAACTCATTTTCATGGCATGTTTGTGCATAGTTCAATACGAACAAAACAGACTGCATGTCTTCTGAAACTGTGCTTAAATCTAACTGTTCCTCAACATTTAGGGGTATTGCATTCACACTAATATCTTGTTGGGTTAGAGTATGTAACCAAGTTTCATCTAGATGCGATTTCACTACGTCTAATCCACCTTCGATGTTGAATAGATAAACCAACACTGCCCAAAGTTTCCAATGATACTCGACATCAAACAATGGTTTCTTGGTTAGTATTGGTAGAAACTCAACGGCCCTTTCGTACATTGATGGCCAGTCTATATCAAAAGAATTTATACTTTCAGCATTCGTTGCAGATAAAGAAAACACTGCATTCATGATTGCAACACTGACACCACTAGAGACAATCTGAGCTGAGACATTTCGTTTATGAGCCAATTCAATAATCTGCCCCCATTCCTCATCAACCTCAAGCAACATGAACTTCAGTGTATCTTTATTGCGGCGCTCAATATCCTCACTAATTACAATTAAATCATAATTCTCTACCATAGATTTATGATCCTGCTTGTTGTAAGCGTCAATAAATGATTTCACTAACATACCGATCGGCTTAGAAGACTGTCGATTTATCACCGGCGAACTCCGATAGCGCGTAATCATCTTGTCCAGTGCTTCTTGGCTCTGCTTCATTGCTTGGGGCAAAAACGTTCGATATGTTGCTTGATCCATACTTAAATTAGTACGCCCCCATACACTAACCTTAAGAAAGCCATGAGGCCAGTGCCGCATCAACACAGTTTCAAAGTCATATTCTGCTTTTTTATGTGGGCGCGCATATTGGCAGTAATAGCGAGATAAAGCGCAATTTAACCAGTCTTTCGTATGCTCCATCAATTCTTCACTATCACAGAGCACATAGAAACTCGGCTCAGAACCTTGCGGATAACCAACTAAATATTTTATTGGGTAATCATTCTCTAGTTGACTTTGAGAGGCGATTACTTTTTCACTCCACTGACTGTTAGGAGTAATGTTATTCTGACCTTGAAAGAAGTCTTGCAATATTTGCTTAGAATGGCCAATCATCATCTTCCCCCTCACCCACTATTGCATCGAGGTCACTAAAATACAGGTCTTCATAAGTATTTCTCTTTTCCGCTATCGCACTCAGATTCGTCGTGAAAGTAATACCTTCGAAATTGATACTCGCCCCAAAATAAGTGAAATTCATAGATCCGCGAACCAAACCTGACTCTGTAAGCAACCCCTTTTCATGAAGGTCTTTGTGTTCAGCAACTATGAATCGGCTCGGATAGTTCTTTAAGGATTGCTCTAACACGTATATTTTTTCTCTATTTTCACGAATCGCCAACTTAAGCGTCGCACCTGCTTCAACACAATTTTGTAATAATTCAAAAAAATGAATTTGACGATGCCCCCAAGCAGGGTTAATCGAATCAAAGTTCCCCGCGGTGTTGTCCAAAACTGGAAAATCGGAAATCCAAGGGCTTAGAATATAAATTTCTCCTGGATTTAGTGCCTCCCCAACCAATATCGACGTGAGAAGATCTTTTACATGTGCTCGACCTATCGCTTCTTTGGTCTCGATAGAGCGCTCTAATTGAATCATCATTGTAGAATATCCCTTACTTCGACCGTGAGATGCATTGCCGATAAACGAGCTTGAACCTTCGTAATTCGCGGATAGAAAATCATCTTATTGTATTCAATCATGCTGACGTTTAGTTCACTAAGTACAGTCTTAATTTGTGACCTGTCCCCACCATTAAATACAAGGATACATTTACCCGATGACTTTAACTCCGAAGAAAGCATGTCACGCCAAGTACCTTGACTATCAAAATCGACTAGGACGTCTTTCGAGGTAATGACTCTAGTTAATAGCAGACGTTCAGTCTTATTTTGATCTGTATTGAACTGGTTGTAGAAGCCTAACTCTTGCTCCCTAATCATTGCTCCACGTTGCCATAACTGAGACTGGACCCGGTTCTTATAACGATAAATATCACTTGGTGTCCCTCCACTGTTACGGGATGCTAGGTAAGACATAATGTGTAGTGGTATTTCAATATCTACACCTGACTCGTACCCATCCCATTCCTTGAGTAAATTAATAAGGTGCTGATCAGTTGATGAGTTAGCACCTTTCTTCAGAACTCGTGAATACAAGATACTATTCCATGCATGAGAAGGTAAAATCCCTAATCGCGAGATCTGTAACTTGAGCGCTTTGGTCGCTTGTGAGCGAGCCTCTAGACTGCTTGAAGTTCGAACATCATCTAACCCTTGCTGTAGCGCTTGATTGTTCATTAGATTCAGCAAAAAATGTTGCAAGTCAAAATTCACTTGCTCATATTCACCTGTCTCAAAAGCATGACTGAGGTAACCTAGTGTACGAAGAGGATCTTCCCGGTATGCTTCTCTGAACTTAGTAATGTAACCAATACCACCGACTTCATTCTCATTCATCCAGATATTTAACTTGCTCCCATCCCACCTATGGTCTAGGTTAAACGACTGTTCAGAAACATCGGACACTAATTTCAAAAACATTGCATTAATACCACCACACAATGTCTGTCCTAACACGTTTTTACCCCACTCAAAATAACTCTGAGATTGGTCGTAATTAGGATCAAGATCAAGCGCACTTCTGATGACCGTCATGTTAACGTCATCTTCAAAGTATTCAGATAGTCGCTGATGTAGATCCTGTTCTTCGTCACCCATTTCAGTATTACGACGTTGGAACATACCATTCACCACATCGAGCAATAACTGCTTCCCTGACACAGTATGCAGGACTTCCAATGCATCATGTAATGCTAACTTACGTTCGTTACAAATAACAAACAACGCGGACATAACACATTCGAATATCCAATTAGCCAAGAAGTACTCATGTTCAAACTGTTCAGCATTCAAGAAGGTTTCATGAAGGTACTGGTAATAGAGCGCTTGTTTATTACGATTATGGAAAAGTAACTGCTTAACTTTCTCATCTGTAAACTCAAATCCAAATTTCGCACTATCAACCCAAAGTTTGGTTCCTATAGCAACCTGAGAGTTGTTCTGTTGCCATTGGAAAAACACATTAGCCGCGTCCTGACCTTTTTTAGCAAATGGAATACTTGCTTTAGCACCTGTACAGAAACGGGTCAACTCAATAGGTGAAGAATTATCGTGGGTATAGAAGTTGATGGATTTTAATACTTCAAACCATTCGCTACCTTGAGGGACGGGCGTCGTATGATTAACGGTCGGTTCACGAATATCAAAATGCCATTGCAACATACTACTGCTTTTGTTGGTCAATGCTTTGTTCATAGAGTGAGTGGTATTAATGAACCTAGGCTGATAGACCGGGATCTGTTCTCCATTATGATTTACATAATCTTGAAGCACTTGTTTATTAACATCACCAAAAGCACTTTCAATATCAAAAGCTATATTACCTTTCTGACCTGGTACTGGTTCGAACCCAACAGGTACCAACCAGTCAGGTACATTTTGTGCCTTAACAGTGTAACGCTTAGACATTCTTCCCGGGGAAAACTCCTTGAGCGCTTGAAAGAATGCCATATCTTCACGCTTGTGGTTCACCTCATTTTTGGTAGAGCGATCCAATATAATAGATAACCCTTGTGTGTTGAGCTCAGAGAACAATTGGGCTGCGATATATTTGGGCATTGGGCCTGAGTTATCATTACCCACCCCGTACCAATGTTGACCTTTTACTCCCCAGCAATATTTAAGGCTTTGCTCTAGTTCAGGGAGAAATGACATCATAATTGATCGCGGAGGTGCCCACATCACCACTTTAGTTTGATCATCGTTAAGCCCTAGAGTACTTTTTATATGGGCGGTTAATTGGTCTATCTTTGAAGGCGTGCTTAACAAATCAACTACAGCATGGTGTAGTTTTTCGAGTTTTCCTGCGTTCTTTTCTGGTGCTTTCAGCGCACTCCAGACATTTAACCACTTTAGTTGGGGAGAGTTTTTGACTAGCCATTCCAAAGTAGTAAGTGCTGCGTGCATCTTGTGGATGTGGGAGTTCTCTGTAGGTAGTTTAGTAGTGCTCACTTTAGGGTCTATGAGTTGTTCATATTGCTGGAAGGCAATACGATCGCGTCCAAAATCAGACAAAATTGTATACATCCATGGTCGCATACCACGTCGTCGACCAGCCCGGCCCTTACGCTGTAAATAGGATGCTACGTTTCTAGGTGCTTTGTGTTGTATTACCGCACCTACCGTTGGATCGTTGTAGCCAACCTCGAGCGATGCGGTGGCCACAACCACGTTCGCACCTTGATTGACTCCACTATCCTGACTCGAGGTACGTTCAACAACGTTGGCTTGATCTAAATAGTGACCAATCTTCTCTGCTGCAAACCAATCTTGCCCTAATTCGCGCTTGAGTGTTGGTGAACAATTCTCATTGCTAGGTGAGCGCAAGTAAGCCAAAGGGTTTTCGTTTCGGTTGCTCGGACGCAGTTGTCCAAAGAAATCTTGCTTACCCTCTGCATCTAGATAATCATTATAAAGGCGGTTGATAACATCAAGGTCATCGGTAAAAACAAACGCTTTTTGACCAAATACATCTTGCGAAATGTTTCGGTTATTTCCAACATGGCAGTCCAGCATGCGACTACCAAGCATTGTGGCCTGAATCGTCGCAGAAAGAAGACCTGTTTGAGATGCAGGGTCTCCGCGAAGAGCCAATAGGTATTCGGCCCCTTCTTCTTCTATCTCACGTTCAAATGACTCTATCAATTCCGTGTGTTGTGGCAGTGTTCCAGTCAGATCTGCAAAGAAATTCTTTGCATCGGCGAGAGTTGCAGATAAACCTACAAAGTGCGGTTTGATACCACTAAATGCCATCCAACGTTTCAGTAGGAATGATGTTTGAGCCCCAGTGCTACCCTCATAGGTATGAACTTCATCAAGTAGAACTAACGGAATAGCTATATTGCTGTCGTTGACCCCAAACAGATGGTTAAACCCCCTGTCACTGAGGCGTTGGTTCAACATTTCTGTGGTTGTAAAAAGAATATCAGGTGGACTTTTTGTCACACCTTCTCGTGTGGTAACCACCTCGTCGGAAGAAAGCGCTACCTGACAACTCGAGCAAACTGTCTCTTTGGATTGCTGGTTAAACTTTAGAATGCCGCCGCAGTCGCCTTGAGGACAAACCATGGGTTCAAATACCTGCCCGTCTTTCGCAAAACGTTCTGAGAATGTACCACCATAAAATGTACCAATGGTGATTTTTCGTTTACCTTTAGACGATAAAAAATCGTCCAATTTACGAGCTTCTCGATAAGTTTCGGAGAACTGATCTTTTAACAACTCTTTACGAGGATAAATCGCAAGAATACGTACTCGACCGCTGTCGTCATTAATTAAATCAGTTGCCAGTTTGGTCATTGCAGGTAGGTAGAACGATAGTGTCTTACCACTACCAGTGCCCGCACAAACGATCGTCGCGCTAGGGTGGTAAGTCCTTTTACGTCTGTGGTGCTCATACTTCGACAGAATCCGCTCAGTCGAGCGCACCTGAAAGCCTGATAACTGAAACCAATTATTTCCGCTTTTTAATAAACTACTGAGGATGGCTTTCTCGTTTGGCGATTGGAATAATTTCTTTTGTTCCCATCCCTCTATCAATGCTTGTGCATCGTTATCACGCTTAGGGTATTGTCGAGGGCGCTTTAGAAATCGAAAGTCTGAAATTAGCGGTTTCGCATCTTCAACATTTTGTTTGGCAAACCATTGGCGAGACAGAACCTGTAGTCGTACAGTCTCCGCCATTCGTGTACGGTAACAATCATTGCCAATAGGAAAAACAAAACAACGCTGGATGAGAGCATCAAAGTAATCGTCTAAATAGTACGCGGCAACACCGACACTTTTGAGACTAGACTCTATTTCGTCTCGACTAGAAAATACTTCAACGTCCCCCCAAACTAACAACTCGGATTCTTTGTCTTCAATTTGATCTAATGCTTCGATTAGCTTATTTTTATCGATTGTGGTCATTATCTTTGTTTTACCATCAGTGTATCGAGTTTATTGTTCTTTTCGAGCCATTCCATTACTTCAGGTGTCAGCATTGATACGAGCGCAACAGCACCAGTGTTATTTAAGGCATCAAAAAGCTTCTTCACGCCTTGCGGTAACGCTTCCGTATTCATTTGAGATTTGAGTTCTGCACATTGTTTTGCAAACTGTTGAATTCTAGCTAACTGCCCTTGATCAAAGTTAAAGCCATTCATTTGGTTATCGAACTCTCTCTTTGCTCGCGTATAGCTATTGTAAAGTTCGATATTGCGATGCACTGACTTCTGCTGTTCCAAAATCACATCATTGACATTGGCTAAGCCTTTTTGCCCTTCCGACCATTCTTGCCATACGAGCTCATGATGATTGGTAAATAAATCAGCCACTTTACTAATTCCTTGGGTCATCTCGTACAGAGTGTTTGCTTCATCAGTCAAACTCTGTTCTCCAACCTCTTCCCAAAGATTCTTGAATGCCAAATATCGACTGCTAACAGTCTCAAGCACCTCATTACCACCTTCGCAGGTAAGGTCAATTCCATCAATTAGTCGTAAGCATTGTAACTTCTTAGCTTCTTGTTCTATACGCGAAGTGGGGTTCGCTATACGCGTAGAAATCGTCTTCAGCACATTCATCTGGTCTTCCAGGTTTGCACTGTTGTGGAAATACTCGATTTGTTTGTTCAGTTCTGCCACTTGCTTTTTAAGACTCATGTACTGCTCCCAGATGTTGCAAAGAGTCATCTATAGACATAAGACGATCATTGATAACTTTTTTGTAAGTCTCGATTTGGTTAGCCCCATTTCGATCGTTAAACTCTCTGATGCTTCCTGTTACTTTTGGAGAGATTACCTTCCAGTCCTTAAGTACTTTTATCCAAAGGTCTAGTTCATCACCACTAACCTTATTCAACAACTTAACGGGATCGTCTTGAGTTTGAATTAGTGCAATTGCAGACTTGGGTGTCTGCGAAGTAACGATATCACTTAACTGTTTTATTCGAGAACGAACCGTTTTTATACTCACGTCATAATCTGGCATCATCTCTGCGGGAATACTCTTATATGTGCTAGAGACTGATTCGAGCACGTCAAGTAGTTCTTCTTTTGTTTCCGAACCTTCCAGATAGTCCTTCAATAAGCTACTTGTGCTTTTTACCTCTTGAATAACTGGATTAAGCTCTCTAGCAGATCTCACCTTCTTATCTCTTTTTCTAAATACGTTGCCAAAAGCGAGAGGATGAACAGCATTATTAGTTCCAATTAACATGGTGTTTAACCACTGGGTTCGTAATTGATCCCATTCAGCAAGCCATTTAGAAAACACAATTCGATGATTTTCATTAATCGCTGGAGGTAATTCACTTTGAATCTGATTTGCCGTTTTTACTAGTTGATTAAGTGCTTTGTCTGTAGCCGACAAATCAAAGCCCATGCTATTTGCTAACGCTACATGGTCACTCATAGGGGCATGTGCTGTTTCTTTTACTAGCTCAACACATCTCGCCATCGCTACTGGTACCCATTTTTGAGCGAATTGCATATATAAAGCATAATCTTCTAGACCTTGTTCATAAGACCAACCAACTTTAGGGTCTTTAGCATTCATTCTGAAATGACGTAAAACAGCGATCATTTGCATCTTTAGAGGTACAGAATCAAATGTGTCTGATAGCTCTTTATCCCCAAAGGCATTTACTTTTGCCTGTTCGCTGTTCGTACGGGAACCAGGTAGGCGAATCAATGTTATGCTTCCTTTCTTGAAGAAAGCATTTAATAAACTTTTACCTTTCCACACATTATTTGTGTTTAGAGAGTAGTCTGAAAACCCTTTTTGTTGTTCAAGCATTTGAAAGAGCGCTAGTCTCAAATCATTACTAGGCCCTTGTTCTAGTATTGACGTGCCTGAAAACCAATCATTTACTAAATCAACAACTTCGTCTCTTTGTGGTTCTGGGTCTACATATGGCCCATTTCCAGGTTGTGATTTACCACCAACTTCTCCCCACTCTGGTTCCTGTATTACGCCTCTAGTTCTATCAGGAACTTTCTTAACTAAAACTTGGCCAGTCGCTGCTATGGAAATTTCTTCAGGCAGCAATGATGTGTCCAAACCAAAAGCTTCAGCTTGTCGCTTAGATACTTGTTTGAAACAATCTTCACTGGTCGGTGCGTCAGAATAAAGGGACATAAAGCCAATTAGTCGCCTTGCTTGCTCTTTATCTTGTGTATTGCGATCAATTAATAGAGCTGTTTGATCATTACGGAACTCACTTAACTGCTCTTCAAACCAAGAGCTTGGATACCCATTTTGAACAAAGCGTTCCCGATGATCACGGAGAATTGATAGTAGTACTTCCTGAATAACGACACGCGGGTTAAATCGAGTGCGGCTATAACCCATGAAAACATGCTTTTGCGCTAATTTTGCAATTGCTTGTTTATTATACGGAAATAGTGGAATCCCTGTCTCTTTACCATTATTAGAAGACGTTGATGCCATAGAAAAGCCAAAATCATCTAATACCGCTACTTCCGATTCATCAAGATCTGTCTGCCATGCTGGCAAGTTGACTTCATTGTCCTGCAAATCAATCAATTGATTGATAGCATTCATACCATGGCGAGCTGCATTGATATAACGGGCACAAAAATCTACCACTTCATCCGTAGAAAACTTAAGTTCAGGGAAGTTCTCAACATCAAAATCCGTTGGAAGATGCCACTCAAAACGACCTCGAGTCCAAATTGTATTTCGGTGACTTTTATAACTCTCGAGATCATCTGTCGTTGCAATCACTGACTTCATCGGACAAAGAACCTGAACACCGCTATCTTTATCTTGCTCTAGAAGACTCTCGATAAGGACATCATCGATAGAGGATATTGCGGCTAAATCTTCCACTAGAACCACTAGAGTGCTATTTTGTTCTAGTAAATATCTGCGGATTTCCTTAAACAAATCTTGGAAGTTACCAGTACTAAACTGGAATAGACGGTTGAACATTAGCTTACAAGCACGCTCAATGGCTTTATTGGTCATCTCTGCCGCCATTTTACGTTTGGATTCATCCGACTCTAATTGAAGATTTGCATAAGCTTTTCGCGCTTTTGCTCCCAATTGAGTAGAAATTTCCTCTCCACTAGTGAACTTAAAGTCGTCTTCAACAACGTGAAAATTATCTTCTAAAAGTTCTGCGTAGGATTTAATTTCGATCAAACGTGAAACACGACTTCTTATAGCCGACTCATTCCCAGAGAAACTTTCCTTAATATAGGGGTCGTCAAAAAAGTGCTTCAGTTCATCGGCAAAAGACATTTCTGCCATAAACTGATTCATTTTTTCTTGCGTCATCGTCCCTTCAGATTGCAGTTCTTGACTTTGCTTTTGCAATCTAGCAGGTACTTCTCGAAATGCCTCTACAATATGCGCGAACATCAAGTTTTTAGTGGTTTCATAATCTAATGAATTAGCCACTTTACCTACTTGTTCACGCGCACTATCAAAGACACCCCCTTCTAAATCACGTAGTAAGATCTCCAGAACTTGGGACAAGCTTGCATTCTTGGGAATTCGAATGATATGCCACTGTTCTTGCTTTGCTTTAGGGTGGTTATTAGCAACCGCATGCAGCCAACGTATCAAGTGAGATTTGCCGCTTCCTGATTCCCCGAGAAGAGGAATGATGCTGTTATTCGCTAAAAGTTGATCCAACAAATCCTGCTGACTTTTTACAACCGGCGTTTTTGAACCGTAAGGTGTCGCAACCAATTTCATTGGGTGGTGTACTGAAAGAAGCAACTTATCACTCAGTCGCTCTGCTTCGCTCAGGATACAATCTTCTATGTTTGCGAGACTAGGCCAATATGTTTGAATACCCATTTTTACTACGCCCTAATAAGTCTGATGTTAGTTACTTCGGTAAGTGTCTTCTTTGGTAAAGTGAGTTCAAAACGCCTACTACTGTCTGAACGTGCCTCCAAACGAAGCACATTCATCGACTCCAAACGAAACAGTGCTAGGCTCATTGACGAAGATAAGCGAACATTACCACTACGTGATACAAGTTCTGGCCTCTTGGTATTGAGGTACTGTGGTAACTCATCTTGATATGCACCAGTATCAAAAATAGGTAGGATATTATTTAACTCATCTAGCAGTTCTTGTAGCGACATTTCATATTTCGATTCAAAAATACGGTCCAAGTGCCACTGTATAAACCTCGTAGGGTCAGCAACATAAGTATCTTTACTGACTACTTCTAAGAAACCAAGCATATGTCCAAAATTGATCACTCCAGCTGATTCATTAGTTTTGTTATAGGTAATTTTCGCCGCATCTGGTATGACACTACTGAGCATCAATTCATAGGCATCATTAGCGGTAAATGGATTGCTCTTAACAAAAGTTCGTTCTTCTTGATATAAGAAAAAACACATCGCTAATACAAACAGTGAAAAATCTTTCGATAAAGCGTTATCTTTAAAGTAATCATTCAATAAGACTATCAACTCACCATCTTGAATGTACTGCTTAGAGATTATGTCAATAATTCGTTTAGGTAGATTTGCAGAGTTACAAAGAGGATTGATTGCTGAATACGTTTTTTCTTGTTCTGATTTAGAAACTTCCCATAACCCATAATTCCCCCAAAAAGACAAAGACTGGCCCATCTTTTTCTGGGCATTTGGATTAAGCTTTAAAGTACCATCTGACTCTTCTTTAAAGTAAAGAGCACCAGGCATAGATGAACTCAGTAATTTAGATTCTAAGATAATTGAGTCACTACTTTTTGACTTCATGTTATTCAACAGTTCATCAATTAATTGCAAAGTGGGTATATGACTACCAGGACTCATATTGTTAATAATTGCCATAATTATAGACTCGTCAACGTTGTTATGTTCTTAATGTTGTTGCTCGACTCCCACCATCTTCTGTGGGCGTTCGACGGATCTTCCAGTTCAGAGTTTCCGAAGAAATAGTTAGGAAATTTTTCCATAAAGGTGAATGGCACCTTTATGCTTGAATGTGAGTGCACTTTATCCTGCACGATAAATTTACTGTACTCATATAAGACCGAGTCATTGTTCTCGTACGCATCAAATGGAGCATAAAACCAAACATTACGAATAGAGGAATCCAAATAAGGTTTTGCTTGCTGTAGAAAGTTTTCGCTACAAACAAGGGTGGTTACTTCACCACTGTTTACTTTCTGCTTGAACAGATCCACCAAACGCTCAACAGAGCATGGGGTTGGGTCAAAGTAATACTGCTCAAGACTATTTGAACCACCAGTGGGTTGGGATACAGTAAAAACATCACCGACTAAGGTCTTACTTGTCGCCCTTCCAATTTCAATATCTCTTCGACCACATACTCTCAATGGCATGAAGTTATCTAGCGTAAAACTAACTTGCAAAACCTCACCAAGAGACTTTTTATCCATGACCCAGTCAAATAATAATTCACCACGCTTCTTGAGAACCGCATTTTCTTGAGATCGATGAGTATCAACCAGGCCTTCCCATGTGGTCTTGATGACATGTCTATCATGCAGAACCTCTACAACAACTTTATTGGTAAAATCAGACCAGAATTTCGCCCAATCATCTTCGTTATCTGGGACTAAAGAGGCATCTGGATAGCATAAGCACAACAAACCAGCTCGTTGCATAAGCAGGAGTGTTTTCCAATTCCAGGTTTCATTACCATCAGAGTTTTTTTCTATATGGTCGGCTTGATTATTTACTTGAATTTCAAATAAGTTATCGCCAACCTCCGAACGTTGTTTCCACATTGAGTTCCAACGTTTAAAGCCAAGTTCAATTCCTATTTTTTTACTGTGACTACGGTTGGTCAACTGCTCTTGATGGTAAATAACTTCACAGTAAGAAGCTTTCCCATCGCGACCACTACGACCAATTTCTTGATAATACCCATCAATATTTTGGCTCAGTCCAGCATGAATGACGGTTCTTACGTCACCTTTATCCATCCCAACACCAAAAGCTGTTGTAGCTACTATGATATCTAGGTTATTGGCGTCCCACTGTTCAATGATCTCTGAACGTTCAGTGTCTTCTGTATCACCAGTAAACAAGCGGACTCTATTAACCCCTTTTTCAGAAAGCTGTTGATAAATATCATCACATTCTGTCTTTGTAGACGCATATACGAGCAGAGGCTTAGGAGAACTAAGTACTTTATCCACCACACTGGAAATATAGCCTCCCTCTTCCACCATTTGCTTTAAGCAGACAGGCTCTGGGCGTAAGAAAGCGCCATTGATCATCGTAGGTTTAATATGAGTATCACCAAACAAAGCCCGTATAGTCACCAGAGATTGATCGGTAAATGTGGCAGACAAAAATACTTTCCTAAAACAGCCGCCTTTCTTGTTAAGAGCTTCTAATAGCGCGCCAAGTTTCTGAAATTCTGGTCGAAAACCATCACCCCATGTATCGATTAAGTGGGCTTCATCAAACACCACATTTTTTAATATCTTTGATTCAGCGGCCTTAAACAAAGTAGGAAGAATGCCGCTAACCATAGATTCCGGTGAAACAAACAATACTCGCTGCTTCCCAGACAAAATATCGGACTTAATCTGAGCTTTGGTATCATTGTTCAATTCACCTCGCCATGCATACTCAGCGCATGGTTGATAACCCATTCTTGCGATGGATTTTTTCATGCGTTTTGCTTGATCCAACGCCAATGCCGTGGTTGGTATGACGACAATCGTCAATTCGTCTGCATGAGTAAACCCGGTCAATGTTTCTGTAACCAGAGTTTTTCCGCATCCCGTTGGTAAGTTGACGATTACCGTAGCATCAGGCTTTGATGCAAGCGTTAAACGCACTGCCTCGCGCTGAGCATGACTTGTGTAAGTTTTGAATGGTAAGTTCAGTTTATCGAGCACGGGGTCATGTGGTGGTTGCTCTGAATAACGTTTAACCACCTGTTTATAAACAGGATCTATGTATTCATTCACCACACCAGTTTCCACAAGCACAGAATCTGAAACAGGATCAAACTTCAAACCAATTTTAACTCCAGAAGCAAACTCCTCTTGTGTTGGTCTTTTACCGAGTCGCAACCTCGCACTACTCAAATCTTTTTCTGTAGCTAACAGGTCTTTTGTTAAGTACCAGAACTCTACGAGCGTTAACTCCTGAGAGTCTAGTGCTTGTAGAAAACGACTCTTAAACTGTGAATCAAAGAAGAATTCCACCTCAGACTTAAGCTTTTCTAACATGTGAGTTGGATAGAAATCACGGAACTTCATAATTAGGCACCAATCAACAATACATACTTTAAGGTGAGTAATTCTGCTTTCGGGTTAACGTCCAAAAGTTCATTTTGTTGTTCAAACTGTTCGATAGCAAGCGCCTTACTTTTCTCAAGGACTTGTTCTAATGCGCTAGTAAATCTAGTTTTGCTTACCAAAGGTTCAATCAACTGCCATACATCTGTATTACTTTCGCCAGTTTGGATAGTGATATTTGTGTCCTGGTAAGGCACCTGGTTACCACCGATTTCCACTTGTCCATTAGCAGAACTGTATGCAGCACTCACTAAGGTTGCCATATTCAATGGTGTAGGGCTCCCGCTTTCACCGAATACTCCTAGAGAAACAACAGGTGGATATTGTGCATCCAGAACGATTTGAGCTGATGTAGAGTTTGCTTTCCCTTCAACTAACCACTGCGGAATAAAAAATAACATTGGCTCTTGTTTAATTGGGATCTTACGAATGATTGCGCTACTGTTTGCTAGCGTAGACTGACGAGATACCTCAGCAATAGCATCTACAAACGGTTGACCATATCTAAGTGGGTAACTGCCATTTTTTACACTATTGACTCTAGATATAGATAGTTCTTGGGTTACCGGAGAAATATAATCAGATGCCTCGATATCTAGTCCTACAATACATTTATCAATCAATGTAGAAGAACGCATTTTTGTAGAACCTGACGAATACTCAAATCGATATACGTCGCAGTTTTCTGTCGGACTAAGTCTAAATAGCATCCCCTCCTTGATCCAATCAACGAGCGCAGTCGATTCTTCAAATGCTTCGTCATCCTCGCGCATTTGTGTAAGTCGCTTTTCTGCCTCTTCCGCATCGATATCGACTGTCGCTAGTTTCGCGATAATATCTAAATGGTTGTAAGTACTGCGTGTTTTATCTCGAAGCTTTTCTTCAGCATCTTCTAATGCTAAATAGCCTTCTTGCAAAACTGCTGGCCAGATTTCTTCATGAAGCAGTTTATCGATCTCATCTTGAATATTTGCTCTGTAATGAGAGAAACAACCAACCCCCTTCATCAAAGATTGCACCCATTTGTTATAAAATGTACTTCTCGCGGTGGAGAGAATCATTGTGTCGATTGGGTTTACACCAGTAGACAATGCACTATAACGGTTCAAACGACCATTACGTTGCTCAATCCTGCTTATCGACATCGGCATACTATAATGTATCGCTAGTCGGGTCTGCCCTTGCAAATTAAGTCCGTCTTCACCCCTTTCATCACATACCAACACCCTAGTAAGATCATCAGAATTAAAGACTGGAGTTTCTCCCTGTTGATGACGTTCTACAGTTACATCAGCATTCTCACTGAGGAACTGATATACATTGTCTGCCGTAAGTAGGTCTCCGCAAAAGACCACCGCCTTACCCTCAGGGTTCGATGATAGCCATGTTGACAATGCTCTGCTCAATGCTCGATTTTTGGTAACCTGCTCATTTTCTACTTGTTCCAGCATATTTTCCCAATGGGAATTTTCAATACTGGAGCTATTAACCTGTTTTAGATACCTCTCCGCCGTATCAGCAAAGCTAATTGGACTTGTTAACAACGACTCTACTATGCGCTTAAATTGAGTCAGTTCTAGTTGATTAAAATTGTCACCAGTCACCATTTCAGAACGATATTGCTCAAAATGTTCATCAAGATAGGCTTCTTCTTTTGGTGCATCCCAGATTACGGTTTGGACTGGATTTAAACCCGGGAATAAGTTTTCTATCTCACTAACCTCGTTCTCCACCATACCCGTTGCTCTAGAAGTGCGAATCATACGGTAATCAAAGAGGTATCTATTGTTGAGGTATTCAGACAACTGCTGAATTAAGTTATCACGTTGAACTGGATCTTTGTCCATGGCGAACATATTAACCAAAGGCAAAAGAGCTTGAACTAAACCTTCTAAGGTTGGATCGTCGATTTCCAAACCGAGCAAATCGTTTAAAGAAGTGTAAAGAAGATAGTCCTCGTTTTCCGGAACAAAAATGCGGCTTAACTCTCTGATGCGATCCTGCATAGGAAGCAGTTGATTAAACAATGCTATGGTTCTGTCCGTTAATGGGAAGTTTTCTGAGTTGAGTAAATGCAGCAATGCAAGATATGCCGAACGATGCCCGGCCATTGGCGTTCCGGTCAACAACAAAGTAATCTCTGATTGATTTGTCAGTGTTGATATTGAACTAAACAACTCACTTTCCATCCAGTTATCGTTAAATGGAAAGCTCGAAATCTGGTGTACCTCGTCGATAACAACCATCGTTGGTGTGTGTTCATATGTCAGTGCTTGGCTGAAAGTAAGAATATCGACGTTAGGGTCATCATTATCCTCATCGGTGTTTAGCACTGCACCCAGATGGAAACGTTCAGTTAGTTCTTGCTCCCATTGCTGAGAAAGAGAGTCGGGTACCAATACTAGTACTTTTGAGTGACGGCCCTTTTCAAGGACATGTTGTCGAATGATAAACCCAGCTTCAATCGTCTTTCCTAAGCCAACTTCATCACAGAGTAGATATTTTTTGTTCGTATCCTTTAGCACTTCATACACAGCTGCCAATTGGTGCTTTTCAAGCTCGACAGAGCTTGACAGCAATGCCGCGATTGAACGACAAGAGCGGCGTTGGGAATAGTACTCAGAATAAAACTTTGAGAGCAAATTACAAAGAAACGGTGACGATGTCCCCTGTCCCTTCAAAAATTCTTCGACGTTAAATTGATGATCGGGAAAGGCATTGGGAACGTATAATTCTGACAAGTCGTAGGCATCTTTCATCTTCATTGAAAAAACGACTAGTGCCTGCTCTCCCGGTCTTTCTCCTTGGTAGTAACCCATTTTCCAAGAGTTTGTTCCTGGGAATTGAACAAAGACTTCAGTATTCAATCCTAAAGAGGTAACCGCTTGTAGTTCTGCAGCCGGAACATTGATGCTGTTGGCCATTGGTCTGAGTGGAGAAGCAAAAAATCCGATTTCTGCTGACTTCGTTTCAAGATCAATTGATATAATTTTCCCAACACCTTTAAATACTGTTGAGCTTGTGACTAAAGAACCAACTCTTACCGAAGACATTAACCCTCCTAAAACCAAATCAAACTGAACTGAGCTCGTTCAACCTATGAAATACCTTTGAATATTTATGTTCCAGTCGTACCAAAACTGACAAATTCAAAAGTACAACTTAAACCACACTATATGGCTTAAGTTGAGTAAGAAATGTACATTTCATCACAGTGTTGTAATTACCTTTTTGCGCCACAACAATGAAACGACATACTGTATCTGTGACGTATTTTGTATTATTTGAGCAGTAAAGCCAATAAAAATTAATGAAAAAATAGACCTTTACCACCGTTGTATTTATTGAATCCCCCCCTAACCCCTACCAATTAGGAGGCAAACTATACTGTGCAAAAACACTAGCTTATTGAGTGCAAAAAAAATCCCCTTCAATGAAGGGGATTTCTTGATGTGGTCTAGTTTCCTAAAACCTGAGGTTCTTAAATACACCACCTGTTTTTACTGTTGTGGTCGAACTAGTTACATCTTGAACACCACGGCTTTTAACACAATAGTGTGTTGCTTCAAATTTGACATAAATGTCTTCTACATTAAGAAGCGTTTTCAACGCCAAATAGACTTGAGCGGTGAGTCTCTCTTGAACCTGCGGTCTTTGCGCGAAAAACCTTACGATGCGATTAATTTTTGACAGGCCAATTACTTTATCTTTTGGGATGTAACCCACAGTTGCTAGACCATCAAAGACAACTAAGTGATGCTCACAAGTACTTGTGAAAGAAATATCTTTAACTACGATCTCTTCATCGACATACATTTTGTTCTCAATCGTAGTGATTTTCGGAAAATTACCGTAATCGAGGCCAGAAAAAATCTCATCTACATACATTTTTGCAATACGCTTAGGCGTCTCAGACAAACTGTCATCGTTCAAGTCCAGAGATAGTGCGTTAAGAATATCTCTTGTCGCATTCTCAATCACTGCAAATTTCTCATCATGATTCAAAGTTTGCTCAATCAACGGTGTTTCAAGACCTGCTGCAGCAAGAACTTCTTTAACCATATATGCTTCATGTGACAATTCATTCATTTTGTTCAACCGACGATTTCGTTCAAATAAGTAGCTTTATTTTGCTCGTAAGATGCTAAACCGTCAGCTCTTAACTTACATGATGGGCAATCACCACAACCATTACCAATAACACCGTTATAGCAAGTTAGGGTTTTCTCTCTAACAAAATCTAAATGTCCAAGTTTATCAGCTAATGCCCATGTTTGAGCTTTATCTAACCACATTAGAGGGGTTATTAAGGACACGTCATACTCCATTCCCTGCTTAAGCGCACTTTCCATTGCCTTTACAAATGAATTTCTGCAATCTGGGTAGCCAGAAAAATCCGTTTCACAAACTCCTGTAATAACCGCAGATGCGCCTATTTGGTAAGCATAGATACCGGAGAGAGTTAAAAATAGAATATTCCGTCCAGGAACAAATGAATTTGGTAAACCATTGCTCTGTAGTTCATGAGAAACCGGAATATCATCACGAGTCAATGAACTGATAGCCAATTCATTTAGCAACGATACATCTAGTACTTTATGAGCCTTAACCCCCAACTCAATAGCTATAGACTTTGCAACTTCTATCTCAAGCTTATGCCTTTGACCATAGTCAAAAGTAATCGCATGGACTTCATCATACTCGTTGAGCGCTTCAATTAAACAAGTGGTAGAGTCTTGTCCACCACTAAAAACTACTACTGCTTTTTTCATCAGATACTCCTAAGCGATTTGAAGGTATTTATGCGTTTGGATAGATAAACGCCAATTGTTCAGAATACAATGTCGAATGCACAGTTCAGTAGCCCTAGTTTTTTGGCTAATAGGTTGCAACGCCACAACGACATCATTTCTCGTGCAGTGGTCTTCAAGCATTCTTTGTAGATTCTCAATGTCTTTTTCTGTCCCTACTGGATGCTTAATTTCGTTGGCTCGCTCTATAGCTGATCCCAAAACCTTAAACCCACCTTTCATATTGACCTTAGGAGAAACGGTAACCCAAGTAGTATCAGTAGCTTTAACCTCAAATGTTCCGCTAGTCTCAATTTGACAAGTAAAACCAAAATACTCCAGTTGACTGGTCACTTCTGATAAGTCATATATGCACGGTTCCCCACCTGTAATTACTATGTGTTTAGCTGTCCAGTTTGCTTTAAAATAACTGACCAGTTCCGAAATCGTAGTGTTACACCAAGTTGGAGAGTCTTGATCTTTATTTGCCATATTTTGAAGATTAACTTCGTCGCAAGCTTCTACTTTCCAAGTATGTTTTGTATCACACCACGAACAACCAATCGGACAACCTTGTAAGCGAAGGAAGATCGAAGGCACACCTGTATACACTCCTTCACCCTGTATAGTTTCGAATATTTCATTGACCTTTAACAAGCATTACCTCTCTTTCTTGTAAGTCGTATAAGCGCACTAAGTGTTCTGTTACCAAGTTGATGTCTTGAGATAAATTCTGGATTTGATTCCACTTTCTAATTATAGGTTGACCATCATGATCCAATCCAAAATCCCAAGCCCCATGACTCCACACACAATATGGCTTTAATCTTTCCAACTTTTTCTTAGCACATTCGAAAAATGATGTCTCTGTTTCATCAATTTCAAATGTATAGAATATTTCATCGAATAACTGGCCGAGAGCGATGATCCCTGCCCCATGAAAAAGCCTCGATTCTTTAGGCTTTTTACCCCAATCTTCTGCGAAGGTACTTTTGACGGCTGAAAAGTAGTCACAAAGTAAGCTAATCATTTGGTCACAATCTTCAGGGTTATATGTCTCTTGTGCTTTGTTACTAAAAGCATATAGTGCTCCTTCACGTAAGCTATTATCAACCATTTTCATTAACGAGTTGTCGGCAATAATACCTAAAGGGTTTGTCACTAGTTTCACTAGGCCGTTAAGCGGTGAGCATTTTTCGTAATTTAAGAGTTGTACGATTAATGAAGGTAGTTTGCGCCTAGTTAGTTCCTGACTAAACAAGCCATTAGCATGAGGCAGCAATTCATAAATTAAACTTTTAGGTAAGGGTTTAGCTGAATTAATGAGTAAGAACTGTTGTCTCTCAAAATCCTCATCATCATTGATAAAAGCACACACAGGAAGGTAGAAGTCTTTTTTCCCCGAAAGCCTAAGCGCCGCAACTCGTTGCTGCCCATCCACAATCAATGCACTTTTGGCTTGCTCTGGTATCTCAAGTTCATATAACTCGTTGTCGATTGGCTTCAGTTCCACATCACTACTCAAACTTAATATAATCGAATTAGGTATAATCCCACCTTCGGAGTTTATATAGTCTGAAATATTGTTTATGTGATTTCGTACTTCTGGCCTCTGATACCCTTTCAACTCGGTCTCATCACGCATAACTCTTGTTATAGTCGATATGGACTCTATCTCATCAAGGTTCATGTTGAGTTGAAAGAGTTTGAATCCGCTGCTTTGTTTAATTATCAGTGCTTTCTTTTTCATAAATTACCCACCATCAAGTTTTTATAGAAGTCCTGTAAGTTATGAAATGCTCTGCGTTTGTTTCTTTCTGTCCCTCGAAACACCAACACCTCGATGCCAATAGCCTTGCAAATGTTACAACCACACTGCTCCCAAGGGCGAGCTATAAGAGTTCTACTATATTCATCATTTAGGCTCCCCTCCCTGTTAAAGACTAACTTCTCATACGCTTGGATAGCGTACAAAGTGGCTTCAACTCCTAATAGATATTGTCCGTATAACCTAACTGCCTGCAGCGCGTTTCTCTCTAATCGCGAAACGTTCTCTTGGCTGATTTGACCGGATGAAATAGCATTTTTAACTCGAGTATTACCAAAGGACTGAGGTAAACGGATAGCGCAATATGTATCTCCATTTAGCCTAAAGTTATGCTTTTCACTCAAGAATGATTGTTTCAGCGGTGTTGTACTATCAACGCTAATAACGTTACGACTTGCAAGGTGAGGTAAAATATCTTGTCGGCCGATACCCAATAAGTGAATGCCATAATCCCCTGGTACTTTTTCATGTATCTGATCTAACAGATCGCAAATCTGCATAGAGTCCAAAGTGACGATACCGCCAATCGTGATGTGTTTGTATCCCATCGATTTTAATGCCGAGACTGACTTTATATAACTAGCCTTATCCCACCCCTGAGCAACACCATATGGAGTAAAAGCATAGTTTCGTTGTTGCCTTAGAAACTCTTCTGCGTTGTTTAACGATAGTTCTACACGTGCAAGATGTTTCGCCTTCGCCTCAAGAAGTAACTCGTTGTTAGTATCATTGTAACCAACAACTACATGATCTAGGGATACACCACTGTCCACTCTCGTTTTGACATAGAAGTTAATCAGATCGTCAGTGGTATATGGTGGTGTATCTTGTTGGATATATGAAAATGCTCCGCTGTCGCCCATCACTTCGTAATGTTGGCTGAGTCGGAAAAATTGATGTGCTCCTTCCCGATATAATCGATATCTTTGTCCACGTGAATAACGTGTTTTGTCCGTTTTTCCAGGCAGACCATCAACAATCGCTTTTGAAATTAGTAGTCCATCATAGGGCTTAGCCAGTAATTGATGTGCATAAACATCATCTCGCTGAGTAACTCTCAGCGATTGGTGCTTTTCTGTTTCAAAATCGAAAAGTGGGTCTACAAAGTCTTGGCTATCGGGGAAAAAGTACTTCATTTGCACCTCCTACTGAAACTAAGCATATACGAAGTTCCGTGTTTCAGCTAGACTTCAAGCTTAAGAAAAATCAACACCGAAACTCTATAAGCTTAAATGGAAATCGTATGAACAAAATACATTTATTGATTCCTTGCACGGCAAGAAAAACTCTCGATGTTCCAGTTTCTATGAATATCTCCGAACATTCTTTCGACACCCTTCAAGAGACCCTTGAAAATTGGGAACAAGCTTTTTCTAAAGCCCAAAAGAAAGTAAAAGCTAAAGATTTATATTCTGGTCAAACATTTGCAAAGTTGCGTTTAAAAAGTAAAGAACTCAATTTGTCTTTGAAAATTCTTTCCGCTGGGTTTGGATTAATCGACGGAGAAACAGAGTTACCAGGCTACAACGCTACATTCGCGCCCAACAAAAATCGAGTTCCTGCTCCTAATAACAGTTGGTGGCATGCTGTTAACCAATCAAAATTACCTAGTCTTTCTTTAAAAGAAACATTTAAGGGTAACCAAGATGATTACTTTGTCGTCGTTGCTAGCAGTGAGTATCTACAAGCTATTCAGGCAGACTTGGTAGAGACTTTCTCTGAGTTTAAGAACGCTCCAAAACATTTTGCTATCATCGCCACTTCAATACCAAAACCTCTAACGTCTTATTCAACATGTTTTGTTAAATGTTCTCGACAAGTCCTAGACCATAAGAACGCTAAAAACTATGGATTAAGCATTGCTGATAGAAGCATTACTGCGATTGCTGCACTCATGTTTTTGAATAAAATAGAACTTACAAAACCCGACTTCAGTGATACTATCTCCGCCCTAAATTTAGATTTCGCTCAACTAACTCCAAAACAAAAACAACCACGCACGAAACGTGATGATGATTTCATCGTTGATTTTATCAAGAATGAAATTTTAACTGGAGAACACAAGCCTGTTTCTGGTGCGGCAGCATTGAAGATATATCAAGCTTCAGGCAATGCGTGCACCGATAAACGTTTTGCGACTATCTACAAACAAGTTAAATCAGAAAAAGGTTTATCGTGACTAAGTTCCGCTTCTACTTTCCAGACAATAAAGACTTTGTTGACCCAAATTTTAATGGCCGTGACAACAGTCGTACAAAATATCACCGCCAGTATGATGATGATCACTACCCTCACCAGATCCTCGCAGAACTGCCTTATGATGGTATGTTAGTGTCGCTTGCAGGTGTGGGAACAATGCAAAAACGTGGTAAGTACTACGAACAAGAATTAACCGAAGACTTCTACTTTAACGGTGCTCGTGAATTTCTTCGTCTTGATACAAAAAAATTCGAGAACGTAAAATTGATGGGAGACTGTGGTGCTTTCGATTACCACAACGAGTACGAACCTCCATTTACCGTCGACGAATTAATTGAATTTTATGACAGGGGTGGGTTCGATTACGGTATTTCTCTCGACCACATTGTTTTTCCATATTTCAAGAATGAAGCCGCAAAAGACGCCGCTGCAGAGAAGTGTGACCTTCACGAATTGATCGCAGAAAGTGAACGTCGCATTGATATTACATTGAAGAATGCTAGAGAGTTCTACGAAAAAGCTAAAGGTTACCGCTTTGAAGCTTACGGTGTGGCTCATGGCTACGATAAAAGTTCTTTTCTTCGTTCAGTCAAGGAGTTACAAAACATCGGTTACCGCAGAATCACAATCGGCGGTATGATTAAATCTAAAACTGATGAATTACTTGAACTACTAGAGAGCTTAAGTGAGATTCGAGAGCCAGACACGCAATTCCATTTACTAGGAATTTGCCGCTTTCAAAACATTCCTGCATACATAAAAGCAGGCGTGACAAGTGCGGATAGTACATCTCCTCTAATGCAGGGACTGAAAGGTGGTAAGTACTACTCGGTAAACTCAGAGTCTACAAGCTTTGATGAATCCCTGATGATTCGAGTTAGACAATGTGATCATGATAATGTCCAAAAGCACATAGACAAGCATCGAGACGAATTACGTCAGCACATAGCAGAGCTTCAAGCAAACGGCGAATTTGATATTGATCTCTCCAATACAGCGTTATCTATTAACGAGTGTATTAAGCGACTTGAAGTGGACTGTCTTAAAAAACTTCAGCAATACGATGACACTGGACTGGATTTAGATAGCACACTAAAAGCGTTAGTTGCTTACGAGAAAGTAACCAACGAGAACTACTTGCCGTCTAACTTGACTGGAGCCAAATTAGCGCCCCTAAAGCGTAACGAAATCAAGTATCGTGAATTTCTAAATGCAAGAGAATGGCGTCAATGTACTTGTGGTATTTGTAAAGGTGGTTTAATGAATATAGTTTTCCGTTCAAACCAATCAAATCGACGTCGCGGTATTCACAACCTAGCAATCGTCACCAAACACAAAAACCAAATGCTTGAATCTATCAATCTTGTAACTAAGTAATAATTATGTCAGAAATTTTAAAAATTAAAGCGATCCAAGAGGTCGTAAATGGCGTGACTGTTTATACAGGTTGGGTCGAAGGTAAAAAAGTACGAGACGTTGCCAAAATTGTTCACATTACCCGCGATGGCGAATATATCCATGGGTATCAACGAAGTGAACTACCGAAACACATTGATTCTATCACTGATTACGTAGAGTCTAAAAACTCTACTATTTTGGCTAACTTAGTCATAGGGTTTAACAACACAGTTACGTTCGAACCCGTCATACCTGGTTCTGAATTTGGTTACTTATATGTACCTTATGACCCGGAAAAGCCATCCAGTGAACTGCCTGGCGCTATCGTTGATGGTCAACAAAGATCGGGAGGCGTAAAGAACAGTCACCACGACAGTTACCCACTGCCCGTATCTATTTTCATATCAGAAAATGAAGCTGATTACGTACAACAGTTTTTGATCTTGAACTTAGGTAAACCGCTTACGACAGTGCAACTCAATGCATTGGCACTATACGGTGATATCTATAAGCCGCCAGCATTGGCCGAGAAAGCCTTCCCGCTATCACTGTGTGAAGAACTTGGGTTCCGAAATCCTGAGTCACCGCTATTTGGGTTAATTAAATCCAACGGTAACAAGGATGGCATTATCGCTGAATCATCAATCACTGAATTTGTGGTCAACGTTAGACGCCAGATTTTGAGCACACTCGATGTTCGTGTGTACCAAGAATTAGATGACAAAACAAAGCAAGAGTTCGTACAAATCCTAATCAACTTCTGGCAAGCAGTTGCCGAAGTATTTTCAGATGATTGGAATAATAAATCGCGAGATATGAAACGTTCTTACATAACGCATGGCACCTCGGTTATTGGTTTCTCTTACCTGTGTCGCCATATGCTTCGTGTATTCCAAACACCTAGTAAAAACATCGGGAATGAATCCGTACTTTCTAGCGAACTTCCTTCATGCAAGTTCTTTGTTAAAGAGTTATCTCTAATCAAAGAACACTGCCATTTTAGTAAAGGATACTGGACTTTAGGCCTAGCTCGTAACCCAGATGTTCAGGATCTACCTTATAGTCGACGTTGGAATGATTTCCAAAATACCACATCAGAAAAGCAATTGTTTTCAACAAACATTTTACGCTTGTATGAAATTCAAAAAGGTTGGCGCGAAGACTACCCTATCTACATAGACTAAGATCAAAAAGAGAAGGCATATCGCCTTCTCTTTGTTTATGATTCGAGCTCATCCATCAATTCATATAACAATCCAAGCTTCTCATACCCACAAAGCTCTACCATAGTGCGTAACTCAATATCTGACACTTGGTTATTCTGAGCTTTGTTCTTAAGCTCATTCCAATGTTCAGATCCTGCTTCAGGTGCTATCTGCCCACTAGATACCCCGATTAAAAATGGTTTTACTTCATATTGAAATAGACGAGAACCTATCAAGCTCAATTTGTATGCATCCATTGTCGTTTCTCCATCACGTACCCTTGCCGTTCACTAATCACTCTAACCTAGTCGGCAAAAATCTGAAATTAAGTGTATCACTGAGGCTAACACTTAATTATCGGGAACTACTAGCTTTTTGACCTACAATCATGAAATCTCACGGATTTAATTCCGTCATTAAAAGAGACTTAGACTGCTTGAACTAGAGAGTCCTATCAATAACTTACAAATGTTGATACGGTTTGGGTATAATATTATGTGTCAAACAACTATCAATATCATTAAGGTTTTATTTTGAATCTATTTGTTAAAGCACTAACTGTCATCGATGCTTCCTATCTATGTGATAAAAGAGGGATGGTGGGCGAGAGTTGGATTTTAGATGTGACCCTTTCTGGACAACTCAATGAAATGAGCATGGTTCTCGATTTCGGTCAGGTTAAATCGCAAATTAAACGTCTTGTTGATCAGTTTGTCGACCACCGCTTGCTTATCCCAAAGAGAAACCCATTGATTCACTCAGCTCAAACAAACTCTGGTTATACCAGTATAGATTTAGTGCGCGAGACCAAAAGCATATACTTGAACGGCCCCGATGAGGCGTACTGCTTTATAGATGCTGAGGAAATCAATATAGATAGCGTAACAAAGCATGTTTACCAATTGCTTAAAGGATATCTACCAGATAATGTTGACGGGTTAAACATCACCCTTCGCCCTGAAAAAATAGACGGCGCGTTTTATCACTATTCACACGGGTTAAAAAAACATGACGGGAATTGTCAGCGTATCGCTCATGGCCACCGCTCTCCTATTGAACTAATCGTAGATGGTCAAAGAGATCCAATTCGCGAGCTAGAGTTTTGCAAAAGGTGGGAAGACATATACCTTGGCTCTCTAGAAGATAAAGTGCCAACTACTTCCTTAACATTAAGTAACAACAGTCAAGGAATCTCTGAAGAGAGTCATTACGCATTCAGTTACACTAGTCCACAAGGTAAGTTTGAGCTCGCAATTTCCAAATGTGAAACCGAGATTTTGGATACCGATACCACTGTAGAGTTATTAGCCAATTATATTTCAAATGAAGTCCAGAAGTCTCTTAGCCCAACTCAAACGCTCAAAGTCGTTGCATACGAAGGTGTGGGGAAAGGAGCTATGGCTTTCCATAACTGCAAATAATTACCTGCTCTAAAATTAGCTCCTTCGCACGCTGGCACCAAGTGCGAAGGATTTCGACATTTTAGTCGTTACAACCAACACAATGCTGAATCCAATCAGATGTATCTGAACTGAACCACCCAATACTTCTCAACCCTGACGAAACACTTTCAGGGGAAATGTCCATCTCGTTTACTCATCTTTATTAAGACCCAACTTTTTATCACACCAAGCCATGATTTTCTCTGCATAGATAGTAACAACACCAACACCTAGCATAAGAAGAATATAGAGCCATCCAAGCCAGTAAAAAAGCTTTGGCACATTCGGAGCTATAATCGCAGTTATGCTACCGAACGACACTAGCGAAAAAACAACTTTCCAGAATAATTCCTGCATAGTGAACCTTTAACTCTGTTAATAGAACACCCAAGCTAGCATGTCTTATTTATTTCCAAAATCAGCAAGCATGAGCCCCACTCAAACCCTCAAAGTCGTTGCAGACGAAGGTATGCGTAAAGGAGCAATTGCTTTCCATAACTGTAAATGTTATCTGCTCTAGAATTAGCTCCTTCGCACGTCGGTCACAAGTGCGAAGAAGCTCTACATTTTAGTCGTTACAACCAACACGGTGCTGAATCCAATCAGATATATCAGAGCTTAACCACCCTACACTTCTTGGACCTAGTGAAACACTTTCAGGGAAATGCCCGTCTTTCATCCAACTGTAAATTGTACTTCTGCTAACTCCGACAATTTGCTTAACTTCTTCTAAGCGCAATACTCTTAAATCTTCCATATAAATCACCTGTACACCGTAGTGTTTTCCAATAGTTAGGTACTGTTTACAGTATTTAACTGCCGGTATTCTTCGCACAACTGACTTAAGGAACAAACTAACTGGCGTTTAATCTGTACATTTAGCATCATGATGGTTTCCTTTAAACTTCCAAATAAAACCAGCATAAAACTATGCGCAAAATTTCCTAAATGCGTGATACACAAACCATGAAGACCAAGATCACGATATAACCAATTGTTTTAAAAGAAATTTAAAAACTATTACGGGGAAATGAGATGGAGTTATGGTATTTAACAATGTAATAATTAGTCATAGATGAGATGTACATCACAAAATAAATAAAAATTCAAACCAAGGAGAACGTTATTGAATGAAGCGTAACTTCGACGAACCAAAGTGTTAAATGAAGTTTTATATTTCCTTTGTCAAAGTCCTAATAAAAATTTAATTATTTACTAAATAAATTAACAATTTTTATTAAGCAACGAAATTAATTGTGGCTAGTAAGTCGACCTAGTATTATTCTTGGTAAAAAGTTACCGATGAAACCAACACAAGTACTTACAAATGATTAATACATAATTGACTTCAACTATTCCATTAAATGTTCAGTTAATACATTGTCGGTGTATAAACCTAAACACATCGTCTATCAAAGAGATAGATATATCGTTCTCGAATTATTTAGATAATAATTTTGGTAATTACCTTATTGCGGTGTCGCGCTGAAGGTAAATGATACATTACTTAAGTAAATATCCAATTGAATATCGTCAACTCAACCACCTCAGTATAGGTGACTTACTTTCTCACTTAAATGCAGTCAGGAATTTGGGCAACATCACTCACATCGTAGTTGCCACCTTTGTGCTGTACTACCTAAAACCGTTAGAAAAGCATCGTCATTTTTAGCTACAAAAAGCAGTAAAGTTAATTTCATTAAATCTACTACTTAACGAATGTAGTAACAAAAAAGCATGCTTTTTTGTACTATATAGATACTAGTACAAAAAGACATGCTATTTAGTTCTATAGACTCATACTTTATCTACTGAAAATTTTATTACCGTAATTTAGATTTGCGTCGATGAACTCGTCGTGCCTCAGTGCTGTTGTGAAAATTGCCAATAGCAAGATATCTATCGTAGATCACTCCACAGTATCAAAGTGTGCAAACCGTTATTCTATAGAAGAACCCAAACGCCCCCAGTGCTGAAACAATACCTAACAAGAAGGTGCAATGGATTTTGGAACTACAGTTTTAATGCTATTGTAATTATTGTTAGGTTAATTAAGGAAAGGACATGCTTGACGGTTTGAAAGAACTTACTTTATTCACATTAGCTATCGTATTTTTGTTTCTAGGATGGGCTTTTTCTGGTGGTTTCACACCTCTTGACATATTAGTACCACTAGTCATCGTGATTCATTACATCTGGAATTTTAAATTTAAAAATAACGGCCAGTAAGATTTTACACATTAGGTAAGGGGATAACATGTGGTTTTCATTCATTATAATTTATTCTGTATTTCTCTATTCTAAATATAGGAAAGGCTATTTATATTTAGCAAAGCCTAAAAGGAAATTACCCAATGACAACTCTATATTCGAAGATGATCATAGACATTCACTCAATTATACATTATCACTAAGTAATATTTATTATAAAAAGGACTAATAGTTGTAAAGTTCTCTGGGACGATCTGCTTGTGACTGCAGCACGCAAAACCAACATTTAAAATTTCTAGTTATTTTCCACCGTTGAGGCCTATGTGTTGACGGTCTAGTTCAATAACTAGACCGTTAACAGAAGCATAAATTACATTTTGAAATATATGAGGGCTTGTCTAAAACTCTCCCATTAAACGTTTGTACGCTACGTCATCTCCGTACATCTTGTGGAATACTTTATATTTCGCGTCATAGAACCGCTTAATCTTTTCAGTTTGTGGCATTACGCTCTTACTGATGCGACTCATGGCATTCATAGCGTCTGGGATATCACTGTAGAAGTCAGCGGCGACAGAGCCGAGCATTGCAGAGCCCTGCAAAACGGCTTCGCTTTCTTCAGGCAACAAAATCATACAGCCAGTGGCGTTAGCATGTTCCTGTAAGAAGCCACTATTCTTAGTACCACCACCGCAAGCCATAATGGTATCAATCTCGAATCCAGCCTCGTTCATTACTTCAATGATATGACGTGTCCCTAAAGCAATACCTTGGTTAGATAACTTCTATTGGAAGAATATAGTTGCCCTTAAAGGGTGTAAGTTATGAGTTGCTTTAGCACTCCCATACAACTAGCCCACAACCTTAAGACTCTTCTTATCACTCATCGACAGACTTCCTGTTGCAGCCTCTTCAATACGGCCACTCCACCACACCATGAGAACTTTACGGCGTTCAAGGTAATCAGTGCGGTTGTATGCGCTTCTTACCTTATCCCTATCCACATGAGAAAGTGCAGCTTCAATAATGTCTGGATCAAAGTTCTGTTCATTTAGAGTGGTACTAGCTAATGCGCGTAAGCCATGAGACGTTTGCCTGCCCTTCATGCCCATTCTTACTAATGCCTTATTTGCTGTCTCTTTATTGATGTGATTTTTGTTACTTTTATCAGCAGGGAAAAGGTATTCACTATCACCCGTGATGAAATCAATGGTTTCCAATAGATCTAGAGTTTGTTTTGTTAAAGGGACAGTATGCACTCTTCCCTTTTTCATTCGTTCAGCAGGAATGACCCAAAGCATCTTTTCTCTGTCAATTTCATCCCAACGTGCACCAGCAGTTTCAGCTGGCCTTGTCATGGTGTGAAGTTGCCATTCTAGCAAGCAGCGAGTGATGGGTTTAATGGATGCGTAGTTGATTGTTTTGAGGAGCTCTGGAAGCTCATCTGGGGCTAACGAAGCTTGGTTGGTTACCTTGGCGGTTTCAAAGGCTTTACCAATGCCTGCGAGCTTGTTGTGCTCAATCACACCCGTGTTTACTGCAAAGGTCATTATCTCATTGAGGTTGCGACACAAGCGCCCGACTGTTTCTAGCTTACCTTGGTTAGCAATGGGTTTAATTGTTTTGATCGCTTGAGGGGCTGTTATATCGCTAAGTGGACACTTACCTAGATCCGGCAAGAGGTACTTTTCTATTCGTTGTTTTAACTTTTTAGCCGTTTGCTCTTTGACGCTTGTTCTCTTCACTTCAATCCAATCATCAAATACCGACTGTAACGTATTCGACAATTCTAACTGTTTTTCTCTAAGAGTAGTGTCACGGTGCTCTTTAGGGTCAATACCATCAGCAAGTAGTTCTCTCGCTTCAATAGCTTTGGTTCGAGCTTTAGCAAGCGATACAGATGGGTATTTACCAATACTGAGGTTTGCTCGCTTACGAGTAATTGGACGGTAATAGTTAAAGAGCCATAATTTGGAACCATTGGGCTTTATTCTCAATGCAAGACCATCACCATCGAGCAGGCTATATTCCTTTTCTTTTGGTTTTGCTTGTAAGATCTGAGTCGCTGTTAATGGGGTTGTTTTCCTAGCCATAGTAACATCACCAATCCGTATTTCCTGTAGTGTTACTAACAGTGTTACTTTAAACGGTGGATTTTACAACACATCATCGGTTCTCTTAGGACTATGAAATAGCTAAGAGACTGATAAAAAAGGAATTACAGACACAAAAAAGCCCACGCTAGGTGGGCTCTTTCGTATAATGTGGTGCCCGCTACTGGACTCGAACCAGTGACACCTTGCATGTCATGCAAGTACTCTAACCAACTGAGCTAAGCGGGCGATGTTCTAATTTCTTATTACTACCATTGTGACAAACTCAATAGTTATGCAATAACAACTAAACAAGGAATGGTGCGTCCGAGTGAACTCGAATCACCGACCCCCGCCATGTCAAGGCGGTACTCTAACCAACTGAGCTACGGACGCATTCCTTTAGAACGAGGAAGATATTAACGACTGATTTATTGCGGCGCAAGTAGAAATTACACTTGAATCAACCGTTTGCTCTTATTCGCACCAATACGTTGAATTTTTAGACGTGAAACGTAAATAAAGTTGAGTTACATCACACTAAGTATTGAGTGTTGCTTTACGTTATTCCTCATCTACATCGAATACAACGTTGTAGTTTTCGGTATAGGTACAGTTAGGCTGGCGGCTACAAGTGAAGAATCGTCGGCCTTTGTAATCGCCTTGGCTTGCCAGTTTAATGATCATCGGGCTACCACATTTCTTACAAAATCGAACTTCTTTGGATGGTTCGATTAAATCAATGTGCGCTGCAAGTAACCTCTTCAAACGACTTACTTGGTAGCTGTGTTTAATCGAAGCACCAATCAAAGGTAAACCTGCCGATTTACAGACGTGAATCAGTAGCTTTTCGCGGTCGACCTTCCCTTTATTGAGCTCTTTACCGTTATCGAGTTCGATGATCACACGGGGTTCTAACGTTCGTGGGTCGCAGACGACAAAATCAAAGTAACTACGAGAGATCTTGTTGTTGGCGATAAACCAATTCTTCTTGTTGTTCGTCTTAGCAGGAACAAGTACGTTCGACATGCTGACTTTGGCAAACACTTCCCCATGGTTACCCACAGCGGATTTAAGCGCATTATAGAATGTCGCCTGTTGCGCCGACATCAACGCCCCTTTCTTCTGATAAGCATGGTCTTTGGTGTCATCATGTTTCACCACATACTTTTGAATAAAGTAAAAGAATACAACCAGAACAATTACAACGATAAAGATATTAGTCATTTTCCAACACAATCAAGTCTGTATAGGGATTAAGAGAGTGGCTAGCGTATGTAGAAAAGCATCACCTGGCAAGCAAAAGAGCGAGAGTTACCAACCAGAATCACGACCTTTGAGCGCTGCAATCACCGAGAGCTCGCTCCCACGCTAGACACATCTCTCCTATTTGATATTCAAATCATCAATTACACTCTAGATTGATTTAGATCAATTTACCTTAACTTGTGATCAACTAGTCTGAAAAACGTTAGGCAAATGTTAATAGGGAAATTGATATGGAACTCAAACAAGACCCAAGATGTTATACCGATGTATGTGTAGACGGTAAGTGGTTCCACTATGACCACTGCGGAACTCGAGCTTACATGTTAAAAGGTGGCGCTTCCGCTGTTATTGAACTAGCAAGAGAACCTTCTACAGAGGGCGAACTGGTTGAAATGCTGCAAGGCGTCGCAAAGTAAGTTAATACGTTCATCTATCACTGATACCAAAATTATCGCCTAGAAGTCATTCTTATCTAACCACGATCAGAATGGCTTTTTATTCCCAGATTAGAGATTAACTTTCAGCGATAACCACGCGGTTTCTACCTGCCTCTTTGGCTTGATACAGAGCATCGTCAGCAGCTTTAAGCGACTTCTTATAGGTTCCATTGTTAACTTGCTCTTGAGCGATGTTAATAGTGGCACCAATTGAACAGGTAAGACTCAACGTTCCAGCATGAGTATCAATGGGATGCTGGGCGATGGCTAGCCTGATGGTTTCTAGTTGTTGTTCTGGATCTTGAGAGCCTGAAAATAACAGAACGAACTCTTCCCCGCCCCAACGTGCAACAACATCATTTTTAAGTACTACCTGACCTAAACGCTTAGCCACTTCCACCAGCACTTGATCACCAACATCATGCCCGTAGGTGTCATTCACTTTCTTAAAGAAATCGAGGTCTAGAATCGCCAAACTCATTCCAAATTGGGTGTGACCGAATGGCATAGGTTGAGCTAGTAATTGTTCGAGATAACGCCTATTGAACAAGCCGGTAAGCTCACAAGTCGTTGATTGGGTTAACAAGGCGCTGTTCTTTTTTTGGATTGAACGCAATCGAATCATCAATAACAGTGCGCTAATACCCACCATAATGATCAATGCGACAACGATTCGATTCCTAAGCTGCTGCTTCTGCAGTAACAACTCATTCAGGTCTTTTTCCGTGTTGAGTAATTCGTTTTCTTTCGCGAGTGTCGCAGTCGCAAAGTCTTGTTCTAAAAGAAAGATATCACTCTGGCGCTTGTCAAAAAGCAGCGCTTTATTAGCTTTATAATATAGCTTGTAATAGTGTAATGCCTTATCAAGATTACCTTTTGATTCGTAATATTGAGCCAGCCTTTTTAATCCGAGTACCTTCCAATTTCGGCTGCCCACAACTTCAAAAATGTCGAACGCGCGTTGAAAATCTGCCAGGGTATCATCATCTTTATTCAGTCCGACTTTCGCCAACGCTCGGTTGAGGTAACACTGCCCATGTTGAAGCGTGTATTTCTCGACCCCAGGATAATGAATGCATCGATTCGTCACATTGAGTGCTGATTGGAATTCCCCTTCCGCAAGCAATACATCACTGTATGTTCTGAGCAATAGAACCTTGTATCGCGTACTTACTCTCTCACTATTCAGCTGCTTCGCTTTGTTATAAGCAATACGACCTTTTACGAGATCGCCACTGCTTAAATAGGTGAAGGCTTCGTTAATGTAGAGGATACCAATGGCCTCATCTTCGAGTAATCCGCTTTGATAATAGAGTTTTTTGGCTTTCTCAATGATCTTGAGTGCTTTCGGCCAATCTTCCAAATAGATGTAAAGCAATGCCATGTTAGACATGAGCTTGCTGTTATAAATATGCTTTGGGTACTTTTTCCCAAGTTGTATCCCTTGATGGAAAAAGTATTGAGCATCTTGTAGGTCGTTACGAACGTTATTGATGGCGCCCGCCGTATTATAGGCTTTGACCAACAGTTCTTCGTATCTTATGGACTCAGCTATATCGATTGCGGAACGAATTTGAACTTCAGAGGCAGCGAGTTCACCTTCTTTCAAATTCTCGATGGATAATTCAACAAGCGACTGGGCTTTCAACCACAACAAATCTTTGTGGTCAGCCAATTCTTTAAGCTGTTGAATGTATCTCATGACGGCTTCTGTATCTTGCTGATGATGGGCGACATTTGACAGAATCATCAGACGGTAAGCTTGGTAAATAGCCGAAGGTTTTGCAGGTGAAGTTTCTGCAAGCTCAGTAAGCTTTTGTTGCGCGAGAAGTGGATCACCGCGAGATAGCTCAAGCAGTTTGATTAACTGGAGCCCATATGCGGACTTAGCCAATTCGTTTTCTGGGGTGTAAGCAGCAGTGTTCGTTGATTGCGCATGACTTAGGTCGTCGTCCTGCAATGGGTACAACAAATAAAGCCCGAGTACGGCACTCATTGTCACAACGAGTAGAAAGGATCCTAAAACGTTGTTTTTATTCATGTATCAAGGCCGTTCCAAATTGAATTCTCATATCACTGCTGTTTATCTATATTAGAAACGCATTATACCCGAGCCCTAGACAGATTAAAATGTTGCCAGCTCGACGATATAAATAAGATTTTTCTAATTAAATAGCATAATCAGGCAACTTTCTTGATTTAACACAGGCATTCATCTCGCACATTGGCGTTATAGTGATTTTCCTGTTCCTATAGCCGTGACTTCTGACGAACGAGCGGAAACATAATGAGAATTAACAATGACCCAAATTAATGAACAACGTCTAGTCGACCATTTCTGTGATCTTGTGAAAATCGATAGTGAATCACGCAACGAAAAAGCCATCGCTGAAGCGCTGGCTGAGCAGCTAGGCGAACTAGGCTTTGACGTACACAAACTGGCAGTTCCGGAAGAAGTATCGAACGGTTTCAACATCTACGCACGTTTAGATGGCACACTTCCAGGTAGCACAGTATTCAGCTGCCACATGGACACAGTAACGCCAGGTATCGGCATTGAGCCAATCATCGAAGACGGTATCATCCGTTCAAAAGGCAACACGATCCTAGGCGGTGACGATAAGTCTGGTATTGCGGCTATCATGGAAGCGGTTCGCGTAATCCAAGCTGAAGGCCAAGCACACAAAACGATTGAAATCGCATTCACCGTATTCGAAGAAGGCGGTCTATTCGGTTCTCTGAACTTCGATATGTCTTACATCCAATCTGAGCACGCTATTGTGCTAGATACAGGCGGTCCGATCGGTACTATCGTAAATGCAGCACCTGGCCAACAAAAAATCGTTGCGAAGATCAAAGGTCGCCCTGCTCACGCTGGTTTAGCACCAGAAGAAGGCATCAGTGCGATTCAAGTGGCAGCAGACGCTATCACTAAGATGAACCTGCTTCGTATCGATGAAGAAACAACAGCAAACGTGGGTATTGTTGAAGGCGGTCAAGCAACTAACATCGTAATGCCAGAGCTTAAAGTCGTGGCTGAGGCTCGCTCTCTAAACGGTGAAAAACTAACAGCACAAGTTGAACACATGATCTCGACATTCGAAGAAAGCGCGAAACAGTTCGGCGCTGAAGTAGAAATCGAATCGACTCGTGCTTACGACGCATTCGTTATTGCAGATGATCACCCGCATATTCTTTCTATCAAATCAGCATTTGAGAAGCTTGGCGTAACAGCGAACACTAAACGCACTGGCGGCGGTAGTGATGCAAACAACTTCAACGCGAAAGGCCTAACAACAGTTAACCTTTCTACTGGTATGGCGAAAGTTCACACCACTGAAGAGTACATTGCAGTGAAAGACATGGTCGCTATAACTGAGTTTGTTGTGGCTTATGTAACGCAATAATCGAATCCATTAGTTAGGTAGTCACTTCTATCTAGCACAATGAAAAAAGCCGAGACATCATCACGATGCTCGGCTTTTTGCTGTTTAGGTGAACATGGAAGGTCGAACCTAAAACCCCCTACGCTTCCAGAATTGGCCTTCGTCTTTTGCTACTAGGTCGAATGTCTTGTCGGCGATGATGTTGCCTTTTAGCTCAACCGTCATACGCCATTTTCCTAGTTTGTTCGAGACAGGTGCCCAGATAGTGTCACCTAAGTAGAAATCCCAATCATTGTTGCCGACATACTCTTCACCATCGAACGGTTCGAGCACTTCACCTTTGTCTGTGGTGATGTTCGGGTGATAAATGCAGTAACGAATCTTCTCACCTTTGGCTTTTTTTATATTCAGGATATAGCCAAACTCCACGTCGATTTCAGCATCAACGATGGTGGTGAACTCTTGGATTTTTGGAAGATCTTTAGATTTGGAATCCCATGTGGAATAGATACCATAAGAAGTCATGTCGACCACAACAGAGCGCTTTGCCATTTCAATCGTTACCTTGGAGTTGTTCTATTAATTTAATTCTATTTACCATACAGCCATGCAAGCAGAGGAAAAACGAGGCTATTCTTGCCAATCTTTCGCCATACGCTTAATCACCGATGGTTCGATGTCGTGAATAGTGCCATATTGCTCTCGGCAGACTTCGATAATCAATTCTGCTTTATATTTGCGTGCTAGTTGGCGGTAAGCCTTCATTTCCCAGTGCTTAATAAAGGTATTTGAGACCACGACATCAAAACCTTGCTTTAGACCATTTTCAGCCGTGTTTTGGCACCACTCATGTGCCTGTTGCAGCTGTCTAGGGTCAAAGTGATATTCACCTTGCTCATTCACATAATACATATCGGCTTCAACGTGTAACGCATCGTAGGTTTTGGCTTTTGTTGACTTGCCCGAACCAGGCAACCCTCGAATGAGTATTAACTTCATCTGTCACTTTACAGGCTAATTCGAAAGCTCAAGTTTATCTCAAATACTAACGAGTTTCTCTGATAACTGCCTTTGCTCAATATCCGAAAACCAAGTACTTACACTCGACTCAGACAACCACTGAATGCTATGAGACTCCCCTCTGTGCCCGTGGATTGCTTCTGATAGAAAACACAAATAATTTACATCTATCCATTTTGCATATCGACAAGCGTATCAAACTACTATAGATTTAGATGTATAGACGTCTACATATCTAGCTTAGGGAGAAAGCTGTGCCTATTCGCATTCCAGACCAATTGCCAGCATCCGATGTTCTTCGTGAAGAAAACATCTTCGTTATGCCGTTATCAAGAGCATCGACACAGGAAATTCGTCCACTTCGAGTCTTGATCCTCAACCTAATGCCGAAGAAGATTGAAACCGAAACTCAATTCTTACGCCTACTATCAAACAGCCCATTGCAAGTGGACGTAGAGCTGCTGCGCATTGATGACCGACCGAGCAAAAACACACCGACTGAACACCTTGATAACTTCTACCGCCAATTTGAAATGGTCAAAGGAAGAAACTTTGATGGATTGATCATCACTGGCGCGCCGCTTGGCTTGGTTCAATTTGAAGATGTTATCTACTGGGATCACCTGAAAACCATCATGGAATGGGCAAACAAGCACGTTACTTCAACGCTATACGTATGTTGGGCGGCTCAGGCTGGTTTGAAGTTATTGTATGATTTGCCAAAACGCACTCGTAAAGAGAAGCTGTCTGGTGTTTATAACCACGAGATACATAACCCATACCATCCTATTCTGCGTGGCTTCGACGATACATTTTTGGCACCGCACTCTCGCTATGCGGACTTCTCTCAAGAGTACTTAGCTGAACATACCGACCTTGATGTTCTTGCGACTTCTGATGTTGCGGGTGTATATCTAGCAGCGACCAAAGATAAACGAAACGTGTTTGTAACGGGCCACCCTGAATACGACTCCCATACACTTCACAATGAATACATTCGTGATTTAGGTGAAGGCATGGAGCCTGTTATTCCAATCAACTATTACCCGAACAACAATCCAGACAACAAGCCTGTTGCAAGCTGGCGTAGTCATGGCCACTTGTTATTCTCTAACTGGCTAAACTACTGCGTTTACCAACAAACGCCTTACGATCTGGAGCATTTCAGCGAAGACAACTTTACCAAAGACGATTAAGTTCTCTCTTCCGATTCACAAACACATAAAGCCGTGTTCAATAGGTTGTTGATAAGACTCCAAATTGGACGCGGTTTTTTTATGGTGGTTGAGTCGCATTCCATAATAGATTTACCACTTCAATGGGTTTGATTTCATATGATGGGTTGGTGTTCATAAGGAGCTTCACATGCCTGCCAAGCCGTCATTCTCAAATCCGATTTCGTTGCACCGCCCCCTTTCGTTATCAAGTTTGGTACTACTCACCTCGCTTTCGTTGGTCGGTTGCGTCTCTGTCACTGAAGGACCACCAAAAATTGAAAGCGATCCTATTGCGATGTCTGAATCTCGAATCGAATTAGGTTTGGGCTATATGGGACAAGGCAATATGGTAAGAGCGCGTGAAAATCTTGAGCTGGCTATCAAGCACGCACCTAGCTACTACCGTGCTCGACTTTCAATGGCGCATTACTACGAACAAGTGGGCGAAGTAGACGAAGCGAGAACCACTTACCGCAAAGCACTCAGTCTCGATTCTAGAAACGGTAATGTATTGAACAACTACGGTACATTTTTGTGTAAACAGGGCGAATACGAACAAGCCGACAAGTACTTCAATCGAGCCATCGACCAACCCTACTACTACTTGGTGTCTGCAAGTTATGAAAACGCGGCATTTTGCGCATTTAAGGCTGGCAATACTGACCAAGCGAAGTACTACTTCACTCGCGCCATTGACCATGACCCAAATCGAGTAAAGTCGATATTACAGCTTTCTAAAATCGAAGTAAGTGAAGCCGATTACAATGAGGCTCGACTTCGTTTATTCAAATTCCACCAGCGTTATGGCTATCAAATTCCATCACTTCAAATCTTGGTCGATCTCGAAAACAAAGCCGGGAACAGAGCCCTAGAGCAGAAATATCAGAGTAAGTTAGATGAGTTGCTTTCTGCTTAGCGAATATGCAAAACACAAAAAACGGGCTTGTTGCGTTAACAACAAGCCCGTTCATAATTTCGACTTAATATCTTAATTAAGTGCAGTCGTTACTTAAGCGCGATCCACTCTTGTCTTTGTTCATCGTCCATAAAGGTCCATGCGATAAAACGACTCACCTTCTGGCCTTGCGACATCTCGACAACTTTCACTTGTTTAGCTCGTAGCTTACCCAGCTCTGAACGAACCATATCGACGTTATCTTTCTTAGAGATCAATGTCGTAAACCACAAAACTTGAGTAGCAAAAAGCTGGCTCTCTCTCGCCATTTTCATGATGAAAGCAGCTTCGCCACCCGGGCACCAAAGCTCGGCTTTTTGACCACCAAAGTTTAAGGTTGGTTTATCTTGCTTAGTTGATTTATTTTGCTTGGCTGGCTTCTTGTTCATTTCTGGCTTAAATGACTGACCTGCCTTCTTAGCACGGTTCGCCGCTAGGTTATCCAGTTTACGTTGTGACCCCTTTTCCGCTTCTTCAAGGGAGCTATGGAATGGAGGGTTACAAATAGTGACATCGTAACGTTCATTACCCTTAATCACGCCCTTAAAGATAGATTCAGAGTCAGCTTGTAGGCGAGCTCGGATCTTACCTTTTAGATTAACGTTGCTTTCCGCAATGAAGTTCGCTGTTTTGATGGAAACAGGATCAACATCTGTACCTGTGCAACGCCATTTGTATTCCGTGGTGCCAATGATTGGGTAGATACAGTTTGCACCAACCCCAATATCTAATGCTTTCACAGACGCGTGGTTATATGGTTCGCCTTGGCCATCGCTATTAAGGATGTCGGCCACTCTGTGAATGTAGTCTGCACGCCCAGGAATTGGCGGGCACAAGTAACCAGCAGGAATATCCCAATGTTTAACGCCGTAGTGGTGTGCTAACAAAGCTTTGTTGAGTAGCTTAACGGCCAATGGATCAGAGAAGTTAATGGTGTCTTCTCCTACTGGGTTCTTGATCAGGTGCTCTTTTAGCTCAGGCAACGAGGCAACCAACAACTCAAAGTCATAACGACCAGTGTGCTGGTTTCTTGGGTGTAATCCACCTTGAGGTTTTTCAGAAGAACGTCTTTTCTGAGCTGCGTTCTTGTTAAAAGCCGTTTTATTAAAAGAACCCTTATTTGATGATCCTTTATTCGCGCCCTGCTTCCCTTTGCTATCTTTTGCAAAAGGTCGCTTTGCTTTGTTATTGCCCGTACCTTTCGGTGCACTACTCTTGCGGCTTTTATCTGATGTGTTCTTTGTAGAAATACGCTTGTCGCTGCTTGGCTTAGCTGTACTTGGCTTAACATCAGCTTGATTGTCTTTTGTTTTTGCTGATGAAGTACTGTTTTTCGACAGGCTTAGCGTCTTTCTATTTTGTGATTGGCTCATTGGGCTACTTCTTTAAATCTAAATACATCATGAATAAACGGGCATCCAACTCAAGTTGATGATATTCCGGTTCCATGTGACAGCATAGTTGGTAAAAGGCTTTGTCGTGCTCTTTCTCTTTGATATGCGCCAGTTCGTGTACCACCAGCATTCTAAGTAAAGGTTCTGGTGCATTTTTAAAAACACTGGCAATACGAATTTCATTCTTTGATTTGATCTTTCCACCGTGATTCTTCGCAACGTAAGAATGAAGACCTAACGCATTATTGATTAGGTGTATCTTGCCGTCGTAAATCACTTTGCTGATCGGTGGTGTTTTTTTCATGTAGCGATTTTTTATCTCAATCGCATAGTCAAACAGGGCTTTCTCGCTTTTTATTTCATGATTCTTTGGGTAGCGAGCTTCAAACCAAGGCACCAATTTACCCGACTCGACAAGTTGAGTCACAGGATCAAGAATGTGCTTAGGATAGCCTTGAATATAGCGTAAAGAAGGATGCATGCTGAAAGACCGTACAAGTTACACCACAACAATACGTTGTGGTCTTGAAAATTGAGCCGCATAGTGTAACTGATCACACTTTTCTAATCACCTAGGATTCGTTACACTTTAGCGAGATTCACCAAGAGAATGAAAAAATGAAACGTGTTGTATTGTACGTCGCAGACAAATGCCCGCACTGTAAAGATGCCCAAAGGTATTTAGACTCTAAGAAAATTGTTTACCGCCTGACGAATGCAAAGATGCAGCGTGGCCGTAAAGAGTTACAGGCGATGGGTGCTCGCTCTATCCCAGTGCTTAAGATCGGCGATCAAGTGATGGTCGGTTGGAATCAGAAGAACTTCGATAAGATGTATAACTCTAAGAACACTTAACGTGATTTAAGAGACTTATATTTCTACAAACAAAGCCCGAATGTCCAACCTAGGATTTTCGGGCTTTGTTTATTTATATCTTACTAAATCATACATACCGCTTAACGAAATCAATAAAGGTTCTATCTGCTTTTGATAAGTAACCTTCTTTTCTCCAGGCTATAGACAAATTCAATTTAACCGGATCTTTAAATGGTAGCCCCACCACATCTGACTCATATTCTGTAACTAAGCTAAGCAGCGCAGTAATGGCAAACTCTCGCTTCACGATAGAAAGGATCATCGGCAATAAATTGGTTTCGAACGCGATGGTCATATCGAGGTTGTACTTCTTACAAGTCGCATCGATAAAATCACGGTGGAAGTAGCCTGATTTGAACATGATCAGCTCTTGAGCAAAAAACTCTTCAAAGGTGATGGATGGTTGCGTTGCCAGTGGGTGATCTTTGCCAACGACCGCTAACATTTCTGAGCTTAACAGGTGGTCAGTTTCAAGGTCATCTGGCACATTTTCATGGTTGATTACACCAATATCCAGTTCGCCGTTTAACAACATTTCTCGAATAGATGCGGTGCCAGCATCAATCAAGGTCAACTTTAGGTTTGGGTATTGGCTTTTAAATGCCATCACGACTTGCGGGAAAAAGTAACTGCCCATCATGCTTGGAGCGCCTAACCGCACTTCTCCTTTCTCCAACCCCTTTAACTCGTTCATTGCGAGTTGAGCATCATCGAACTGTTGAGTAATCCTCTTGGCGTGTTCGAACAATACTTTTCCCTCTTCCGTTAATGTTACGGATTTATCTCCTCGACGGAAGAGAATCAACTCAAGCGTCTGTTCGAGTTTTTTAACAGAAATACTCAATGCAGGCTGTGCGATATGCAGCGCTTTGGCGGCCTGGGTGAAGTTACCAAACTGCGCAACAGCCAGAAAATGTCGAAGTGGTTTTGATTCAAGCATGGCGATATATTAAATATATAGAGGTGATATTTTTAATATATTTCTTTAATCACACTTGTACTGATAACTTGTTCACAAATAGCTTACTAACTCGTGCAGGCACAACGTAAATGTTTGATAAAGGCAGTCCTCAATACAAACGCATCACCCAATCATTGGCGATTGGCTCGTTTATCATTTTCTGTAACCTTTACCTCTTTCAGCCAATCTTGCCGCACATGGCGGAGCACTTCCAAGTATCTGAAACTCAAATCAACTGGCTGTTTGCCGCGACAACACTTGGGCTTTCCATCAGCTTAGTGCCTTGGGCGATCGCTTCTGAAACCTTCGGTCGAAAACCCATCATTCTGTTCAGCTTATTTGCTATCCCGCTAATCGGGCTGAGCATGGTGTTCACAACCACTCTACTGCAACTTGTTATTGCCCGAGCATTCATGGGAATCGCAGTCGCTGCTTTTGCGGGCGTGGCGGTTGCCTATATGGTCGAAGAGTTATCACCCAAAGCATTCGCAGTCGCGATTGGAGGATATATTGCGGCTAATTCTTTAGGTGGCATCTTCGGGCGTGTATTGGGTGGCTTGATTACGGATTATTTCGACTGGCACGCAACGGTTTTGTTTTTCGTTGTCGGATCTTTGCTTGGCGCGCTCTATATCGCCTTTAGATTGCCTGAACAACAAAACTTCAAACCACAGAAAGGGTTGTTCTTTCATCATAACCGCTCGGTTGTGATGCACTTAAGAAACCGTACCTTGTGGCTCGCGATGTTGATTGGTGGTGCTAACTTCGCGTTGTTCGTTAACCTGTATTCGGTAATGGGCTTTAGGCTAGTATCTGCGCCTCACTCTGTGCCAGTGGGTTTAGCTTCGCTTATATTCCTATGTTACTTGGCCGGAACGGTAAGCTCTAAGCTCTCCAACAAATGGACACTTCGCTTTGATCCGTTAAACGGTATATTAATGGGCATGTGTATTAGCCTGATTGGGATGCTAATTTCTGCCGTCGATAAAGTCCCGTTCATGTTAGCTGGCTTGTTATTAATTAGTGGCGGTGCATTCTTCGCCCACACTCTTGCCTACTCTTGGGTGAGCCAAAAAGCACCGAGCGCCAAAGCGACAGCAACGGCACTTTACTTAGTCCACTACTACATAGGTGGCAGTTTAGGAGGCTTCTTACTCCTATATTGCTGGCAACTGTTCGGTTGGAATGGCGTGATTGCAGGCGGCTCGATCTTCTATGTCGCGATATTTGCTTGGGTCTACCAGTTAAAACAGCGCCAAGTATCGGCGTCCAAACTCGCACAAGCATAAGTACGACTGAGGTTGTAACTCAATTATTGCTTTTGATTAACGTCCGTTCTGATATCCTACGCAAAATTTCATTTCGGAACCTGTTATGTCGAACACTCAAAGCTCAGATCTTCAAACCATCCACGACCAAGTAAAACAGTGGTTAGACGATGTCGTTATTGGCCTAAACCTGTGTCCATTTGCAGCCAAGCCACAACGTAATAAACAGATTAAGATCTTTGTGAGTGAAGCGAATACGGAAGAAGCGTTGTTGGAAGACATCATGACGCATTTCGTAGAGTTAGATAACACACCAGTCGCTGAACTTGAGACGACTCTGGTTGTGGTTCCTAACATGCTGCAAGATTTCTTCGATTACAACATGTTCATTGATTGGATTGAAGCGCTGATCAAGCAAGAAGATTGGGAAGGCGTTTACCAAGTGGCAACCTTCCACCCTGACTATTGCTTTGGCGGTGCAGATCCAGAAGACGATGAAAACCTAACCAACCGTTCTCCGTATCCGGTTTACCATTTGATTCGTGAAGCGAGTATGGAAAAGGTGTTGAATCACTACCCTAACCCTGAAGCGATTCCTGATACCAACATCGCGAGAGTTGAGTCTTTAACGCCGGAAGAACGTCGTAAGCTATTCCCTTACCTGTTCAGTTAATCTCTAACATGCTGGCTCATATTCCTGAGCGCTCTTGATGATATGGACGAGAAATAAACTGATCTCGTCCATTTTGTTTCGCAATGTACAGACATTCATCGGCAACTTTGATTAGCTTATCTAACGCCGACATCCTTTCCCCTTTGGTATCCCCTGTACTCAACTCAAAATGACACGCACCGATTGATATAGTAACAGGCTTTCTATCCAGCGTGATTTTCTTCATCTCTTGCAAAAGAGTCATGAACTTATCTTCTACACAACTTGGTGTTTTATTTGGGTACCAAAGAATAAACTCTTCACCACCAAAACGCGCCACAAACTCACCCTCTTGAGTGTTATTACTTAGCACGTTCGCCACTTTCTTTAAGACAACATCACCCATTTGGTGGCCATAAGTGTCATTGACCTGTTTAAAGAAATCGATGTCGACAACTGCCAAGGTTCCTTTTCCTAAAGAGCCTTTTAACTGCTCGACTTCCGCATTCAACGTTTTGAACAAGCAACGTCTATTTGGTAAATGTGTCAAAGGATCGTACATAGCTTGGTACTCTAACTTCTCATTGAGCTCTTTGAGTTTTCGTTCTTGTTGTCTTCTAACCAGCTCTACTTCGATCCATGAGGCCATTAGCCTCATCACGTCGATATCGAACTCTTTGAACTCACGATGATAAGGCTCTGGGCTTGAAAAGTTTAAGGTGCCATAAAGCTCATCATTAACGAAAATGGGAATACCAATGTATGACTCCAAACCAAAAGACTGATAGGCAGGATGAGTCGCATACTTATCGTGTTTACCACAATGCTCAATGCAGATAGGACCAATCGATTTACAAGTAATTTCGCAATAAGTCGAACGATAATCGAAGGTGTCACCGCTATTGAGTTCTACCCCTCCAGGTATAACGCAGTGCTCAACTAAATAAGAATTTCCATCGACTTTCGATAAGATACCAATATCAAGGTTGAAGCGTTCAAGCCCCATAATAAGCAGCTGAGCGATCTGAATATCGAAGCCCTTTCGATAATCATTGGTGATTTGATACAAACGGCGTATAACAATTTCGCTTTCACTGGCTTGGTACATAACGGAGATCCCACTGCTGACGAGATAAATGACAACACCAATATTGAGGTTATTACTAATAAAGGGCAGAAAACATAATAATCAATCGGTTTGTATGCAAAATACCTCATTGGTCCAATGAATAAAAGTCGACTTCTTCGACTTTGCGTTAGCACCCTATTCCGAGCTTTGATAAAATAATCCATTAACGAAACAGAATGGATAGGAAAATGAACCTTTCTCAACTAAGCCAAGAAATCTACGATCACCTTTACCGCGACATTGAAGAGTTCCGCAGTACTTTTGATCTGCCTGTTGCTGCTCCTGAAACAATGGACGAAAAAGGCGATACGCTACATACCTCTCTAGCGATCGAAGAACTAACAGAACTTGCAGAAGCTGACTCTAAAATCGAACAAGCGGACGCTATTGTAGACAGCGTTTATGTTTTGATGGGACGTTTAGTCCACCTTGGTCAGTCGAAAGTAGAAGACAACCTAGCAATCAGCTACCTGATCGACCTACTGTTGAATGTTTCTAAAAACCGTTCAATCGACTTTCTACCTTGTTGGGACGAAGTACACTCAAGCAACATGAGCAAAGTGTGTCGTAACGAAACAGAATACGCTGAAACGGAAGCTTTCTATGCTGAGCAGAGCATCAAACTGATGGCTGTTCAAAAAGGCGAATACATCATCGCGAAGTGTGCGGAAGATTTCGTATCTGAAGGCAAGACAGTTCGCCAAGGTAAAGTACTAAAATCAGTACACTACCGCCCTGCGAACCTTGAGCCTCTAACGGCTTAAGTAAGGCTGCAACTGAAACACTTTAAAGCCTCAGTTGACTGAAATCGAAAACGCCACGTTATTTTAACGTGGCGTTTTATCATCTATTAGAAAACTCTAGCTGTGTTAATTGGAGCCGTGTATTAGAAGCAGAACACTATACCAGTCGAGCCATGTGATGAGCCGCCACATATTCGCCATTTCTAAAAGCGAACCCTGCTGACTCACCTTCAATCACAAAACCAAACTTCTTATATAGGCTGATGGCTCTTTCGTTATCGGTATAGACGGTGAGTTCCATTCGCTTGATGTTAATCCAGTTATCACACAAATCGATTGCTGTTGCGAGCAGTTGGCTACCAACACCTTTGCCTAGTACATCATCTTTAACACCCATACCAAATGAAGCGACATGTCGTCTCCTTGGGTTCACACACACTTCCATTCCCAAGTTGCCAACAATCTCATCGTCAATCATTGCGACATACGAGTATACGTTGTCGGGAATATTAGAGATTCGTTTCTGCCAGCTTTCCAGAGATGGGTTTGGGAGTTGCAGCGTACCGGTATAAGCATTAGTGCATTCGTAAACTTCTTTTATTCCCTTTGCATCTGACGGTTCAGACCGTCTCACTATAATACTCATCGCAACTCCTACTATTATTCTTCGCTAAATGTGATGCACATCCTCAATGTGCAACTAGACACATTACCAAATAGTAAATATTTAACAATAGGTTAGATGAAATTGTTTTTATTGGGGCTGACGTGAGGAATGTATCTGGATGTTCTGAAGAAATAAATTCGTGGAATCAAGGTTAGTTAAACTCGAGGTCATTAGATATGGGCACCTCAGGTGTGCCCATATCGTGAAACCTATGGAGTTATTGAGCTGGACGCCAAACGCCCCATTTGTCATTTTCGTAGGTCGCTTTAGGGTTTGTACCACCTTGAACCCACCATTGCGCTTTCCATGACTGGTTCGAGTAAGTCACGACTTCGCCACCAAGGTAAGTCGCTGATGAGTCCCAAGTGCGATTGTCTGGGTCAGGAGTCGGATCAGGATCCGGCGTTGGATCGGGGTCTGGTGTTACACCACCGTCATCAGCAATCACTTCGAACGTGAAGGTTTCAACACTGTCGTTTTCAATTGAGCTAGCCATAAACGATAAAGTTTCGTTTGCAGTGATGCTAGCGGTATCAACTACGATAGAAGCCGTGCCGTTATTCTGGATGCTTACTGAAGAACCTTGAGTTTGAGTCAATGTCGCCGCTTCGCTTGTTGCAATCACAACTTTATCGCCAGCATTCACAACATTGTCACTCTTCACTAGCTCGTAGATGTCACCTTTCAGTGGTTCAACACCACCGTCGCCACCATCAATCAGCGTTAACTGACCAGAAGCACGGCTATCTTTTGAGTTGAAGAAGTTACGTGAAGGATCGTTTTGGAAGTACATGTAGTGCTGCATTTCAGCGTGCCAGTCACCAATGAAGATCGCGCCATCTTTAAACTCTTCATGCCAACCATTGATTTCTGAAGCCAACAAACGAGCCCAATCGTTAATGTTTGAAGCATCGATGACGATGTCGAAGCTACGCGCTACTTCACCATACTTGTTGATGATGTCGTACTTAACTGTATCACCAACTTCTGGCGTTCCAAATTGGTCTGAAACAAACAGATCACCACGCACTAGATCGGGCTCTGGACCCGGCTCTGGTGGAGGGGTTGTGCCACCCGCGATAGTGATGTCTGAACAGTTGTAGAAGCCTTCGCCCGCAGCATCATCACGTTGCCAGCGAACGAATAGAATCGCATCGCCAGAACGGTCTGAAGGGATAGTGACGTTAATGCGGTACTTACCACCATTAACCGGAACGTTACCCTCTTCTTGGATAAGCTCTAAGTCTCCCCACGCTAAGCCTTTGCTTAGGTCTGCGTTTGGTTTCGTTAGGTAGAACTCCCAAAAAGAAGGGTTGTGTGGCGCAGTCGCATTGAATACATATTCAAACGTACCAGTATTTAGTTCAGTACGAGTCCAACCAGTATGAGGCGCACCCATACCGCGTTTTTGCGAATCATTGGCGTAACATAACGTGCCGTCAGGAATCGCCGCTTTTACAGCATTGATATTATTGAAATCCTGAACATTTTTAGCGTATTCGTTACGTTGAACAAACGGATATGAACCAGAAATGTCTTTTGCTTGAGCACACGCAGCATTAGGTGGTGTACCCGACCAGATTCCGCCTTGCTCGTAACACGTGTTCTGACGCGCACTTGGAAATTCAGACCAACCATGAGCATTTGCCACTGAAGGCACACTCGATAGCATAGCCATACCTACTGCTACTTTTAGAATATTATTATTTATTGTTGTCACTTTCCCACTCTCTATTATTTTACCCTGCACATCACATCAATTGGTCACTTACCAATCAAAATTGCACTTCGAGGGTTTATAGTTTTTATTTGAAGAACAACGAAAAATATATACGTCAATTTTATCAATAACAGCGGGTTTTATATTGATAGGAATCAGATTCACACAACTCAAAGAAATGCGTTGTCGATAGATGATGTTGCTTCGAATTATCGGATCTCAGTATTCCGTCTTGATTGACGCAACATTATTCAAAGTGAATAAAAAAGCGGCTTAATGATTAAGCCGCTTCCAATATATACATTAAGTATGCTGCACGAGTTGTACACAAGTTGAGTAATGATAAGGTAATTAATAACGGCTATTCATGCCCATACGATGCGACATGTCATCGTCCATACGACCGCCCTTCCAACCGCCGCCACCCAATAGATTGAGTACATCTCGCGCTGTGTACTCTTCTCCACCGAAGAAGTCATTCGACACATCATTACGTAACAGCTGGATAGTGGGAGCCAATTCAACAGCAAGGTCTTTTGGATCCGCAAACAAGGCTAAAGCAATCTGTTGTTGGCGCTTGCTCAGTTCATTAGAGCTCGTCTCAACCTGTCCAATCGAGAAGAAATCACGGCTTCCGTAGCTCTTCACCATTTTTGCAGACAGAAGCTTAATTACTTTTTTGATTCTTCGTCTTTGGATGTATCTAAACATATTTGCTTCCTTTACTAACTCGCCTTAAACCCAAGAATCCGCTTAACCAAATAACCTTTTAGCAAATACTCTTTCTAGACAAACGCCCTATCTAACCAAACAGCAGATAGGTTTGATTATCGACTGAGATACTTTTGACTTCAGTGTTGAACACGGACTCTAGTTGTTCTGGAGTAAGCACTGCTGTAGCGGTACCTGATGCTTGCAGTACGCCCTTATCGAGCAGCAACACTTGGTCTGCGTGTCTTAGGGTTCTGTTCAAATCATGGTTAGCCATGATAACTGCGATCCCCTTCTCTGCTACTCGTTCAATGAGCTTGTACAACAAGGCTTCTTGTGCAATATCCAACGGAGCGGCAGGTTCGTCGAGGATCAGCAGCTTCGCGTAGGGGGTAAGTGTCGGCCAGATTTGCAGACACATGCCCGCCAAGCGAACGCGTTGCCATTCACCACCAGACAGTGTCTGAATTGAACGATGAAGTTTGTCTGCAATGTCTAACATCTGGCTGATTTCTTCCAAAGCTGCGTTGATTTCAGCCTCAAGGCCATGCGATGAACTTGGCAATGACAACGCAAGGTATTGGAATACTTCCAAGTTGAAGGCTGGCCTTGCGCTTTGGCACAAGTAAGCACGATGCAATGATAAATCTTGTAGCGACAATTCCGACAAATCCTGCCCGTCGATCTTTATATCGCCTTTGTAACCATCACCAATGCCAGATATCGCTTCGAGTAAGGTACTTTTACCGCTGCCATTCGGGCCGATAACATGAGTCACCTGCCCTTGCTTGAGCTCAAATGATAGTGGTAATAAACGAGCGCCGACGCTCAGGCTCTTAATTTGAATCATGATTTTTAATTAACATCCAAATGAAGATAGGCGCACCAATACTGGTGGTCATCACACCTAAAGGCAGCTCTGCGGAATCTAATAAGGTTCTTGCACAGATATCAGCAAATACCAGCAATGCAGCACCAGCAACGGCAGACAAAGGAAGCAGATATTTGTTATCAGTACCAATCGCTAAACGTAACAAGTGCGGCACAACCAAGCCAACAAAGCTGATCACGCCGCCTAACGCAACCGCGCAGCCAACTAAAATAGACACAGCAAAGATTAAACGCCAACGTAATCTCGGAACATTCACGCCTAACTGTGCTGCATGCGTTTCGCCTATCATCAGTTTGTCTAGTTTGCTGCCTTGCAAACACAACCAGATAATAACGGGGATCATCACTAACGTGAGCGAGTGTTGATACCAAGTCACGCCACCTAAGCTACCCATCAGCCAATACATCAATAATCGTAGGCTTAGGTCATCACTAAAATAGAACGCCCATGTCACCATCGCACCAGAAAGAATGCCTAATGCCACACCCACCAGCAGTAATTTAGCCGTGGTGAGTCGCATCGTTTTTACCATGCTCACTAGAATCACCGTAAAACAGAGTGATCCTAATACCGCAGCAATCATGAACAGTTCTGGAGTCGGCGCAAACGGCAAGAAGAACAGCACAATCACCATGGCGAGGCTTGCGCCCCCAGAAATGCCGAGCACTCCTGGCTCTGCTAATACGTTGCCTAATAAGACTTGTAAGCTTGCGCCAGATACAGCTAGCCCAGCCCCGATCGCAATCGCTGCTAATAATCGAGGTAAGCGTAAATCAATCAGTAGTTTTTGTTCTAACGTGGACAAGGTGTCCAGAGGGGAAATGAAGAGATCGCCAACCATTAGGTAAATCGCACTCAGCGTGACAAGCAGTGCTGTCATCAGATAAATGGCTAGGGTCCATTTGCGCTGTTTTTGGTGAAGAAGTTGTTGGAAATCCATATCAAGCTACTTTGAAATTGTTCGCGTAACCTTACCTGTATCCCTAAATAAACTCAAGGCTCACACCGTAATGTGAACCTTGATATTTCAACCAGTTGAGCGGTTGTTTTCGTTGCTATAACTCGACTCGGTATTAATCGTACACAAGCTGACCGTGGTCGAATCGTGTTTCAACTTCGCACACCATTAAGGCCGCTCGTTGACCGATAGCCACGTTACGATTTGGGAATACCACTGCTTCGTTTTCATTCTTCGCCATCAATGGCTTATCACCATCATGACCAAACACTTCTCCGTGCTTGAACGCGGTAAAGTTCTCCACGTCATCAGAGAACATGAAATCAAAGTCATCGTGCAAACGAACAATCGTTCGGCTTACGCGATATGTTATGGTTTTCTTCGGCAAATGCTCTGGTTCTATTTCAGCAATCAGATTGCGCATTGCCAAATCGAAAGCAGTTAGCTTATCAAGTTGGTTTTCACCAATTCTTGCTACCTGCCCTAGCTCCATTGTCAGTGCTTGGGCTTCGAAGTTTTCAGCGCTGTACCAACTGAAAGTGCTCGTTGGCGCATTCGATAACAACACAGCTTCAACGTGAGCACTGTTGATGAAGTCGAACAAAGCTTTGCTGCGAACTTCGTGGCGAACCTTAGGGCTTACGGCGAAAGAGTAATGCTTAGACAAACGGATCGCACAGTGCAGATCTAAGTGCCAACGAGTGGCAGGTACCGTTTCTTTGTAAAACTCAGTCACCAAGTACTTAAGGTTCTTCGCGATATCCACTTCTCGGTTGCTTTCGTGCTGTTTTTCATCAAACAGACGGTTCATATTCACATCAAGAAAACGAGTATGCGCGTTGGTTGCTTCCGGGTGAGCAATGATGAATAAACATCTTGCTGTCACTACTTGGAAGCCTGTTTCAATATCCTCAATGAGCTTATCAATCAGCTCCATTGGTGAAGTTTCGTCGCCATGAACACCTGTTGAAAAGATGATATTCTTGGTTTCAGAATTGTACTCTGCGGGAATCACTTCCAATACACCGCGTTGATGAAGCTTAATTTGAACACCGTTACTCAGTACGGTCTGTCCTGCAACCACTTCTTGCTCAAGATCTAGGCTGTCAAAAAGAAATGATTGGCGAAAGAGGGTCTTCGTCATGCGCTACTCCTTAATTGCACGGCCGTATGTTAATAAATTGTACATAGAAATTGTGTTGCTAGGATCGCACTTATCAATAGAAACTCCGTTATCACTCACAAATACTACCCATATATTTTTGTATTACCTGCTGATTTTACTAACCGACATCTGTTCCAAATAACTTTCTCTATTTAAAGCAGCTTTTGGTTGTCTCAGGTCATCTCAGCAAGATAAGAGCCACGTAAGCTAACACAGCTCTTACCTGCCATGAACAGATTGAGATCAATTAATCTTCCTGATCGAGCAATCTTTCAAATTCATCGATTTGAACTTTGACCATGTCGATGCTTTGTTGCCAAAAATCAGCTTGAGTCAGATCCATACCAAGGTGCTTTTGAACGACTTCTTCCGCCATCATGCTGCCTGTATCACGAAGCAACGACACGTAATCGCCGTAAAATTGCTCGCCTTTCGCATCTCGCTGAGCATAAACACCTTTGCTGAATAGGTAACCAAACAAGTATGGGTAGTTGTAGAAGCTTAGTTGAGAGATACTGAAGTGCAGCTTGCTCGCCCAGAAGTAAGGGTCGGCTTCTGTCATTGCATCGCCGTACCACTCTTTCCAAGTCGTTTCCATCAAGTCACACAGCTGCTGAGCCGTTAGCTCACCTTTTTCACGCTGCTCGTAGAAAGCTTTTTCAAACTCAAAACGCACAGGAATGTTCACCATTAATGCCAAAGAAGAAGAAAGCTCTTCCCATAGCATTTCAAGTTTCTCATTGCGTGTTTTTGCTTGCTTCAATAGATGGTCACGAACGATGTTTTCAGCAAAGATCGAAGCCGTTTCTGCTAGCGTCATTGGGTAGCGTGTTTGACACAACGGCATGTCTTTCATCACCCAGTTGTGGAACGCGTGGCCTAGTTCGTGCGCCAATGTCATTAAATCTGAGCGGCTACCGCTCCATGTCATAAACACAAGAGGTGTGCGTGTCGCAGCAAACTTGGTGCAGTACGCACCTAGACGTTTGTTCGCAGCTGGAGCTGCATCAATCCAACCGTTCTCAACCATCAAAGCGACGAAATCAGCCATCTCTGGATTTACTTCAGCGAACGCAGTTTTGATCACTTCGATCGCTTCATCAAATGGGTAGATCTTAGATTCAGCGTCACCCAGCGGTGGCATTGCTGCCAAATGATTCCAAGGCTTCATTTCATCGAGCCCGTGAACTTTTGCCATCAACAAACCTGCTTTCTGACCAACCGTGCGATTCGCTTTCGCTACTGACATCATGGTGTCGAGCGTTTCTGGCACAATGCGGCTGCCGTGTAGGCTTGGATCTAAGAAATGCACATCGCTAATCTTCGAGCGCTTTTTGTTTTCAGTCAGTCGCCAACCCGCCAATGCATTTAGGATCGAAGCAAAAGACTCTTGATGCGTTTTCATCGCACCTTGAACGGCGCGCCATGCCGGTTCTTGTTTATCGAATTCGCTGCCGTACAACAGGCTCGCGGCTTGTGAAAAACCTAGAGCTTCCTCTTCACCGTCCAGCTTTAGCGACAGTTTTAAAGAACCGGTTAGGTTATCGTATAAACGACCCCATCCGTCACGCCCATCAACCTTCATCGCTGCCAATAACTGCTCTTCAGCAACACTGAGTCGACTGCTTGATAACTTACGTGAGCTTTCGATAGCAAAGCGTTGGCCCGCAACATCGGCACTCTCGTGTTCTAAAACCGCATCAATAAACTCTGGTTCAGCGTGAATCAGCGTGTCTTCGTAAGGGCTGAACGCTTGAGACATTTCCGAGCTCAGCTTTGCGACACGGCCAAGCAGTGCTTTCGCCTCTGTGTGTGTCGCGTCTACCGATGCGTGGCAATTAGCGAAAGTGTTGATCGTGCTGAGTAACGTGCCTGCCGCTTCTGAAGTCTGAATCGCGTTTTGCATCGCTAGAATGATGTGACGCTTTTCAACGTGTAAGTTCAACAGCTCAATACACTGCTGAATGAGTTCAATGTCCTGTTCGATTTTTGCATCATTAAGATCGCTGTAAGCAATGCTTAGATCCCAACTCGGTGTTGTCATGACTAAATTCCTTTCACGTAGGTAGTAATACCAATCAGGTATAACGGCTGTGAACGCCGCTTTATATTTCGATCTATTAGATCTGTGTCTATTTACAGATCTAATAGATTGTTAAGTCTTAAACTGTGTTTTTTGAACACTCAGAGAACAGGCAGCCCTATCGATTTAACGCTGATAAAACTCTGTGCAAACTGAGTGATTTGAATATGAGTTATCGACGCGTTTTCTATCGATAACTTCGAGTACAAACTCGGATTTTTCCAATCGATATCAAGGCACTCCGCTAACAGAATACGAATCACACCACCATGAGTAACCAACAATATATTGTCACTTGGATTGTTCAAAAGTTGCGACCAAGCTTGAGTTACTCTGTCGTGGAAGCTCTGTAAACTTTCTGCACCAGTCAGTTGATGATTTGCTGGGTTTTGCCAAAAGGTTTCTAGCATTCCCCACTTGTCTTCAAGTTCATCAAATGGGACACCATCGACTTCACCGAAGTTCATTTCCTGAAAGCCAGGTGCAACCGACAAAGGCACAGACATACGCTCTGCATACAAGCTCGCGAGACCACCACATCGTCTTAATGGCGAGGTAACCACGCTATCAAAGGTAATGTCTTGTGTAGCAAGCGTCTGACATATCTGTTCTTGAAGATCAGGGCTCACCAATACATCAGATAAACCATTGAGTGCAGCTTTTCCTTCGACTTTGCCATGTCTTAGCAGATAGATGTTTTTGGTTGTTCCATTGACCATGTGCGTGACCTAGGCTTGAGTATCAAGCAAGTGATTGGATGGTTTTAAGCTCAGTGGTAACCCTGCTGCGACCAGAGTGACTCGTTCAACAACGCGAGCTAGCGCTTGGTTCATTCGCCCAGCATTGTCAACAAACAAGCGCGACACTTTACCCAGTGGCACCACACCTAAACCGACCTCATTAGACACCATGATAATTTGTGCCGGACTTTGCTCGACGCTTTTTACCAAAACTTCAACCACGGCTTCAATCTGCTCATTGGTTGCATCATCACCCAGTTCAAAGATGATGTTGTTCAACCACAATGTTAGGCAGTCAATCAACACCACATCTTCTTTCTCAAAAGACTGCAGTTTTTCGGCTAACTCAACGGGTACTTCATGCTCGATCCACTGTTCTCCACGACGTTGTTGATGGTGCGAGATTCGTTCTCGCATTTCGTCATCAAGATACGTCGCTGTCGCAATATAATTGAGGCGTCCATTTGAACATGCTTCAAACGCACATAATGCTTGTTGCTCTGCAAAACTCGACTTACCTGAACGAGCCCCGCCCAATACCAGATAGCTGTTTCGCTGTCTTGTTTGACTAATTTGATTCGTGTTTGTCATAGGAAACCGTTATAGAAAGCCATTGTAAAATGCAATAATGAATACCAGGTAAATCAATAACTCCATCAATTGCTGTGCTGCCCCCAAACAGTCGCCAGTAAAGCCACCTATTCGAGCCGTTAACCACTTTTTGAAACCTGCTCTGAACAGATAGGCGACGACCGATAAAACCATAGCGAATTCAAGACCAAACCACAGGCTAGGCAGTACGCCCACAAACAATAAAAAGACAAGTTCACCTTTAGTTTGCTTGTTGGCCAATGGCTTACTCTTGCTCGTGTCCAAATCACTGACATAAGGCATGTCGTAAATCAGCGATGCTGCGATCGCTCGGCTAAAGGTGTAGCTCGTCACGATGACCATAAACAACCCAGTCAAGCTGACGAGTTCATTGAGCAGAGCCCACTTACCAAGCAATGCCATGATCAGCGCAGACGCACCATATGTACCAATTCGGCTGTCTTTCATGATGGTCAAGCGGCGTTCAAGTGTCATACCGCCACCGATGCCATCCGCCATGTCGGTCAAGCCGTCTTCATGGAAAGCGCCAGTGAGCATTAAGCTGAAACTCATCATCAAGAAGATGGCAATCGAACTCGGTAATACTGTATTAAGCAGCAAGAACACACCGCCACATAGAACACCAAGTAACAAACCAACCGTTGAAAAGTAGCGACCAGAACGGTTCATTCGCTCTGATGAATAGGGCATGTTCTTTGGTATTGGTAAACGAGAAAAGAAGCCCATCGCCAGTGCAAACAACTCCCATTGATAAGTGACTCGATCTTTCAGCGATCTTTCTGGCGTATCACTCATTAAACCGTGACTCCAGCACTTTCGAAGCTCGCCATGTTGTTATAGAACTCGGCTGCCGCACGAATAATTGGCATGGCTAGAGCTGCACCAGTGCCCTCGCCCAATCTCAACCCAAGATCAAGCAACGGCTCAGCGTCTAGTAGCTCTAACAGAATTTTGTGCCCTGACTCTTCAGAGCGATGTGCAAAGATCATATAGTCACGGCAGTTCGGTTCAATTAAGGTAGCGGCATACGCTGCTACTGACACGATAAAACCATCGACCAATACCGGTGTTCTGTTTTGGTATGCACCAAGGAAAGCACCGACCATTTGAACGATTTCATAGCCGCCGACTTGTGCTAGTACCTCTTTAATATCTTTAACTTCAGTCGCATCTAAACCTTTGCAACGTGCAACACCTTGCTCAACCACAGTCACTTTACGTGTAAGCTGTTCATTGTTGATGCCTGTTCCTAGGCCAACACACTCCGCTGCAGCACGATTCGCTAATGCACTTAAGATCGCTGATGCGCTGCTGGTATTTCCGATGCCCATTTCACCAAACATGATGATATTGGTGCCATTAGAAATGGTTCTAGATACAAGCTCGCTACCTAGGTCAATCCCACGTTCCACCGTTTCTAAACTCATTGCCGCTTCATTGGCAAAGTTATTGGTTCGCGTACCTAAACGCTGAGAGATCAGCATTGGGCTATCAGATTCGACTGGTAACAAAATCCCAGTATCTACAACCGTAATATCGATGTGGTTCACAGCACAAAAACAGTTAATCGCCGCTCCGCCGTTTAAGAAGTTCAACACCATCTGCTGTGTTACCGCGCTTGGAGCAATACTCACACCTTCATCTGCTATGCCATGGTCGCCAGCAAATATAATGATACTTGGCGTATTCAATTCGATGTGTTCAACCGCAGCTTGTTTGCCTTGGCTCTGAATCAATGCCAGTTGATGCGCGACTTTTTCTAGTAAGCCAAGCGCGCCATGTGGCTTGGTTTTTTGGTCAATACGGTGTTGGATGTACTGCGAGTATTGGGTATCTAACATAGTTTTTATAAACGCTTATTCTGGGTACGGTTTAGTTAGGAAAGCTATTTAGGGCGTGCTACAGAGAACACATTAGAAAGCGTCGCGTATTCACCGCCGCCCAGTCGAGATAAAGGATCAAGTGCTAGTGCATCAATCTTCAAGCGATCGCTCTCTTTATCGATCACACCTCCAGAGATATACACCTGTTCAACTTGAGCAAAGATAAGGCTTTGCGGTACTTCACCGACTTCTTTAACTTCATACAATGTGCAGCCAAAAGCCACGGCGCACTCTTTCACTCTCGGTAAAGAAAAGCCCTCAAATTCAACCAGCTCAATATTATTCGCGGTTACTTCAGAATCACCATGATCGAGAGTGGCAGCTGTTGCCGTCATTATTTCTGCAGAACTTGAAGACGCGATATGGATCACCAGCTTACCCGTTTCAAGGGCGTTACGTGTGGTATCTTTGATTTCGCCCGATGGCTTCTTCCCGACCGACAACATCAGTAGCGGTGGATTGCTGGAAACGGGTGTGAAATAAGAGAAAGGCGCTAGGTTGTACTCTTGGTCAGAAGATTCCGTCAATGCCCACGCAATAGGGCGAGGAACAACGGTTTGTGTCATCAGGTGATAAATCTGAGTGGGAGCAAGAGTATCAAGCTTGAAGTTCATAGCACGTCCTTGGTCTATGTGAATTACGACTCAGTTTACGTGTTAAGAAGAGTCGTATCTATGGCTAAGTACTAGAAACCGCAGAGAGTGTTCTTAATTTAGACAGATCACGTTGGTTTTTTCTCAAATTGACAATCAAATTGACGAACCCTATAACGCCAACAATTCTGATAATAGATTTATCAATAACTTACATTTTGGCATCGTTTATGCTTTATCTAAAACACTTGTTAATCTCTCCATTGATAAGTACCCATACAGTGAATTCCCACAACACTGACGCTACACAAAGAAACACAAGCGATAGAAATACTCAACAGAACAGCGATTTAGGAGGTGTAATGATTCCGAACTCAAGTAAAAGAAAGCCAAATAAATCAAATAAGAAAACCAGCAAAAAGGTAAGGAAAATCCCACTGTCCTTCACCTAGTAAGCAGCAAAGCAAGTAACAAAGCCCGTCGCCCAGCGGGCTTTGTTATGTTTGAGACTCAACCAATACCGGATTCAGATCCCTACTATATTAAATACGTCATTAGCCACTCAGCATTCGCCCCTCATTTATCAAACTTTTATTCGCTTAAAATTCAAACACTGTTTATATTAAACAAGCACTTGTGAAGCGAGTAAGGGGTTAGGATGAGCATTTCTGGAGACAAAACATCGGTCGTAGTGGCTGGTGCTACTGGGCTAATTGGCCAACATGTGATGAAACTGCTCACCGACGAACCTGCCGTCGAGCATATCTATGCCCTATCTCGAAGATCACTAAATTCACAGTTTGACTCCAACAAGCTCCACACGCTTATTCACAGCGACCTGCAAGTCACCAGTTGGGACGATACCCAAGCCACGCCAAATCTTGGCGTTATCTGCTTAGGTACGACTAAGAAAAAGGCAGGATCAAAAGAAGCACTGCGCAAAATCGATGTGGAGCTGGTTAGCCAAGTCGCTCAGTCGATGAAATTTCTTGGGGTTCAACGCGTCGCGGTCGTTTCTAGCTATGGCGCTTCACCAGATTCCTATTCGCACTACCTTCGTTGCAAGGGGCAAATGGAGCAAAACTTAAAACGTATTGGCTTCAAGCAACTTTTCATCGCACGCCCCGGACCGCTGGTTGGTGAGCGTGATGAACCAAGAGCTGATGAAAAACTCCTGCAAAGTGTCTTTCCTCTGCTGTCTCCATTTATGTTTGGTAAGTTCAAAAACCTACGTCCTATTCAGTCGGAAGACGTAGCTAAAGCAATGTTGTTCCGATTATTCGAAAATAATTTCCAAAATATCGAAATTTACTCGTCAAGTGACATGCTCAATTTATTGGCAAAATATCGCTAAAAAGCTCACCTATTCATCACAATGTTGAATATCCACCCATCCTATTGAGTGGATATTACTAATCGTTCTATTAAATTACTTTTCCTTATTTTACGTTTTGTTACAGGTCGCTACTGTAGCTAACAGTATTTGCGCCCATATATCTAAGCGCCCTATCGATTTAAAGAAATTCATAAGGAAAACAAATGTCACTTTCAGCTATCGCTGCCTTAGCGGTATTCACTGGTATCCTCTTCTTTCTCTACGGACAGCAGAAAAAAGAAAACACGTTATCGCGCTTGGTTCTATTAGGTTTAGTTTTTGGTAGTGCTTTCGGCCTTGGTCTTCAGCTGCTATTTGGTGAAGGCAATCCTGTTATTAACGAAACGCTAGACTGGGTAAACATTGTTGGTCGTGGTTACGTTGGCTTACTGAAAATGGTCATCATGCCATTAGTACTAGTTTCAATGATTGCGGCGGTAGTTAAGCTTGAGAAAGGCGGTTCACTGGGCAAGATTTCTGGCATCACCATTTCTGTCCTGCTAGCAACCACAGCAATCTCTGCGATTGTTGGTATTGTTGTTACGCAAGCATTCGGCTTATCTGCTGAAGGCTTAACAGAAGGCGCTCGCGAAACAGCACGTATCGCAACACTAGAAAGCCGCATTGGCAGCGTTTCAGACCTAACAATTCCGCAGATGCTGATTAGCTTTATTCCGACTAACCCATTTGCAGACCTAACGGGCGCTCGCTCTACGTCTATCATCGCAGTGGTTATCTTTGGTGTGCTAACGGGTATCGCTGCTCGTAAAGTGATGGTAGAGAAAGAAGAACTAGAATCTCCAATCCGTACCTTCGTTGAAGCGGCTCAATCTATCGTGATGCGCTTAGTTAAGATGATCATGGCACTAACACCATATGGCATCGCAGCGTTAATGGCGAAAGTAGTGGCAACATCAAGCGCTTCTGACATCTTAAGCCTACTAGGTTTCATCGTAGCGTCTTACGTAGCGATTCTGCTGATGTTCGTTGTTCACGGTGTGTTGGTTTCTTTTGTTGGCGTAAACCCGAAAGAGTACTTCCAAAAAATCTGGCCAGTTCTAACGTTCGCTTTCACTTCGCGTAGTTCTGCAGCAACGATTCCACTGAACGTTGAAGCTCAAATCACTAAGCTTAACGTGCCACCAGCGATCGCTAACCTGTCTGCCTCTTTCGGTGCGACGATTGGTCAAAACGGTTGTGCGGGTATCTACCCTGCAATGCTAGCAGTTATGGTTGCACCTACGGTTGGTATCGACCCAATGGACATCAACTTCATTCTGTCTCTGATTGCTATTATCACAGTGAGCTCTTTCGGTATTGCTGGTGTGGGTGGCGGTGCAACATTCGCGGCGCTTATCGTACTGCCAGCTATGGGTCTTCCTGTAACGATTGCAGCACTGCTTATCTCTATCGAGCCTCTTATCGATATGGCACGTACAGCGCTTAACGTATCTGGTGCAATGACAGCTGGTACTATCACAAGTCGCCTATTGGGTAAGAAAGACAAGCAACAAGATCTGGAACAAGCGAACGCTTAATTCTGAATCAAACAGCTCGACCAACAAAAAAACCGATGCCTATGCATCGGTTTTTTATTATTACCGTTTTTATATGGAGTGAATTAGATTTAAATAACCCTATTAATTTATATGCCAATATTTAGAAAGGTGTTATCGAACAATAAACAAGCGATTTTTAGAATGATCTCATTGATAATTGTGTTTAATAGGAAAAATCGTGTATTTGTTCAATAAAACAATGAGTTAGCTATGAACGATTAACATAACTGATATATCATGCACCGCTTCAGTATGTCACATCATTTTGGCACCAGTTCGATAACAGGATCCTCATGAGCTTTATTATACTTTTACTTCTTCTACTCTTCGTTTTCATAACACGCTTACTTCAATGGCGAGCAACTTCCACTTTTTTATCTCTTGTTCTTATATCGTCATTTGTGTTGATTGGTTCAGGTTTTATCCCTCGTTATTTATTAGATGACCTGCAAGCAAATTACGAAAGTAAGCCTGAGATCCAATGGTCGGATAATAATGCGATTGTTCTTCTGGGTGCAGGAACGCAGTTAATTAAAAGCACGCAAGAATTCGAGCCGGCCTTCTTCTCTTTTGGCCGAATCAGCGAAACAGCCAGCCAATATAAAGATTGTTCGACAACGCAAGCCATTTGCAAAGTGATCATCAGTGGTGGCGATGCACAAAACAACGGTGTCACCGAAGCAGAAATTTATCAACAACAATTGCTGAGACTTGGCGTTCCGATGGGTGACATCATTCAAGAGCCAAATAGCGTCAACACTTGGAAGAATGCACAGCTTACTAGTGACCTAATGAAGCATCATAAATTCGACAAAATTGTACTGGTTTCATCTGGCCTACATATTCGTCGCAGCGAGCTCTACTTCAACCACTTCGGCTTGAATGTTGTTCCAGTGAGAGCCGATTATATGGCGGCTCAAATTTCATGGCTGCCATTGTGGTACAACTTTGCGGTCACAGATTTTGCTATGCATGAACAGATAGGATTTGCTCGTTACAACATCTACAACTTTATGGGCTGGAACAGCAAACGCGAAAAGCCAGGTGATGCGTAATAAGACACTTGCCGATTACCGAGGGCTGCTCTAAGTAAGGTAGTCAAATCACTATAAATGAAAATGCAGCGACAACCCTTGGGTTATCGCTGCATTTTTGTATCTGTTTTGTCTATGTTCTTTACCAACTATGCAAAACAATCAGTATCAACCTGTTTGTTGAACTCGACACCTTTCATCATTTCATCGAAAGCTTTACACACACCTCAAAAGGTATCCCATACCTGAGTACGCACCGCTCAATAAAAAAGACAGAGAATAAAGAGAAAAATCTTTATCAAATGATACTTCAATCATTAAATGAGCCTGAAATTAAAGAGAATTTCTTTTCAATTCAATTCAGTATTTTTGCGATCGTTTTATATGACAGAGTACACGCCGCTAGGAGCCCTCGGCTTCAAAATAACACATATAAATAATATCTAATAAAAAAGCCAAACAATGGCAATTAGGAACTCATTAATGTTCAACGTCAGTAAAACTGCGCTCTTTATCGCTGCCACATCATTAACGTCTTATTCTGTTAATGCCAAAATCTATTCAGACCAAGTCGTGTTGGATAACCTCGGTGAGGATGTTTGCCGCTCCGACTATCGCCCACTGACTCATACTGAAGCGCAGGAACACAAAGCTGCGCTTGTTTCTCGTATGAACGTTTGGGATATCTTTGGTCTTAAAGATGACTGGGTGATCATGGGGTCTGGCTACCACGGGCTCATCAAACATGGGCAACCAAGCGACAATACTTGGTGCTACCCCAACACCCCAGACGTAGGCCTGCCATACTACGAAGCGCAAGCCATTGAAACGAACAACAACCTTGATGTTCAAAACGCTTTAGTCAGCGACAACACGAACTTTATCAGACCACTGAGTTACTTAGCCCATAACCTGGGTTACGCTTGGGTTGGAGGCGATAGCGCGCGTTATGTGGGTCAAGATATGGCGATTAAACCGCTTAACAATGGTTGGGAGATTAAAGGCAATAACGATGGAAGCTGTGCCGGTGATCGCTGTAATGAAAAGGCAAGCATCATTGTTGATAACTTCGTTTACACGCTCGATAACACATCGTTTTTACACAGCTCTATCACAGAGACCGACCAAGAGCTGATTGAAACCGTCTCGGCTTATGCAATCAATGATGGAGATCAGCCTAAACAAATCGTCGTTGACCTTCATTTTCAGCAATCCACACAATGGAATAAAACACAGCGCTTCGACCTTGCTGATTCAGTCGTCATTGATGAAACCTTTCACTGGCCACAAGTTGGCAAAACAGAGGTAAGAGTCGCGCTAGAAGAAGGCCAACGTTTCTCTGATACCAATAGTGGCGCTCATTTTGAGCCGACGGATCTACAAGCCATCATTACCGTCCCGGCTCATTCCGTGCTGCCTTTTCAAGTCGAGTTCTTACGCTCTACCATCTCTTACCCATACCGTATCAAGACAAACATGAGTTACGACGTGAACTTTACAGGTTTCCTTCGTTATAGCGGCAACGCGCTAAGCTCACATCCAACCAACCGCCCTACTGTCTCACACACCTTCACCATGGGAACCACCAGCGAAGATCAAGCCAATATCCGTTACCAGTGGGATCACCGCTATATTCCTGGAGAGATGAAATGGTGGGATTGGAGTTGGGCAATCAACACCAATGGCTTGAATAGCATGCAGTACGCCGCAGGTGCCAGTGTGCGTCCTTTCTACACCTATGTTTCAGGCCAGTTTAATGCAGAGTCACAATATTCTGGAATGATAGATATCGGCGCTGAGCACGCTGCTAATTCATTTGATGTCATAGAGGTATTAACTAACCACACAACCTACTACGCGGGTGATATTAAAGTGGTTACTGATTTCGACCCTGCGACTCTTGCTCGACTTGGGTATGAAGATGCTCAGCTTGTGATAAACCCTTTGCAGCAGTAAACAAACTCATATCTCCCCCCTTACCTAAGCTCATCACTCTGGTGGTGAGCTTTTTTGTAATACCTCTATCAACACAACCAAACCTATCTTGAATCTCAGAACCCAAACATGGCTCGTACCAGTTGGTGAGAGGCTATCTCGATAGATACAGCTAACTATCCAAAAAGAAATACTATGAAAAACAAAAACACGTTATGGCGGTTCGCTGCCATTATATATAGCCCCATATCTGTCGCATTTTGTCTTAGTGACGACGTCCAAGATACTCAATCATTAGATGCGATTAACCAGAATCGTATAACGTCATGGGCTCGGAACGAAGTTTATTCAGAGCCACAGTTTGGGATTGCACTAGGCGAACTCGAGCAAGATGCTCATACGAACTCTTTTTCGGCAGCTTGGCCACAAACAGAACAAGCACTAGCGAGCGTCCCTCAAACTTTTGAAAGTCCACTAAGCGAACAAAGTCTATTCAGTCGCCTCGGTAAAGCGGGCTCTTCTACGTTGGAAGTTTTAGGGCCAGTTGGAGATGCGGTCGCTGTGGGCTTTTGGCTAGACAACATGGTAAGTACATTCTCTCAGGAATCCTCTACCCGTCTTGATGAAGCCGCTTCTGTTTTTTCCATCATTCCTCTCGTTGGTGACGAGTTAAACCTATTATCGAATGACATTAAATACTTCGCTGCAAAAGAAAAAATTGAAGAGTTTGAAAGCCAAACACATTACGTGTTTAGCGACCACTCATCAGAATTTTATCGCTTCCACCACAAAAAAGAGGATGCAATTGTTCTACTTAACAAGTACGACAATCACGTATTACACAGTGCCTCAATGTACGTCGACCACCTGCTTCTTGAAGCAGACACCGAATACCGACGACTCACCTCTGCATACGATAGGCAACTTTCTAAGCAAATGGCTCGAATTGATTTAGAACTGTTGAAGTCAATCGGACACCTTTCCCCTGATTCAAATCTAAACCAACCTCTATGCCAAAACGGTCGGTCCTCTTTAACAGAGATCGAACGCTGCATTCGCACTGAAGGACCAGCACGCATTGATGATCTGATTAACAACCTGAACGCAGATAACTATCACGCGCTCGCTTTAAATATACATAGCAAAAAAAAAGAACTTGTTGAAATCGCTTTGCACCGACTATCTACACACAGAGAGAACATCGTTAAGCGGCTCATAGAGAGAGCAAAACCTCACGTAGCATCAATCATTACACACAGCAGAATCAACCGAAGTACATTGGAATTTCAAGTAAGGCAAAGTGGATTGAGAGAGTATGCGAATGAAGCATGGGGGCTTGATTATCTCAGTGAAGAGCAACTTAAAACGGCTACCTTTGAGGTACGTCCAGCTAGAGAGTGCTGGGGCATTCCCGCCATTGTACCCGGAGGCATTCAAGCCTCTGTCGATGCATGTAAAGAATCAGGTCCATTGTACGATACGTACCACCCTAAAAAGGATCCTGAGCTATCCGAACTGTTAATGAAGAGAGTCGACTTTAATGTGGAACAGTATATTGCAGCAAAGATTATTTATGGTTGGCCTGCAGGCTTATTTAGAATTCAGCTAATCAACACGGCTAACGCCTACATCTCTGGTCAATCATCGAACAAACTCTTTGAAGAACTCGTTTCTGAATTAACGGAAATCCAGATTCTTAGCTACCAAACACCTTTTGTCGAATACTTAGAGAGCAAAGGTGTTGATAGCTCAGACCCCAACAATCATAAAAATTGGTATCAAATTAGCCGTTGGTATGAACTGCTACTAACCGAGCGACCAAGCGGTGGAGTATTAGACCAAATCAAACAATATGAGATTTTTAAACATTTCATTCAGCCTCAATTCAAACTGGCTATTTCAATGTCTTACATACGCTCTCTCAATTACTCTATACCGTTTCCTAGCGTTTACTCTGCAGCAAACCTTAGGTTTTATGCACCTCAAATGGCAGACATACTTGATAACGTGATGTCGCAACCTAGCGCTCACTTTGAGCGAAACTTTCAAAGCGCTATTGACAGCATAACGGAAAAGGCGATGAAATCGACAAGTGCCAACCAACTTCAGTATTTATTGGGCGATCTTTCTCTCTATCTTCAAATCGCACAGCATCAACAGTCAGAATCAAATATATCAACCAACAGTAAACATCAACTGTTCAACAGCACGCTATCACCTCTTCATCTGAGCTACCTATCACAAGACCATCAAGACACCATTGCGTTTCAAATTGGGGAGATCTCTACCCACCAGCTTTGGTCACAACTTGCCGATATCAAGAGCACGTTAAGCCAAGGGGATATTCAAACGGCAGTTACACAACTAGGAGTCATCGTAAAGGAGGATGACTTTACTATGCTTCCACACATCAACCATCTGCTGCTTAGAGAGCTAGAAGATTGGATTGAAATCCAATTGGCACTAGAGGAATAAGTCTATGAAACATAACATTACACGAATCTTCTTGGTCTTGTTGCTGATCATTAATTCAAGCGGTACATTTGCTGGAAAAGGTTCTGAATTTGGACTCTTTTATGATGATCCAGACGGCGTAAAAGTCATCGAAGGATACAATTCCACGGCTTATGGAAACCTCTATCGCATGTCCAGAAATCTATACGTGCAAACCAAGAGTGACGCCTACCTTGCAGACATGAGCGTGTTAATTCGCAACCTGCAACTATCGCCAACAGGGCGTGAGATTTTGCGACAAATCGCGACCTACGAACCAGTAAATGCACCCGATGATGCTGTTGAACCGTTAGTTGAACATACGGTTGGAGTCGATCAATCAAAGGCCACTGTTGTCACTGTGATCAGGGAGCCTGAAGGCCCAGGCCGACTATTCGAGACAGTACCTTCGATATTCGAAGATCAACAAAAAGCTTCACTGGCATGGCAACGACAATTCAATGGTAAAGGTGTATCGAATACAATACTGTTCTCCACCACAGAAATGGTTAACATTCCAGGAAAGAACACACCATTTGATCAAACTGTCGCTTTAGGACATGAGCTCATCCACGCTCGAGACTTTGCTTCTGGCGCTGTTCCACAAGGCAGTACACCTTTGTCTCATCGACATCCCGACACCAACCAAATCACAGAATATGTCATTCCGAATTATGAGTACCAAACGACAGGAATTACACACTACAACAATGCTGAAAATGGGCGAGATCCTGTAACGGAAATCAGTAGTGCCAGACAATCAATGATCAACCTTCGCGAAGAGATGAATTTCCATTGGAAAGCACTGGGACAAGAAAAGGCTAAGGCGTATTTAAAAAATGAAAAAGTAGTGAGCGAGTTTCATTTGGCTGATGATCTAGGAAAAGCGAAGCGCAATACTTATTGGCCAAAAGAGCACTACGACTATCAACCCTATGCCCTTGAAACTAGACCATCTGCAACACCTCAGCATGCCCCGAAATGGGATACCGTAGAAGGAAAGCAAGCTCATATAGAAGTTAAACAAGCACTCCAAAAGTCATTAAGTGAAGGGAACAAGCCAGCGATTGTTATCGTTGACGCTACCGAACAGCGTCTTTCTCAAAGCCTGCAAAACTCGCCAGCGCTTACACGAAGAGGCCTTAGTAACCAAAGTTCCATTTTAAAATACGCAGCTCAGAACGACATCAAAGTGGTCAACCTATACAGTGCCGCGAATGAAACGCCACTGGGCTCGCTAAAGAAACGGAAAAAGAACCTGCTGTATCGAGCAATTTCCGGTCAAAGAACAGACGAGGCACAAGGTTATCGAGATGTTCAGTACAACGAAGGCAACCAAACAGCCCTAACCTCGGCACTGGAAGACAATGATGAAGTGTTAGTGATGGCCTACTCTGACGGCAAAGTAACAACCAATATTATCGACAATCTTTCAGAAAACATGCAAAAACAAGTAGTGGTATCGCGATACGCTAACTTGGATTACCAGCCATCAAACCTCAGCGCAGAAGAAAGCACGGCCTGGAAATCGCTAGGAAGAAAAGACAATGTAAGAATGCTTGGAGGTGGCAGTCGCTCTCGCTTCAATATATGTAGCATCCAATAAAAAAGGCTTAAAAAGCCAGTTTGCCATCAATAAACGTCGTATACAACTGGCCCTTTGTTAGTGATTAACCGCAATAGCAAAGGGCTGGTTTATGACAAATAAACCCGTTGCGTGACTTAAAAATGAAATCATAACGAAACAAAAGTTTGAGTTAATGGGGCCGGTTATACACTGGGATTCCATCAGGAGGATCTATGAAACACTGCCCATCTTGTTCAACTGAACTGGTCGCAAGAGACGATGTACAAATTTGCCCACGCAATGAAATCGGCGACTGCTATTTTGATGGTTATGAGCAATATCAACTCGAATATCATCAGCTTAAAAACAACCAACAAGACTCAACGTTCGACATCGCAGACATTGTTGCCGATTAGCAGGCCAAAGCCTTAGTCGGTAACCTACTTACCTACCAGTAAAGCGGTCGTAAGTGAGACACTGGCAATGAATTATTTCTCAAATATAGAGACACGACCGGTTCAGATGAGCCCGTAAATAATTCTATGCAGTTGCCAACATTGAAAAAGCCCCGATGCAAGACGCATCGGGGCTTTTAATACTTCTTCACGCCACAAGTAACTGACGAATTAGATAGCGGTTTAGTCGAGGACTACCACATTAGATCATCAGGGATCACGAAGTCTTTGTACGGGTCATCTTCGTCTACTTCATCTGAGCTTGACGCTTGAGTATCAACGATAGATTCTTCGTCACGCATAGCGATCTTGTTCGCTACTGCAGTAGGGATAACAACATAGCTTTCGCCTTGACGCGCGATACTTAAGATACCTTTACTGAGTTGCTTTTGAGTCAGATCTTCTACGTAAAGATATTTAACTAGCGTACCATCGGTGAAGTTGTATTTGATCTCACCATTCTTCTGTTCGATCTTGTTCATCTCAATCAGTTGCTTCACTTGAGCTTTAATTTCTTTGCTCAACTGTTGTTCTTTCAACTGTTGGTTTAACTCTTTGTCTTTCGCTTGCTGCGCCAGTTTAGTTTCTTCTGCTGCCGCTTTTGCTTCACGAGACTGAACGCGAGACTTTTTAGAGCCCTTCTTCGCCTTCTTTAATTTTTTCTCATTTACCAAGCCAGCTTTAAGCATTTGCTCTTGGAGTGTTAACTTTGCCATGACTTTCCCAGTTCAGGATTAAAAACGACACTATCATACCTGTTTTTGAGGAATCTGTTTACTGAACAATGGCAAAATTTATGCTGATAGAGCAAGGCGGTTAGCGTTATCCCTTATCGTGATTCACAGCATCCATTTCTGGTTATTTTCCGACCTATGATTTCCACGAAAACACACCACTAGTGACTTAGCCTTAAATCCAAATCGTTCTTCTGTTTATTAGCGTGCGCGCGTATCACTTATCATTCCGACAAAGCAATATGTTAATTATCAATGAGTAATCGAATTTAAAAAACTATGGCATATATCTAATATTTTGATAATTCTTGATAGAGTTATAACTCCAATGTCATAACTCTTTACTACGTTATTCTTTAGACCAATCAGTAAGGATAACGTGAAAATGAAAACTCAATGGACTTGCCTGAGTGCATTACTTGTATCAGCTTCATTCATCTCAACCTCGGCTATTGCAGATACCGATGTGTACCTGACCAACAACACCAAGCAAGTGATGACGATTCAAACCATTCATACTGGTACCGACCTACTTCAGTTAGGTGATGAGTGGCAGCAACATGTTGAACAAATTGGCCCGTGGGAAACCAAAAAGCTGATAAGTTTCAACCGCTGGACAGGCGTGAAGTCCGGTAAGACATACGAGTTTGACACAGTAGTCTCAAATTCTATTGGGGAGAGCGTCACACTTAATCAAATCATGGAAGGACATTGGTACAACTCAACACTGCAACACGGTTTGAGCACAGCAGACGTCGACTTAACACTGCATGATGATCGTAATATTCACCGTAATTCAACCGATGCTTTTGATGTGAATACGGAGCTTGCCTTCAAAGCTGATAACACCACTCGCTACGATGATATTTACTATACCATCACCCCAGAGAAAATCGATGAGCAACCAGAGCCAGATGCCAACATATTGAAAGTGATGACCTACAACATTTGGGCTCTACCCGCTATCGCTTCGCACATCGGTGATCGTTACGACCTCATCCCTCAATACGTTAAGGGCTACGACGTATTGGCGCTTCAAGAAGTGTTTGCCAACGGACGAGATGAGTTCCTGCGTGAACTGGCAAAAGAGTATCCTTACCAAACTAAAATGCTCGATAAAGAAGGCATCAACATCTACGACGGTGGCGTGATCATTGTGAGCCGCTATCCTATCGTCAACGAAGCACAATACGTATTCCCTGATTGTACGGGCACAGATTGTTTCGCTGACAAAGGGGTGAATTACGCTGAGGTCATCAAAAACGGTCAGGCTTACCACGTGTTCGGTACTCACACCGCTTCGTTCGATACGGACACAGCGCGTGACTATCGTCAGCGTCAATTTAGACAGATGCGTGAACTCGCTCAATCACTGAATATACCAACCTCAGAAACGGTGATTTACAGCGGCGATTTCAACGTGAACAAGCTTAAGTTCCCAAGCGACTACCAACAGATGTTCGCCAACCTGCAAGCCACCGAGCCTGATTACTCCGGTTATACCGCTTCAACTTTTGATCCTCGCATCAATAACTTTGCGGGTGCACCTATGTCGGGTGGTGAGAACGTCGAATACTTGGATTACGTGGTGGTGAGTTCAGAGTATGCACAAAAAGCTCACAACAATAACCGCGTTGATGTTCCTCGCTCTACCAGCAGTGAATTATGGAAGCACTACAACCTTTCAGACCATTTCCCTGTTAGTGCTGTCATCAAGTAACGCGGTGAACGAATAATGCATCGAGTTATATTAATCCTAATGCTCGTCTTAACGGCGAGCATTATTGGCTATTCATGGTCATCAAAATCGATTGAAGCACCGCAATCCTCTGTCGAACACACAGAGGCAGAACAATACGTTTCTAAAGCGACAGATGACTATAGCCCCACATCAAACACAGCTGGTTCTTCAGGCAATCCCGTTTCGCAAGGTAAACAAGACCATGCTGACAACCTGCACGGGCAAACGCATGCTGAAAACTTAGCTGAACTTGAAGGTAAAGCTCTATTCAATGAACTCGATGGGTTCTGGAGGCTTTGCCAACAACGTGATGACTGCGCTGAGCAACTAGCACGATTGAAATCAGAATTACCGAGTATATGGTTTGAGCTATTAAGTGATTACCCAAAGCTCTCGGCCGATTGGCAAGTAAGAGAAAGCACAATACCACTCGAATCTATAAACTCTTTGGAAGCACGTGTTGAACTGTTTAAGCAGTCTGCACAAGAGATTTGGGGAGAGTTAGCCCACCAGCTATTTGCTGATCAATTTGCACGTTTGGATTTTACGCTTAGCACAAACACGCTTGAGGAAATCGAGCCCACAGAATTTATCTCACACTACCAAGATTTACTCGCTGAGTGGGCAAACAAAACAGGGACATTAAACGCAAAAACTCCGGCTCAACAATACGAACTTGCTGTCTCACTGCTGCCAAATAGCTACAGTTCTGCCGAGCTAGCGACCATCAAAGTTGAACTTCAAGAGACATATTTAGATGCAGCACAGGCCGATAATATCGCCGCGCGTGAACAACAAGTGGTGCAACAACAGCAGACTGTGATGACGTATCACGAACAGCTGGATCAATTGAAATCGACCTTAGATTCTCAACGTTCTGCAAGTCATGCCAATTGGGATACTCAGGAATGGAACAGTTACTATCAACAACAAGTAACTGAATTTCGTGAGCAGTTCTTCAGGAAATAAAGAGAGACAAAAGTTATAACCAGATTAAGTGAGGCCTTTAAGAAACTGCGCCGGTGTTTTATTTAGCCAGCTTTTGAATGCTCGTCTAAAATTAGCGGGGTCGCTATACCCTAGCCTTTCACCGATGTCATCGATGCTCATTGCTGTGCCGAGTAACAGCTCTTTGGCCAGTTCCACTCGAACTTCGGTAAGCAATATTTGATAACTGGAGTCATGGGTCACTAGCTCTCGCCTGAGTGTGCGAGAACTGCAACCAAACAGCTCAGCGAGTTGCTCAATATTCGGGAAACTGCCTGCGGTTTGATAAAAGATCGTTTTTATTTGGTTAGTTAGCAGATGCTCAGAGTCCAGCGTTTCCACTATCGACTGGCAAGACGCGAGATAGCGCTTCAGTGTCGCGGCATCATGAGTCAATAAGGTTTGTGATAAAACCGAGACATCAAAACGCAGTTCACAATGGCTTTGTTCAAAAATCACCGGACACTGGAAACGCTCGTCATAGAGCTTGGCGTAATTGGGGCGAGCATAAGGCAAAGCCAAAGTGTGAATATCCAACTCATGACCAGTCAGTTCTTTGAACAAAGAGACGATTGAACTCAAGAAATACTCACTGCAAAAAGGCAGGAGATCGCCCACTTCCAGGGTGTTCTCAATCTGAATCACTGCTTGCTCGGAATCTAGAAACAATTTAACCGAGAAAATAGGCCCGTTTAAACGCAGGTACTCGAAGCCCGACTTGATGGCCTCCCCGACATTTTGACTGGTCGATAGCGCATAACCCAACACACCAAAGTGGCTCAGGCTCGCGTGTTCTCCCAACCAAAGCCCTAAGCCATCGTGAGGAAAGTTCTGGTTGGCCGCACTGAAGATGGACAGTTTATCCGCGTAAGTCAGCTTCCCATTGGGGTTTTGCCAATCTAGGCTTTCTAACCCGGCACCAGCAAGTAGCGCTTCAATATCCACGCCTCTTTGCGCCAGTGTATGCAGCAATAACGCGACATCCAATGTGCCCAATTGGTGGCGATGCTCCGTTGGCATATACTCCGCGATAGTTTCCAATTAAATCCCCTTATACTGAGCCTATTCCCACGCTCATGACCATACAGATTCGATAACCCACACTGACAAAATCGTGATTGATAACCTGCTCTTGTCCGATTATGACCTCCCAATTTTACGTTACTCGTCGCACAATGCTGTTAATTGTTAAATTTATGTGAACCATCGCAATGATAAAAACAAATCCGGCTCCATACAGTTTGATTGATTCTAATGGTCAGCCGATCATTGGACATTTCGATGGCATCCCCAAACACCTGAACATCGAGAGCTTTGACTACCGAAACTCGATGGATTCAAAAGCAAACTCTTGGCAGAAGCACTTCCACTACAAACAATTCCAATTTGTCAGCATCGTCACCGACACACACATTATTGGTGTCGCTATCGCGGATATTCGCTACTTGGGCTCGGCATTTTGTTATCTGTACGATATTGAAAACAACCATCTAGAAGAGTCATCTTGGTTGAGGCCATTAGGGTTTTATAAACAAGTTACCGCTTCACCATTTGACGGCACGACAAACATTGCAGACCAAAGCATTACCTTTGAGATTGAAGGCGGACAATGGCAAGTTCGCTTGAATACCAAACTCATCAAGGCCGATATCGCTTTACAGCCTGAAGCCGACAGCTTGCCCTTGGCGATGTGCAGCCCAACCGGTTATTCAGGTTGGACTTACACCCAAAAGCACAATGCTTTGCGCATCAGCGGCGACATCCAAATCAAAGGAGAATCACTCGTTCTCCAACAAGCTCGTGCCGGTTATGACTTTTCAGCGGGTTACATGAGGCGTGAGACCAGTTGGCGCTGGGCAAGCATCAACACGCAATCCAATGGCACAGATATTGGCCTAAACCTCGCGGCGGGCGTAAATGAGACTGGAGGCTGCGAAAACGTATTGTGGGTCAGTGGAACCAGACACTTACTTAACCCGGTACAGTTTACGTTCAGTCGCCAAGACACGAATTTACCTTGGCAGATAACATCACAAGATGGGCGTATAGACCTGACCTTTACGCCCCTCAATAACCGAAGCGAAAAGCTCAATTTATGGCTGCTTAAGAGTAACTTTCGTCAGTTCGTCGGTCATTTTTCTGGCTCGATTCAAGACAACAATGGAGTGACACATCAACTCGATGATGTTCTTGGCCTAACAGAAGATCACTTTGCTCGCTGGTAGCGAAATTCTGCTGAACACTGAATCTCAGACGACTAAGTCTAAGTAAACTTGATACTAAGAACGCGTATGGCGTCTCAACAAGGATAAAAAATGAATATCGACGCATTAATCAATCACCCAGAATGGCTGCTGCTGGTATTGGCTCCGTTGTTCATGATCTGTATGTTGGCCGAGCATTTCATTGGTCAAAAGCAAGGCCGATTGCCAGACAATTCGAGTTACAAACTATCGGAAGTCATGTGTAACTTCACGCTAGCAGGCATGCACCAACTATCCGATTTATTGACCGGGCTGCTAATCGTTCAGCTCTATCTGTGGCTGTTTGGTTGGCGCTTAATAGACATTGAAATGGGTGTGTTGAGTTTTATTGTCTTGATGGTTCTACAGGACTTTTTTTACTACTGGTTTCACAGGGCAAGCCACCGCGTTCGCTGGATGTGGGCAGCACACGTCGCACACCACAGCTCTGAACACATGAACTTCAGCACTGCTTTCCGACAAAGCCTAATGTACCCACTTGCGGGGATGTGGCTATTTTGGGTGCCACTCGTCATCATAGGTTTCGACCCTAAGTGGGTGATATTTGTGGTGCTTTTAAATCTCGGTTTACAGTTCTTTGTGCACACCCAATGGATAAGAAACCTAGGCCCATTCGAATACATTTTTAACACGCCCTCTCACCACCGTGTACATCACGGCAGAAACCCGCAATACATAGATAAAAACTACGCTGGTGTTCTTATCATCTGGGATAAGCTATTCGGTACCTTCGAACCTGAAATCGAAACGGTGCGTTACGGCGTCACTAAACCTGTAAACAGTTTTAACCCGATAACGGTGACCTTTCAAGAGTGGAGAGCTATATGGAAAGATCTCAAGAATACACAGCTCTCTCGAATGCAGAAAATCAAACTGATGTTTTCCCCACCTTCCGATTAACATCTGCAAGTTGATAGAATAAAAAAGCCCGCATAACGCGGGCCATCAATTCAGTTTATTTCCAACGCCACTGGCTACCGTTGATATCAGCACCCACCAGCCAAGTACGCTCATTCCATTTCAGGGAGTTCGCCAAACCATTCTTCAGCTGGCCATTATCCCAACGCCATTGTTGAGTCTCGTGATTACGGCACTCCTCTAAACTGATATCTATGCCATTTTGGTCAAGGCAAATATCCGGTGCCGCTTTGTTGATCAACTTTCCATCCACATTCATTTTCCACTTTTGATTGTCCCCATCGTGACAACTCCAACCATAAATGAGTAAGCCTGAATTAGAGCCAGCAACTTCGGCATCCAAACATTTCAATCCATCTTCTGAATCAGTAACAATACCTCGCCATTCATCATCGGACTCAATACCGCTCGACGCTTCAAACAAAGCGTTTACGACCGATGTTAGTGGTTGAGTACTGCGTGATGCTCTGCGAGCGTTATCTTGCCAAGATTGAGGAACGGGCTGTGTAATATCCCACTGACCTTGGCCATCGTAGTAAGACTTAGCCACCGCTTGAGGAGTGGGTGTCCATAAAAAGTCTGGATGTCGATTCTGGTACCATTCGCCTCCGATTGCGTTGCCATTCTGGTCAAGTTCCAGATCGTAGTAATAAGTGACGTTGGTAATGCCATCGAAACGAGGCGAATCACTATCTCTATGAGTTGGAGATGTCTCAACCACATAACTGACCACCATTTGAACCCCAACCACACTTTGAGCATTTGAAGAGCGGTAATTAGAAAACCTGTCTTTACGGTAATCCCGCAAATCAATGGTTACTGCTGATGGTTGAGAAGCTGTTTGGTTCGTTTCTGGGTTAAAGTAGGTCACCTTGTAGCCAACAACGGGCTGATTCCAAACTTGATAATCATAGGTTGCGTCCATGATTAAGCTTCGCTTAGAAATGCCCAATTGATTTACGATAGATAGGTGCCAACTTGCTGGATTTGTATCCGCGCAATTTGGATCAATAACACGCCCATTTTCGTCTCTCATTGGATCTTTTATGTTGCAGCGCCCACCAATAAAACGAGAATTAAACGGCGCTTCAGACCATAGCAATGTCCCGAGTGCTTTAATATCTGACGGGTAGAAAGTAAGGAGCTCACCATTTGCATCAGGTACAATCAACGATTGCTTTGGTCGTGGAAGCATATATGCTGCGGGGGCCCATCCGTGACAAAGCCCCATCCAACGCTCCACATGTCCACGAGACTCATAATACCGCTTGCCAGAATCCCACGAACGTTGAGTCAGAGTAAAATCCCCATCTCCAACCAGAAGGTCGTACTTTTCTGCTGGCGACAGGTCACCACGGTCTTGACCCTGATAGAACGCTAAGGGCTTTTGCGTATTACTAAAATCGAAATACGCATTCCAATTATTCGCTCTAAGTTCCTTATCTGCATAACGCCAAGCGAGTGCACCAGAATACAAAGGCCAATACGTATCTGACCACGGTTGAACATCGAGTCGTGTTTGATTTGGAGCCACTTGAGACAATTGGTTTAAATTGCGAATCAGATCATTCCCAGAGTCAACTAAACGAGCAGGGTTATCGTTTTGTTGAATCGGTGATAATAAAGATTCTGATATTTCTGAGTTTGCCTCTCCCCTTCTCATGATGGTGTCTCTCATCAAGTTTCGATGACGACTCATATACTCGGAGTTCTTGGAAAAGATAACCTGACCAGTTTTTTCCGGAATAGCATCCATAACCGTCTGGGGAGATTCATGAAACGCCTCCATGAATTCAGTGACTTGTGAATCACTAGCGACTGCGGCATATGGGAGTATCGCTGACAATAAAGTTACGATCGTTTTCATTAAAATTTCTACTCTCTCAGTTACTATTGTTATTGATAATAATTACCATTAACAGGACAAAGTAAGCAGAGTGGTTCGCTTTATGGGATAAATCAATTTCACGATCGTGCCAATAAATCAAACTGTGATTCGCTTTCGAATAACACCTCCATTTATCTTCTGAACTAATTAGAACGCTAACTATCTATAAATAATCAGATAGATACGCAACAACACATATTAAATAATAGGCATAATATGTATAATAAAAAGCTATTAGAAATTGATTATTATTACCAAAATGAAAACATTACACATTCGCTATTTGCTTGCCCTTTGCCTCTCTGCACTACCATTTACTTCACTCGCCGCCCTCAAATATAACGCTCAGTATTACAGTGCTGACAACATTGAAGCCATTCTTGAAGATATGTCTGACCCAGGATTCGAATCGAATTATGGAGACTTCGCTAAGATCCGGTCGCAGCTTTACCAACAAGCAGGAGCGCAAAACCAACACCTAAACCCTAGTGAGATTGACGCACTAGAAAGGTATCAAGATGATGCCTATCAGCCGATAAGAAGAGGGTTAGCGCAAGGGAGAATGGACTCGGAGACAGAATCATTAATCAATGAAATAGACTCAGCGTTCGAACATGGCATCAAATACCAAGGGACAGTGTTTCGTGGGGAGAGCTTACTCTCCGCTTACGGAGACACTGTAAAAGTTGGAGATATCGTCAGTCCCAATTCATACTTATCTACGTCTATCTCGAAAACATCTTCTTATACTTTTCATAATGGGCAACTTTCGCGCTTTGAGCTCAATCTTGGTCAACACGGTATCGTGATACCCACGGTGCGCGATGATGAACTAGAAGTACTCATTAATAGAAACTCTCTGTTTGAGGTCACTGCTATCAATACCACGCCGGAGGGAAATCAGGTGATCTATCGTGAAATGTCAGCAGAACAAGTCGGCATGCGCCCTATAAAAGATCTCCATTCAGGAGAAACCCTCACGGTAGCGGAAGCCTGCGTCTACTAGTGAGCGTTAAGATAAAGGCTGAGAACATCGATTCTCAGCCTCAACTAGCATTAATAGACCTTATGAAAGTCGATCAGCTGGAATGTTAAGTCGCTTACCCAAAAGTCACCATCCAAGTCGGCACCTTGCACGTATCTTTTGTCGCCCATCTCTAAGGTGATAATGTACTTTCCAGCGATCAGCCCTTCTACCATGTAAAAGCCATCGCTCTCGATTTCGCTCGAATACTCAGTCCCTTTCTGAATGTGTTTGAAGTGCAGATATGCATTGCTCTCGATAGCGCCCTCCACTATGCCATCTACCCCAAATGACACCACCATTTCGATATTCGCATGAGTTAATCCAACCTGTTTGGTATTCACAAATACAGGGTTCTGAATCGGTGTTAAGTTAAGGTCAAGCGCACCTTCATCGATATAGATAGGCAGATTGTCGCGCGCGGGAACACTTGAGAATTCGAAGCGCCCTTTTGAATCGCTCACCGCACGTTGGTCCAGTATTTGTAAGCTCACACCCGCGATAGGCTGCTTGTGGTGATCATAAACAATTCCCGTCAGCTTAGAATGATTGTATTTATTCCACTCAACGAACTCGCCTATGTTCTTATCAAAATAGGTTTTCGCGCCAAATTCAGTGGTCACCTCCACACCATAACGGTCTTCGTTTCCTTCCAATTTGAAGAGCAGATAAGGGTTCACACGCGCTTCTAGAGAAGCCGAAAATGACACCTCTTGCTTTTGATATCTTGCGGATACATTGGTCGTAAGTTCTTGAAAAGCATTAAGTGGGTCCAATATGCACTCTTTGCACGCGTTCCTTAACGAAAACTCGGTTCGTTCATGGTGTCCAGAACCATTCACTGTGCCCGATACATTCCAAGAGGTGTCTGAAAAACCGCTCTTGGCTAACCCTATTGTGTGTAGATAATCGTCTTTATGGGAGCTCTTGATATAACGATAGTCGCCAGCATAAGAGAGAAATAAGTTGGGAGATACCTTGGTGTTAAACTTGGGCTCGACACTCAATTCTTTCTCGTCATCTCTCACCGTCAAAAATGCGGTTAGGTTGGCTAAAGACAGGTTATATTTGAAGACGTGGTACTCCATCGACTCCAAATCTAATTCATCAGTTTTATTGAGCTCTATCGAAGCGGATTGGTCGCTTACCAACAAGATATCAAACTCCATTGGAAAGCGGTCGAAATCAGGTAACCAACCGATGTGACCTGCAAACCAATGGGTGGGCAAGTATCGTCCCTGAAAACCAATCAGGTCCTTACCGTCTTGTCTCATAAAGGCACTGCCTACGGTGAAGTAATCCGCGAGTCCGTACTCCAAAGAGACGGCGCCCGCTCGATCTGCTCCTTCGTTCCCAACGACTTGAACGCCCCATTCGTTACTCGGAAGAAACGCATCTTCTAAACCTGCAACCGTGATCTCTTCTTCTCTCCAAACTCCCTTTGATAGGTAGTAACGAAACTTGATGGTGTCACCGGGTGAGATGTTATCTTCTTCAACAACAAAACGGCCAAATTCATCGGAGCGATACGTGGTTTGATAGATGCCATTAACCAACACATCGATACTGATGTTGGGCTGGGTCGTCCGTTCCAGCTGCAGATTGCCAAATTCAGGTTGACGCTTTCGGTTGGTGTAATAGAGCCCATCTTCGAGTGTTTGATTGGCGGTAAAAACGCTACCATCTAACAGCACATGGCCGATTTCAAGAGAGCCTTCCCCTTCATGCGCCTCAACCGCAATGTTGTAATAGACGATGGGCTGATCTTCTCGTGAATCAATAGATAAGCGAGATAAAGAATGTTCGGTGCTTAGAATGGTGTCAGAGATGGCGTAAACGTCGCCGCCAGTTTCGCTATCATGATAAACAGAAGCTGCAACTCTCGTCGCCAAACCCACAGTAGAACGCGGTTCTATCGCTGGAATGTTGCCCGCGCGCTTTAAGTCTTCGGCTTTCTTACGGGATTCATTTTTGATCTTTGAGATCACAGCTTCTAACTCGGTCAACGAACTGAATTCTGGAGAGACCGTTAACCGATAGTCATCAATATCCCACCGGATTTTGGCAGGAATACAGGCTTGCAGGCTGTACCAGTGGATGTAGGTTTCCGAGTCAATCACTTCAAATTTGATCGACTGGATATTGTTATCATCGCGATAGCAGATAGCTTGCTCGGTATCGACAATATAGGGAGGAGACTCTCTACCCACATCTTGTGGCAGGTAGATTTCGCAATAGCCGTTGTCATCGCATTGCCCATTCATCTCTAGCAGAGAAAACGCAGCATTCGATATAGAAATAAACGGTTCTTCGTAGTCATCCATCATGACCCTATAAAAGCTATCACCGACTTGCCCAACTCGAACTTCAATATGAGCAGGATAAAGTTCGCTCGCCTCTGGGTTCACTTCTGAATGCGCCGCCAAAGACAGAGACAAAAAGAACAACAACAGGGCATGCCAAACCAAACGTCTAAGCATTTTACTTTACTTGAGTCGTCTGCACTCTCGCTACAAAACGCATTCGAACAACGAGTTTTCGTTTTGCACCAATGAAACCTTCGAGCCTTTCGGAAATGGCTTGGTTAACTCGGCATTACGAAGTAACACCACTTTTTCGCTATGTTCATCGACATTCAATTTAGCGCTGAACTGAAACTTGCCGTCATTAGTGATCTTGAGGTTTTGATTATCGCATTGAAATTTCACATCTTGTACCTGCTCACCTTTCTGAACGTAAACCGGTACATAGCTGTTGATATGGAAGTTAAGCTGAAACGCTGAACCATTGTTAGAACGAACCTTTCGGGATAAATCAGGCGTTGCAGCTTCAGATGCTTTCGCGACAGGTGAAAACCATAAGTAAGCTCGGTATTCGCCATCAGGCATATCGGCTGGCAAGGCGTTCATACGTAAGCGAACAGTGCGTCTTTGGTTGGGTTTCAATTCACGAATAATCGGCGGTGACACTTTAATCCAATCAGCGATATTTTCAGACTCAGCAATATTAACGTCGGTACGAACTAAGCCACTGGCCTTTACTGGTCGATAGATTGGTTTGATCTCCAATCGAATCGGTTCATCCGAATTGTTCTCCACCACGATTTTTTCCGTCACAGAGGTATCAGCATCTAAGACAAAACGAGTTGGAGCGATTAGGAGTTGAGCAGAGGCTTGTGCCGTGAAAAGTAAGCCGAGAACACATGAGATAAACAACTTCATTTATAATTAACCTCAAAAGGAATTGTACTGGTATAAACGCCAGCGGGATGATTAGCGCCGATTTTCACTCGTGCACCAATACACAGTAGTTTGCTTCTTCCATTGCCTTTGATTTTGGCTCTGCCTCGCTTTGATAAGCCGCAACCAAAATAGAACTTTTTAATACGAAGACGTTTAGATTTACGAGAATGGTTGAGGTACTGCTTAGAGGGGAGCGAAACCACGATCTTTTTACCAGGCTCGCCTTCAACATAAAATCGAACTACGTAAATCTGACTATTAGCCGGATTAGCATCAGCATTTTGCCCCGAGCCAGAGATATACATACCCGGAAATTTCACCTCCATATTTTCAGGAATGATTTCCAGAGCATGAAACGGGCTTGAATAAAACGTCAGACCGATATAAATCGCGTATTTGAATAGAAACTTCATCGTAAAAATGGCTGCTCTACAACAGCCAAAATATTATACTGATTTCATTTGATTACTGGTAAGTTACATCTACTGCAACGTTTGCAGTATAAGTACCAGCAACTAATGTTGCACTTGAAGTACGTGCTGTGCCACCAATATTAAGATCCGCACTACCACCAGTAAGAGTAATAGCGTTATTAAAGTCGAATTCTGCTGCAATCGTATTTACACCGTTAACTAAGTTAGTATCAGAAATACTTACTGTTACTGCATCACCAGACTCTCCTGAAAGCGTAAATGCCGCAGCACCTGCGTCACCTTGAGCGATAACAACATCTGTTGTGTTATCTGAAGTGATGATACCGAAGTCCAAATCACTCGTTTTTGTCATTGTAATTGCTTGTTTTACTTCTAGTGTTGCATCAAAAGTGTCACTCACAGCGAAAACGTTCGCTGAAGAGATAGAAAGTACAGATACAGCAGCAACCTTAAAGATTTTGTTCATTTCTTTAATCCTTTATATAAATCGGGTTTATTATTAGAGTTACCTAACAGTCAATCAGAGTTAACAATTAAGTAATAGTAATCCTATTTATAAAATATATACATTAACACTGATTTATAAATAAATGACATTTATTGAGGATAAGATCACGCAAATTGACACAAATAACACTAACAAAAATAGTGGTATTTAGGTGTTTTTATTAATTATATATAAAACTGGTTTTACACTTAATCCCTTTAATTTTATACGTCATTATTTTTATAAAACACGTTTTATTTAAAATGTCTGCACAATAAAAAAAGTAATAACCAAGCATTTTATTTAAATGAATCACTATATAGATCACCGTGTTGCAATATAGTCTCATAAATGAAACAAACCAGTATTAACATTGGTCTGTAATAAAAATGAAATATTAATTTTCTGTATTAGCCAGTTTAAACATAAGTTTTAAACAGTATTAAAAATGAGACACGTAGAACTATCCAACATGATTACCCCTACACTCATAAATACTCAATAAATCGTCAAAGCTAAGTGAATTATATTGCCGAAAGACAACTAAATTGGGGAGAGCATGAGGCATGAAGATGTAACGGTTTAAACGGTCGTCTGATAGCTTAAACATCTGTACCTTGATAGTGACCCTGACTCTCCACCACCGCCGCTCATCTAAACCGTAAACAGGTAGAACCGTTACGAAGAAATCGCCACAATTCGATTCAAAAGCTTCCCTGTTGACTCGATTGAATAGTAAAGCACCGTTTTCCGGCAATTTATTTGTGATCTGGGTTGCACGCGTACCACATACTATCAGATACTGAACAAAACTAACCTTCAGCCACAGTAAACGTCGTCCGCTTACTGTTCAGGAAATTCAATGAGTTCAGATAATCAGCCAACCTACTTCTTTTTCGATTACGAAACATGGGGCGTGAGCCCAGCGAAAGATCGTCCGAGTCAATTCGCAGGTGTTCGTACCGACCAAGATTTCAATGTTATCGGAGAACCTTTAGTTATCTACTGCCAGCCTCCTGCTGATTATCTTCCTGGACCTGAAGCTGCATTAATAACCCGTATTACACCTCAGAAAGCCATGTCACAAGGCCTACCTGAGCCTGAGTTTATCGCTAAGATTCATGCCGAGCTTGCTAAGCCGAACACCACAAGCTTGGGATACAACAGTATTCGATTCGATGATGAAGTAACGCGATACACTTGCTACCGCAACTTCATTGACCCATATGCGTGGAGCTGGCAAAACGGCAATTCACGTTGGGATTTATTGGATGTGATGCGTGCCGTCCATGCACTGCGCCCTGACGGTATTAACTGGCCAACAAACGATGAAGGTTTTCCAAGTTTCAAACTGGAACACCTATCTGTGGCAAACGGCATAGAACACGAAAATGCGCACGACGCGATGGCTGATGTTATTGCGACTATCGAACTGGCTAAGAAGTTAAAGGCCGCACAACCTAAGATGTTTGATTACCTCTACAACATGCGTCATAAGCGCAAGTTGAACGATTTAGTCGACATCGTAAACATGACGCCTTTAATGCATGTTTCTGGCATGTTTGGCCGTGATTGTAATTACACAAGCTGGGTAGTGCCGATGGCCTGGCACCCAACCAACCAAAACGCGGTTATTGTGGTCGACCTAGCGAAAGATCCAAGTCCTTTACTGGAAATGGATGCGGATGAACTAAGAGAAAGACTTTATACCAAACGCAGTGAGCTTGCTGAAGACGAACTGCCAGTGCCTATCAAACTGGTGCAACTCAACAAGTGCCCTATTCTCGCGCCAGCAAAAACGCTCACCGCTGAAAACGCGGAAACGATCGGTATCGACCGTCAACAATGCTTGAAGAACTTAGCCCTATTGCGTGAACATCCAGAGATCCGCGAAAAGCTGATCGGTTTGTATTCACAAGAACGTGAATACGAGAAAAGCGACGACGTAGACACACACCTTTACGACGGTTTCTTCTCACCAGCCGATAAAACCGCGATGAACATCATTCGCGAAACTGACCCAAATAACTTGGCAGCACTGGACATCACTTTTGGTGACGAACGTATTAAGCCTTTATTGTTCCGTTACCGAGCTCGCCATTTCCCATGGACGCTAGACGAAGCTGAACAATTGAAATGGGCTAACCACTGCCGTGAGTATTACGAGAGTCGTTTAGAGGATTATATGTTGAACCTCGAAAACCTCGCGCATGAACACGAAAGCGACGAGAAGAAAATGGCTATCTTAAAAGCGGTTTATCAGTACGTAGAAAAGTTAGCTAGTTAATTCATAATCAAGAGACGTGACACTTTGAAAGAAAGATTGATCAAACTCGTTTACTGCTTAATCTCCTTCACCTTAATCATAGGTGCTCTCACTGCAGGCAACGCGTTACAACAATATCTAGAGACCTCAATCCCAGGCAGTATTTTTGGCATGTTGATTCTTTTTACTGCCATGGTGATTGGTATCGTTCCTTCGCACTGGGTGCAGCCCGGTGCCAGTTTGATTATTCGTTTGATGATCTTATTGTTCGTCCCAATCAGTGTTGGGTTAATGGATCACTTCGATATGCTTATCGCCAACGCACTACCAATTATGGCGAGTGCGGTTGGTGGAACGCTGATCGTTTTGGTGTCTCTATCATGGTTCTTAGACCGCTTGCTTTCGAGAGGTCAATAATCATGTGGATTCTACTCACTATCGTGGTGTTTCTGTTTGCTCGCTGGGTCAGCCAGAAAGTGAACTCACCGCTGTGTAATCCGTTACTGATCAGCATTAGTATCATTATTCCTATCTTGTTGTTCTTCAAGGTCCCTTTCGAGACCTATTACGCAGACAACACTTGGATTACTTACATGCTTCAGCCTGCGGTTGTGGCACTTGCTTACCCTTTGTACGAGCAGTTACCTCAAATTCGAGCGAACTGGCGCATCATCACCTTTGCTTGCACGCTGGGCAGTGTGATGTCGATGACAACAACAGCACTGATTGCGGTCGCCTTTAAAGCAGATCTGAGCCTAATTGCCAGCCTACTAGGTAAATCGGTCACTACACCTATAGCAATGGAAGTCTCAAGTCATTTAGGTGGTGAAGCGGCTATTGCTGCGATTCTGGTTTTGATTGTTGGTCTGTTTGGGGCAATTTTTGCTTACCCAATCTATAACCTGATTGGTATTAAGAGCCCAATCGCCAGAGGGTTAACAATGGGAACGGTATCTCACGCATTAGGTACTGCGACATGTGCTGAAAAGAATCAAGAAGATGCGGCATTCAGTTCTCTAGCGCTTGTTCTCTGTGGCGTCATTACCTCGATTATCGCACCGAGTATATTTTCGCTTGTAGTTTGGTTCTATTCTTAATCGAAACAATCACTACGCGATTCAGCCCAACCAGAATGCTGTTACTTACAGTGTCTGTTTGGGCTTTTTATTCGCATTTATTCAGCAAGAGCAGTCAAGTCACGGTCTTTTACGAGCAATAAGTGCGATATCAACTGTATAAATGGCTCTTGTAATCGATTTCAAGTGTGACCTCACTCTAATTATGCAAACCAATGTAACAACAACAATTAAATGGTGATCCTTGTCGCAGAAAATTCCTGAGTATTGCATAAACTTAAAGCCTAAGGTCAATTAAGGATTCAACATGAACAGTCGTATTACCCTGGCGCTGGAAAGTGCTCCAACAGAAATCAAAGCACTTTTGAGTGACATCGTATTAGCAGACAACTTTGACGCGACATTGTCTCCAGAACAATTTGCTAGCTTACTGCAAGCAAGTGGTTTAGCGGATGACGAGCTACGTATTGCGCTACTTCCTTTTGCCGCAGCGTATTCTTACGCTCCGTTATCTGACTTTTATGTTGGTGCAATCGTGCGCGGTTTGTCTGGTACTCTGTATTTTGGTGCAAACCTTGAAATCGCCGGAGCTCAACTTGGTCAAACGGTTCACGCAGAGCAATCTGCAATCAGCCACGCTTGGATGAAAGGCGAACAAGGTATCTCAGATATCACGATCAACTTCAGTCCTTGTGGTCACTGTCGTCAATTCATGAACGAACTGACAACAGCAAAAGAACTTAAAGTTCAGCTTCCACAGCGTGATGAAATGTCTCTGCAGGAGTACCTGCCAGACTCGTTCGGCCCTGCAGACTTAGGTGTAACAACTGGCCTAATGACTAAGCTTGATCATAAGTACACGACCGAAGAAACAACGCCTATTGTTGTAGAAGCGCTAGCAGCACTAAACCGCAGCCATGCTCCTTACACCAAAAACCTAAGCGGTGTTTCACTACAACTAACGTCAGGTGAGATCTTCACGGGTGCTTACGCAGAAAATGCTGCGTTTAACCCGAGCCTGCCCCCTCTGCAAGTGGCATTAATTCAACTTAAACTGGCGGGCTTCGATTTTGAACAAATTGAAAGTGCTGCTTTGGTTGAAATCGCAGAAGGTAGCATCAGCCACCTAGCGGATACGCAATCTACATTAGAAGCGATTAATCCCGACATTCCAGTGACTTACTTAGCAATCTAAGTACATCTAATTAACAAAAATTTAAATAAGCAGCCCTATTTAACAGGGCTGCTTTTTTTATATCTGTAATTAACGCAACAACTTGCGCAAACGTTTGCTTTTGTCATTGAAATAAGTATGATCACCCCGTTTTCAATCAATCGTTCAAAAGATCGGAAGGAATTTCTATGTTTGGTACTGCTACTCGTGAAAATGCTACTCGTGTACTTCTATTAGGTTCAGGTGAACTCGGAAAAGAAGTTGCTATCGAGTGCCAACGTTTAGGTTTGGAAGTTATTGCTTGTGACCGTTATGCAGACGCACCAGCAATGCAAGTTGCGCATCGTAACCATGTATTAAACATGTTAGACGGCGATGCACTGCAAGCTATCATAGAGCTAGAAAAGCCAGATTATGTGGTTCCTGAAATTGAAGCTATCGCGACCAGCAAGTTGGTAGAGCTAGAAGCGCAAGGCTTAAATGTCGTTCCAACGGCCAATGCAACCAAGCTAACGATGAACCGAGAAGGTATCCGTCGCTTAGCTGCTGAAGAGTTGAAACTGAGCACTTCTCCTTACCGCTTTGCAGACACCTTTGAAGATTTCTCAGCCGCTGTTGAGTTCGTGGGTATGCCTTGCGTTGTTAAGCCAGTAATGAGCTCTTCAGGTAAAGGTCAAAGCGTTATCAAAACCGAAGAAGATATCCAGAAATCTTGGGACTACGCACAAGAAGGCGGTCGTACTGGCGCGGGTCGTGTGATCGTCGAAGGCTTCATCGACTTTGATTACGAAATCACATTGCTTACCGTTCGTGCAGTCGACGGTGTTCATTTCTGTGCGCCAATCGGTCACCGCCAAGAAGACGGTGATTACCGTGAATCATGGCAGCCACAGATCATGTCAGATAACGCTCTGAAAGCTGCGCAATACACGGCTGAACAAGTGGTTAACGCACTAGGTGGTCGCGGTATCTTTGGTGTCGAGCTGTTTGTTAAAGGCGATCACGTAATCTTCAACGAAGTATCCCCTCGCCCACACGATACTGGCTTAGTAACATTGATGTCTCAAGATTCATCGGAATTCGCACTGCACGTACGCGCCTTTACCGGTATGCCGATTAAATCCATCACGCAATACGGTCCGTGTGCTTCAGCGGTTATTCTGGGCCAAGGCACTTCAACTAACATTCGTTTTGAAGGTCTTACAGAGGCGTTAGACGCGCCACAAACGCAAGTTCGCCTGTTTGGTAAACCTGATATCGATGGTCGCCGTCGTCTCGGTGTAGCGCTTACTCGTCGCAACAGCACTGAGACAGCGATTGAAGATGCTATTGAGAGCGCGTCAAAAGTAAAAGTGATCTACTAGCTAGCTATTCAACTCTGAACAATCGCGACTTCAAATCTCAACAATAAAAAAGACGGGCTATCGAGCCCGTCTTTTTGTTGGTGTTATCTTATTTATTTGAGCGCTCTTTTCGCTTGAAAGCTTGCGGAATTTAAGCGTCTGACTCAATCAAATACACTTCTTCAGTGAATCGAGATAAGCCTTTCTTTGCAATCTTCGGATGTTCATCGTCTGCGATGTCCTGATTCAACAATGTGATCTTATAACCTTCGAATAACTGATCGATCTCTAGTTTAGGTACGCTAAACGGAGGCCCCGCCATCTCGCTTTGGTCGTAATCCAGCGTCACCAGGAGGATCTTACCGCCCGGTTTCAGCAGTTGTTTCAAACGCTCTACATACTGCACTCGCATCTCTTCAGGCAATGCGACCAAAGACGCTCGATCATAAATGGTATCGACAGGCTGGATTGGCGCTGTGAAGTAGTCGCCTGTATAGATGTTCAATTCATCGAATTGGTACAGCTCGTGCTGACCGCTAATTTGAGTCACAGTCGGCGTGTAAAGGTGCTCGGCAAAAAATGCGCGAACCGCAATCTGGCTTAACTCGACACCTTGAACATCTTCATGCTTTGAAGCTAGCCAAATTAGATCTTCACTTTTGCCACAAAGTGGAACAAACACACTCTTCTCGTAGCTAGGCTCGGTCTTTTCCCAAAATTTAATCAGAAGTGGGTTTACATCTTCGAGGTGGAAACCAATTTGGTTGGCTGCCCATTTATTGTGCCAAAATTCAGGATTATTCATCTTTCGTTCATGTTAAACAGTCATAATGCAAGGGTACAGTATAGAGAGGTAAGAGCAACCTTAGCGTGGTTTAAAGTACCACATTGGTTTCGATAAAATCAGAAACTGGCTAAGTTCAAAGTTCTGATAATTGCGGAACTAACGGTTGGATTATTTGTCTATATCTTCACATTTTAAAGCAATATTAAACGTTAGAGTTGGTTTCTGTCTTAGCTAGCCCCATTTAATATCTAGTGAGTTTAGTTAAGCTGTTTTTACTCTTATGCGTTACTGGTTACCCCTTTTGACTACCCGTTTTTGTAACCTTGTATTTTGGAGTTTGAATGAGTGTATTTCTCCGTACGACGGCCCTAATGCTTCTAGTATTGAGCCGAGCGCCTGCATTCGCAGCAGCACCTGTTTCAACGAGTTCAACTGATCAATCGCGCACTCCAGCGCAAAACCAAGTTTCATCAAACGTATTCCGCCATAGCCTAAGCGGTTTATATGGCATTAAAGCATTCGACTCACGTCCGACTCAGCCTTATACCGATTTCGACATCCTTTATAGCAAAGCTCACCAAGCACAAGCTGAGCTAGAGACTATCTGTAAAAGTACTGCCCTACTAACCAATTCAGAGGCCCTATTCGCAGGTGTTAAATCTCAAGCTCGTGCGGAAGAGAAAATTGACCTTGAGCTTGATGGCGATGTAACAAGAATTACCGACTTAGCTCGTGCAACGATTATCGCAAATGACGTAGAAAGCTTGGTTGAAGTGTACGAATCACTAAGCCGTGAAGCGGACGTTGTGAAATTGAAAAACAAGTTTAAGTCACCTGCTGATTCTGGATACCGTGACCTTAATTTATTGGTTCGTTTGCCAAAAACCAACATCATTGCGGAGGTTCAACTTCACTTAAAAGCGATTGCTGATGTGAAAAGCGGCCCTGAGCACGAGCTATATGAAATAATCCAAGGCATTGAGCGTCACGCGATTGCAGAAAAACGCCCAATCAACGACATCGAAGCGGCGCAAATCAATAGCATAAGACGTCAATCTTTAGAGCTTTACCAACAAGCATGGCAACCGTACATTACAACGCACATCAAAGCAGCTTAGTCACTGACGAAGCAATTATCATAAACAAGAACGACAAAGGGCTGCATAATCGCAGCCTTTTCTTGTTATTGGCGTTCTCGATTTGCTTTCCTTACTCCATTCCTATCAGACAGCAAAATATAGAGATGTCACTAATGGTGATTAACGAAGAGAGCAACTAAGAAAAAAGAGTAAGGTCATACTACTAAGGGGAACTAGCGACAAGAAAGGCAACAGACGATGTATGAACCACAAAAACAAAAAGACCACGCTTGGCGTGGTCTATTGCTTGGCTACTTCTCGATTTTAATATTCTCGACTCGGGCCTTTAATTTTTGTCCCGGTCTAAAAGTAACAACACGTCGAGCAGAAATTGGAATGTCTTCACCAGTTTTCGGGTTACGACCAGGTCGCTCGTTTTTCTCGCGAAGATCAAAGTTACCAAAACCAGACAGTTTTACCTGTTCGCCATTTTCGAGTGCTTTACGAACTTCTTCGAAAAACACTTCCACCGTTTCCTTGGCATCCCGCTTGCTGTATCCGAGTGTCTCAAACAGGTTCTCAGCCAAATCGGCCTTCGTGAGTGCCATAAAACTTTCCTCAAAGCTATGTTAAACATTGCTACTATCGCCAGTAGCGCCAAAGCATTTACCCTATTCAATCAATGAGATAAGGTCATTTACAAGGAAAGTGTATGCCAAGCTTCTGATTTTCGCCAACTTTTTTATCTGAACTATTGAATTATTCTTTCAAATCAGAAAGATAACTCGCTCCTAAATTCACACATATAGCTGAAAAACCTCTACTTCCCGGCCATCAAACAGAGTTATACTCCAACCAAACTAAATTAACCAATATTTAAAACTTTAGTTTTCTAAATATTAATTTCTGAGACTTTTCTCCGATACCCAATAAAATCAGCCACTTGATTTGATATCGAACTCAACAGAGGTTACTAAATAAGCGTTATTAAATATGAGATTCGTATCATTTCAGCATTTAATTCGATTGGGTCAATATCGGAATGCAGATATGCGTCACGCTCGTTGACGTTTTAAAACGGTATTACCCAACGGAACCTCCGTATCCAACCTAAAAACGTCGCATTTCCTTACTTCATTTAAAACTAATAATAGTCACACTTAGTACTAACAAAACCAAAAGTACGTTTCACCACTCAAAATGTTATGTTATAACATATCTATATTATTTTTAATTTAGTGGATTGAATGCGAGACGTCGAAGCGATCATTAAGCATGTAAAACACGGCTGCAAAACCAATGGCAAACAGTTTACGGCAAAGAGACTGTTGATATTGCGTGCGTTGGTACACGCTGACAAAGCGCTGTCTGCCTATGAAATTGTCGATTACTGTAAAGAGCACTTTGATCAGAATGTTCAGGCGATGTCGGTTTATCGAGTGTTGGAGTTCTTAGAAGAGCACCACTTGGCGCATAAACTCAAAGTCTCCAATAAATTCATACTTTGCGACCATATTCTTTGTGAACATGAACATGGCATCCCCCAATTTTTGATCTGCTCCAAATGCGACAAGATCAGCGAGCAAACCATCCACCCTGCCATTATTCGCGACCTTCAATCTCACGCTAAGCAAGAAGGCTTCACCGTTGTTAGCCCTCAGTTAGAGATAAGTTGTGTGTGCGATGAATGCGCTAACCAAGATGCGACCGCTTCCACTTAATGATGCTCCTACTCTCTTAACCATTCCCAATAGTATTTGCCCCATCAACAAGGAGAAAGTGAAACGTTATGTCTGCAACGCTCATAAAGAATGCCCGCGTGGTTAACGAAGGCATCGTCACCGAAACGGATGTATTGGTCGTCGACCAGCGAATCGAAAAGATCGCAAACCACATTTCACCGAGCCCAAACGATGAGGTCATTGATGCTCAAGGCTGTTACTTAATCCCTGGAATGATTGACGACCAAGTTCACTTTCGTGAGCCGGGTTTAACACACAAAGGCTCAATCGCCACTGAGTCACGAGCTGCGGTTGCAGGCGGTATTACCAGCTATATGGAGATGCCAAACGTAAACCCTGCCACAACGACCATTGAAGCCTTAGAAAAAAAATTCGATATTGCAGCACAAAGCTCGCTGGCAAATTACTCGTTTTATCTCGGAGCAACCGAAGACAACCTAGAACAAATCAAGCAACTCGACCCAACCAAGCACTGTGGTGTAAAGGTGTTTATGGGCGCTTCAACGGGTAACCTGTTGGTTGAAGATCCTCAAGCACTCGATGCCATATTTCGTGATTCTCCCGTCCTGATTGTCACCCATTGTGAAAGCGGGCCTGTTATCGCTAATAACCAAGAAGAATTGAGAAAAGAGAAAACGGTTTTCACGATTGAAGATCACCCTATTCTAAGAGACGACAACGCCTGCTATGCCTCTTCTTCTTATGCGATTGAGCTAGCTACAAAACACAATAGCCAACTTCATGTGTTGCACATCACGACAGAAAAAGAACTCGCTCAGTTTGAAGCCGGCCCCATTCAGGGAAAACGTATTACCGCAGAAGCTTGTGTCCATCACTTATGGTTTAGCAATAAAGATTACACAACGCTCGGTAACCAAATTAAGTGTAATCCAGCCGTCAAATACCCTAGTGATAGAAACGCTCTATTAACAGCGTTGAGCACGGGCCAAATCGACATCATCGCAACAGACCACGCGCCACATACATGGGAAGAGAAACAAGTTCCTTACGAACAAGCACCAGCAGGGTTACCTCTGGTACAGCACGCCTTGTTGAGCCTATTTGACCACATACATGCTGGAACCTTGACTGTTGATCAGGTGGTCGAGAAAACCGCACATAACCCAGCGACCCGTTATGCGATACAGGAACGCGGCTATATCCGTGAGGGCTACTTCGCCGATTTAGTGTTAGTCGACCCACAGACACCAACTCTAGTCAGCAATGAAAATAGTTTGTATCAATGTGGATGGTCACCGTTCGCAGGGCACGAATTCTCAGCTCAGATCAAGCACACCTGGGTCAATGGCGCCAAGGTATATAGCAATCCAGAATCCCCTGAGAACCAAGATACGCATACCGCTGATACATCAAAAGAAATATCGAGTGACATGGTCACTCCTGCAATGAGGCTCTCATTTGAGCGTTAGTTCAGCAGTTATTACCATCAATAAAAAGAAATCAATATGTTAAGAAGAAATCCAAGCGGTCACATGCCAGAAGTATCGGAGACCGCTTTCATTGACCCGACTGCCATTATTTGTGGCAAGGTAATCATTGAAGACAACGTGTTTATTGGCCCTTACGCTGTGATTCGAGCTGACGAGGTCAACGAACAAGGTGACATGGAAGCCATCGTGATTAAGCGCGACACCAACATTCAAGATGGTGTGGTTATTCATTCAAAAGCTGGCGCAGCCGTCACTATTGGTGAACGCTCATCCATCGCTCACCGATCGATCATTCATGGTCCTTGTCAGGTCTGTGACGACGTATTTATTGGCTTCAACTCAGTCGTCTTTAATGCGGTGATTGGCAAAGGTTGTGTAATTCGCCATAACTGTGTGGTGGACGGGAACGACTTACCTGAAAGCTTCCATGTACCACCAATGACCAACATCGGTTCAGGGTTTGATTTGAACAATATCTCAAAGGTACCACCTGAGTATTCTGCGTTTTCAGAGTCTGTTGTTTCGGCCAACCATACCCTTGTGCAAGGTTATAGGAGAATTGCCAATGAGCTCTGATAACAAACCTCTCTTGGGTATTCCAACCAATATCATTACCGGTTTTCTCGGCGTAGGTAAAACTACCGCGATTCTCAACCTAATGAAGAACAAACCCGAAGATGAAAACTGGGCTATTTTGGTAAATGAATTTGGAGAAATTGGCGTCGATGGAAGCTTATTCGAAGGCAATCAAACCAAACAGCAGCGAGTTTTTATTCGTGAAGTACCCGGTGGCTGCATGTGTTGTGCCGCAGGGCTACCGATGCAGATAGCACTCAATCAATTGCTTTCTGAGGCGAAACCAGACCGCTTACTGATTGAACCTACTGGACTCGGCCACCCAAAAGAAGTGTTAGAAGTATTATCTTCAGAGCATTATCGTAAAGTGCTGTCACTACAAAAGAACATCACCTTGGTCGATGCTCGTAAACTGTCTGATACAAGTTATTCAGAGAATGATACTTTCAACCAACAAATTACCATTGCCGATACGATTGTCGGTAATAAAGTAGACCTATATAACAATGGCGATGCAGAAAAGCTGGCCGAGTACATTGCTCAGGTTTGTCACCCTGACACTAAGCTGATCTTTGCTCATCATGGTAAGATCCCATACGACGAGTTTGATGGAAACAGTAATTTCTATCACCACCAAGCTCATAGGCACCATCACCATCATAAGCAAGATAAGCCACTCGCTTCAGAATTACCGATGCCAGAGAGCGGTATGATAAAGGCGAGCAACCAAGGTGAAGGGTTTGAAAGTATTGGTTGGCGATTCGCGGCTGACAAACTGTTCGACCACCAGCGTTTACGACGATTTCTAGTCGGCTTGAAAGTCGAACGCATGAAAGCAGTGTTCATTACTCCAAATGGTATCTTTAGCTACAACTTAACAGAGGATGGTTTGACCGAATCAGAACTCGATGAGTGTGCCGAAACTAGAATTGAAGTGATCGGGCACCAAATGGATGAAGAACTAGAGTGCCAATTACTCAAGTGTATGGTGACTTGATCGCTTAGTTAATAGAGTTGTTAATTAAGAGCTAGTTCATTGAGAGCAAGTGAATAGAGTGCTGTTAATTAATTCTTTAAGTAACTTCACTTCTTCGACATAGAGTAAGACCTCGCAAGTGCGAGGCCTTATTGTTATTCAAAGCATTTGAACTCTATCCGTTTCATTGAATACTGTCCGATTATCAATCACTTTTGTTCTGCGAGTTTCGTTGTAGCTTGAGAATTAGAAGCCTTAGCAGGCTTCACAATCAAACCGATACCGATTAGAAACAGCACCGATGCAACCACTTGAGCGACTGACAATACTTCGTCATACATAAAGTAACCGCTGATCAATGCAAAGATTGGTACTAGTAAGGTTAACGGTGCCGTTGTGCTTAAAGGATATTGGATTAACAACTTATTCCACACCCAGTAACCAAACAATGTGGTCGGGTAAGCCTGAAACAGAACAGCAATCGTCGTATTCCAATCCCATTGTTCGATGCCCTGCCAGATAATTTGATCACCGTGTAGCATCACTGCAAATAACACTAATGGTACTGGAGCAAACAACATCCCCCAGACATTGAACGCAAAAGCTTGAGTGGTTTTAGATGCCTTAACAATCACGCCCATTAGCGTCCAACTACACGCTGCAATCATAATCAAGATCACGCCATTAACGGTGATATTACCCTGTGCCGCCGAGACTAAGACTGCGAGTGCAAACATGGCTAACATAGCACCAACTAACTTACGAACCGACGTACTTTCTTTGAAAACCCATACCCCAACGGCCATACCAATTAATACGTTGGTAGAAAGCAATACAGACGACAACCCTGATGAGAGCCCCGCTGTGATTGACCATGAAGCCATGCCCCAAATACCCACACCGAACACAAAGCCATAACTGACTAAATAGCGCCAAGCGACATTCGGTCTCGCCACAAAAAATATCACTGGAATCACCGCTAGCGAGAAACGCGCAGCCGTTGCCAACAAAGGGTGCACATTGGTCACGCCCATTTTGATCATCGAGAAATTGAATCCCCAAATTGCCATGACGAACACCGCTAACAACAAATCATTTCTTTTCATACTGACCCCTCCTTTGTTTTAAAAGAGTATCCCTTGAACAATAAAACCGGTACAGATACAATTTTTACAATAAAAACCAGTACAGTTAATAACGGTCGTGACAATGAGCATCTACAGAAAGCTAGCCAATCAGTTTATCGATGAGATAGAAACAGGCAAAAGGCCGGAAGGCGGACGCATGCCTTCACTGCGCCAATTAGCTAAGCAACAGGCGATCAGCATGTCGACCGTAGTAAGCTGTTATCAAGAGTTAGAATCACAGGGCTGGATTCATTCTCGCCCGCAAGCGGGGTATTTTGTCTCGCCTCACAAGCCTGTTCATTCAACACCTGAGTGGGCGCAGTTTGAAAGTAAGATTTCCAAAGTTAAGCAAACTTCATCGACTCACAACTCAATCAATGGGCCTTTAGGGGTCTCTAGCACCACTAATGATGAACAATCGATTGTTGAACTAGAACGCAGTTTCCGCCGTTCTATCAAACGTATGGGCGACAGGCTTAATCACTACCCTGATACGCAGGGCGAGCCGATGTTAAGACAAGCTTTGTCCACCCACTTTGCCAAGCTTGATGTCCACTTTGGACCTGACGAAATGGTGATCACGGCAGGCTGTATGTCGGCGATTAAAGCCGCTCTCGAATCTTGCACCAAAGAAGGTGACACCATTGCCATCAGCTCTCCTTGCTTCAACGGTATTCTGGAGTTGCTCGGCAAGATGTCACGCCAGATCATCGAGATCCCGTCTTTGGATGACGGTGTCGACCTAAAACAGCTAGAAACACATCTGAAAAACAAACGTGTGGATGCAGCAATCTTCTGTACCTCCCATATGAATCCTCAAGGGATCAATATGTCTGCCAGTCAAAAGCAAAAACTGGCTGAATTAGCGAACCACTATCGAGTACCCATCATTGAAGACGATGTGTATTTGGAGCTGTCATACTCATCACACACGCCTCTGCCAGCAAAATACTATGACAAAGGCGGATACGTGATGTGGTGTGGGTCGGTATCGAAAAGCCTTTCACCCAGTTATCGTTTAGGCTGGTGTTTGCCTGGCAGATACATAGACGAGTACAAGGCTCAGTTTTCTGCTGCTAGCTATGGCGTCGCCCTGCCGACTCAACTCGCGGTTGCTGACTTTATCGAATCAGGCCAATACGCCAAACACGTTAGAAGAAGATGCTCTCAAATCCTCTCTTTGCGCCAACAATACCTCAGCTATTTAACTCAACACCTTCCTCAAGATGTGAAGATCAGTAACCCACAAGGTGGCATGGTGCTTTGGTTACAAATACCCAATCTAAATCAACAAGCATTTACTCAAGCGGTCGCCGAACAAAACCTTGATATCAGGCTTGGGCATCTGTTCAGCACTCTTGATCTCTACAGCAACTGTCTACGCATCAATTTTGGTTATTCGTTAGAGGGAGAAGCCAAACAGCAGTTGGATGACTTGATTAAACTTATCCACCAATGTGTCAGTGGTTAGCCTTTTCTAAGAGCTTTCTCTCACGGCTTTGACTCTTAGTCCCTTCATCGCTATTTGTTATAAAAGAGGCGGTTATTATTCTGATTGGAATTGGGTTAAAGCTCGTTACCGTAAGGAAATCCATTCGCCTCAAAACCCTTAAATGCTGAGTTTGCAAGCACCCACAAAATTATGCAACTTAGCTAATGACACACCAATTTTTATCTTCAATATACAGCCGTCAGCGCTGGCGTTTTCCTATATTTTAAGAGAACTATTATGAGTGATAAAACCAAAAACAAAACATTACCTTCCTTTATTGAAGAACGCTTGAGCTTCTATATTCAAGACCTAATCACCCAGAACCAAAGCCAAAAACACTTGGTTTTGGGTAAACGTCCATCGCGCGACTCCGTTGTCATGCAGAGCAATGATTATTTGTCTTTGTCACATAACAAAGCAATCCAACAAGCTCACCAAGCGGCGATCAGCGACCACGACGACAATGTGGTAATGTCTGCGATTTTCTTACAAGATGCAGAGTCTAAACCTGCGTTTGAAACCGAACTCGCCAACTATGTTGGAATGGAAAGCTGCCTGCTTTCTCAGTCTGGTTGGGCAGCCAATATTGGGTTGCTTCAAACGATCTGTCCGCCAAATACGCCGGTGTATATCGACTTCTTTGCACATATGTCGCTATGGGAAGGTATTCGCGCAGCAGGCGCGGCAGCTCATCCATTTATGCATAACAATATGAGTCACTTACGTAAGCAACTGGAACGTCATGGTTCTGGTGTGATTGTTGTCGACTCGATTTACAGCACCATTGGTACCATTGCCCCGCTCCGCGACATCTACGAAATGGCGCAAGAGTTTGATTGCGCTGTTATCGTCGATGAATCGCACTCATTAGGGACACACGGTGAAAAAGGTGCAGGCTTAGTGCAAGCTCTCGGGCTCACTGACCAAGTCGATTTCATTACTGTCAGCTTGGCCAAAACTTTTGCGTACCGTGCTGGCGCGATCCTAGGCCCCAAACAATTGTCTGAGACACTGCCGTTTGTTGCTTATCCTGCCATTTTTAGCTCAACCGTATTGCCGCAAGAAGTGATTCGTTTAGAGAAAACATTGGAGGTGATTAAAGGTGCAGATGACAAACGAGAAGCCATGTTTAAGCGAGCACAGTCGCTCATTACGGGTCTAAAACGGATTGGCTTTAACATCCGTAGTGAATCTCAAATCGTCTCGCTAGAGTGTGGTAATGAAAGAAATACAGAGCGAGTGCGCGATTTCCTTGAAGAACGTGATGTGTTCGGTGCAGTGTTCTGCCGCCCAGCGACAGGGAAGAATAAGAACATCATCCGATTTTCAGTGAATGCCGACATGACTCCACGAGACATTGACCATGTGCTCACGGTTTGTCATGAGGCGTACCATCACCCAGAGTTAGAATTCGTATAGCTCTGAATACACTAATTCTTTAACTAAAAACGGCAGGACTGAATGGACGCTACCATGTCGCTAAACAAAAAGAGCCCGGCAATTCGCTGAGCTCTTTCTTGTATTTGAGTCGCCGACACGATGGTCGTGTAGTTCAACCTATAACATTCACTAGATCCAGTGAGCAATCTTATCGAACAGTCGGTTTTTATCTGCGGGTTTGACGATGAAATCAGACATGCCTGATGATTCCATTTTCTCCAAAGTGACGGACGAACTGTCCCCTGTATGTGCAATGATCGGTACCGAAGAGTAAGGCTTATTCGCACTTCTAATAAGTCGAGAAGCTTCGACGCCATCCATGATAGGCATTTCAATATCCATCAAAACCAAGTCAATGGCCTCTGAATCTAGAGCGTCTAATGCCTGTTGACCATCTTCTTTCTGTACCACATCAAAGCCTTGTTTCTCCAACAACATCGCCGTAAAACGACGTAGAGACTCGTTATCGTCCACCACCATAATGGTACGCTTATTTGCATTTTCAATTGGCTTAGCGGCCACCAAAGGCATCACGTAATTCGAGTCAAACAGTAAACGGTCAATCGTTGCTTTGGTGTTCAACAGCCAAACTTGAGTTTCGACCCAAATCGGTTCAAATGAAATATTCCTTACCCGTTGAATAGGATGATGTTCGTGTAAGTAAACAATTCGTGCTTCTGTAAACGACAACAAAGACTCAAGCTTATCAAGGCTGCTTGCCCTCAAATCCAAACTCTCCATGTCGACGAATACTAAGTCAAATTCGAACTGATACTCTTTGTTTTTAAGTGCAGATGCCACATCCAAAGTCTTGAGGTCAAATCCCATAAATCGAGACATTGCCGTCATTTTCTTATTCAGGACGGTTTGATCACTCACCATCAATACCGACTTTAACTTTCTCAATTCACTCTTAATCTCATTGACTGAATTTGACGTTAAAGACGGGAACGTCATCGTAAACTGAGTCCACTGGCCAACCTCTGATTGGCATCTAATCTCACCACCAAACGAACGCATCACCTTCTGACAAAATGGCAACCCTAAACCGTAGTTACCCGATTGGCCTGTGGTGTAGAAGTCTTGGAAGATGCGGCGAATCACATCACTTGATATGCCAGAGCCGTTATCCGTCACCATGATTTGATTGGTGACTTCATCACTGCACATCGTGACATGAATATGGAAATCTTCAGGGCTGCGATGATGGAATGCGTTCTTGAACAGGTTATACATCACGTACTTCAACAAGGTATCGCTTCCTAAGAAGTCAAAGTCGCTTTGTACGTCTAAAGAAATGGCAGATTTATCGGCTGCGCGCTTGTAATTAAAGCTGGCAATCGAACCCTCCACGACCGCTTGCGCCGAATGCTTTTTAAAGGTCGAGCGAGAGACTCGGTTTTCGTCAATTGAAGTCAATAACAGATCAATCGTTTCGTTACCTGAGTGAATGATCTCCATCGCTTCATCACCCACTTCTCGCAACTGGATAACGTCTTCATTACTCAGCGCATATTGCCCTTTGTGGTCGCCACTTTTTGGGTCCGGCAATATGGATTGCATGACATCAATAGAGGTCAACAAACCACTTAATGGGTTTCGCATTTCGTGGGCAATACCGGCACCAAAAGACTTCGCCAGTGATACCTTGTTCTCGTGTTCCACCTGATTACGGAAGTAGAACAAGTTGCCGAACAGGTAGATAAACAAGAAGATGGGTACATGCGTCCAATCCATTGTGATTTCGAGGTAGAAGCCTTGTGCCACCCAAGCACATAACGTCGCAATTCCAATTCCGGCAAAAGTTTGAGCGAACATGACTTTAGTGACGTGCACCAACAAAATATGCAGAAATATAGCCGACATAAAAGACATGACCCAAACGTTGGACCAATTGTTCATCAGCAGCATGTAAAAGAAGAAACACGGCAAACAGAGGGTTACCGCAACTTGGTAATAAACCGGAAGGTATTTACGCCATTCAAATGGCACACGATTACGGGAAATGATGCCTAAAAATAATACCGAACACGCTAGACGCAGCGGTAGGTTTTCATATGGTTGAGGGAACAAAAACTCCCATATAATGTAGTAAATGGGAAAGCCGACAAAGCCCATCCAACCTACAAGGGTGAGATTAGGTTCTGCGTATTGATAAACTTTGCGAATAGCGTTCATACGAAATACTTTGTTCTCTAAGCCCTAACGTTTACTGGTTCTATGGTTTAATTTTTATTCTTATATTTAGGCGCCGATTATATTACACATCACCTCCGAGCAGTGAGGTTTGAATCAAATATATATCAAGGTTTTTGCTTTTAAACTTGAATTTGGAGTCAGTATAAATACTGACAAAAGCAACAAAAGCCTTTAGCGGATTCAGAATAACTAAAGAGCCTTTGGCCGATTCTGAATAAACGAAGAGCCTTTGGTCATGCGTGCTCAGCGATCACAGCCGAGCACACACAACTCATCAATGTTATATCGAGTCAACTGGCGAGCGCAGCTAACCAAGATTTTTAGCAAACTAACACGCGCAGCTAATTGAAATTTACAACTAATTGATATGTAGAACTAACTGATATGTAAAGCTAACTAAGCTCCAATTTCATATTGATAGTTTCTATTTCTTGCTGCCATTTATGTTGAAGATCTGGCTTTTGATGTTTTGCTTTTCGAGACTGGTCTTGTGTCAGTAACTCTTCCAACTCCAACAGCCTTTCCAAAAGCAACTCTTCATCGTTTTGTGCCGTATTTGAGTGGTGATTTTCGATAAACTCAGATTTGGATAACAACACCGAGCTTGGCGCTGTGTCATTCGCCTCTAAGCTAACGACCTGATTACCGACAGACATCGCCTCATACACCGCATCTAAGTAAGTCATTTCCACAAGTTGACCATCATTGATGTACCAGAATCGATTGCATGATTTTTCAATCAACTCTCGATCATGGCTGACCAACAGTAGCCCCCCTTCGAATTGAGTTAAGCAATTCACCAGCTCTTCCTTACCTTCAATATCAAGGTGGTTAGTGGGCTCATCCAACAACAGGAAGTGATACTTCGCTAGCGATAGCCCAACAAACAGCAGTCGAGAACGCTCGCCACCGCTAAGCTCTGCGATCTTTTGCTCGTGTCTTTCATAGGAAAAACCCGCGCTAATCAAAGCCATTTTTCTAGCTTCCTCCGAAACAGGATAAAATGAGTAAAGTGAATCTATTAGTGAATGGTCATCACGTAATTGGTGCAGGCTTTGGTCGTAATACCCGACTTCAGCATTTGGGTGAAAATAACCATTATCTCCAAGTTGAGACGCCTGATAATTCGCCCACAATACTTTCAGAAGCGATGACTTACCCGCCCCATTTTTGCCTAGCACAGCAACACGGTCACCGCTCTTTATCTGTTGGAACAGCACTTCAAACAGTGGCGCTTGGTCGTCAGCGGCGGTAATTGGCACCTCCGACAATTCAAGTAGTCGATTGGCCTTCATGGATTCACCGGACAAGCATAGTGTCCATGGTTCAACGGAATCTAAACGAGTCATGGTCGAGCGTAACCCTTCAGCGCGCTTTTCCATGCTTTTTGCTTTTCGTGACAGACCTTCATTGTCAAAGTCACGCCCCCAAATCGCTAAACGATGAGCGCTCTTTTCGATGCGGTCGATCTCTTTCTTTTCTGCTTGTTGCCTTTCAGCATCCGTTCGATCTTTATCTTCCAGTGCTTTTCTAGCTTCGGTGCATTTTTGGCTAAAGCTAAGTATCCTTTTGTCACGTAACACCCAAGTAGAATCGGTGACGTAGTCGAGTAATCGTTGATCATGCGAAACCATGACAAACGTCCCTCTCCAATCTTTCAGAAACTGCTCTAACCAAAGTAACGTCGGTAGATCTAAGTGGTTACTTGGTTCATCTAGCAACAGGACATCTGGCTCAAGAATCAATGCTCTCGCGACTAACACTCGCGCGTATTGACCGCCACTTAAAGTGCCTACCGGCTGGTTCCAATAGCTTTCATCAAACCCTAAATTAGAAAGAGTAATTTGTGCACGCCATTGCTCTGTTTGCTGCATATTTAAAGTAAGGTTGTCGGTCACAGCATCGAGCATTGAGAGGCTTAACAGTCGCTTAGGTAAGTGTTGCTCAATCAAGGCAACTACGGCATTCGAGGCGAAGGAAACATTCCCAACACAGTCAGGTAAATCTTTGTTTAACAGACGTAATAAGGTGCTTTTGCCACAGCCATTACTGCCAATAAGGCCAATGCGGTCACCTTTCTTAATGGTAAAGGAAAGCCCATCAAATAATCGGCATGATGTTAGATCGTAAGAAATGGATGATGTAGATATTAATGTAGTCATTTGTTTACTCAAGTTTCAAGCGCAAAAAAGCGCTGTCGTCATTCGCTGACAACAACCAAGTAAACTAGAGTGAAGAAACTCTATTGAAGGTTATATTGAAATGCTTCGCTCAAGTTTTGGTTATCGCAGCACGATAGTGTTAAAACTTGAGTTTTGGTCGTACCAAAAAATATGCGCGAAGTTAAATTCACACACTTTCATAAAAATCCTCCTTATGTTTGTCTTGAGTTGAACATTAGCGCTAAAAATAAATCACATTAACCGATGAGTCAAAATCTTTAGGCGCTTCGACTTGTACTTGATTTACAACCTTAGGTCACTGTTACTCGGTGCATTTTTCTTGGCGTATCACCGTAATCAATCACAGCATAATGCTGAGTGACCCTGTTGTCCCATATCGCCATTGAGCCCCTGTTCCATTTGAAACGCACTTGATACTCTGGTCGTCGTGCAATTTCAAAAAGCTGGCGAAGTAGTGAATCACTCTCTTCACGTTTGAGTTCATTGATGTAACGGGTAAATTGCTCGTTGATATATAGCGTCTCTTTGCCCGTTTCTGGATGAACTTGTACTAAAGGATGTTCTACTGGCGGATTTTCTTGCGCGATTTTCAGCAACGACTTATGCCAATCTAGCTCAATTTGGTCCGATTCAATACCCTCAAACGCGACTAACGAATGCGTTGCCGATAAGCCTCTTAGCTTTTCTTTCATGCTTTCATCTAATGAATCGAACACTGAGGTCATCGAACACCAAATCGTGTCGCCACCGACATCCGGTACATGTTGAGCATGCAATAGAGAGGCTTTAGATGGTAGCTCCCGCCAGGTTAAGTCGGTATGCCAATAACTCTCCATTGGCGCATTACCTCGAGTAGTTTCTATCACACTGACTTGCGGGACTTGTTCTACACGCGGAAAGAAGGGATGAGCGGGTTCGAGCTCTCCGAAACGCTTGGCAAGCGCTAAGTGTTGTTCAGGCGAGAGGCTTTGTTCATCCAAGAAAATGACTTGATAAGTAATAAGCGCCTTGTACACATCATCAAGTTCATACTCACTGAAATCCGAAAGATTTAATCCATGAATACGAGCACCAATGTGAGGGGTAATAGGTTCAATTTTCAACATACTTTCGCTTATCGGTTAAGAGATATTAATAGGGAGTCATTTAGCTACTCGTTATTAAACCGGACAAAACCGATTTTTCTTTCCTTACCATGCAAAATAAAACCGGTTTATTCGAAAAACAAAAGAAAAGAGCCCCTACACTGGAGCTCTTTTTGTTTGTTGATACTTCCTGTATCCGTAGACAAGTCCAATCTGTAGTACTTTCACCGAAAGCCAGATCATCGATATCTCCAGTTGTGTATCACTATTAAATCTAGCATACAAACTTCAAGCTTTTCTGAGACGTAACCGAAAATTCGTCTAAGTACCGCCAATTCCTGCTTATCAACCTAAGAAAGCAACGCCATATCTTTTTGTTGTCAGCTACAAGCCAAAAACAAAGCCCACAACAATGAAGTGACCCCGTAAAGTTGGACATTTCTGTTAAGCGGCTTTCAAGGCCTGAGTTCGATATTCTATCGGAGTCAGGCCTTTTAGTTTCACTTTTATACGTTTGGTATTGTAGTACTCGATATACTCTTTGATTTGCTCTATCAGAGCATCTGCATCTTCAAAGCTTTGGTTGTGATACATCTCGGTTTTGAGTAAAGCAAAAAAGTTTTCAGCAACAGCATTATCC
>NZ_PIGB01000005.1:0-318637 GCF_003050585.1 Vibrio sp. ZF 223
TCGATTTCTTGGGCTTGACCGAAGTTGTCAGTGAAAGACAATTTTAGGTCGTTAGAACCTGCTTGAACGTTCCAATCTTTGTCTTTCGCGTTCTCAGTTTGGTAGCTCTTACCACCCATCTGAGCATTATCAGAGCGCATGTCTTTCAGTTGAAGCATTACCGCTTCACCGTTATCCGCGCCGATTTGGAATGATTTAGTACCGTGAGTACCGTTAAGCAGCTTGTTACCACCGAAAGACGTCGTTTCCGCGATACGGTTTAGCTCGTCGTTCAGTGCTGTTACTTCTTCTTGAATCGCTACACGCTCAGATTTTGAGTTTGAGCCGTTTGAAGATTGCAGAGACAAATCACGCATACGTTGCAGGATGTTCGTTGTCTCGTTCATTGCACCTTCAGCAGTTTGTGCAATCGAGATACCGTCGTTCGCGTTACGTACAGCAACATCAAGGCCACGGCTCTGAACGTTCAAACGGTTCGAGATTTGTAGGCCCGCAGCGTCATCTTTTGCGCTGTTGATTTTAGAACCTGAAGCTAGACGCTCCATTGATGTTTGTTGTGCGCTGTTTGCGTTGTTTAGGTAACGTTGCGCTGTCATCGCTGATACGTTTGTATTTACATTCACTGCCATGGTGACTTCTCCAATTGATTTTCCGGTATAGCGGTTTCCGACGTCTCGGAAAACCAAGTAGTTATCTCTAAGTTACTTTTAATAACGGCGTGATTGGCGAAACCTTTAGGAAAAAAACAACAAAATTAAAGAAATAGCGATAAAGGAGAAGAAAGCGTGACTGGCAGTAAAATTATCAAAAAAAGATGAGAAAAACACTAAAGTTGCCGAGAAGTCGGTCGAGTGACAATTTGTATTTTAATTAACCAAACGGACTGATTAAGCCGAAACACATTTATAATATTTTAGGCAATTTATTAACCCAATAAGGTTAAGGCAAGGTTCGGCGCCTGCTTTGCTTGGGCCAATATTGTGGTGCTCACCTGCTGCAAAATTTGTTGCTTAAGCATTTGAGTGGTTTCCTTGGCGTAATCAGTATCTTTAATTCTACTATTTGATGTCGCCAAGTTCTCATGAACATTTTCGAGATTATTAATCGCATGATCAAAGCGGTTTTGCATTGCGCCTAATTCAGAACGATGACTATCCACGTACTTCATCGCTGTATCCAAAATAGAGACAGCACGCTGCGCACCACCCACATCGGTCACGTTGATGTCGTCGACAGATTCGTAATAACCCGCCGACATCGAAAGTTCACTGGCTAACGAACCTGAGAAAGAGATCGTGCCGGCCGTATCTTCGCCAGACATGTAGATCTGAAGTTGCCCTTCGTCATTGACGGAAGCCGATACCAGATCTGTTTGACCATTGATGTAAGTCGCCAGCTCTTCAATGTCATCGCCCGCTTTAGCATTAATGGCGATCTCTTGAGGCTGACCAAAACGGTCGGTAAAAGACATCGTCATATCATTCTGGTTGGATTTTACTTCCCACGAGTCACTTGCCATGCCACTGGCAACATAACTAAAGCCCCCCATGTTGATGTCATCGGTGCGCATGCTTTTCAGGCCGATTTGCACCGCTTCACCAGAACTACCACCGATCTGAAATGACGAGCTACCAAAACTACCGTTAAGGAGCTTTTTTCCACCAAATGAGGTGGTTTCTGCAATTCGATTCAACTCGTCATTTAAGGCGGTCACTTCTTCTTGAATGGCGATTCGTTCTGATGAACTATTCGAGCCGTTACTCGCTTGTAGGGACAAGTCACGCATGCGTTGCATGATATTGGTGGTTTCATTCATCGCACCTTCTGCAGTTTGCATAATGGAGATGCCGTCATTCGCATTGCGAACAGCGACATCAATACCGCTCATCTGCGCTTCAAGTCGATTCGAGATTTGCAGGCCTGCAGCGTCGTCTTTAGCGCTGTTAATACGACTCCCTGAAGCCAAGCGCTCCAAAGATTGGTTCAGCATGTTGTTGGCATTAGAGAGGTTTCTCTGAGCCACCAGCGCTGAGACATTTGTATTAACAGTTATAGCCATAGACCTTCACTTACAAAAAGATGAATAAAACTCACGATTGCTCTTATATCGACCAATTCATATAAAGCTTTAATAAAAAAGGAGCCCTGAGGCTCCTTTTGTTCATTCTTTTTGAGACGGCTTACTTAATCGTTAATGCACTCAACATCTCAGTTGAAGGAGCAAAGTAGTAAGCGCCAGTAACGGCTTTAGTAAAGCGAAGCAGTTGGTCTGTTTTGCCATCGGTTACGCCGTACATGCTCTCTAACATCGCATCAAAGTTATGACGAACGTTACAGTAAGCAATGAACAGTAAACCGTGATCGCCCGTTGCTGTGCCGTAGGGCAGGCTGTGACGAACGATTTTAAGACCCTTGCCTTCTTCTTTAATATCCACACGGCCAACGTGAGACGCTGCTGGAACATCATCTAACTCGATAGAGTCTGGTTTAGTACGGCCAACCACTTTCTCTTGTGCCGATACGTTTAATCGGTTCCAAGCAGGTAGGTTATGCACAAAACGTTGCACCATCACGTAGCTACCACCCGCGAATTCACCTTCAGGCACAATCGCCACTTCAGCGCGCTGTGCGTCTTTCGGGTTTTCAGTGCCATCAACGAAATCAGTCATGTCACGTGAGTCGAGGAAGCGGTAACCGTAAGTTTCATCCACTACTTCAACGTCTGCCGCTACTTCAGATAGCAATTTACGTAGGATGAAGAAGTGCAGATCATGTCGGTTTGAATGACAGTGAATCAAAACATCAGACAGTGTGCTCGGTGCTGTCACATCACCTTCGCCAAGCGCAGGGAAATCAATTAGATCAGAGGGAGCAGCTTGCTCGAACTTATCCCAAAAAGCTTTTGAGAACGCAACCGACGCCGTTAGGTTCGCATCAGGTTGAGTTTGGTTTAGCTCTTCGATTAGAGTCGGAAGCTTTTGAATTTCTGCTAGTACATTAGCAGTATTAGCGTTCACTTTAAGTTGAACGTAAAGAGCGAAAGGCCCAGCTTCAGGCAAAATAGCACTTTGAACGTTAGGCTGCTCATTTGAAACATTAAGCATAGATTATTCCTTCCAGTTTTAGCTTCTAAGTATAATTGTGAATGGGACAAATGTTTTGATGAGAATCAGTCTTCGTGCTCAACCACTTTAAAGCAATCCCTTGCAGCATGGCTATTGGTTAGGTAAAGCGCCAACCACAGCAGCAACAATAGGGTGATGCCATTTGACCAACGGAACCATCCGTTATCCAAATAGATTAAATAAATCGTATGGGAGCTCTGTGCCAAGATAGCCATCATGGTCACCCCGCGCCCCCACGACACCACTTTATTAAGGCGTTTTCTATCTGGCGCTCTGAGTCCAAACAACCACATCAGTAATAAGCTAGGGATACTCAATGCAATCCCAACATAAAACATCTGATGATCTGGGTAGACTATCTCGAGGATATCCGTTCCCGATTCTCGGCTTGCGCCTGCAACAATGAAAACGACCAAGGCTTTAGCAAGAAACAACCAACCTAACCAGAGCAAGATCGGGGCTTTCAAAAAGCCGTGCTTGTCGTATTGTTCTATGGAGTACCGCACAAATCTCACTTTCACTTATTTTCAAACCAACACTTTAACGCAAATCATTCATACTTAACTAGCTTTGCGTTATCTTAGTAGCCAATCCGTTTTAATTATCGAACTCAGTATGAAAAAGAAAACTAATACGCCGTCTGTTGAATCTCAACAAGAAGCACTGAAGATAGCCAAAGCGACTCAAAAACCTGCTCAGACCAAAGAACAAACTAAATTGATTGCTCAGGGGATTGAGAAAGGCATTGCGCTCTATAAGAAACAGCAAAAAGAGCGCAGTCGCCAAGCTGATAAAGCAAAGAAACGTGTACAGAAAGAGAAGCAGACTCAACAAGCGCACCAAGCTCAAGAGCTGGATATCGACACTAGCGTTGAAACCGCATCAAATCACGCCAACAAATTGCCGTGGCTACTATTGGTCGCTAGCTGGATAGGCTTCGCAATTTATTTGATGAAATAACAGGGTAATCGTATGAAAAAGGAATTGGTCGCTTTGATTATAAGTGGTGCATTGCTAGGTTGCACGACACCCACATCAATGCCCCATAGCGAAGCTGACAAAGTACAAATGGACTACCACGGCCTGATTAATATCGACCAATGCGAATATAAAGGGGAAGTCACTGGCAGCGAAGGTCACTGGTACAGCTATTTGTTCTTTCCCAATGACACCCTGATTCAAGGTGCGATGAATGAGCTTAAGTCGAATGCCATTAAGCTAGGCGCAGATACCGTCATCTTTACCTTACCTCAAGATTTTGCGACTTCGGTTACCATGCTTGGCACCGCTTATCTTTGCGAGTAACCAACAGCTCTACTTAGCGGCATACAAAAAAAGAAAGCCAGCTTTCGCTGGCTTATGCACTAAATCCAAGGCTTGTTGCTATATCGCCTTTACGTTCTAGAACCCACTGACTGTCAAATGGTCCCCAGTCGGATAACTGGTAATAACCATCATTATGACGTCGCCCATCTTGAACAAACATAAGTTCGATACCGATCCCCGGTAACGCCTTGAGTACATCTTGAATAGTACGACGAGGCCAACCCGTTTTTTCGATGAGTTTAGGCACATTTGGCCTATCAAGGCTTTCGACTAACAATGCTAAATATAGCCGCCTTGCAAAAACAGGACTCAACTCCATTGACACCTCCTATATATGTGCAACTCAATTATTTCTTTTTTCGCTAACAACATGTTGAGGCTGATCAATAAGTCTCCAATAGTGACATTTTCTTACTGTTTTTTTTCGCTCAATGAAATATTCCTCACTCTATTTTGTCTGAATTGCCGCTTCCTGATAGGATTCGACTCATAACAATGAAATAAAATCACCCAAAGGAAGAATAATGACTATCACTATGTTTGGTATCCCAAATTGCGACACCATCAAAAAAGCAAAGAAATGGCTCGAAGCTGAAGGTATCGAGTTCGAATTTCACGATTATCGCAAACAAGGCATCACTGAAGAGCTAGTAACAAACTTTTGCTCAGAGCTTGGCTGGGAGCTTGTACTAAACAAACGTGGCACGACTTATCGCCAACTTTCTCAAGAGCAAAAAGACACGTTAACGGAGCAAACTGCAATCACTCTGCTTGTTGAACAACCAGCAATGATTAAGCGTCCTGTCTTGAAAGTCGATGGCAAGCTTCATATTGGCTTCAAAGCTGACCAATACGCTGCTATTTTTGCGTAATCAGCAATTTTCGTAATAAGCAAATTAGAACAGATAACAAGACGTTGAACTTCCCCTGTTCAACGCCTGAAATTAATGACTAGACGTTTTATTTAAACAAGGAATTCAAGGATGACAGATAGCCCAACTTTGGCTCTGGCAAAAGACCTCATTAGCCGTCAATCGGTAACCCCTGAAGATGCAGGCTGCCAAGAGCTGATGATTAATCGCTTAAAAGCGCTCGGTTTTGAAATCGAAGTAATGGTATTTGAAGATACGACGAACTTTTGGGCTCGTCGTGGTACTGAAGCGCCTCTGTTTGCCTTTGCTGGCCACACTGATGTTGTTCCTGCTGGCCCGATTGAGCAGTGGAACACTAAACCATTCGAACCGACTATCGTAGATGGTTTCCTACACGGCCGCGGCGCAGCGGACATGAAAGGCTCTCTGGCTTCAATGATTGTTGCTGTTGAGCAGTTCATCGCTCAGCATCCAGACCACACAGGTTCAATCGGTTTCCTTATCACATCGGATGAAGAAGGCCCATTCATCAACGGTACGGTACGTGTTGTCGAAACGCTGATGGCTCGTGGTGAGAACATCGACATGTGTATTGTTGGTGAACCATCAAGCACTGAGTTCGTAGGTGATGTTGTGAAGAACGGCCGTCGTGGCTCTATCACAGGCGATCTAACGATCAAAGGTACACAAGGTCATGTTGCCTACCCTCACCTAGCGAACAACCCAGTACACAGCTCTCTGCTTGCTATCAACGAGTTGGCAACAACTGAGTGGGACAAGGGTAATGATTACTTCCCACCAACAAGCTTCCAGATTCCAAATGTAAGTGCAGGTACTGGCGCGTCAAACGTGATCCCTGGTGAGTTTAATGTTCAGTTTAACCTGCGTTTTAGTACCGAGTTAAGCAACGACATCATCGTTGAGCGAATCACAACAACACTCGATAAGTATGATTTCGAATACGATCTTAAGTGGACATTCAATGGCGACCCGTTCCTAACGGACGCAGGTTCACTGCTTGATGCTATTGTTGATGCAGTAGGTCACGTGAATGATGTTAAACCAGCACTACTAACGACTGGCGGTACGTCTGATGGCCGCTTCATTGCGCGCATGGGCGGACAAGTCGTTGAACTAGGCCCTGTGAACGCGACGATTCACAAAGTTAACGAATGCGTGAAAGTGGCTGATTTAGAAAAGCTAACTGACATGTACGAAAGAACATTAGTGAACCTGTTCGCTAAATAGTCTTTCATCAGCGATTCATAGCATCTAATTATTGAGAGACTCGTTATGACACCAGAGCAGCTTACCGGACAATCAGATTCTCATCTAGAACCTAGCCTGATCGGTACCAAGACCTTCTTGGTTCACAGTGAGGTTAAGAATGACCTAAACAATTTGATTGAAGCTGCTCAACTCGCTGGTTTTAAAATGGAGATTGCCAGTGGCTTTCGCGACTATGAAAGACAATCTTTGATTTGGAACCGTAAGTTTTCTGGCGAAGCTCTGATATTAGATTCAGAGAGCCAACCACTTGATGCTTCAACACTGACTGAACATCAAAAGTTGTCGGCTATCTTGAGATGGTCTGCGCTTCCCGGTGCGAGTCGTCACCATTGGGGTTGTGACTTCGATGTCTTTGCTCGTAACCTCTTACCTGAAAGCACACAGCTGCAATTAGAACCATGGGAATACCTTACCGGCCACCAGCAAGCGTTTTACCAATGGCTATCGGTTCATGCTGAACAATTTGGGTTCTTCTTCCCTTACAGTCAAGACCTGGGTGGTGTGGCGATAGAACCTTGGCATATTAGCCATCGTAACGTTTCGGAGTCGTGTTTATCACAGTTATCTCCCACTTTACTTGGCAAGCAACTCCAATCTAAGCCAATATTAGGGTATGAGATTATTATGGAGCAGCTAGACGAGATCTACGCACGCTTCGTAGCGAATATCAGTCATTAGGAGCGCTTATGTTGGAGTGGCTTACAAACCCTTGGGTTATCATCATCATCGTGGTTAGCGTCGTGGTGGGTAACATCGCAGCTCTTAAACAGACTGCCAATATGGATCTGACAGGTCGTGGTAAAACAGAGCGAGATTTAGATAAACTCAATCGCTTGGATAAGCAGAATCAAGAGAAAGCTGAAAAAGAAGAATCCAAAGACAACAAAGACGCATAGCTTTTTACTTTGGGTATCCACTTGATTAACTAATAGTCTGATAACAACGAACAAAAAAAAAGAGGACACAATGTGTCCTCTTTTTTATTGGCTTTAGCTAATCACAGAGCTGATTGAAACCAGCTCTGTGATTGCTTAAGTGCTACTACTCAGCTTTCGCTTCTTTGTCATCTTTGGTCTGGTCAGCAATATGCGCTAGTACCGGAACCATTGACTTAAGCAGCTCTTCCTCTACTGGCTTACCTGATGCATCCGTTACGTTAATCGACGTACGGTTACCAAGGTCACCAAATAGGAAGTTGTAAGTACCTGGCGCTAAATCGATAGGCTGTAGGCCAATTTCTTCCCAGAACTCATCATCTGGCGCGGCGTACTTAGCTTTCACTGTACCTTGAGACTGGTTGCGCTCTTCAAGCTCAAAGCCCATAGCAGGCAACAAGTTTGGCAGACGCTGCCAGAATACATTGTATGGTGTACGAGCAATAATCACAGGGAAACCACTTCGGTCAGCACCCATTGAGATCGGAATACGCTTCACCAACTCTTGTGCTTTCAAAGCTGCTTCAGCACGAAGGTTTTCATCGTACTTAGCCATCACTAAGTTAGTTAAGAACGCGTTGTAACGCTCTTTATTGGTTGCCGTTACTGGCTTCTCTTCAGTACCTTCACGCCAATCAATAAGGTTAATCTTAAAGCCATGACGGTTGTTCGCTTGGAAACGAGAGATAGAGTAGCGGCTGCCAAGCTCTACGTCTTCATCTTCAGAAACCCAAGTTACCCAATCAGTCTCAATCTCATTCTCGGATTGCTCACGAATACCAATACCACGTTGAGCTAGCATATCTACTGCTGTTTGCCACACTCTGTCTGCCTCTTCAGCACGAAGAAGCCATAGTGTCACTTCACCATTTTGACGCTCAGCGCGAGCACCCGGGATCAATTCAAGAACCTGTTGCGGTGGGCGAATATCAACTTCACGACCTGTACCACCACTGAACTCACCGCTTGGGATGTCAAAATTTGGGTAGAACTGAGGCTGAGCATCTTCAGGCAACTGCCATTGTGAAAACTCAGGTGTTTCTAAGTATTCGAAATCATCTTTGGCTTGGCGACGTTGAGTCGGGCTGCCAGAACATGCTGTAAGAACGAAAACAGCCAGTGACCCAATCACTAGCTGGTGAGAATACTTCATTTATACTCCTAAATGCCGAAAGTTCGCTTCGGCATCACTTCATACGTTTTAGTAAATGCACGCTTCAGTCATTGCTTGAGCAACAACAGGTTGAGCTGGTTCTGACAGTTCAGTCAGCGGTAGACGTAAGCCACCTTCAGCGATCAGACCCATTTTATGAACCGCCCATTTTACGGGAATAGGGTTAGATTCAACGAACAAATTCTTATGTAGAGGCATCAAACGCTCATTGATCGCTTCTGCTTCTTCAAACTTACCTTCTTTTGCTAGCTTGAACATGGTTGCCATATCAGCGGCTGCAACATTATTCGTTACAGAGATCACGCCATCGCCACCACGCTTAACAAATTCTAGACCTGTTAAGTCATCACCACTTAGTAAGATAAAGTCTTCGCCACAAAGTTCACGGTGAATTGCAATTCTGTCGAGATCACCCGTCGCATCTTTAAGTGCAACGATGTTTTCGATCTCAGCAAGGCGAGCAACCGTTTCTGGCAACAAGTCTACAGCAGTACGACCAGGAACATTGTATAGGATTTGTGGAACGTCACTGACTTCAGCAATCGCTTTGTAGTGTTGGTACAAACCCTCTTGAGTCGGTTTGTTGTAGTAAGGCGTTACGCTCAGACAGCCTGCAATACCAGAACCATTCAACAAACGGCTGAATAGAACAGATTCGTGAGTTGCATTTGCACCTGTACCAGCGATAACGGGAATACGACCATCAGCAAATTCAACGATCTTGTTGACGACTTTGACATGCTCTTCAATTGTGAGTGTTGAAGACTCACCTGTTGTGCCAACCGCAACCAGACCATCACTACCTGCAGCAACATGGTGATCAACCAACTTTTTAAGGCTGTCGAAATCCACTTCGCCATCTGCGTTAAATGGCGTAACTAGCGCAACGATACTTCCTGAAAACATGTCTATCTCCCTTAATTTATTCTTTTTGCATGTTACTGTAAGCCAATCAATAAACACAAGACATTAAAGTGGCTTACCGGCAACATCTGCATTAAATATTGTCGTATGTTTGAGGTAAAACGACTTCTAACAGCGTTCTACCTAGAATTTGGGTAACCTGCGCTCAATCTAGCGGATAGCACCTAACTGGATGTCAGTAACAAGTAAGCTGTGCTCTCATCACTCTATCTCGTTTTTTAACGCACCTGACATTCTTATCATTGGTTACATGTTAGAAGCAAGGTGGCTCATAAAAAGCCCCTTACGCACGCTTATTCCACAAGCTAACTGTGCTAACATGCATGAATCAATGGAATATAAAGAGACGTGATTTTATGACTCAACATCTAGTAATCACAGCTGTGGGCACTGATCGCCCAGGTGTATGCAACCAAGTGGTTCATTTAGTCACCCAATCAGGCTGTAACATTATTGATAGCCGTATCGCTCTGTTTGGCGAAGAATTTACGCTTATCATGCTACTGTCTGGAAAGGCAAATAACATTACCCGCGTTGAAACCACCCTGCCCTTGCTTGGCCAAGAGCACGACTTGATTACGATTATGAAGCGAACCTCGCCTCATGATGTTATTGAGAACTCCTACACGCTGGAAGTTTTCGTTGAGTCAGACGACAAACTCGGCCTGACCGAGCAATTCACTCAGTTCTTCGCAGACCGCAATATCGGCCTCGACTCGCTTAGCGCGCAGACCATCAATAAGTCCAAGGTTCAGCTCGATAACGACCAATTCCATATCTCTATTACCGCTTCTGTGCAATCAGAATGTAATTTGATGCAGCTACAAGAAGAATTCAATTCGCTGTGTCAGAGCCTATCAGTCCAAGGCTCGCTCAACTTTATCAAAAACAGTCTTTAAAAAGGAAATGTCATGAATACGCTAACGGCTGGTGTTCCAGCACCTGCTTTTTCTCTTCCAGATCAAGATGGCAATATCGTATCTCTTGGTGACTTCAAAGGTAAAAAAGTACTTTTCTACTTTTACCCAAAAGCAATGACTCCGGGTTGTATTGTGCAAGCTGAAGGCCTGCGTGATATCAAAGCACAGCTTGATGACCTAAATGTGGTTGTTTTAGGTGTAAGTGTTGACCCTGTAAAACGCCTACCAAACTTCGTTGCGAAGAAATCTCTAAACTTCACACTGCTGTCTGACGAAGACCACAGCGTTGCTGAGCAGTTTGGCGTTTGGGGCGAGAAGAAGTTTATGGGTAAAATATACGATGGTCTGCATCGTATTAGCTTCCTAATCGATGAAGAAGGTCAGATTGAACACGTCTTCAATAAGTTCAAAACCAAGACTCACCACGAAGTGGTTTTAAATTACTTCAACCCAGAAGCTTAATCTCGATTTCAGTGAGTTGATTCTCTAAGTTCATACCTAGCGAATCTAAATACACCACTCACTAAGCCAAATGCAAAAAGGCGACTATCATCGATAGTCGCCTTTTTTATACTTATTCAAATTAATAGCTTGTTCAATTGCTATTGGCTATCAGAGGCTACTGCTGATGTTCAGGGTCATCATCGAGAGCATGACTCGGTAAGGCATTCCAAACTGCCTTCACTAACGCCTCCATGTAAATATTTCATCAGTATTATCAGCACGACTACACTCCACTTGCCCAATATAAAACTTGATATTGAAAAGTCCTATTGAAGAAATAAAAATACTATTGACAACGCAAAATTTCATTTTCTAAGCCTAACAAACGTCTTTCCATATCAAAAAACAATGAATAAGGTGAGAAAGAAATTATTGGTTGTCGTTTAAGTTCTTCATTCCTTTAATATATACTTCATAGTTATATACATCCTCTTCATCACCAATCTCAGAAAATATTCTGAATATATCTCCTGCCAGCTCTAAATCATCTAAATCTCTAGATTTAATAAGAATAAAAGCTAACTCTCTTGTCGCATAGCTTCGATCAAAAACGCGTAGTTCTCATTTTTTTTAGATATGCTATCTAGCCTATCGAGGAACTTGGTTTTGTTATAATAATGACTGAGATAATTGATATTATCCAAGTAGAAAAATATCCCATCAACAACCTTTGAGTCTTCTTCTGAAGTAAAGTCCTCCAAGAAGCAGGTATCTAATTCTTTTGTACAAGAATACTTATTCTTAGCGTTAACCCAGCTTATATCTCCATCAGCGAAAACTTGTGATGACATAAATAGTGCTAACAAAAAAACTAATATTTGATACATAAAACTCCCTAGAAGCTATTTAGTGGATTGCCATGAATTTGAGTATTGGTGTTATCTATAAAGTCATGAATTCCATTGATTTGACTATTTTCATTAAGTTGCTTCATATCTACATCATATTTCATTGAGCCTCCAGCACCACCTATGCTTGCATCCGCAGCTATACCAAGATGCCCCATGAGCACCTGCACCTAGGTGTTTCCCACCAACACCTACTCCATATTTGCCAGTAACATTAATCTCGTTTGTTTGTTCATCTCTGGTAAACTCAACACCAGTTCGGCCAACGTTTATTGATATCGAGTTTGTCACTGTTTCACCATTTGAACTCGTTGTTATATCAAAGCTCTTTCTCTTTCCAACCTGAGTACCTTTAGAATAACTAAAGTCAAATTCTAACTTTGTAGGATCCTTCGGCTTCATCTCACTAAATGGCCCCATTACATCAGAGAATGAAGCCGATGCTAGTTTACTCGCATTGACATCAAGAGATTGGCTCGCGTTTGTAGATCTCCCAATACCCCTTCTAGCCTCTCCATTTCCGCGCTTAGTGTTGGGTCTGTTTTGCCCGGGAAAGATGCTATTTCAGTAACCGAGTCTGAAATAAACTCCTCTTTTTCCTTTGTTCTAGAAGATGTCCTTGAGACATTACTCCTATCCTGATTTCTTCTGCCATTCCCGTTATCCCAACGCCCAATTTCCCTACCACGATCATCACGCATCGTTCCATCGGTATTGCAACTCCCTCCCCAAAAGTACCCAGTAGGATCAGTATACTTTAGAGGATTAATTCATCACATAAGCATATCGGTTAAAGCTGTTAGTGACATACGGAGCTTGAACAAACGGATCTGGGCTAATAAATCGCCCTAATTCCTGATCGTAAACCCGGCCATTCATGTGCACTAAGCCGACTTCCACAATCTCTTCGTGGCCGGTGTAACCGCGGTTAGTGATCGCTTCTTGCACTACATCCAACGGGCCATCTTCACGCAATATTCCCTATCACTTCACAATTCACAGCCTTATTCAGTGCAAAAATAAACCTTATCTCATTAAATAGTATTAATTTTTCTGATAACGGTATCAAAATGTTTGATTTAGTCAGGTGCATTTTTCTGTGTGCTTTTTTCATCAGTACACAGACTATCGCACAGCCGAACTCTGTAGATAAAGTAAACCTATGGGAGAAAGCGCGAGTGGTTCGCTTAACACCAAGTGAAATCGATCAATTGCGCTTTGATGCAAGGCACCGTTTCTCTCGTTCTGTGCGCTCCAATAATAAAGACAGCCCCGCGACTTCTGAGGCCAATATACTCGGTTATGGCTTCAACCTTGTTTCCGAGCAACCGATAAGAAATCGCTGCATCCTTAACCGTGAGTATCAAACAATAGATAACTTCAGCCGATACGTTGAAGGGCGAATTGTTGCTAGCAAATCGGAGGTCGATGAATTTTTCTCTTCTGCACTTTCCATGAATGTCGATGGGCGCTACGGTGGCGTTTCTGCTTCTGCCCGCTTTCGACGAGACGTATCCAATAGCTTTCAAAACCTAGAACAAAACAATACAGTGGCCTTTATTATTCAAGAAAGAACAAGAAAACTCATCCGTGACGCCTGGCCCACCATTGACCAAAGAGCACAAGCATTGCTGGAGACCAATACTGAAATCAGCAAACGTAATTTTAGATCTCTCTGTGGTGATGAATTTATCGATGGTGTGCAATACGGACGTGAGATCTCTTTGCTGTTACAAGTTAAATCAAAGACACTGCGGAACGAGGATGTGGCAAAAACGGCGGCACAGATATCAGCCAATTACATGACGCTCGTTTCCGGTGACCTAGATCATGAGACCATAGAGAAATATCGACAGTACCAACAAGATTATGACATCGTGATAAAGGCCTATGCTGCGGGAGAGCCTATAACGCTTTCTGACACCAATTTATTAAACTTTGCCGAAAAATTGAGAGCCTTTGAAAGTAGCTCAAACAGGCAAGACAGTATTCTCAGTTATCAAACCTCCGCCTACCAAGTACCAGAACAAATGGAGTATTGGCAAACCTTTGAAGACTACCGTCCCGTTAGAAATACGATGGTAAAATGGCATCAATTTATGGTATTTAAGCACCCAGAACGGTGCCAGTACCGCGATGTGAAGTCTTTATGTTCTCTTACTCGGCAACAATATCAAGAGATGCAAATGAACTGTGCTAATACTTATCAATGGAGTCATTGTTACGAACCAGAATCCTCGCAGTGTCTGCTCCTTTCGGGCCAACCTTGTAACCAACTAGACATAATGGGCGAACTGAAATGGTATGATGCCGATGTTGATTGGGAACAAAGCTATGAAGTTATGTTTCCAAAAGAGGCGGTTGAGCTTCATATTATTGGTTATGAGAAAAAATTAGAAAACAGAGAAGTTAAGACCAAAACGATTGATTTGAAGATAAATCTTAACGACCCAAGCCGATTCAATGGTGAGTTTGTCTGTGATTTGATAATGAAAGAAGACAGAGTCGGTATGTGCGCAGTCCTAGATGATAAAAGATTTGGGAAAGTCATTATCGAAAAACTAAGGTATTTACTGAGAGATTAGCGGCTCTGGAAAATAGATAGGCAGATACCTTTTTAAATCGCCAGTATTGACCCGTCCTGATATGGGTTGACACTTGATTGACTAAAACGCTCGATGTACTTCATCGGGCGTTTTGTATTTTAGAGCTGTGTGAGGCCTATATTCATTATAGATTTTTACTGATTCAGCGACCATTTTCTTTGCTTCATCTAAATCATTAGGCTTATTCAACAGATACTCCATCTTCAGTATTCCGTTGATCCTCTCTGCCAACGCATTCTGATAACAGTCATAGCCATCAGTCATTGAGCAATGATACATCATACTGTCGATGCAACTCTTGGTATTCTACAGAGCAGTACTGAACACCTAGATCTGAGTGATGGACAAGCTCACCTGTATTCTTCCGCTCTTTCAACGCGTTTAAAAAGGCCTGCTTGACCGTGCGAGCTTTCATATAATCACTTATGTGATAGCCCACGATTTTTCTTGAGTAAGCGTCCGTCACTAAACTGAGATAAGTACTACCACGCCGCGTTGCTAGATAAGTAATATCGGCAACCCATAATTGCTCTTGTCCTTCCGGTATTAAGCCTTCTTTGATTCGATTTGGATGGCAGTAAAAGCGATGATTACTGTTTGTGGTTCGATGGTAAGCCCTTCGATTCGGTACTAATAATCGATTCATTCTCAGCAGAGAGAATAAGCGGTCTCGCCCGATTTCAATATCGTTTTGAGCAAGTAAATACTTGATCTTACGAGTCCCTATACGAGGGTGCATCATCCTTTGCTCCTTCACAGAACCGAGTACAGATTCATCTTTCTTTGTCTGATGAATTTCTGCAACACAGCGCTTGTAGAAAGCTTGTCGTGTAATACCTATGAAGTGACAAGCTTTGGTGACGGTCAACTTTCTGACCGTTTTTTCCTTAATTACTCGGCCTTGCGCTTCTTTGAGATTCGGACTTCGAAATCTCGATCCATGACTTTTACAACCGCTTCAAAGAACTCAGCTTTGAGCTGAATTTCTTCTAATTGCTGATCGAGTTCTTTGATTCGTTGCTCTGGGGTTTGAGTTGAGGAAGAGTTTGACACAGTCGCTCCTAACGCTCTCGATTGTTCTATTCCTTTAGACCAATCTAGTTGACCATGTTTGCGAAGCCAAACTAAAACGGTAGAGCGACCTTGGATCCCATAACGCTCTTGAACTTGCTTATAAGTCATTTCGCCTTTTTTGTCACTTATTTCGTTACTGATGGTGTACAGGGTCATCATCTAGCGCATGGCTCGGCAAGGCATTCCAAACCGCCTTCACTAAAGTCGCCAGTGGAATCGCGAAGAACACGCCCCAGAAGCCCCAAAGTCCACCAAACACTAATACCGCCACAATAATCGCAACAGGATGCAGATTCACTGCTTCAGAGAACAGAACCGGCACTAACACGTTACCATCTAGGGCTTGAATAATGCCGTAAGCCAACAATAGCCAGTAGAATTGAGGCTCAAGCCCCCACTGGAACAAGCCAACAATAGCAACCGGTACGGTTACCGCCGCTGCACCAATGTATGGAATCAATACCGAGAAACCGACAGCAACCGCTAACAGCACAGAGTAGCGAAGGTCTAAAATAGCGAAAGTTACATAGCTGACGCCACCCACGATTAAGATCTCTAGCACCTTGCCGCGGATGTAGTTCGAGATTTGTTCGTTCATCTCTTCCCATACTTTGGTCGCTAAGCGACGGTTTCGAGGAAGCACACCACTTGCCATTCTGATCATCTCTTCTTTATCTTTCAGTAAGAAGAAAATAAGCAGTGGTACTAAGATCAGATAAACACCTAGCGTCGCTAAGCTAACCAGAGACGCTAACGAGCCTTTCACCACACTCTCACCCATACCCAACGCCTTGTTCTTCGCGTTAGACATTACAGATTCAACAATCTGTAAGTTAGCAAGCTCAGGGTAACGCTCTGGAATCGTTGCAATGAACTTCTGCAAGCTACCGTACATGCTAGGAATATCATTGATCAGGTTACCCACTTGCTCCCAAATGGTTGGCACTAATCCGAATATCGCTAGTAGCATTAGGCTAAAGAACATCAAGATCACCAACATCACCGATGGCGTTCTGGGAATACCGAGTCGTTGAAGTTGAGTCACTGGCCACTCAAGTAAATAAGCCAACACAATCGCCACCAACAGCGGTGCGATCAGGTGACCAAAGAAGTAGATAGTAATAAAGCCGAATAGAATGATGGCAACCAAACTGACAGCGTGTGGATCAGAGAAACGTCGTTTATACCAACGACTGACCATTTCAAGCATCTGACTGCGATTCCTTTTTAGTGACGAGGAGATGGTGGTAATTAGAACAAACTTCTGTCATGACAACATAAGCTTGCTTAGACAAAAAAGTAACAATATCTTTCATCGAACTGTTATCTGATACATAAATTGACAAAGATTGCCCTACTTCTAACTTTACACTGTGACGCTTGGCTAATAATAACGCCATTGGGCAGCGCTCTTGGCGTAAATCTAGAATATTAGGTGTCATTCTTGGGCTCGATGCTTATTATAAGGGGCATATTGTAATCTGTTTTTGAAAACGTGCCATCATTGATTCATCTTCCTTCAGGATAGCGCACGCACTTAACAAAGGTTAAACCAGATAAAGAACCAATTTGCATTGCACTTGTCTTACTGTCAGAAGAAACGGAGTATTACTGACTAATATGTTTAAACGCGCTCGCTCAATTGCTTGCTTATGCATCGCAGCTACATTAAGCACCCCAACGTTGGCGAATACCAATAGTTTGGAGCTACCCGATATCGGTACCGCTGCTGGCGGCACACTCTCTATCGACCAAGAGCTTATCTATGGTGATGCCTACATGCGTATCATCAGAAGCAGCCAGCCTATCGTAAACGACCCAGTTTTAAACTTATATATTGATACGCTTGGTCATCGTCTGGTCGCTAACGCAAATGATGTAAAGACGCCTTTCCAGTTCTTTATGATCCGTGACCGCAACATCAACGCCTTTGCTTTCTTTGGTGGCTATGTTGCTTTGCATTCAGGTCTATTCCTGCATGCACAATCTGAAAGTGAATTGGCTTCAGTATTAGCGCACGAAATCGCGCACGTTACCCAACGTCACTTAGCACGTAGTATGGAAGATCAAGCTCGCCGTTCTCCAGCAACCATTGCTGCACTTGCGGCTTCTGTATTACTGGCGATTGCAGCTCCTGAAGCGGGCATTGCAGCCCTAACGGCAACGACAGCGGGTAATATGCAAAGCCAGATCAACTACACACGTAGTAATGAAAAAGAAGCTGACCGCTTTGGTATCAACACGCTTGCGAAAGCTGGCTTTGATGTGAATGCAATGCCACGCTTCTTTGGCCGCTTAGCCGATGAATACCGCTATGCGAGCACACCACCTCCAATGCTACTGACTCACCCATTACCAGAAGACCGAATTACAGATTCACGTGCTCGTGCTCGTAGTTACCCGCCACTGAAACTAGCTCCGTCTTTGGACTACCATCTTGCAAGAGCCCGCATTGTTGCGCGCTATGCTGGCATTAATAACGATGCTGCTCTTGATTGGTTTGAGCGTCAGCTGAAGAAAGCCCCTAAAGCCTTGGTTCCATCGTTAGAGTATGGGCAAGCGCTGGTTTACCTAGATTCTAAAAAATTAGACAAAGCAGAGCCAATTCTGAACAAACTGATTAACAGCGACCCGACCAACCTGTTTTATCTAGATGCTATTTCCGATCTGCACATCGAGAAGAAACAGCCTGAGATTGCGATTAAAGAACTTAAGTCGGCACTGGTTCGTCAGCCAAACAACCCAGTTCTGACCATCAACTACGCCAATGCACTAATTGAAAATGAAAATCTACAAGAAGCAGTTCGCGTATTGCAGCGTTACACGCACGATAACCCGAATGACACCAATGGCTGGCACCTACTTTCAAAAGTAAATACGAGCCTTGGTAATAGCGACGAAGAACTGGCTGCTCGTGCAGAAATTTTGGCACTACAAGCCAACTGGAACAAAGCGATTCAGTACTACACGCAGGCGAGCCAAATCGCAGAACTAGGCAGCCTAAAACAAGCACGCTACGACGCTCGAATTGATCAACTAATGATTCAACGAGAGCGCTTCTTGTCGCTACAATAATATATTTACTGGTAACCGCTCGTTGCAAGAATAAAAAGAAAGCTCAACGTTACACAAAAAAGAAGTCGCCTCTGGTGGCTTCAGCTAAACAATTAAATCAAAAATAATAATGAGGAAGAACCATGTCTGTCGTGATTTATCATAATCCACGTTGCTCAAAGAGCCGTCAAACTCTCGAATTGCTTGAAACAAACGGTGTACAACCTGAAGTTATCAAGTACCTAGACACGCCTTTAACTGTCGAGCAGCTAAAAGTGCTTTTCACTCAACTGGGTTTTGACAATGTTCGCGACATGATGCGTACCAAAGAAGCGGACTACAAAGAAGCAAACTTGGATGATGCATCAGTAACTGATGAAGATCTTTTCTCAGCAATGGCAACAAATCCAAAACTGTTCGAGCGCCCTGTGGTTGTTGCGAACAACAAAGCAAAGATTGGTCGTCCACCAGAGCAAGTATTAGAGATTCTGTAATCCGATATGAGCATTAACATTCTTGTTCTTTATTATAGTCGCCACGGCAACACACAAGCTTTAGCAAGACAGATTGCACGAGGGGTGGAGTCCATCCCTGAGTGTGAAGCTATGCTGAGAACAGTGAACGACGTGTATACCGTAGAAGAGCAGCCTGATTCGCGTCATCAACCAACCGACCCTATTGCAACATTACAAGAGTTACGCTCTTGTGATGGTTTAGCGCTAGGCAGTCCGGTTTGGTTTGGTAACATGGCCGGGCCGATGAAGCACTTTTGGGATAGCACGACGTCACTGTGGATCAATGGCGATCTCATCGATAAGCCAGCTTGTGTATTCACTTCTTCTTCATCACTGCATGGTGGTCAAGAGACGACACAACAAAGCATGATGTTGCCCCTGCTGCATCATGGCATGTTAGTCGTGGGCATCCCCTACTCAGAACCTGCGCTGCACACCACTCAAACCGGTGGTACGCCTTATGGTGCAAGCAGCACAGGCGAAAGTGCTTCATTAAGCAAAGAAGAAATTGAGTTGGCGCAGAACCTAGGTAAACGCCTCGCGCGCATTGCTATGAATCAGAAAGGAATCTCTCAATGATGTACATGTCAGAGAAGACGATGTCTCCTAAGACTAAGCTATTCCGCTATCTCGCATTAGCAGGCAACCTATTGCTGTTAGGTTGGGTTGTGGCTTGGCAGATGACGCTTTCGCCGCATCCTCATCTCAGTAATGTAACACTGGCAATTGCTTGGGCAATACCGCTGTTACTGCCATTACCAGGCATTTTAGCCGGTAAGCCTTATACGCACGCTTGGGCGAATTTCGTCCTGATGCTCTATTTCCTACACGCATTAACTATTTTGTATGTAGATGATGGTGAACGCTTGTTAGCGGCTGTAGAACTGCTTCTGACGACTCTTGGTTTCGCGGGCAATATCTTATTTACTCGCTTTAGGGCTAAAGAGTTAGGCATCAAGTTGAAGCGCCTTTCGGAAGTAGAAAAGAAAGAAAAAGCGAAATTCGAGCAATAATATTGATACGTTGCTCTTGAACACTGACACTAGATAAACAAAAAGCCCTGCAGGATTGCTCTTGCAGGGCTTTTTAATGTTTCATTTTAATCAGTCATGTCAGCAGACAATTATGAGCGAACCCACTCGTAGACCAAGCTTGGCTTAGCATGTACAGGCGCAGTATCAGCTGTGTTAGATTCCTCTAGCGTTGCGTCAGGCGTGTTCGTTAGCTCAGTATCCTCAGATACCTCGTTGCTAGTAATCACTTGTACGCCTGAGTCAGTTTCGTCACCAACAACTTCAGCAGCATCTGTTGAATCATCGCCTACAGACATGGTGTTGTCTTGAGTTTCAAATTCAGGGCTCACTTCAGGCTCAATGTAAGATTCTTCAACCTTTGCAACTTGGCGAATACTTGCAACTTCTTGCTCAAACTCTTGTTGAGTCGACAATAAGTGAATTCGGAAAGTTACTTCGTTGTTCTGAATCTTCAGAATATCTAGGCTTGCCACCGAGTTGAGACGCTTAAGTGCGTTTTCCAACTGAAAGAAGTCTTGAGCATTATTCAGGCTAATAAACTGCGTTAAAATCGATTCTGATGACTCACTCGCTACCGTCACAGCACTTTTTCCTGCGTAGTAGTTACTGATTTGGTCGACTAACTTCTTAGAAGTCGTGGCACTGTTACCTGATAAAGAACCACTTACAGGCGATGTTGGTGCGCTCGTCAATTGACTTGGCTTTTGATCGTATAGAGTCCAACGTAGACCTGAAGATTGAGCCTTGATCACCAATACAGCATCTACTGGGTAACGCTGACTCGCTTTACTGATTGGCGTAACAAAGCTGCCCCACAAATCAGAAGTTGCAATACCCGTAATATCGTCAAAGTCACCCACAGGCAGCGTTAGAGGCAAACCGCGCTCTTTTGCGTTTGCTTGCAAGCCCGCTGCTAACTGCGAGTTAGAGTGTTCCCAGACGATATTCTTGTCGTAGTTGTCCTCTTCCACCAGCCAAACAAGGATGTTTGAACGCGTGTCAGGCCAGTACGGTAACTGTGCTTGAGTCAATAGCGAACGGATTTGAGCACCGTTAAAACGCATACGCAATGTTGACTGGTCATTGCTTTCACCAAAACTCATTTGAGACATGTACTGCGAACTCTTGCGCATCGCCTTTTGAATCGTCTCATTCGAAGCGACATCAGTTTGGCCGGTCGCACGTATCAATACCTGCTCCATACCTGTATTTCTTGCCACTTGTTCTGGCTGTTTGTCTTCAGCGTTAATCGCAACTTCAGCACTAAAAATATCTACTTGAGTTAAGGCATAACTCGGAGAGGCTAATAGTCCCATCAACAACAATGCTATGTAGCGCATACTGATCCTAATATTCAAATCTTGTGCCTAGATGATAAGCAACTATGGATTGAGGGGCAAGGTCGATAGCGCCCACTGTGTTTAATAACCACAAAATATCACCTGGCCATGATAAATCGCTCACTTATAAACTGAATTTCTAGGGCTTAGATGGATATAAAACATCACTAAGATAAATAAATTTGATCTATTTGGTGTGGCAATCGATTGCTAAGTGATAGAATCCCGCGAATTTTATTTTTCGCTTTTCATATAACGACCATTTTTAAGGACATAACATGAAAAATGCTCTGCAAGGTGCGCAAATGCTGTTTGTAGCATTTGGTGCGCTTGTACTCGTGCCGCTACTAACAGGACTTGACCCCAACGTTGCACTCTTTGGCGCAGGTATTGGTACCCTTTTATTCCAACTTATTACACGCCGTTCAGTGCCAATCTTCTTAGCATCTTCTTTTGCATTCATCGCGCCTATCATGTTTGGTATTCAAACTTGGGGTGTAGGCGCAACCATGGGTGGCCTAATGGCGGCAGGTGTTGTGTATGTACTAATGGGCGCGTTAATTAAAGTTCGTGGCGTTGGCTTTATCCATAAACTGCTCCCACCAGTCGTTGTTGGCCCAGTAATTATGGTTATTGGTTTAGGTCTTGCACCTGTTGCAGTTAACATGGCGCTAGGTAAGACAGGCGATGGCGCGGTTCAACTTGTTGATGCAGACGCTGCACTGTGGATCTCTTCTATTTCACTGTTAGTGACGATTGTCATCAGTGTGTTCTCAAAAGGCTTCCTTAAGCTGCTGCCAATCTTCGGTGGTATTGTTGCGGGTTACATCACCAGCTTGGTATACGGCGCGGTAGACTTCACACCAGTAGCGCAAGCATCTTGGTTAGCACTACCAAACTTCACTGCGCCAGAGTTCAACATCAACGCTATCTTCTTTATGGTGTTTGTCGCGATTGCACCTGCTGTTGAGCACGTAGGCGACATGCTTGCTATTTCTAATGTAACAGGTAAAGACTACCTTAAGAAACCAGGTTTACACCGCACTATTACTGGCGACGGCGTGGCAACCATTGCCGCTTCAATGCTGGGCGCGCCACCAAACACTACGTACAGTGAAGTAACAGGTGCAGTAATGCTGACCAAAGCATTCAACCCAGTGATCATGACTTGGGCAGCTGTAACAGCTATCGTTCTTGCATTGGTCGGTAAGCTAGGTGCACTACTTCAAACGATTCCGGTTCCAGTAATGGGCGGCATCATGATTCTACTGTTTGGCTCTATCGCAACCGTTGGCTTGAATACTCTAATTCAGAACAAAGTTGACCTACACAAATCACGCAACCTTGTGATTGTCGGCATTACTTTAGTCTTTGGTATTGGCGGCATGGCCTTTGGTATCGGTGATTTCAGCCTACAGGGCGTAAGCTTGTGCGGTATCGTGGCGATTCTACTTAACCTAGTGCTTCCAGAAGAGTTAGGTGACAACACTGTGGTAGACAAAGCTCAAATCGATTAATGAATCGGTAAGGCTAGATTCAAAAGAATCACAAACCAACAAGATCAAAAAAGGGAGAGCATTGAATGCTCTCCCTTTTTACTAATACGGCTAATTCAGCGAGTTAAGAAACGGTTTAGAGTCACTTAAGCTGAAACCGAATTACTTAGTACCGAAGATCTTATCACCAGCATCGCCAAGACCAGGAACAATGTAGCCCTTGTCGTTTAGCTTCTCATCGATTGCAGCGGTGTAAAGCTCAACGTCTGGGTGCGCTTTTTCTAGAGCAGCGATACCTTCAGGAGCAGCAACAAGCACAAGAATCTTAAAGTGCTTACAACCTTTCTCTTTCATTAGGTCGATAGTCGCGATCATAGAACCACCTGTCGCAAGCATTGGGTCTACCACTAGAGCAATACGCTCGTCGATGTTAGATGCAAGCTTGTTGAAGTATGGTACTGGCTCAAGTGTTTCTTCGTCACGGTAAATACCAACAACGCTGATACGTGCACTTGGGATGTGCTCAAGAACGCCGTCCATCATGCCTAGACCAGCACGTAGGATTGGCACTACCGTTACTTTTTTACCTTTAATTTGGTCAACTTCTACTGGACCGTTCCAACCGTTAATCGTCACACGCTCAGTTTCAAAGTCTGATGTCGCTTCGTATGTTAGAAGGCTACCCACTTCTGTCGCTAGCTCACGAAAACGCTTAGTGCTAATCTCACCTTCACGCATCAGGCCAATTTTATGTTTTACTAGCGGGTGTTTCACTTCAACAACTTTCATTTCCAACTCCGGCAATATTTAAACAAACCTGTAGATTATACACGAACTCTAAGGTTATTTCAGAATCTTTATTCTAATAAAAAAAACCGCGCAAACGTTTGCTCTTGGTAATCAAGCCCTGTTAGAATAGCGCCGTTTTCACATCCAACTTAAGTTCGAGGACTATCCCGTGAGTGGTAATACTTCTTCTCTAAGCTACAAAGACGCTGGTGTTGATATCGACGCAGGTAATGCACTAGTAGACCGTATTAAAGGTGCTGTTAAACGCACTCGTCGCCCTGAAGTAATGGGCGGTATTGGTGGCTTTGGCGCCCTATGTGAACTTCCAACGAAATACAAAGAGCCGGTACTTGTTTCAGGTACTGATGGTGTTGGTACTAAACTTCGCCTTGCTTTGGATCTGAAAAAACACGACACCATTGGTATCGACCTAGTGGCAATGTGTGTGAACGACCTAATCGTTCAAGGTGGTGAGCCGCTATTCTTCCTAGACTACTACGCAACAGGTAAGCTAGATGTAGATACAGCAGCAGACGTTGTTTCTGGTATCGCTGAAGGTTGTGTTCAAGCTGGTTGTGCACTAATCGGTGGTGAAACGGCTGAAATGCCAGGCATGTACGAAGGCGACGACTACGACGTAGCTGGTTTCTGTGTTGGTGTTGTAGAAAAAGCTGACATCATTGACGGCACTAAAGTAGCAGCAGGCGACGCACTTATCGCTGTTGGTTCAAGTGGTCCACACTCAAACGGTTACTCTTTAATTCGTAAAGTTCTAGAAGTTTCTGGTGCTGATAAGAGTGAAGAACTAGAAGGTCGCACTATCGGTGAGCACCTACTAGAACCTACTAAGATTTACATCAAATCGGCACTTAAGATGATTGCTGAGCATGACATTCATGCTATCTCGCACATCACAGGTGGTGGTTTCTGGGAAAATATCCCACGCGTACTTCCTGAAGGCACTAAAGCAGTCATTGATGGCAAGAGCTGGGAATGGCCAGCTATCTTCAACTGGCTACAAGAGAAAGGTAACGTGGAAACATTTGAAATGTACCGCACTTTCAACTGTGGTGTAGGCCTAGTTGTTGCTCTACCTAAAGATCAAGCAGACGCTGCTGTTGAACTACTGAAAGCAGAAGGCGAAAACGCTTGGGTTATCGGTGAGATCGCAAACGCTGAAGCTGGCGAAGAGCAAGTAGAAATCAAATAAGTGATACGCTCACTTACTTAGTTAATCAATGAGGACCTAATGGTCCTCATTTTGCTATTTAGCCCGCAGAAAACCTTAGTTTATGTAGGTACATTGTAAACAGTCCAGTTAACCAATCGCATGACCCACTCTATGAAGAACAGCCATTCTATGAATAACAGTCACTCTAAGAAAAACATCGTCGTTTTAGTCTCAGGAAGCGGAAGTAACTTGCAGGCAATTTTGGATGCCTGTGAGAGCCACACGATTGATGCCTCTGTTAAGGCCGTTTTCTCAAACAAAGCAGAGGCTTTTGGTCTAGAGAGAGCAAAGTCAGCAGGTGTTGACGCTCATTCGGTGAATCCAAAAGAATTTAATTCGCGTGAAGAATTTGATCATGAATTGATGGTTCAGATCGATGCTTACCAACCCGACCTGATTGTACTCGCTGGCTATATGCGCATTCTGAGTTCAGAGTTTGTTCGTCATTACGCGGGTAAAATGATCAATATCCACCCTTCTCTGTTACCTAAGTATCCGGGGCTGCACACCCACCAGCGTGCTATTGATGCTCAGGACAAAGAGCATGGCACCAGCGTCCACTTTGTTACCGAAGAGCTCGATGGTGGTCCTGTAATCTTACAAGCTAAGGTGCCAGTATTTGAAGGGGATGATGCCGACATGCTAGCGAGCCGAGTACTCACCCAAGAACACTGCATTTATCCTCTGGTCTGCAAGTGGTTCGCGGAAGATCGTTTATCAATGGCAAACGGACAAGCTATCTTAGACAGCAAGGCATTGGGCAAACACGGTTACGCAGAAGAGTGATTCGTTAAAACTAAACCAAATAAAAAGGCCGCTTACTGATTCATTAGTTCAGTAAGCGGCCTTTCTTTTATGCGTTTCAAATTAATACTATTCGGAATACTTAGCTCAATGGCTCAGTTGGTGCTTGGCTTGCAACCTTTTTAGGTGCGTAAGCAACATCTTCCAACGCTTTATGGTTATTACCAATCAGCTCACCAAAATGAAACAGTGCGTATTCGCCTGGCTTCATTCTAAACCACTCTTCATTGCATGTTAGAGGCTGCGTTGCGACGACCGTAACCACATCATTTGGCGTGGTCTCTTCTTGAAAGTTTATCTCAACATCTTCATCAATCAGGCTCGCATTACCAAAAGGTGCACGTCTTGTTATCCAGTACAAGTGATTCGTACAATAGGTCATCACATACTCACCATCACTGAGTAGCATGTTAAAGACACCTTTCTCACGCAACTGGTCACAACATTCCGCGACAAAGCGAAACATACCTTCCATGTCTTGTGGTGGTTCAGGGAAACGATCTTCTAGCTGTTTCACTAACCAACAAAAAGAAAGTTCACTGTCCGTCTCGCCGACAGGTCTGAAACGACCACTAACCAGATCATCGTAATCCGTTAATTGGCCATTATGAGCGAAGGTCCAGTATCGTCCCCATAGCTCACGGGTAAATGGGTGAGTATTTTCTAGATTAACGCCACCACGATTGGCTTGACGGATATGACTGACAACAGCTTGGCTTTTAATTGGGTAGTTTTGAACTAACTCAGCAATCTTTGATTCACAGCTAGGGTTAGGATCTTTGAACGTTCGAAAGCCCTTCCCTTCATAAAAGGTGATTCCCCAACCATCACGATGTGGTCCGGTATTACCTCCACGCTGCATCAGGCCGGTGAAACTAAAACAAATATCAGTTGGCACATTCGCGCTCATACCGAGCAATTCACACATGGTTTAATCTACTCCCTTTTAAAACCAATGGAGCCACAAACCTGGGCTCCAAATGTCTGTAAAACTATTATTCCATTTCTTTTTCAACAAGCTGAATCACAATATGAATGATCTTAATGTGAATCTCTTGGATACGGTCTGCGTAACCAAAATGTGGCACTCGGATTTCGATATCAGCGCAACCCGCCATTTTACCGCCATCTTTACCCGTCAATGCAATCGTCTTCATGCCTTTAGCTTGAGCAGCTTCAATCGCTTTCAAAATGTTGGCAGAGTTACCTGAAGTCGACAGACCGAACAACACATCACCTTTACGACCTACCGCTTCTACATAACGAGAAAATACGTGGTCGTAGCCAAAATCATTACTCACGCAAGACAGGTGGCTTGGATCTGAAATCGCAATACCAGCGTAACCTGGACGGTTTTCACGGTATCGGCCAGTAAGCTCTTCTGCGAAGTGCATTGCATCACAGTGTGAACCACCGTTACCACAAGAAAGCACTTTGCCCTCTTGCTTGAATGAGTCAGCAATCAGTTTTGCCGCCGCTTCAATTTGAGCGATGTTATGGTCATCACTCAGGAACTTATTCAGAACGTCAGCAGCTTCGTTCAATTCACTTTTGATTAGGTCATGGTACATAAGGCTTATCTCTTATATTTTTTTACGCAACTTAAAGTACGTGAAATGAGAGCTGAGGGTTTTCCCCTCTTTTACCTGAGTTTACCCACAAACATGAAATAGTGTCGACACTTAAGCCCAAAGATTGCCACCTTAATTAGAGTCTCGCTGCCGATCCGTCCAAATATTCGCCACCAACCTCTCACAATTAGAACTTTAACTCTATTGAGATCACTTTTTATTCACTTTGGAGTTTTACAAATATTTAATATTTTGTTTACACTTGACTGGTTAGACCTCTTACCTAAAACTTAATAACAATAAGTGATCTCTGAAAAGGAAATCGATCATGAACATATTGCTCTCCCTACTCGGCATGACAGCCATCTTAGGCGTCTGTCTTTACCATAGAGTTAGTCTGGTACGTGCATTAGTTGTATTAACTGGCGCAATGGTAGCATTAACACTGTTCGGCGGCGTGGCAGTCACTGGTTGGCTTTGTTACTTGTTAGCCGTTGCGATCTTTGCTGTGCCAGCCATTCGTCAAACTCTCATCAGCCAAAAAGCGCTTTCTGTATTTAAGAAAGTACTACCGGCAATGTCTCAAACAGAAAAAGAAGCACTGGAAGCCGGCACCGTTTGGTGGGAAGCAGAGTTGTTCAAAGGCAAGCCTGAATGGAAAAAGCTACAAAACATCGCTGATCCAAAACTGTCTGGCGCAGAACAAGCGTTCCTAGACGGCCCGGTAAACACGGTGTGTGAAATGGTCAATGATTACCAAGTCACCCATGAGCTTGCAGATTTGCCACCAGAAGTATGGCAATACCTGAAAGACCATAAATTCTTCGCCATGATCATCAAGAAAAAATACGGCGGTTTAGAATTCTCGGCTTACGCTCAGTCTTTGGTTCTTCAGAAGCTAACCGGCGTTTCTAGCGTATTGTCATCAACGGTTGGCGTACCTAACTCATTAGGCCCTGGTGAGTTATTACAACACTACGGTACAGAAGAACAAAGAAATCATTACCTGCCGCGCCTAGCGGAAGGTAAAGAGATCCCTTGTTTTGCCCTGACGAGCCCAGAAGCTGGCTCTGATGCAGGTTCAATCCCAGATTACGGTGTGGTATGTAAAGGCGAATGGCAAGGTGAAGAAGTATTGGGCATGCGCCTAACTTGGAACAAGCGTTACATCACCCTAGCACCTGTCGCGACGGTATTAGGCTTGGCCTTTAAACTGCGTGACCCTGATGGTCTGCTTGGTGACCAAAAAGATCTAGGCATCACTTGTGCGCTTATCCCAACGGATTTAAAAGGCGTAGAAATTGGCAATCGCCACTTCCCGCTGAATGTGCCGTTCCAGAACGGTCCGACGCAAGGCGACGATATCTTTGTGCCTATCGACTTCATCATTGGTGGCCAGAAAATGGCAGGTCAAGGCTGGCGTATGCTGGTTGAGTGTCTGTCGGTTGGTCGTGGTATCACACTGCCTTCAAACTCAACGGGTGGTATTAAGTCTGCTGCATTAGCAACGGGCGCTTATGCTCGTATTCGTCGTCAATTCAAACAACCGATTGGCCGCATGGAAGGGGTTGAAGAGCCACTTGCACGCCTAGCGGGTAACGCTTATGTGATGGATGCGGCAAGTAATCTAACCGTTGCAGGTATCGATCTTGGCGAAAAACCTTCGGTTATCTCAGCAATCGTTAAGTACCACTGTACACACCGTGGTCAGCGCAGCATCATCGATGCTATGGATATTGTTGGCGGTAAAGGTATTTGCTTAGGTCCATCGAACTTCCTAGCTCGTGGCTACCAAGGTTCGCCTATCGCGATTACGGTTGAAGGCGCAAACATCCTGACTCGTTCAATGATCATCTATGGTCAAGGTGCGATTCGCTGTCACCCTTACGTACTTAACGAAATGGAAGCGGCTTATTCTGAAAGCAGTGATGCTCTAGATAAGTTTGATTCGGCGTTAGCAGGACACGTTAGCTTTACTATGAGTAACCTAGTCCGCAGCTTGTGGTTTGGTTTAACCGATGGCCGTGGTTCAGATGCGCCAACACCTTCAAATAAAACCGATAAACAGACACAACGTTACTACCAACAGCTAAACCGCTACAGTGCAAACCTAGCGCTACTGTCTGATATCTCAATGGCAGTTCTAGGTGGCTCACTGAAGCGTAGAGAACGTTTATCAGCAAGATTGGGGGACATCCTGAGTCAACTTTACCTCGGCTCAGCAACGCTGAAACGCTTTGAAAGCGAAGGCAGCCACGCTGAAGATCTACCGTTAGTACATTGGGGTATGCAAGATAGCTTACGCCAAACTGAAGTGGCGATTGATGAGTTCTTAGCGAACTTCCCTAACCCTGTGATTGGTCGTCTGCTTCGTGTTGTGCTAATGCCATTTGGCCGTATCCGTCGTGCACCAAACGACAAGCTGGATAGCAAAGTCGCGCACATTCTACAAACACCAAGTGAAACACGCTCTCGTATCGGTCGTGGCCAATACCTAGAAGCAACGGAATACAACCCAGTAGGTAAGATTGAAAAAGCGCTAGAAGTGATTCTTCAAGCTGAACCTCTGTTCGATAAGGTTTGTAAAGAAACACATCAAAAACGTGCTTTCTTACGACTCGACCTTGTCGCTCAGTTGGGACTTGAAAAAGGTATCTTAACGCAAGACGAAGCAAATCTTCTGATTAGCGCTGAGGAACACAGACTGTACACGATTAACGTTGATGACTTCTCACCAGAGGAGCTTGCAGCAAAGTCTCAGTACCCAGACCAATCGATTGATAACGTCGCTTAAGGTCAAAAATAGAAACAAAAACGGGACTCCTATGAGTCCCGTTTTTTTGTTCATGACATCGTTGTCAAAAATTCTAATGCTTTATCTCTGGCGGCTTATTCTCTCCAGACAACCTAATCATCTAAGCGAGTTACTTAGGCGCTTTAAGCTGCATCTCAGGTAACGCTTTTTTCTTCGCCTTGACCTTACGAACCACAAACCAAATCAATAAGCCCAATAGAATAGCGACCACATTACCCACCGCAATAATGATCATACTGCGCTGTCTGTCATCTTCACGTTTTTGAAGGATCATCAACTCTGTTGCGATACGCTTCTGTTCAGCAAGTGCTTCTTCTTGAAGGCGTCGTGACTCTGCTAAGTCGATATCTTCAACAACGCTGTACGACTGCTCAGTAATTGGAAAGATAAGCGGGCGCTGACTTGAAGCATCAGTGGCATAAACCATCCCTGACCAATTATAAATCCCTAAATCGCCATTATAAGGCAGCTCTAAAGCGACTTTCATTGCGTCGACTTCAGCTTGCCCCTGCTTGTAAATAACATATTCATCAGGAGCCTTGTGCTCAACATGAACCGCCAAAGAGCTCGGTGCGATCATCCCCTGTTCACCAGACACCACAATAGTATGAGGTAAACCCTCTTTTCGAGACTGAATAAAGGTGGTAGTGAGCGGTGTTGGGTAAACCAAGACTTCTTGCTCTTGCGCTCGCAGGAACACACCATTACCAGAGGTAATTCGCGCTCGGTATTTACCGGGCTCGATATCAATTGGTAAGGATACTGTGAATACGCCGTCTCCCGCTTTTTCATCAAGATCAACACCATCATCAGCAAACTCGCCCATCACAACCGGAACCGGGCGAGCTTCTCTCACTAAAGACTCTTCGTTTTCAACAAACTTAGTAAAGGTAACCTTAAGCTTCACGCGATCGAGAAAATCACGCAGCACAAGCGGCTTGCCATCAGAGGTGAGACGGGCGGTAAATTTAATGCGCTCAGTCTGATACAACTTGTCGGGAAACTCATTAGCATCCAAAACAAGATGAGACAGGAGCTTGATGTTGTTCTTAGGGGAAACTTTACCTATCGCTTGCCAAGGGCCAGGCATCGGATTGTCGATAGATATAATGTCCATGGACGACTCTTCGTACCAACGGACATTATCAGCATTGCGCCAAGAGTAGTATTTCTTGCCATCAGGACGAACCAAAACGACAGGTTTAGAGTTATCGGCTCGATAAATCACAAAGGTGACTTGTTCAATACTGGAATCAACTCGAAAACGGTTGTCCAATAAACTCATTACGGATTCTGTTGCCGCATGCAAGCTAAAGCTTAACAGCAATAAACAACCGGTAGCCAATACCCTTAACATACTCTCTCCCTACTGACGCCAGAGGCAGCTTCCGCTTTTCTCGACGAGATCTAAACGACTTTGATGCGCTTCTACTTCATCGGCCGTAGCTCGTAAAACCTTTAGGGATTTTCGACCACTTTCTACTCTTCGTATGCTTTCGGCTTCGCCTTCCTGTTGACCAGCGTTAAATTGCAGCGAAGTTTGGCCACCCGTCATCAATAAGTAGACGTCGGCTAGGATCTCCGCATCGAGTAATGCACCGTGGAGAGTACGGTGCGAGTTATCAATACCATAACGGTCACATAAGATATCTAGGTTGTTTCTTTTACCTGGGAATATCTTCTTCGCCATCGCCAAGGTATCGGTAACTTTACAGTAGTCATCCGTTTTACCTATCGCTGGATTAAGCTTCTCAAACTCATAGTCCATAAAGCCGGTATCGAAGGGCGCGTTATGAGCCACCAGCTCTGCACCTTTTATAAAGTCGAGAAACTCTTTATGTATGTCTTGATATTCAGGCTTATCAATCAAGAACTCATCGGTAATACCGTGAACGCCAATCGCCTCTTCTTGAATCGCACGATCAGGTTTTATGTAGACGTGAAAATGACGCCCGGTCAACCTACGGTTGATGATCTCTACTGCACCAATTTCAACGATGCGGTGACCCATGTAATGAGGGCCACCTTCTGTATTCATACCGGTGGTTTCGGTATCGAGTACAACAATGCGCTTATTTTCGTTCGAACTGTTTTTTTCGTTCGTGCTTTGTTCTGGAGTGCTACTGGTATTCATAAGGATAACTGTGTCAGACTATGCCGATAATGTGCTTGAGGTAATAGTATCAAATCATGACGAAACAAGTTGAAATTTTCACTGATGGTTCTTGTTTAGGCAACCCTGGTCCTGGCGGCTATGGCATCGTACTTCGCTACAAAAAAGTCGAGAAGACGCTAGCAGAAGGTTTCACGCTAACAACCAATAACCGTATGGAAATGCTCGCCGCTGTCGTTGCTCTCCAAGCCCTCAAAGAGCCTTGTTCTGTGATTCTGACCACAGATAGCCAATACGTGCGTCAAGGCATCACACAGTGGATTCACAACTGGAAAAAGCGTGACTGGAAAACAGCCGACAAGAAACCGGTTAAAAATGCCGATCTGTGGCAAAGGCTTGATAAAGAAACCGCTCGCCATAGCGTTGATTGGCGCTGGGTAAAAGGACACGCAGGACACAGAGAAAACGAAATGTGTGATGATTTAGCAAGAAACGCAGCGGAAAATCCGACTAAAGAAGATACGGGCTATCAGCCAAGTTAATCGTCTTTTAGAATTAGACGTACATTTCAGAAAATGATTTATTGTTCCTGAAACTGATTGATAACGCCTTAAATTAATTGATAATTTCTTAACCGAACTAGTAGATAAAAAGCCGACAACTAGTCGGCTTTTTCTGTTTTTAGCGGATATGACGCTTTGGCGGAATCCATTGTACGACGCGTATTGGTTCTAAAACTTGCTCCAACAGGTGAGAAACGTCGCTTAAGGTGCCAATGTGGCTTGATAGGTTTAAGCGGGTAAGTACGTTTACGTGCAACAATAAAGTATTGGCTTCCGGCGAAGGATGCACATCCACCTAAGCTGTTCTCCAACCACGTCCACATCGCTTGATACTTACTCATCGGAAACAGCGCGTAGGTGTCACAATGAATCACTTCATAATTAAGTACCCCTAACCAGTCTTTTATTCGGTTAGGCGTGTACATGCGCCCACTCCAAGGCAAACTGTTCTTTCGCCAAGGCATCAAACTGGCAAGCCCAGTGACACTAATCGGGTTAAAGCCAGTGATAATGATATAGCCATCGTCCATCATGACTCGATCAACTTCTCTCAATAAGCGATGTGGGTCATTGCTATAATCTAACTGATGACTCAACACCACAACATCAAAGCTTTTCTCCAAAAAGGGCAAATTATAGCCATCCGCTATCACATTATGTAATGGGTTCTGGATATCTAGGTTTACTTGATGTTGAATGTTGCATGTGCAGCTAGAAATCTCACTACTGAGGCCGCCGAGCTTGAGCATATGGTAACCAAATAGCTTTGGGCACCACTCATCGAGTCGAGTTTGAATAGATTCTCTCAACCAGTCCCCATTGTGCAATTGCGCCCAAGTATAAGGACGTTCAAACTTCTTTCTGCTACGTGCTGGCTTCATCAATAATCTGTCTCACTTATTCTGTCGCACTAAAAGTGACTGGAGAACCAATAATGTTACATATCAAAAGCATACCTGCATTTAACGACAATTACATCTGGCTGATTGAAAATAGCGATCGCCGTTGTGCTGTCGTCGACCCCGGTGATGCGGCTCCAGTATTAGAGTACTTAGCACACCATGAGCTAACTTTAGATGCAATCTTGATTACGCACCACCACCACGATCACATTGGTGGCGTTCCAGAACTAGTTAGACAATTTCCCGGCGTTGATGTCGTGGGTCCAAGGAATGAACCAATCCCCACCTTAACTCACCCAGTCGATGATGGTGACCAATTAGAACTGTTTGACGAAGTATTCCTCGTCCTAGGGCTCAGTGGCCACACCGCGGGTCATATTGGTTATGTAGGTGATGCAAAACTGTTTTGTGGTGATGTGCTGTTCTCTGCGGGTTGCGGCCGAATCATGGAAGGCACACCACAACAGATGTTCGATGCACTGAATAAGATCACGGCGCTACCTCAAGAAACCGAAGTTTATTGTGCGCATGAATACACTGCCGCAAACATCGCTTTCGCATTAGCGGTTGAACCTGACAACCAACATTTGCAGCAATATCGCGACCAAGTGAACCGACTTCGCGCGCAAAATAAGTCGACCATCCCCACAAATTTGAGACAAGAGAAGTTTGTGAACCCCTTCTTGCGCTATACCGAGCCAAGTGTAGTGAAATCAGTGTCTAATCGCACCGAGCAGACCGACCCTTTATCGGTATTCACCGCTTTACGTGCGTGGAAGAACGAATTTTAACAAATACAGACTTGTCACTCATAGGGGGTGGCAAGTATTATCATCGGCCGTTAATTAAAAAGGCTGTAACATGCGAGTTAAGTACAGCTGGGCTTTGGTATTACTACTTTCTGGTTGCCAATTAACTCAGTCAGAGAATCCAGACCAAGCTTCCGAGCAAACCAACACATCTCCTACTAAAGAAGTTTCTCAAGCGAACGTTTCATCAGAAGCCACAGCCAAAGAAGATCAAAAAGTTGAAGCACCTGTCGTAACTCCACAAACACAACAAGATGTTTGGAAACGCATTGCGATGCAACTTGAAATGGAAGTACCAGACCAAAAGAAGGTCGACTACTACCGAACTTGGTACCTCAAGCACCCGAGTCATCTAAAAACCGTATCAAAGCGTGCTGAACCTTTCCTGTATCTGATCACCACTAAGATTGAAGAAAAAGGCTTACCACTAGAGCTGGCCCTATTGCCCGTTGTAGAAAGTTCTTTCGATGCGTTTGCCTATTCTCATGGCAGTGCTGCAGGTCTATGGCAATTCATTTCAGGCACAGGCAAAGACTACGGGCTTGAACAGAACTTTTGGTATGACGGCCGCCGTGATGTTGCCGCCTCTACCGACGCCGCATTAGATTTCTTATCAGACCTTAACCGACGTTTCGATGGCGACTGGAACCATGCGATTGCTGCCTATAACAGTGGCGGTGGTCGAGTAAACAGCGCAATCCGTAAGAACAAGAAGTTGGGTAAACCAATCGACTTCTTCTCTCTCGATTTACCAAAAGAGACCAGCAGCTATGTACCTAAACTGCTTGCTCTAGCTGATGTCATTGCCAATCAAGAAAAGTATGGCATCGATATCCCTGCGATCCCGAACAAGCCAGTGCTGACTCTGGTTAACCCTGAAGAACAGCTTGATCTAGCGATTGCTGCGAACTACGCAGGCATTCCAGTTAAAGAGCTGCAAGGCTACAACCCTGCTTACAACCAGTGGGCAACGGCACCAGAGAAACACCAACAGCTATTACTTCCTCTAGACTCAGTTGAAAAATTCAACAAAGAAGTCGCTGCCAATAAAGGCAAAGGCATGAAGTTGGTGCGTTACAAAGTTCAATCTGGTGACAGCATTAGCGTGCTAGCAAGCAAATACAACACCACCAGTAAAGTGATTCGCTCTGCAAACGGTTTGAGCAACAACAATATTCGTATTGGACAGCACCTGCTAATCCCAACATCAACTAAAGATGACAAGACATACGCACTAAGCGCTTCAAACCGCCTAGCAAGCACCCAGTCGAAGAGTCGTGGTCAATATAAGCTCAGCCATACAGTAAAAAGTGGTGACAGCCTATGGACGATTGCACGCGCAAATAAGGTATCTCACCAATCACTGGCTAAGTGGAACGGTATGGGACCACGCGACACGCTGAGAGTTGGTCAAGAACTGGTCATTTGGAAGAATGGTTCAGACGGCGCCGTCATCCGCACGATCTTCTATAACGTAAGATCTGGTGACACAGTCAGCGGTATTGCATCAAAGTTCAAAGTAAAAAGTACAGATGTTGTAAAATGGAACGCTTTGCAGAACAAGAAATACCTACAGCCAGGACAAAAACTCAAGCTGTATGTTGATGTAACTAAGGTAAGTGTATGAACCCGTCAAGTAACCCACTCGTCATGCTGTTGGATATATTCCGTTCACCAACAGCGTGTTTCTTAGCGCTTTATCAGCGAAGTGCTTGGGGATGGCAACCCTACGTCGTATTAATGCTCAGCCCATTTTTGTTTTGGGGTGCTTATTTTTCGAATGTCGATTTTGCATGGTTAAGTGCAGAGCTATCACAGCAATTGGCTCAAACTAACCCTGACCAATTGGCGTTACTTGACAGCAACACCCTACTCGCAAGTGAAATCATCAACGACGTATTTAGCCGAACGCTAACCATCGTTTTGTTGGCATTCTGGTTTAACCTAGCAACAAAGCCAAGCCAACATCAACATAGCTTTTGGCGATGGTTTGCAGCGGCATCCGTTATCATCTTCCCTGCAGTTTTAGGAGACATTGCGAGCTACGCAAGCCTGATACTCAAGCATGGGCATGTGATGAACTACGCCGCTGATTTGAATAGCTTAAACGGCTTAATCAAGTTACCGCTAACCAATGATTGGTCGCAGTTTGCTAGCTCATTACCACTGTTGTTGCCTTGGTACATTGTGTTGGGTTATGCCGCTGTATTGACGTGGACTGAGTTTGAGCGTGGTCAGGCACTGGTCATCTCTGGCTTACCATGGGTCGGCTACTACCTAATCTGGGCGCTCTACATTTTAATCTTTTAAGTTAAAGATATAAGGCTAGCGAAAACTCTCTAGCCTATTTAGCCTTAAAAGTCACTCGCATAGGGTTATGATCAGAAGCGTCCGTAATGGGCGCTTTTGCTTTTTCTACCTCTAGCCCTCGATAGAACACATGATCGAGCACCAGTCCTGTAATGAACTGAGTTCTGTTGTCTGGGTCAAAGGCTACTTCCGTCAAACCTACCTGTTTCAATGCACCTTTCAAGACAGCAAAGCGGGCTTCACTCCAACTATTAAAATCCCCAGCAAAAATAACAGGCCCACGATACTTTTGCAGATTGTCAGTTAAGCTCTTGAGCTGAGCTTTGTAATCTTCCGTACCAAACGTAAAGTTCACAGCATGGATGTTAATCACGGCCAGTTGTTCGCCGTTACTAAGTTGGTAACGCGACCAAAGCGCGGATTTTGGTAATTGAAGCCAAGGTTCTTCATGAGTATAAGCACAAGCTTCGATAGGCAAATGCGTCGCTAGGTTAAGTACACCAGCACTTTGCTCAAAGGCTTCAAACGCATTAACACGAGTGCTTCCCCACTGGCCACTCGTTACCCATTGGCGAAGTTCTTCTGTCATACTCGCTTCTTGCAACAAGACTAAATCGCTACCAGCCGACAGCTTATTTAATTCACTCTGCCAATTACTTCGGTTTTGCTTGTAGATATTCCACACCGTAATGTCTAAGCCATCAGACACATCAATTGCTTTCGGCTCAGAATTTTGGTAGCAACTGTAGATATCATTGCTGGTATTTTGAGAAGAGGTGATCAGGTTGGGTTTATTCGGGATCACGAAGATTAAATGAAAACTAACGACAGCAAGCGTTATCAATAGCGTGATAACAATGATGGTTTTCTTAAACATACAACACCCTACCAGAGATGAAAAAGGAGCGATAAACGCTCCTTTTAGGGTAATAGTTTTTTTATACGGCGTCTTCGTCTTCTTCACCAGTACGAATACGTACCACACGTTCAACGTCAGTAATGAAGATCTTACCGTCGCCAATTTTGCCTGTTTGCGCCGTTTCGATAATGGTATCAACACATTGGTCAGCCACTTCGTCGGTCACAACAATTTCCAATTTCACTTTAGGTAAAAAGTCGACCATGTACTCTGCGCCGCGGTATAGCTCAGTATGACCTTTCTGACGTCCAAAGCCTTTCACTTCAGATACTGTCATACCCGTAATACCCACTTCTGCAAGTGCTTCACGTACATCATCAAGTTTGAATGGCTTGATAATGGCTTCAATCTTTTTCATGTTCATCCCTTAAACTGTGCGAATGGCTCATTATCGGTTAGCTATAGTAAACATTCAATGAAAAAAGCCAGAGCTTTAAAGCTCTGGCTCGAAATTTATCATCTTGTTTAATCAGCGCTTTAAGAAGGTTTTACTTAAGGCTTGCGTAGTAAGCGGCTAGATTAGCAATATCTGCATCATTCAGCATTGAAGCTTGAGCCTGCATTACAGCGGCCAAACCGCCGGTACGCTGGCCGTTCTTATATGCGTTAATTGATGAAGCGATGTATTGCTCGTTTTGACCTTTAAGGTTTGGGTAACCTGGGATCACTGCGATACCGTCAGCACCATGACATGCTGCACAGATTGCTGCTTTAGCTTGACCCGCAGCAACATCACCCGCCAGAGCGTTACCACTCAATAGTCCAAATCCAAGAACTAATCCTAGTGTAATTTTCTTCATTGCATATTCCATTAATTATTTTTATTAAAGTGACGGTGAATTGTGACACAAACTTTTTCTACTTGCTCCAAAGCGCTTCACAATCTTGACCTTCGTAGTTTTTATCTACGAATAAGCCTAAAACAGCGATCACTCGATCGCCATCCATTAATATTGGCGTTCTGCGTCGTAACCAACTGGGTACTTGGTACTCTTGAAAGAGTTTTTTGAGCTTTCTGCTATGACCGCGTCCAACAGGATGCGCTGATAATCCTTCAGGGTTGAAGATCACTCGTAGCGCTCCGTTTAACCCCTTCAAGCTGAAGCTTTGCGAATTACGACCATTCGATACAGCACCACTCTGTGATGGCATGAATTGTAATCTCCCTAAACCATCGGGCAGTTGCAAGCTATCACCAAGCACAACATCGGCATGCCAACTCGACAAGTCCTTAGTCTCTTTCACTATGTAGAGCTGATGATTAAAACGCCTAACCTCAACCTCATTCAACACCAACTTAGGATTGGCGTCAGCCTGAGCGCATGCCACCTCATCCCATATAAGTTTGAGCTGCTTTTGGCTCGGCATCGGTTGATTACAGCGGCTCAGCCACATTCTTAATAGGCGTGCACGCAGTAAATCAGAGTGCTGAGACAATGCCTTAATACTTAAGCTGTGCTTCTCAGTTAAAGCTTGTTGTAAGTGAGACTCAAGCAACTCATCCAACAGTAACTCTTGCTCTGCACATAGCTGAGCGCTGCGACTGACCGATTCTCGGAAACTATGCCAACGCTCGGTCAGTGTCGGAGTGACTTGATGACGAATAAAATTACGGTCAAAACGCAGATCCTGATTACTCTCATCTTCTACCCAAGTTAAGCCCATGCCGTAAGCAGCTGCTTCAATCTCGGTTCGAGTTACCGATAGCATAGGGCGAACAATATGAGCATCAACAAACGGCATCACTTTCGCCATTGAAGAGAGGCCTTTAGGCCCACTGCCACGCTTCAACGCTAACAAGAAAGTCTCTACTTGATCATCGAGGTGTTGACCTGTAACAAGCACATCACCATATCGAATATATTGTTTGAAGGCGTGATATCTAGCATCTCTAGCGAGTTTTTCTATGCTTTCTCCACTGTTAACATCCAACGACACTCGCTCAATAGCTAATGGAATAGACAAACCATCACACCATGTTTGGCATTGTTCTACCCAGAGGTCTGCATTTGTACTTAAGCCATGGTGCACATGAACCGCATGGCACTCAATGTCGTGCGCTTGGGCATATTGAGCGGATAACTCCAACAACACTCGTGAATCGACACCACCACTGAAAGCGACGACCAACCTACTACGAGGCTTAAGCGCGCTTTGATCAAGTACAGATGTGAAAGTATCAATTAAGTGTGTCATGAGGCTACTAAACCAAGAGGTCGTGTGTGAAAGGATAATGTTTTAATAATAAAAAAGGGTTGGCACTGAGTCCAACCCTTTCATCAACTTGTTACGTTAAGCAGACCTTATTACTAAGGTAACTTATCAGCAGTAGCCGTAGCTCATTAGACGCTGGTAACGACGCTCAAGAAGCGTTTCGTTATCAAACTGCTCTAGCTCTTCTAGCTGTTTAACTAGCATGTCTTTCATGTTCTGAGCGGTTTGTGCAGGGTCGCGGTGCGCGCCACCTAGAGGCTCAGGAATGATTTCGTCGATAAGCTCAAGCTCTTTAAGACGAGGAGCAATCAGGCCCATCGCTTCAGCTGCTTGTGGGGCTTTATCTGAATCACGCCATAGGATTGAAGCACAACCTTCTGGAGAGATTACTGAATACGTAGAGTACTGAAGCATGTTCACGTAGTCACCAACACCAATCGCTAGTGCACCACCAGAACCGCCTTCACCCACAACGTTACAGATAACTGGAACAGAAAGACCAGCCATAACCTTTAGGTTTTTCGCGATAGCTTCAGATTGACCACGCTCTTCAGCACCAACACCTGGGTATGCGCCCGCTGTGTCGATGAAAGTAATAATAGGCATGTTGAAACGCTCAGCGGTTTCCATTAGACGTAGCGCTTTACGGTAACCTTCTGGCTTTGGCATACCAAAGTTACGGATCACTTTCTCTTTAGTCTCGCGACCTTTCTGGTGACCAATAACCATAACAGGACGGCCATTTAGACGAGCCATACCACCCACAATAGCTTTGTCGTCAGCGTAAGCGCGATCGCCCGCCATCTCTTCAAACTCTGTGAATGCATGCTCCAGGTAATCTTTTGTGTAAGGACGTTGAGGGTGACGAGCAAGTTGAGCAACCTGCCATGCACCTAAGTCACTAAAGATTTTCTGTTTAAGCTCTAAGCTTTTTTTCTCTAGTTGTTCGATTTCTTTGTCTAGATCTACCGCTGTGTCACCACCATGACGCGAAACGTCACGTAGCGCTTCGATTTTTGCTTCAAGTTCAGCGATAGGCTTTTCAAATTCTAGAAAGTTCAGGCTCATCTATGAATCCTTGTTGATTCAGCTCCGTATTCGCGAAGCTAAATTTTAGTTAAATTCGAGTTCTACTTGGCTATTTCCAAGCAGCTGTTTTAATTCGTCTAGTAATGTATCACTTGGCGTCACACGCCATTCTGTGCCCAATGTTAACCGCGCTCTAGCGTCGGCACGCTGGTAGTATACATTGACTGGGACCGTTCCGGCTCTATAAGGTTCTAAGATTTGACTAAAGCGTTCAAAAAATTGACCGTTAATTTGGGATTGGTCGATAGATATCGACACCCCACGAGCATATTTCTCACGGGCGCTTCCTAAGTCCATGACCTCGCGCGCGGACATTTTAAGCCCGCCATTGAAATCATCAAAGCTGACCTGTCCGGAAACGACCACAATTTTGTCTTTTTCGAGCAACTCTGCGTAACGATCGAGGGCATCCGAGAACAACATCACTTCCATTCGCCCAGATCGGTCATCAAGTGTCATCAAACCGATTCGTGTACCGCGCTTAGTGGTCATCACTCTCGCAGCAATCACCAAACCGGCAATCGTTAATGATTGGTCACGACGCGTTGGCGTGGCATCTTTCAAGCGACAGCTAGTGTATTTCGCTAACTCTTTGATGTAAGCGTTAACCGGGTGACCAGTTAGATACAAACCAAGCGTTTCGCGTTCGCCCTCAAGCCAAACCTTCTCAGGCCACTTAGGCACTTGGGTATACTTGTGTTCAACCTCTTCCGGAGCATCGGTCAACACGCCAAACATATCTGATTGTCCAAAGGACTCAGCGTGGTGATGTTGGCTTGCCGCTTTAACCGCATCCGGCAATGAAGCCATCATCGCTGCACGGTGAGGACCTAATCTATCTAAGGCACCGGATAGAATCAACTTTTCGATAACACGTTTGTTGACCTTCTTCAGATCAAGACGCGCACAGAAGTCGAATAAGTCTTTAAAGTAACCGCCCTTATTTCGTGCTTCGATAATCGCTTCAATAGGGCCTTCACCTACCCCTTTGATCGCGCCGATACCATAAACAATCGCGCCATCTTCATCCACGTTAAAGCGGTACAAGCCCGAGTTGATATCAGGTGGAAGCAGCTTGAGCTTCATACGGAAACACTCATCAACAAGGCCAATAACCTTCTCGGTGTTATCCATATCAGCCGTCATTACCGCAGCCATAAATTCCGCTGGGTAGTGCGTTTTCAACCACAGCGTTTGGTAAGAAACCAGTGCGTATGCCGCCGAGTGAGATTTGTTGAAGCCGTAGCCCGCAAATTTCTCTACCAAGTCAAAGATTTTCATGGCAAGTTCGCCATCAACACCGTTGGCTTCAGCACCCTCTTTAAAGGTACCACGCTGTTTCGCCATCTCTTCTGGCTTTTTCTTACCCATCGCACGACGCAACATATCCGCGCCGCCAAGCGTATAGCCTGCCAGAATCTGTGCGATCTGCATTACCTGTTCTTGATACAGGATGATGCCGTAGGTAGGTTCTAGTGTCTCTTTCAGTGATTCGTGTTGCCACGTTTCATCAGGGTAAGAAACCGCTTCACGGCCATGTTTACGGTCGATAAAGTTATCTACCATGCCTGATTGCAGAGGACCCGGACGGAACAGGGCTACCAATGCGATGATATCTTCAAAACAGTCGGGCTGTAGACGTTTGATCAGGTCTTTCATACCACGCGATTCCAGCTGGAATACCGCGGTGGTTTCAGAATTTTGTAATAGGTTAAACGACGCTTGGTCATCTAGAGGAATCGACTCGATACGAACCGGTTCTTTACCCTCTTTCTTCAAACGTGGGTTCACTAGGCCTAACGCCCAGTCGATGATGGTCAAGGTACGCAGACCCAAGAAGTCGAACTTAACCAAGCCAGCAGTTTCAACGTCATTCTTATCGAATTGCGTTACTGGGAAGTTACCTTCAGCATCGGCATAAATTGGCGCAAAGTCAGTGATCGTGGTTGGTGATATTACAACACCACCCGCGTGTTTACCGGCGTTTCGCGTACAACCTTCAAGGATGCGACACTTATCAATCAGTTCACGAACTTCTTCATCGCCATCGTAAAGCTCCGGCAGTGCCGGTTCAGCAAGGAAGGCTTTCTCAAGCGTCATACCCGGATCTGGCGGTACAAGCTTTGAAATTCGGTCGACGAAGCCAAACGGGTGACCCAATACACGGCCTACATCGCGGATTACCGCTTTTGCCGCCATAGTACCAAAGGTGATGATCTGAGAAACAGCATCACGACCGTACATCTCAGCCACGTGATCAATAACTTGGTCACGTTTATCCATACAGAAGTCGATATCGAAATCGGGCATGGATACACGTTCTGGGTTCAAGAAACGTTCGAAAAGGAGATCGTACTCAAGCGGGTCAAGGTCGGTGATATCAAGCGCGTAAGCCACCAAAGAGCCAGCACCAGAACCACGCCCTGGACCTACTGGCACATCGTTGTCTTTTGACCACTGAATGAACTCCATTACGATCAAGAAGTAACCTGGGAAACCCATGTTATTGACAACTTCGAGCTCGATCTTGAGTCGCTCATCGTATTCAGGTCTGCGCTCAGCGCGAACTTTTTCGTCAGGGAACAGGAACGCCAAACGTCGTTCAAGACCTTCTTCAGATTTCTTGATCAAGAAGTCTTCAATCGCCAAACCTTCCGTAGGGAAGTTAGGCAGGAAGTATTCCCCTAAACGAACGGTCACGTTACAACGCTTGGCAATCTCAACACTGTTCTCTAACGCTTCCGGAATATCAGAGAACAGCTCACACATCTCTTCTTCACTACGAAGATATTGCTGCGCGCTGTAGTTCTTAGGACGACGAGGATCGACCATAGTGAAACCGTCATGGATCGCCACGCGGATTTCATGAGCATCAAACAGGTCTTCAGTTAGGAAAACCACTTCGTTGGTTGCGACAACAGGCAGGTCTTCCTGTTCAGCAAGCTCTAACGCAAAGTGTAAGTATGACTCTTCATCCGGTCGTCCGGTACGAATCAGTTCTAAGTAAAAACGGTCGGCGAAGTACGTCTTGTAAAACTCGACGCTGCTTGCAACCAAATCACGGTTACCTTTCAGTAGCGCCTTACCAATCTCACCTTCTTTGGCACCCGATAGAATAATCAGGCCTTCGGCATTCTCAATCAACCACTCTTTATCGATAACAGGCTGATGCTGTACATGACCACGAAGGTAAGCTTTTGAGATAAGCAGCGTTAGGTTGTTATAACCTTTATTGTCGGTTGCAATGACGGTGAGCTTGGTTAGCTCGTCACCGAATTCCGGAGACTGCATCAAGAAGTCAGCACCAATAATTGGTTTAACCCCACACCCATGAGCAGTACCGTAAAACTTCACCAACCCACACAGGTTGGTAAAGTCGGTCAATGCTAGAGCAGGCATACCCATTTCAGCGACTTTTTTTACTAATGGTGGCACCTTGGATAGGCCATCCACCATCGAAAAGTCACTGTGTACGCGTAGGTGAACAAATTTTGGATCTGACATTATTTTTCCTGAATTCTAGGTTTGAGCCTAGGGTTACAACTGTGTGTATTCTATTTTTTTCTGACGCAAGTAAGCAACTTTATTCGATGCCCAGGTCTAGCTAACGTAAAGCTCTAGTCTAGATAGAGCTTAATCAATACGCTCTAATCTATGCCAAGGATACGTTTTACTGGCTTAAAGCTCTTACGGTAATGTTCGGTAACACCATGTTTTTCAATCGCTTCGAAATGCGCTTTGGTTGGGTAACCTTTGTGTTTCGCGAAACCAAACTCTGGATGCAACTTGTCGAGTTCTTCCATCTCTTGGTCACGAACCACTTTAGCGATAATAGACGCTGCACTTATCTCTGCTACTCGTAAATCGCCCTTTACAATAGCCAGACCGTCCATTGGCAGTTCAGGAACACGGTTACCATCGATCAGTGCCATGTCAGGCTGAACGCTCAACCCAGCGATAGCGCGCTGCATAGCGACCATAGTTGCCTGTAGAATATTCAGCTCATCAATTTCTTGTGGCGAACAGCGACCAACAGACCACGCCAAGGCTTTCTCCTTGATTTCAGGAAGCAGAGCAAGACGCTTTTTCTCAGACAGTTTTTTTGAATCGTTTAAGCCTTCGATTGGATTATTTGGATCTAGGATAACCGCAGCAGTCACCACATCGCCTACCAATGGCCCACGACCTACTTCATCCACACCAGCAAACAACTGGTAGCCTTGCGGATATTCAAATGGAGGAAGCTCTTTTTTCTCTTTTACTGCCATGACAATTCTCTTTGTAACTTATAAGTCAGTGCTTTCTGAGGCTGCACTTTATGATTCAACAAACTCTCGACCAATCAATTTCAGTACTGCGTTGGCGGCTTGCTTATCAGCATCTTTACGAATCCAGTGATGCATCTCGGTAAAACGTTCGATCAATGCACTGTTGTCGGCTGATAGCATTTTGTCGACAGATGGGAACAAGAAGTCTGGGTGGCATTCCTCAAGAATATGCTCTTTCACGATCTCTTCACCAGCCAAAATATTCGGCAGTGATACGAAATCAGTGATTGCTAGCTTCTTCACAATGTAGCCTGTCAGCTTATTTACTTTGTAGCCAACGACCATTGGACGCTTCAGTAACATACACTCAAGAGCCACTGTGCCGGAAGCCAGAAGCACAGAGTCAGCAGCGGTAATCACGTTGGTTGCCGTATCTTCGACTAACGTGAATTCAAGCTCAGGCGCTGTTGTTTGCCAGATTTCGGTAAACTGTTTTTTACGCTGTTCATTCACGAGCGCAACAACAAAATTGATGTCAGGGTATTTTTGCTTAATGCGCTGGCACGTTTCGATAAATGGTTGAGCGATCAACCCCATCTCACCACCTCGACTGCCCGGCAATACGGCTAACCACTGTTTGTCTTGGTCTAAGCCTAACAGCTCACGTGCATCTTGTTTACTTGGTTCTAAAGGAATTGCGTCTGCCAGCGTGTGGCCAACAAATTCACAGGCAACGTTGTATTTATCGTAAAACGCTTTCTCGAATGGCAGGAAGGCCAAAACCAAGTCGGTTGCTTTGTCGATTTTAAAGATACGCTTGGGACGCCAAGCCCACACTGAAGGGCTCACGTAATGGACCGTTTTAATGCCTGCGTTCTTAAGATCAAGTTCAAGTCTTAGGTTGAAATCAGGTGCATCGATACCAACAAACACATCTGGTGGGTTTTGAGTGAAATACTTAACCAACTCTGCTTTTACTTTTAGCAGACGAGGTAAACGGCCAAGTACTTCAACTAAGCCCATGACAGCTAGCTCTTCCATCTCGAAAAGAGACTCACAACCAAGCGCCTTCATTTTGGGTCCGCCAATACCGACGAATTCAGCATTCGGGTACTGTGATTTGATTGCTTTGATAAAACCTTCACCAAGCGTATCACCAGAGAGTTCTCCGACAACGATACCTACCCGCAGAGGTTCATTCGAAACAAAGTCCTTGCTGTTGGTTGCTGCTTCTTGCTGTGCCATAGTTTTCCAATTCCCTTCTTGCCTAAAACAAAAAAGATCGCCTAATGATTAGCGATCTTTTTGTTATACCAATCTGATTAAGTAATTATTGTCATACTTGCGCGGATTGGTACACAACCACATCCAGTATTAACGAATAATACCGCGCTCAGAATTCTCTAGCATTTCTAGCATAGGAGCCACCGAAGTAAACTCTTTCGCCATTTCAACTAAAGCCGCTTTCGCTTCTTCAAGTGTTTTACCTGAACGGTATAACTCTTTGTACGCTTTCTGTAGTGCACGAATTTCTGGTTTTTCAAAACCGTTACGCTTCAAGCCCACTAGGTTCAGACCGAATGGAGCAGCATGGTTACCCTGTGCAAGTACGTACGGAAGTACATCTTGAACAACAGCAGAACAGCCGCCAATGTATGCGTAAGCACCAATTGAGCAGAATGGGTGAATCGCAGACAGTGCCATAACACCAGCGTAGTCGCCAACCGTCACGTGTCCACCAAGAATAGCGTTGTTACCAATGTGAGTATGGTTACCAACAATAACATCGTGCGCTACGTGAGCATTAACACAAAGTAGGTTGTCATCACCAATTACAGTGGTTGCTTTGTCTTGAACCGTACCACGGTGGATTTGAACCGCTTCACGGATCACGTTGCGATCACCGATCACAACTGTTGTCTCTTCACCACCGTATTTCTTGTCTTGGTTTTCTTCACCAATAACAGCATGAGGGAAGATACGGTTTTCTTTACCAATGGTTGTATGACCTTTGATCACAACATGCGACATCACTTCAGTGTCGTCACCAATTGTCACGTTACCAGCAATGTAAGTGAAAGGCCCAACTGTCACGTTAGCACCGATAGTTACATCACCTTCGATTACTGCTGCCGGGTGAATTTTCGCTGTTTCATGAATCATATTAAAACTCTCTACGAGCACATTTAAGTTCAGCTGAACATACAACGTCGCCGTCAACTTTCGCTACACCGTTAAACGATGCAATGCCACGACGCTCTTTTAAGAATTCAACTTCGATAACCAGTTGGTCACCAGGTACGACTGGCTTACGGAATTTTGCTTTATCAACACTTGCAAAGTAGTAAAGTTCGTTGCCAGAAGGCGCACCAAAAGATTTAAATGCTAGAAGGCCTGTTGCTTGTGCCATTGCTTCTAAGATCAACACGCCTGGGAATACAGGAAGCTGAGGGAAGTGGCCTGTGAACTGAGGTTCGTTAACAGAGACATTCTTAATTGCGGTCAGTGTTTTTTCTTTTTCAAAGCTAGTCACACGATCAACCATTAAGAATGGGTAGCGATGAGGTAATAGTTCCTGAATTTCAGTAATGTTCATCGTTGTCTGTTCAGTAGTCAAAGTCGTATTCCTATGTATATTCTTTATTTAATTAGAAGGATTATAAACGAAAAAGACTCGCTATACGCGAGCCTTTTATTAGAAATGCTGGAATTATGATTCCGCGCTCTTCTCGATAAGTTTTTCAACGGTTTTCAAACGCTTGTTCATTTCATCAATACGATGAACACGCGTTGCTGTTTTACGCCAATCTTTGTTTGGCTGTAAAGGAATACCCGAAGAGTACATGCCTTTCTCAGTGATGCTGCGCATTACCATCCCCATACCGGTGATTGTAACGCCGTCAATGATTTCAATGTGACCATTAATCACACAGCCACCACCAATAATACAGTACTTACCTATCGTCGTGCTGCCAGCTACAATAGTACCACCCGCAAGGGCTGAACCATATCCGATGTGAACATTGTGAGCAATTTGAAGTTGGTTATCTAAGATAACGTTATCTTCAATAATTGTGTCGTCTAATGCACCACGGTCGATGGTAGTACACGCGCCGATTTCTACGCGGTTACCGATACGAACTGAACCGACTTGTGGGATTTTAATCCACTCGCCTTTCTCGTTCGCATAACCAAAGCCATCAGAGCCGATAACCGTGCTTGATTGAATCAAACATGCTTCGCCAATCACAACTTCATGGTAAACACTTACGTTAGCCCATAGCTTAGTGCCAGAGCCAACTTTCGCGTTTTTACCAATAAAGCAACCAGCACCAATGATCACATCATCACCAAGTACCACACCAGACTCAATCACAGCATTTGCACCAATAGACACATTTTGTCCAATGGTCGCATCACTTGCAATCGAAGCTGAATCAGCAATAGCCGCAGCGGGTGCTGGAGTAGTATCAAGCGCTTGAGCAACTTTAGCAAAAGCAACGTAAGGGTCATTAACCACAATCACGTTCGTCTTACAAAGTTCACGCTCATTCTCTTTAACCATAATAGCGGATGCTTTACAGTCACCTAGGTGCTTGCTGTACTTTACGTTAGAAAGGAACGTAATGTTACCTTCTTGCGCTTTATCCATAGGAGCGACTGCTGAAACGGTAATAGTACCATCTCCGTGTAGCTCTCCCCCGGTAATCGTTGCCAATTCGGCTAAAGTTAGATTCTTCATAAAACTTATTTCAGTGCTTTAATTACTTTCTCAGAGATGTTGTATTCTGGCTTGCCGTATTGCAGAGCTTGAATATCAACGATCATATCGTAGCCTTCTTTCTCTGCAACTTTCGTTACAGCATCTTGAATCACTTTGAATAGCTTCTGCTTCTCTTGTGCTTCACGACGTTGGCTTGCTTTTTCTAGTGCTTGAGCTTTGATTTTGTACTTGCTGTCTAGTTGACCTACTTCGATACGTAGCTTTTCAACTTCGTCAGGACCTAGTAGCTCGCCATCACGCTTAAGCTTTTCAATCTTCGTTTTTGCTTCAGCTTGAATGCTCTGCAGCTCAGCTGCTTTGTCTTTGAACTCTTCCTGCATTTTTTGAAGAACAACTTCACGCTGAGGTAGAGCCTGGAATACTTGTGCAGTGTTTACATAACCCACTTTTTGCGCAGCTTCAGCAGCTGTTGCAAAGAAAGAAGAGCTAAGAACTACAAGGCCTAAACCTGCTGCTTTAATCATATTTTTCAAAATATTGTCCTTTAAATATTAGAAAGTTCTACCAATGGTAAATGTGAAGAATTCCTCATCATCACCTTCGTAAATTTTAACTGGTTTCGCTAGAGAGAAAACCAGTGGGCCCATCGGTGACATCCATTGAAGGGCTGCACCATAAGATGAACGGTAATTCGTTGGATCAGAGTAATCGTAGTAGTACTGGCCGCCACTATTAGGCGCGCCACGGTCTACAAATTCGGTATCCCATACACTAGCCATATCGAAGAAGACACTGGTACGAATCTGGCTGCGTGCTTCATCAGAAGCAAACGGCGTAGGTACAATTAACTCTAGACTTGCCAAAGCAACCGCGTTACCACCCACTGAATCATCAGTAGCAGTATCGTAGGTTGGGTTGTTACCTGTGCTGCTTCCGTAAACGGCTTTCGGGCCAGCCGAGTTAGAACCAAAACCACGTAGGGTTGTAAAACCACCTGCGTAGTAGTTCTCGTAGAATGGGAACAAGTTATCGTTACCATCCGTTTGACCATAACCATTACCATAGCCTAATCGGCCACGCATCAATAGTGTGAACTCATGCTTTTTGGTCAGCGGGATGTAATGTTTTACATCGTACTGCATTTTGAAGTACTGAGCATCAGAGCCTGGCACCGTCATTTTAGCGAAAGCACGCTGGTGGTTACCTTCTGTTGGGAAGAAACCACGGTTCAAGTTATTACGCGTCCAAGAGATATTGATATCGAAATCATCGGTTAAGATGTGCTCGTCACCATATTGGTCAATACTTCTCGCAAACTGTTCAACTTGGATATAAGTCGGAACGTTACCGATTTTGTTGTGTGTATAGCCAACACCAAACTCGATACGGTTCAGCTCATCCATAGGGAAACCCCATGTAAGGCTCGTACCGTAACTTTGGTTGGTATAGTCGACAATACCCGCTTCAGAGGCTTCGAATTCGTTGTAGAAGATCTTACCGCCTAGACTCACACCATCAAGGTTCCAGTATGGGTCACGGTAGTCTAAGCTCACGTTCTTTTGGTAATCGTTCATCATGGCACTTACGCCAACACGGTTACCAGAACCCGCAAAGTTGTCTTGTTGTAGGCCAACTTGGAAACTAACACCTGATTCCGTACCGTAGCCGACACCAAAGTTGATGCTGCCGGAGTTCGCTTCCTTAACGTTGTAAACCAAATCAACTTGGTCTTCACTGCCAGGAACACGAACTGTTTGTACATCAACCGTTTCAAAGAAACCTAAACGGTTAAGACGGCTCTTACCAGTATCAATTGACTTAGAGTTAAGCCAGCTGCCTTCCATTTGACGCATTTCACGACGAAGAACTTCATCTTTCGTTGAATTGTTACCCGTAAATCGAATGTCACGAACATAGATACGGCTGCCCGCTTCTACATTGATAACCAACGACACTTCTTTGGTCTCATCATTGAACTCTGGAATAGTACGAACTTGTGGGTACGCATAGCCAGATTCGCCAAGAATTCGTTTTACGTTCTCTTCTAAAGACGTTACCGATGAACCGTTATAAGTATCACCGTCTTCAAATGGCACTAACGCCTCAAAGTCAGCCTCACGGCCGATGAGCTCACCACGAAATGCGACATCTTTAACGGTATAAGCTTCGCCTTCATCAATACCAAGCGTGATATACACGCCTTTCTTATCTGGAGAGATCGCAACTTGAGTAGAATCTACCTTAAACTTAAGGTAACCACGGTCAAGGTAGTAAGATTTCAGCGCTTCGATATCACCAGCTAATACTTGCTTCTGGTATTTTTCATCCGCAAGGAAATTCCACCATGCAACATCAACGTTCAAGTTGAAACGACTGAGGAGTTCAGCGTCAGAGAAAACTTCGTTACCGATAAAGTTGATTTGCTGAATCTTAGCGGATACGCCTTCAGTAAACACAAACTTAAGGTCAGAACGGTTACGTGGCAAAGGCGTCACAACCGCTTTTACTGTCGCGTTGTACTTACCAACACTGTAGTAAAAATCTTCAAGGCCTTTCTCAATGTTACTCAGCGTCGTACGGTCAAGAGCCTCTCCTTCACGAACACCAGACGCATCTAGGTTCTGCTGAAGTTGCTCTTCTTTGATCGCTTTGTTACCCGAGAATGAAATGCTCGCGATGGTCGGTCGTTCTTTGACTTGAACAACTAAAACACCTTCATCGCGAAGGACTTTAACATCCTCAAAGTTACCCGAAGCATACAATGCACGAATGATCTCAGATACATCGCTTTCATCCACTTCATCGCCAATACGTACTGGCATTTTCAGTAGAGCCGCACCAAGTGCAACACGCTGTAAACCTTCGATCTTGATATCTTGAACTACAAAGTTTTGTGCTCCGTTCGCAGCCACACTAGTGGCCAATAGACTTGCGAACAGAATTTGCTTAATCGCCATACTTATTCTAATTATTCCTTGCTACTACCAATGCCTGTGAGAAACCATTCACAGACGAGTAAAATCGTTAAATATTGCCAGAGCCATCAATGAGAAGAGGATTGCCCCTCCCAATCTGTATCCCATTTCCTGAACTTTCTCAGGTACCGGTTTACGAGTAACGGCCTCAATAGCGAAAAACAGCAAATGTCCGCCATCAAGCATAGGCAGCGGAACCAAATTAATAATCCCTAAGTTAACACTAATCAGAGCCAAAAAGCCTAAGAAGTAAACCAAACCATAATCGGCGGTTGTACCTGCACCTTTCGCGATTGAAATAGGGCCACTCAAGTTGTTTAAGCCAACATCACCAACGATAAGCTTCTTAAGCATTGTCAGTGTCAAACCAATGATTTGACCTGTTTTATCAAATGCTTTTCCTACAGACTCAATTACACCAAATTGTAACTCAAAGCGATAATCTTCTGGCCATTCTGCGACTTCCGGAGCAATACCTGCATAGCCGATTGTCGAACCATCAGAAAGCTCTCGACTTTTTGGTGTCATAACCAATGATTGCTCAGCACCATTTCGCAATACGACCAAGTCCAAGGGTGTCATTGGATTTGCACGAATTAACTCAACAACCGACTGCCACTGTTCAATAGGTTGCCCGTTAATCTCAACAATTTTATCACCGGCTTCAAGACCTGCATCGTATGCAGCGCCATCATCAATGATTTGAGCCAGTACAGTCGATACCTCTGGAGAGTACGGTCTAAAACCCAGCGTTGTCATTGCAGATTCAGTTTCTGGGTTGAACGACCAGTCTGAAATATCCAATGTCATTTGTTGCTCAAAGCCGATGTCGTCTTGAGAAGCAACCGTCACTGTCATGGATTGATCACCAATGTGTGATATCAAACCCATATTGACTGATTCCCAATCTGCGGTTTTGATTCCTGAAATAGATTTAAGTTCCATCCCAGTTTCAATTCCGGCTTGTGCAGCAATAGATTGCGGAGTGACTTCACCGATTACAGGTTTAACCGCCGGCACGCCAATCAAAAATACTAGCCAATATGCAAAGACGGCAAAGATAAAGTTAAATGCAGGACCTGCACCAACTATCGCCGTTCTCTTCCACAATGGCTTCTTATCAAAAGCGTATTGTTGTTCGTCTTCAGAAAGGTCGTCAACACGACCATCAAGCATCTTAACGTAGCCGCCCAATGGAATGACTGACAAGCTGTATTCCGTACCATCACGGCCAACTTTGCTCCAGATTGATTTACCAAAACCAATCGAGAATTTCTCAACTTTCACACCACAGCGACGAGCAACCCAGAAGTGTCCAAACTCATGAACAGCGACCAGAATGCCAAGCGCTACAATAAAGGATGCGAAGTTCCACAGAATTCCACTCATGCTAGCTGCTCTTTAATAAATTGATTGGCTAATTGACGAGACATATTATCTAGCTCGAGAAGGCTTTCCAAGCTATCTAAGCCCTCAGAGTTATGTTGTTCACATACTTTGCTCATAACATGTTCGTTAATGACAGCAATATCGGTAAACCTCACTCGATTGTTCAAGAAAGCATCGACGGCAATTTCGTTTGCCGCGTTAATTGCGGTTGTAGCATGCTGACCCAAGTAGCAAGCTTCAATCGCTAACCTTAAACATGGGTAACGACTAAAGTCTGGTTCTAGAAAAGTAAGCTCGCCCACTTTAGTGAAATCCAGAGACTTAACGCCTGCTTCTGTGCGCTCAGGGTAAGACATCGTTAAAGCGATTGGCGTCGCCATATCCGGTTCGCCCATTTGAGCAAGCACAGAGCCGTCCTTGTACTGAACCATCGAATGAATCACAGATTGAGGATGAATAATCACTTTCAACTGCTCTTGAGAGGCATTAAATAACCATTTCGCTTCAATGTACTCTAAGCCTTTATTCATCATGGTCGCTGAATCGACGGAGATCTTAGGGCCCATAGACCAGTTAGGGTGTGCAATAGCGCGTTCAGGAGTCACTGATTCCAACTCAGCCACGTCGGTATAACGGAAAGGACCACCAGAACCAGTTAGTAGAATATGGTTAATACCATTAGCTTCTAAATCACAGCGACCTAGATTGGTTTGGACGTTTTGCGGCAAACACTGAAAGATAGCATTATGTTCACTGTCGACAGGAAGTAGCTCAGCACCGTACTTTTCCACGGCGTCTATAAACAACTGTCCAGACATCACCAAGGCTTCTTTATTAGCAAGTAAGATACGCTTACTTGCCTTAACCGCAGCCATAGTAGGAAGCAAGCCTGCTGCGCCAACAATCGCAGCCATAACAGTGTCTACTTCATCTAGGGAAGCGACCTGACACATGCCTTCTGAGCCTGAAAGTACTTTGATGTTTGGGTAATCCGAAGACAACACATCACTCAGTTGAGACGCTGCATCGGGGCAAGCCATAGCAACATAGCTTGGTTGCCACTTTTCAACTAGCGCCAGCATCTTTTCAACATTCGAACCGGCGGCTAGTGCCACGACCGTATAAAGATCTGGGTTTTGCTCAACGACTTTTAGTGTACTTGCACCAATAGAGCCGGTAGCGCCAAGGATAGTTAGATTTCGCATCACATATGACCGTAGAAATGTAATAAAGGGCAGAATCACTGCCCTTTTTTATTAGAATGCTAAATAAAGCAGAGCAAAGACAGGGAATGCAGCCGTTAAGCTATCTATTCTATCTAGTATACCACCATGACCAGGAATCAGATTACTGCTGTCTTTCACCCCAGAAACACGTTTAAACATGCTTTCAACAAGGTCACCAAGAACAGAGATAACGACGGTCACAAGAGTAATAACAATCATGTGAAGAGGACTTGTGAATTGGATATTAAACAAGTCAGCAAAGATCCAAGCCACGATCACTGCAGTAATGATGCCGCCAATAAGACCTTCAATCGTTTTATTCGGGCTTACCTCTGGGGCCATTTTGCGCTTACCAAAACTCTTCCCGGAAAAATAAGCACCGCTATCCGCTGCCCAAACGAGCAAACAAACAAACATAACCAATTTTGCACCGTGGTAGGGATCAACATCGATACCGTTAGCACGCAGGATAACCACACTCCAGAAGAATGGCAGCAGAGTCAGCACACCAAAAGCGTGACGAAGAAGAGAAGAGTCTTTCCATGCAGGCATAGACTTAGGATAAGTCACGGCCATACCACTCGCGATTACCCACCAAATTGAGCCAATCGTTAGAATGGAGTAGTGAGCAGTAGACAAGTTATTAAGGCTAAATGCATCAAAAGGGATAAAAGCAAAACTTGCGGCACTTACCACAACAGTTGGAATCAACGCTAAATAACGCGATTTGCTTTCAACAAACTGAGTCCACTCCCAAAAACCTAATAGCGAGATTACCGCTAATGAAAGAATAAATGTAGGAAGTGATAACTCGAAAATGCCTAGAATAACTAGGGGAGCTAAAATCAACGCCGTAATAATTCGTTGTTTCAAACCAAAAAATCCTTATTAACTGTCCATCAGAGCTTTAATTTGCTCACCAGTGCATCCAAAACGACGTTCACGGTTCACAAACCAAGTCACAGCTTCTACTAAGCTGTCTTCATTAAAGTCTGGCCAGAATTGTTCAGTGAAATACATTTCGGCGTAAGCCAACTGCCAAAGCATAAAATTACTAATGCGGCATTCACCACTGGTACGGATAAGTAGATCGACTTCAGGAATATCTGCCATCGTCAGGTGCTGTGTAATCATAGCTTCATCAATGTCATCTACATTAATATCACCAGACTTTACCTGTTGAGCAATAGAGGTCATTGCTTGCTGAATATCCCACTTACCGCCGTAGTTAGCCGCAATATTAATAACCATACCGGTATTGGTGCTAGTCAAAGCTTCCGCTTCTTCTATCTTCTTTTGTAGTCGATCATTGAAACGACTTTTATCACCAATAACACGAAGTTGTAGATTATTTTTATGAAGCTTTTTTACTTCACTCGACAGCACTGAAATAAACAGTTCCATCAAAATACCGACTTCTTCTTCAGGACGACGCCAGTTCTCGCTACTAAACGCAAAAAGAGTAACGGCTTTAATGCCAAGTCTGGCTGCAGAAGAGATAGTTTTACGAACGGCTTGAACACCGTTTTTATGGCCAAAGACGCGAGGCTTGCCCTGAGCTTTTGCCCAGCGACCATTACCATCCATAATGATAGCAATGTGTTTAGGAAGAGAGTCTGTGAACGCTTGAGAATTATGCATAAAAGAGTGAATCAAATTCTAATAGTCGAACAGAGTAGCATAAAAAAACGCTGCACCGTGAGTACAGCGTTTTTCCGGAAAGAAAAGAATATGGAAAATTAAACTTCCATCAACTCTTTTTCTTTAACAGCTAGAACTTCATCTACGTTCTTAACCGCAGCGTCAGTTAGCTTTTGAATTTCGTCTTGTGCTTTACGATCTTCATCTTCAGAGATTTCTTTATCTTTAAGAAGTGCTTTTAGATCGCCATTCGCGTCACGACGGATGTTACGGATAGCAACACGGCCACCTTCAGCTTCGCCACGAACGATTTTAACTAGGTCTTTACGACGCTCTTCCGTTAGCGGAGGAAGTGGAACACGGATAACTGTGCCAGCAGACATAGGGTTTAGGCCTAGGTCAGATGTCAGAATTGCTTTTTCAACTAGAGGAGTCAGTGTTTTATCAAACACTGTAATAGCTAGTGTACGTGCATCTTCAGCGATAACGTTAGCTACTTGAGTCAAAGGCGTTGGAGCACCGTAGTACTCAACAGTAAGACCAGAAAGTAGGCTTGGGTGCGCACGACCTGTACGAATCTTTTGCAGGCTGTTTTTTAGTGCATCAACACTTTTTACCATGCGCTCTTGAGCGTCTTTTTTGATTTCGTTAATCACAATTTCACCTTGATTATGTTCTTTCTTCAAGAAAGCTTTTTATTTGGAGTGATAAGGATAAGCTTACCAAGGTATAACACCTCAGTAAGCCCGAAAAATTAGTCAGCGTCGCTGATTAATGTACCTTCAGTTTCACCCATAACCACGCGACGTAGTGCGCCTGGTTTATTCATGTTAAATACACGGATTGGCATTTTGTGATCACGTGCTAGCGTAAATGCAGCCAAGTCCATTACTTTAAGTTCTTTATCAAGAACCGTGTTGTAAGACAACGTATCATACAACTCTGCGTCTGGGTTTGCTACAGGGTCAGAAGTAAATACACCATCTACTTTTGTCGCTTTTAGAACTACGTCAGCTTCGATTTCGATACCACGTAGACATGCAGCAGAATCTGTAGTGAAGAATGGGTTACCAGTACCAGCAGAGAAGATCACAACGCGACCTTGACGCAGTTGGCTGATTGCATCTGCCCAGTTGTAGTCGTCACACACACCTTTAAGAGGGATAGCTGACATTACACGAGCGTTTACGTAAGCACGGTGTAGAGCATCACGCATCGCAAGGCCGTTCATTACCGTTGCAAGCATACCCATGTGGTCACCAACAACGCGGTTCATACCAGCTTCTGCAAGGCCAGCGCCACGGAACAGGTTACCGCCACCGATAACAACGCCCACTTGAACACCTAGTTCAACCAATTCTTTTACTTCTTGAGCCATACGATCAAGGATCGTCGGGTCAATACCAAAACCTTCTTCGCCTTGTAATGCTTCACCGCTAAGTTTTAACAGAATACGTTGATACGCTGGTTTAGGGTTCGTAGTCATGGAGTTTACCTTCCAAAGAGTTGATGATTAACAGTCATGGATAAAAACTGATTAGCTCAGTTTGCATTCATAACAGCTAAAAAATAATTCACTATTCATAAAAAGACCGCAGCATTTGCCACGGTCTCTTTTCAAACAATACGCTAAGGATTAACCTTTTTGTACCGCTGCAACTTCGTCAGCAAAGCTCATTTCAGCTGCTTTCTCGATGCCTTCACCAACTTCTAGACGTACGAAGTTAGATACTGAAGCGCCTTTCTCTTTAAGGATAGCGCCAACAGTTTGCTTAGGCTCCATGATGAAAGCTTGACCAGTTAGAGAGATTTCGCCCGTGAATTTCTTCATACGGCCAACAACCATTTTCTCTGCGATTTCAGCTGGTTTGCCTTCGTTCATAGCGATTTCAACTTGAACTGCTTTTTCTTTCTCAACTACGTCTGCAGGTACGTCTTCTGGGTTTAGGAACTCAGGACGTGATGCAGCAACGTGCATTGCAACGTGCTTAAGAGTTTCAGCTTCGCCTTCACCAGCAACAACAACACCGATTTTCTCGCCGTGACGGTAAGAAGCTAGTGCAACACCTTCAACGAATTGTACGCGACGGATGTTGATGTTTTCACCGATTTTAGTTACTAGTGCGATACGCGCTTCTTCAAATTTAGCTTGAAGATCAGCGATTTCTAGACGTTCTGCTAGAGCAACTTCAGCAACTTCGTTAGCGAATGCAAGGAAACCTGCATCTTTAGCTACGAAATCAGTTTGGCAGTTAACTTCAAGAAGAGCAGCTGCGCCGTTTGCTTCTTTGATGATGATTGCGCCTTCAGCAGCAACGTTACCAGCTTTCTTAGCTGCTTTTGCTGCGCCAGATTTACGCATGTTTTCAATTGCTAGCTCGATGTCGCCTTCAGCAGCAACAAGCGCTTTTTTACATTCCATCATGCCCGCAGCTGTGCGTTCACGAAGTTCTTTAACTAGAGCTGCAGTTACAGTTGCCATTCTCTATTCCTCAGTAAATTCTAAAAAAGATAAAAAACAGGGGCCTAATTAATTGGCCCCTGATATTGACTGTATTCAGTCCGTTAAGCCACCGATTATGACCGCTTAATATGAACTAAATATGGCTCAGAGCCGCTATTATTCAGCTTCTACAAAACCGTCTTTTTCAGCAGCTACAGCAGCAACATCTTTGTTGCGACCTTCTTTAACCGCGTCTGCAGCAGCGTTTAGGTAAAGCTGTACTGCACGGATTGCATCATCGTTACCTGGGATAACGAAGTCAACGCCGTCTGGGTTAGAGTTAGTATCAACTACAGCGTAAACTGGGATACCTAGGTTGTTTGCTTCTTTAACTGCGATGTGTTCGTGATCAGCATCGATTACGAATAGAGCGTCTGGAAGGCCGCCCATGTTCTTGATACCACCAAGAGATTTCTCTAGCTTCTCCATTTCGCGAGTACGCATTAGAGCTTCTTTCTTAGTAAGCTTGTCGAAAGTACCGTCTTGAGCTTGCGCTTCAAGTTCTTTCAGACGCTTGATAGACTGACGAACAGTTTTGTAGTTCGTTAGCATACCGCCTAACCAGCGGTTGTTAACGTAGAACTGGTTGCTGTTGATAGCAGCTTCTTTAACAGCTTCAGATGCAGCGCGCTTAGTACCAACAAAAAGAACTTTACCTTTCTTCTCGCCAACTTTAGCGATTTCAGCTAGAGCGTCGTTGAACATTGGTACAGTTTTTTCTAGGTTGATGATATGTACTTTGTTACGAGCACCAAAGATGAATGGCTTCATTTTTGGGTTCCAGTAACGAGTTTGGTGACCGAAGTGAACACCAGCTTTAAGCATATCGCGCATTGATACAGTTGCCATTTTAAAATCCTCTATGGGGTTAGGCCTCCACATCCCCCATGAATCCGACCCCTAACAACTAACCACTTTTCAGCCGTTATCTGTGTTGTTGAGGCACCCCGGAACATGTGTCGGAATGTGTGTGATTTAAAGAAATAAGTTAGTGGACACAAAGCTTGTTTCGCCTATTGGAGAAAACACTCCTGATGTCCGGCGCGCTTTATACCATATTTTGTCTATCTATGGCTAGAAAAAAATCTAAAAATGGCGACTGCTATACTGATCCCTATCGGCGAAATTTACCTATAAATAGTGTCGCTATTCATTCACTTCTATCTCAATAGACCGGACGTAAACCACTCAGGTTGAGTAGTATCCACCAGCATTGTATGGATATGGGAATGTTGCGCTAAAATGCTGCACTGATAGAATAGCCCCAATATGCACACTTAGGTGCTACCAAATTAAGAGATATGCAATGGCTGTAAAAATTAAAACTGCTGAAGAAATTGAAAAAATGCGCGTCGCCGGCAAGCTGGCGTCGGAGATTCTAGAGATGATTGAACCTCACATCCAAGTAGGTACAACGACAGAAGAGCTAAACCAAATCTGTCATGAGTACGCTACGGAAAGAGGCGCATACTCAGCACCACTTGATTATCACGGTTTCCCTAAGTCAATCTGTACCTCTATCAACCACATTGTGTGCCACGGTATTCCAGCATCACAAGATGAGACTGGCAGCACAGGTCAATTCAAACCTGCGGTACTAAAAGATGGTGACATTCTTAACGTTGATATCACAGTAATCATCCCTGATGACGAAAACGCAGACTTAAGCGTTCGTCCACAAGGCTACCACGGTGACACATCTAAGATGTTTCTTGTGGGTGAAGTTTCACCAGCAAACAAGCGTCTATGCATGGTTGCTCAAGAAGCACTTTACGAAGGCATGCGCCAAGTGAAACCTGGTGTTCAACTTGGCCAAATCGGCACCGCTATCGAGAAGTACATCAAAACAAACAACAAGAATAACCCACGCGCTAAGTTCTCTATTGTCAAAGATTACTGTGGTCACGGTATTGGTTCTGAGTTCCACGAAGATCCACAAGTGGTTCACTACAAGAACAGCGACCGTACAGTGCTAAAAGCAGGCATGTGTTTCACTATCGAGCCAATGATCAACGCGGGTAAGTTTGGCTGCCGTCTTGATGACCAAGATAGCTGGACAGTGTACACAGCAGACAGCAAAAACTCGGCGCAGTGGGAACACACACTGGTAGTGACAGATACAGGTTGTGAAGTACTAACACTACGCAGCGACGATACGATTCCACGTATCATGAAAAACGCTTAGTTCATCAAACTGAACACATCAGCCTTTTAAAAATATCCTCGCCTTGTCGAGGATATTTTTTTATCCACTCAATTTCGACTTTCCACCAGCTTCTGTTAAATTGTTTACTATTCTCATTTGCTTGCACGGATAGCAGACCATATGCCTTATCAATGCCCTCTTACGTTCAATGACGAACAAATTGAAATCTGCGAATTAAAAAATCAGCTCGAGATCTTCACGCAGTATCAAAAAAATGAATTCCTGAATCATCATCCAGTTACCGACTTAGTGTTGCTACGCTCCGAATACATGGATTTACTTCTCAATCGTTTATGGGAGCATTTCGGATTCAATAAGCTGCCTCATATTTCACTCGTCGCTGTAGGCGGTTATGGCCGTGGTGAACTCCACCCCTTGTCCGACATTGATATCCTTATCGTCTCGCAAAAAACATTGCCACCAGCACTTGGCGAAAAAGTCAGCCAGTTCATCACCCTACTCTGGGATTTGAGACTCGAAGTTGGTCACGCGGTACGTACCATTGCCGAATGTCTTGATATCGGTATTGATGATTTAACCGTTGCTACCAACCTGCAAGAGTCTCGATTGCTGTGTGGTAGTGAAGACACTTTTCAAGAACTAAAGCTGAAAATTCATTCCGATTCATTTTGGCCAAGTGAAACCTTCTACAAGGCTAAGATTCAAGAACAAAGAGAACGTCATGCTCGCTACCACGACACCACTTACAATCTAGAGCCGGACATTAAATCGACTCCAGGTGGACTCAGAGACATCCATACCCTGAGCTGGGTAGCGCGTCGCCACTTCGGTGCGACCTCTTTGTTAGAGATGAGCAAGTACGGTTTTCTAACCGATGCTGAGTATCGTGAGTTAGTTGAGTGCCAAGATTTCTTATGGCGTGTTCGTTTTGCACTGCACATAGAGCTGCGCCGTTACGACAACCGCCTCACCTTTGCCCACCAAGCTCAAGTCGCTGAACATTTGGGTTATACTGGCGAAGGTAACCGTGGCGTTGAGATGATGATGAAAGAGTTCTACCGAACACTTCGTCGCGTTGCCGAGCTCAACAAAATGCTGCTTAAATTGTTCGATCAAGCAATCATCAATGGTGGCCAGACTCAAGACGCTGAGATTCTCGACAACGACTTCCAGCGCCGTGGCTCACTGATCGAAGCGCGCAAGCCAGCTCTATTCCAAGCTAGACCAGAAACGATTCTCGATATGTTTATCCATATCGCTAATGACTCGACTATCGAAGGGGTAAGCCCACCAACATTGCGACAACTGCGAACGGCACGTCGCCGATTAAACCGCTTCCTGCATACTATTCCTGAAGCTCGTGACAAGTTCATGGATCTAGTTCGCCACCCAAATGCACTACACAAAGCCTTTAGCTTAATGCATAAGCTAGGCGTGCTCTCAGCGTACTTACCACAGTGGAGCCAGATCGTTGGCCAGATGCAGTTTGACCTATTCCACGTATACACTGTGGATGAGCACAGTATTCGCCTGCTCAAGCACATTAACCGTTTTGGCCAAATTGAGAACCACGACAAGCACCCTATCTGTTGTGAAGTTTACCCACGCGTACAGAAGAAAGAGCTGCTGATTCTGGCGGCTATCTTCCACGACATCGGCAAAGGCCGCGGTGGAGACCACTCAGAGATTGGTGCTGTTGAAGCATACTCTTTCTGTATTGAACACGGGTTATCAAAACCTGAAGCCAAGCAAGTCGCGTGGTTGGTACAGAATCACCTGTTGATGTCTGTAACCGCTCAACGCCGTGACATCTACGACCCAGATGTAATCACTGAATTCGCAAAGAAGGTCCGTGATGAAGAATCACTAGAGCTACTGGTTTGTTTAACCGTTGCCGATATCTGTGCAACTAACCCAGAGCTATGGAACAGCTGGAAGCGAACGCTGTTAGCGGAGCTATTCCACTCTACTCAGCGAGCACTACGCCGCGGATTAGAAAACCCTGTCGATGTCAGAGATCGTATTCGTCATAACCAACAAATGGCGTCAGCTTTGCTGCGTAAAGAGGGATTCACCGCTCGTGAAATTGAAGTGTTATGGCAACGCTTCAAAGCCGACTACTTCTTACGCCACACACACAAACAAATCGCTTGGCACTGTGAGCACCTACTTCGCCTAGAAGACCCAAGCCAACCACTCGTACTGATCAGCAAAAAAGCGACACGTGGTGGTACAGAAGTATTCGTTTACTGTAGAGACCAAGCGGCACTGTTTGCGACCGTGGTTGCAGAGCTCGACAGGCGCAACTTTAACGTTCATGACGCGCAGGTCATGGTCAGCAAAGATGGCCATGTTTTAGATACCTTTATCGTACTAGACCAACATGGTGAAGCGATCGATGAAGCAAGACACAAAGCCGTTGCCAAGCATCTGACTCATGTACTGGCTGATGGTCGTCCAACTAAGATCAAGACACGTCGCACACCTCGTAACTTACAGCACTTCAAGGTGAAGACTCTGGTTGAATTCCTACCAACCAAGAGCAAAAAACGCACCTTAATGGAGTTGAGAGCTCTAGACACACCAGGGTTGTTGGCTCAAGTCGGTGCTACCTTTGCGGAGCTAGGTATCAACTTGCACGGTGCGAAAATCACCACCATAGGTGAGCGAGCTGAGGATTTGTTTATTCTGACCAGTGAAGCAGGAGGAAGGCTTTCTGAAGAGCAAGAACAAGCGCTAAGAGAAAGGCTAACCGAGCATGTTTCGGAACTCGCTCCTTAGAAGTCGAATTAAGTCTGAGGGCAGCTTTAATAGCCAAATAAGTGTGGGTAAAGATAGAGAGCGATCTTGCCCACAACTTACAATCAATTCACAGATATCAACTATCTAGCTCGTCGTTAGGCTGCTACATTGATCAAGTCAATTACATAAAAGTATTACATTCATAACCTAGAGGTCGCTTATGTATCCAAACCTCACTGGCTTAGGTATCCACGAACCTAAACAGATTGAACGTTATTCCCTTCGCCAAGAAGCTCATAAAGATATCCTGAAAATTTACTTTCGTAAGCAGAAAGGTGAACTGTTCGCAAAAAGCGTTAAGTTTAAATACCCACGACAAGTGAAAAGTGTGCTTGTTAGCGGTGGCAATAATCAATACAAAGAAGTGACCGAGATTAACCGCAACCTCACTCTTGTAATTGATGAACTCAACAAGATAACCAAACCGACGCCAACAGCTGAGGTGGATGTGAAGCAGAAGATCCTTACCGACTTACGCCATCTAGAGAAAGTGGTATCAAGTAAGATCGCTGAGATCGAAGCCGATCTAGAAAAGCTAAAATGATCCCACGATTAACGACGAACTAGTCAACAATAGTGATGCCGTTAAGGTTGTACAGATACAAAAAGGGCTGATATCACTATCAGCCCTTTGTTTTTATTATATTTTTCTTTTCACTTAGACTCGCGATTGCTTAAATACGCGTGACTTACTTCGACAAGCAAGTTTGAGCATCGATTAAGTTGGTATCCCACTCAAAGGTTTCAAACAACCTTAGCCAAGTTTCATCCAGGTTCGCCTTCATGACCAACTCTTCTTTAGTGAAAGGATGAATGAAGCGCAATTCAGAGGCATGTAGCAACAAACGGTGCGAGTCTAAATCATCACGAAACAGTCGGTTGTGTTTACCATCACCATGTGAGGTATCACCCACGATTGGGTGTCTTAGGTGAGCCATATGACGACGCAGCTGATGTTTACGGCCTGTTTTTGGCATCATCTCAACCAAGCAGTAGCGGCTCGTAGGGAAACGTCCCGTTGAATAGGGTACTTCGACTTTTGCTATCGGTTCATAAACCGTCACAGCCTCTTGCGCTTCTTTGTCTTCTTTCGCGAACTTATCTGCGATCTTATCCAGCTCAACCTTAAGTGCGTAATCTAGCGTATCGCCCTCTTCTATCCAACCACGAACAATTGCATGGTAAGTCTTTTGCATCTCATGGTTAGCGAACATTGGCATCACCTCAGAGGCGACCTCACTCGATAGCGCAAACACCAATACGCCAGACGTTGGGCGATCTAAGCGATGCAGAGGAAATACGTGCTGACCAATTTGATCACGCAGTGTTTGCATCACAAATTGCGTTTCGTGTTTATCCAACCATGAGCGATGCACCAGCATGCCAGCGGGCTTATTCACCGCGACAAAATACTCATCTTGATAAATGATCTCTAACATTACGCGCATACCTCATCAATGCTCTGAATCGTCACTAGCAGTTCAGCCTTGTCTGCCTCATTTTTCCAAACTTCACCAAAATAAGGATGGATAGCAAAGCCCTTCGGTAGGAGCATTTTCGCATCCATCATTGCGTTGATCTTAACGATAAAGATCCACTGCAACCACTCTTCCGGTTGTAACGAATCAATCGCGAAAGGTTCAACACTGGCCAGAGCTTCGTCCGAAGGTGGAACATCACTCCACAGCGAACATTGGCGCATTTGTTGTTCTAATTGTTGAAGTAAAGGAGGTAACTTTGTGGCAGCTGTCATTTTTCACCAAGTTATTTATCTAGTGACCTTGAAATTGGGGCATAGAGTACCATCTATTTAGGAAAGAAAGTTAGGAGCTTTATTACTATGGAAACGATTCACACGCTCACTCAGTTACTCAAGAATAGCGGTTGCCAATACGATATCTACGACCTAGGTCGTCGCATTCAGAAGATCGACAACACCTTATTCTCTGATGTTGAGCAAGGGAAACAGCCGTACCCATTTCCACTTCAGAAACAAGCTCACTTAGCCATTAGTTACTGGAACGAACACAAGCAGCCTTGGATTTGGTTTCTAAAGTTCAAGCTGGACGAAAGGGGCCTGTTGCATCAAGGCGATGTAGGTAACTTCCTTAAGTTTGTCATAGAAGCAATGGGCACACGTCTAAACGGCGAGATCAGCGAAGAGCAACAACAAAAGCTGTCTAACAACCCATACACGTTTAAGCCTTCAGAGGACAAGATGGCCGTGTTCCATAGCCAAGTAAGATCAGGTTTAGATCTGGCGACTAGCCAATACTACGAACACGCTCAACACTACTTCACTGGTGATCTAGGCTGGGATAACTGGAAAACTGTTGGTCTTCAAGGTATCACCGATATGTGTGCTCGCCTAGGCAGCCAACAAAACGGTGTCGCGATTCGTAAAGCATTGAACAAACTACCATCAGAACCTCTATACGCAACACTAGGGGCGCTTGAGCACACGCAAATCAATGACAAGCTGGCTCAACGCTTACAAGAGATGGCCGAAAATGAGATCAATAGCCAAGAACCGGATCTGTTCTTGCTGTCTGCGTTGGTTCGTGCCCTTTCTGGTGCAGAACCAAGCACAACGAATGCCGTAATTAACCAAGTTCTGGCGAGCCCACGCTTAAGTCACCAAGAAGTGTTAATTGGTTTGGCTGGTCGAAGCTGGCACGCACTGCAAGATCCTGCGATTGCTGAGCAATTCTTGCTGCGCCTCGCACAAACAGGTAACCAAAACTTGTTCAATCAGTTATTTGCAGATTTAGTGATGATTCCAACTCTGAGAATGGTATTTTTACCGCTACTGAACTCAAATCCATCACCAGAACTTGCAAACGCACTGGTCGAACTGCAACAAGCGGCTAAAGCTAATTAAGTTCACAGAGAGACTCACTCTGTAGTTCATCAAAATGCGCAACTATCACAATTGGAATGAAGAGATAAAAAAGGAAGTATGGATTAAATGATAGATAACTTATTGGCTATTTTGTTTCTGTGCTTCTTTTGCTTTTTATTTTGGCAGCAGCGCAGGCAATCAGAGCTTGCGAAGGCTGCCATTGCGAGAAAGTGTAAAGAGCTGGACTTACAATTGTTGAGTGTCGCTTTTAGTGGTCATAAGCTTAAGATGCGCCATGAGTTAACCACGATTTGGCGCTGGCATACTGTGTACCAATTTGAATTTTCAGCGTTAGGTGATGACCTATACCAAGGTAAACTGATCATGGTCGGTTTCCGCTCTATGCGGTTTGAGCTACAGCCTCATAGAATGTAACGTCGCAATACTCGGTATAACGATATTCATGATAAGGGCCAAACTGATCTTGTTTGGTCTCTTTAAATGCAAAGCCTAATTTTTCTAATAGCTTAATGGATGGGTTGTGTCCGACATTCACAGTCGCAACAACATTCGTTAAACGCTCTTCAAAGCGCACCAAACTAAAGAAAGGTTTTAGTACCTCACTAGCAATACCTTGATTCCAGTATTCTTTATCCAAAATAAAGCCAAGTTCATGCTTACCCTTTTCCGATGAAACAAAGACATGTCCAAGATATTCACGGGTTTGGTTGTGGATGATCGCGCGGCAGAAGCCAACGTTATCTTGCAGTATTTCTTGAAAAAGGTGCTTCGCAGAGGCGACAGAGTGAGGTCCATTCATTTCGGCACGATTAATGGGGCAGCAATTTAACTTGATAAAGTCGAGTTCTAGCTGTTCAGTATAAGGTACCAACAGCGTTCTTGAGGTTGCTATCGTCATAAAACACTCCTTGTGTTGACCATTAGCAGAAAAGCAGATGTTGCGCTCTTAAATGAAGAAGCTCTTAGATAAAGACGCTCTAGATTTAAAAGAGTCTCCTAGATAGAGAAAAGCCTCAGGAAAAGAAAAGCCCCGACACCGAAGTGTCAGGGCTAGGGTCTTACTCGCAGCAGTCCGGCTACTAATTAATGCTCCATGCATCATCCATAATAGTGGCTGTAATCCTTCAGCTCTTTCCTTTACTTCGCCGTCCTAGCGGTGTCCAATCATCCTGAAAGCTAACAATCCTAGTTAGCGCACATCACTTGTTCCGTGAGCGGTGTCCTTTACATCGTCCTGATGCTAATCCAACCCTTTAATCCTAAAGGTGTCCATTGTCATTCCGTTGCAGCTAACTTCCTGTTAACTGACTGTATCCCTACAATGTCCTTACGCTCCATGCTTGATCACTCAATCCTAAGTAACCAAATCTTCATCCTGAAGATAACCAAATCCTTGGTGCTTTCCTGTTCCGTGTCAGAATCCTTCCGACAAGGTTTAATTTACGCGATTTAGGGTTTCGGACAATAGATTTGCATCACACTTTGAATTCATCCGAGTTGTTAATTATATAAAACAATTAAAATTCAACAAGTTAACTATATGCATATCAATCTCTCTAGACAACTATTCGTGTTATCTCACAGCCTTTGTAAGAGATCTCTCACACGCCATGGGATGTTTTATGATTCGCTATCATCCAGCGGAGCGAGTAAAATGATTGAAGACTAAAAATGGAGGTCAACATGCTGACAAAAGATGTTTCTGAAGAGTTGAAATCAGTGCTTGAAGGACTGCAAGCACAAGGTAAAGAGCCGACCGTTGCATTAGTGAAAGCTCGTATGAGTACATCGGTTCCAATGCCTGCTTTAATCACAACCATCAAGAGCTGGAAAAGTGCGAATCGCGTTCCTAAAGTTGAAGTCGCGACACAAGAAGAGCCGGCACTAGACCGTGTTGGCCAACTGGAAAAGCAAATCCTTGAACTTACCGCTCGCGTTGCCACGCTTGAAGCCAAATTAACTGAGTAATAAGTTAACCGAGCAATAAGTTGACAGATAAATAAGCGAATAGAGAAATAGAACACTATGAAGATATGGGTTGATGCGGACGCTTGTCCAAAGGTTATCCGAGAAACAATCGTACGCGCAGCTGAGCGCACAGGGGTTGAATGTACCTTTGTGGCAAACCATCTGGTTCCCGTTCCTAAACGCAATAACATTCACTCGATTCAAGTACCAAGCGGATTTGATATTGCTGATGATGAAATCGTAAAGCGCACTGAACCTGGCGATCTTGTGATTACATCCGATATCCCTCTGGCTGACGAAGTGATCACCAAAGGTGGCCAAGCTCTCAGCTCTCGTGGTGAGCTTTACACCAAAGAGACCATCAAAGCACGTCTGAACATTCGTGACTTTATGGATACCATGCGCTCAAGTGGCATCCAAACGGGTGGCCCAAGTGCCCTATCACAGACCGATCGCCGTGAGTTCGCCAACCACCTCGATCGCCTGCTAGCAAAACGCTAACAATCTAATTCTAGATTAACTTAGTTCTATCTCTTCATGACAAGAACAAAAAAACCTGCAATCAATGCAGGTTTTTTATTGTCGATTAAAAGGGGGCTCCCCTACTCGACCACTAAGGCGTGTAGTAAGTTGCAGCGCCCGGACCTACTGGTAGGCCAAATACGAATACCCAAACGTAGAACATTAAGCTCCAACCAACCAAGAATACGATTGAGTATGGAAGCATAGTTGCAATCAGAGTACCGATACCTAAGTTCTTCATGTAACGCGTCGCTACAGCAAGGATAAGACCGAAGTAGCTCATCATTGGAGTAATGATGTTCGTTGTTGAGTCACCGATACGGTAAGCCGCTTGAATCGTTTCTGGTGCGTAGCCTACTAGCATTAGCATTGGAACGAAGATAGGTGCTGTAACGGCCCACTGAGCAGAAGCCGAACCGATCATCAGGTTAATGAAGCCACACATTAGGATGAATGCGAAAAACAACATTGGACCCGTTAGGCCGATATCCTGTAGGAACGTAGCACCTGCAACTGCGAATACTTGACCGAAGTTAGTCCACTTGAAGAAAGCAACAAACTGAGCAGCAAAGAACACAAGTACTATGTACATACCCATTGAAGACATAGATTTAGACATTGCATCGATTACATCACGGTCGGTTTTCATTGTGCCGGTAACTTTACCGTAAACGAAACCAGGAACTGCGAAGAATACGAAGATGAACGCTACGATACTTTTCAGGAATGGAGAACCTGAAACCGTACCTGCGGCTGAACGTAGAACGCCGTCAGCTGGAACAATCGTCCAAGCAAGAAGTGCAGATACCGCTAGCACTGCGATACCCGCAAGCTTAAGGCCTTTCTTCTCAACGTCTGTTAGTTTACCCATCGAATCATTTGATAGGTCTTCAGACGCTTCTTCATCGTTGTATTTACCCAGTTTTGGCTCAACAATCTTCTCAGTTACAAATGCACCTGTAATCGCAATGAAGAAAGTCGAAACAAACATGAAGTACCAGTTTGATTCAGGACCGACGCTGTAAGTCGGGTCGATCATTTGTGCTGCTGTTTCTGTAATACCAGAAAGCAGTGGATCAACCGTACCGATTAGAAGGTTTGCAGAGTAACCACCAGATACACCAGCAAATGCTGCCGCTAGACCCGCTAATGGGTGGCGACCCAAAGAGTGGAAAAGCATTGCTGCAAGAGGGATAAGTACTACGTAACCAAGCTCTGAAGCCGTGTTAGAGATAATACCGGCAAAAACTACGGTTACCGTAACCATACGCTTAGATGCGCCCATTACCATGCCACGCATCGCCGCAGATAATAGACCTGAGTGTTCAGCAATCGCTACACCTAGCATTGCAACAAGCACGGTACCTAATGGCGCAAAGCCAACAAAGTTTTTAACTAGATTAGTAACAATGAGCTGTAAGCCTTCAGCGTTAAGTAAGCTTACAACGTAGATCATGCCGTCAGCAGCACGACCTGGAGCACCTTCTGGGCGAGGGTCCATAACAGACACTTCAAAATATCCAGCGATACCTGAAGTAACTAGAATAGCGACGCAGAAGATTGCGAAAAGAGTGATTGGGTGGGGTAATAGGTTCCCCAAATATTCAACACCATCGAGAAAACGGGTAAAAATAGGTTTCTTTGGCGAGTTGTTTTTTATTGAAGCTGATGAACTCATCAGTTCCCTCCTTGTAGTGATTCCTATGCAATTGTGACAAAAATGTTCAAATTGCCAGCGAAGGGTACGCGACAAAATTATCAATTAGAAATTCAAAATGTTACAAAATGTGTAACAAGCGACGATATTTAACTCTATTTGAACAATTAATTAGCAAATAAATCCACATTAAATACAAAATCTAGATTTATAATTCACAACTACGCATTCACTACAAATATACCTAACGATATAACCTATTGATTCACTTAAAAATAAAACACATCGTACGCTAAATAAACACTCTATCTTTAATCACGTTCCTCTTGAGGGAAAAGAAAAGCAGGCAAATGAATGAAGTTTGACTTTCCCCTCGTTTTTTACACACGTGTCACATCAAATTGACGGCTTATTTCTGAACCGCTTTGAATCTCGGATTAGTTTTACAGATAACATAGTGTCGGCCTCTGCGTTTTACTATCTGACAATCCGGGTGACGGCTCTTTGCACTTTTCAGTGATTTCACGACTTTCATTTATTTCGCTCCCTTACCTAATTGACCAAAACGACGAGTGAAGTTCGCAACACGTCCCTCTTTATGTAGCACTCTCTGTTTACCGGTATAGAAAGGGTGCGACTTTGACGACACCTCAATCGTGAAGTAAGGATAAATATTACCGTCTTCCCATTCGATAGTACGGTCTGTTTTTAGCGTTGAGCCGATTAAGAAGTACTCATCGACACTGGTGTCATGAAAGACCACGGGACGGTAATCTGGATGGATATTCGGTTTCATTGTATTTCCCTCAATAACTAATTTGATATGTTATAACATTTCAAATGATAATTATTATCAAAGGAAAAACAAGCAATTTTATGATATTTTTCCGTCTTAATCGTAATCAGAGAACACCCAACTATGTACACCATTGAACCTGTTGGCTTTATTGACTCTCCTTATAAAGAGAAGTTCGCTGTGCCAAGGCAGCCTAGGTTGGTACCCACATCCACCTCAAGAGTCAGGTTAGTTGATGCAGCAAACTGCCTTGAGTCTGTTCGTGGTATTGAGCAATTTAGCCATGTTTGGTTACTATTTCTGTTCGACAAGAACCTTGAAGCAGGCTGGAAACCAACCGTGAGGCCACCTCGCCTTGGCGGGAATGAACGTATTGGTGTATTCGCGTCTCGTGCCACATTCAGACCGAATGGAATTGGCATGTCTGCGGTTGAACTAAAAGGTGTGTCTCAAGAGAAAGGACAAACTTGGTTGGATCTCGGCAGCGTCGACTTAGTAGATGGCACACCGATCATCGACATCAAGCCTTATATCCCCTACTCAGATTCGATTCCGGACGCATTGGGAGGGTTTGCTGCCGATGAACCAGAAGTGCTCGAAGTTAACTTTTCGCAGCAAGCGCAAAGTAAGCTAGCCAGTCATCCACAAGCGCGCCATATCGTTCAGGTGATCAAAGAAGTATTAGGCCAAGATCCTCGTCCTGCCTATAAGAAAGGTAAACCTGACAACAAGGAATATGCGGTAAATTTGTTCGATCTTAACGTGAAATTCGTAGTTGAAACACTTTTCATCAATGTAACTGACATTGAACGCTTTTGAGATCCCAAATAGGCTGATATTATATGCGGCTATATCAGATTTGCTGTGGTCACGAACGACAGCAAGTTTTCTTTTGTCAATGATGAAACGGATACCATAGAATGCGTACCAGTAACTACCTTCTTTCTACTCTGAAAGAGACTCCAAACGACGCAGAAGTTATCAGCCACCAGCTGATGCTACGTGCAGGTATGATCCGTAAGCTAGCTTCAGGTTTATATACTTGGCTACCTACTGGTCTACGTGTACTGCGTAAAGTCGAAAATATCGTTCGCCAAGAGATCGATAATGCAGGTGCCGTTGAAATCTTGATGCCCGTAGTTCAACCGTTTGAGCTTTGGGAAGAGACTGGCCGTTCTGAAAAGATGGGTCCTGAGCTACTTCGTTTCACAGACCGTCACTCTCGTCCGTTTGTTCTTAGCCCAACAGCTGAAGAAGTAGTGACGAGCCTAGTACGTAACGAGATCAGCTCTTACAAACAGCTACCTTTAAACCTGTACCAAATCCAGACTAAATTCCGTGATGAGCGCCGCCCTCGTTTTGGCGTAATGCGTGCACGTGAATTCTCTATGATGGATGCGTACAGCTTTGATATCGATAAAGAAGGCTTAGAAAAGTCTTACCAAGCGATGCACGATGCTTACTGTAAAGCATTCGACCGCATGGGCCTTGAGTACCGTCCAGTATTGGCAGACTCTGGCGCAATCGGCGGCAGCGGCTCTCAAGAGTTCCACGTTCTTGCTGAAAGCGGCGAAGACCTAATCGCATTCTCAACTGAGTCAGATTACGCAGCAAACATCGAAAAAGCAGAAGCACTTGCTCCTACTGAAGATGCTGCAGCACCAACTCAAGAGATGGAACTGGTTGATACACCAAACGCGAAAACTATCGCAGAATTGGTAGAGCAACACGGTCTAGCAATCGAGAAGACAGTTAAGACTCTATTCGTTAAAGCTTCTGATGAAGTAGAAGCAGATATTATTGCTCTGATCATCCGTGGTGACCACGAGCTTAACGAAGTGAAAGCAGAGAACCTTCCACAAGTTGCTGCTCCGCTAGAGATGGCTTCTGAAGAAGAAATCCGCGCACTTGTTGGTGCAGGTCCAGGTTCACTTGGCCCTGTTGGCCTAGAGCTACCATTCATCGTTGACCGCTCTGTTGCTGTAATGAGCGACTTTGGCGCTGGCGCAAACGTAGACGGTAAGCACTACTTCGGTATTAACTGGGGTCGTAATGTTGAGCTTGCTCAAATTGAAGATCTACGTAACGTAGTTGAAGGCGACCTAAGCCCATGTGGTCAAGGTACTATCCAACTTAAGCGTGGTATCGAAGTTGGTCACATCTTCCAGCTGGGTAATACTTACTCTAAAGCAATGAACTGTAACGTGCTTGGTCCTGACGGCAAGAGCGTAATCCTAGAAATGGGTTGTTACGGTATCGGTGTTTCACGTGTTGTTGCATCTGCTATCGAGCAAAATCACGATAAATTCGGTATCACTTGGCCAGACGCACTAGCGCCGTTCCAAGTTGCTATCGTACCAATGAACATGCACAAATCTGAGCGCGTTAAAGAAGCAGCTGAGAAGCTATACGCTGAATTAACAGCTATGGGTATCGAAGTTCTATTCGATGACCGTAAAGAGCGCCCAGGTGTTATGTTTAAAGATATCGAGCTAGTGGGTATTCCTCACACTATCGTTATCGGTGATCGCAGCATGGACGAAGGTAACTTCGAATACAAAAACCGTCGTACTGGTGATAAAGAAGCTATCGCAATGGACACGGTTATCGAGCACCTTAAAGCTCAACTAGCTTAGTAATCAGATTACTCACTAGATAAACATTGAAAGGCTACCATCAGGTGGCCTTTTTTATACCTATTTTTTCCCTTCAAACTCCCTTCTATTTATCAGTAGAGTAAATAACGTAAGTTAATCCCCTGTTCATCTTCAAATCCGTATATTGGTGTCATCAACTTTTTGGACATGCTCACCATTGGAGGTATCGATGGATATCAAAAGCTTACTGAACCAAGCACTTAAGTCAGATCTCGTTAAACAAGGCACTCAGAAACTTTCACAAGGGTCTTCAAGTTTAAGTGGCCTTTCTCAAGGCAACAATGGCAAGAGTAGCAGTAAAAGTACACTCGGAGCCTTCGGTGCAGGCGCTGTTGGTGGCGGGCTATTAGGTGCATTAATGGGTTCTAAGAAAACCAAGAAAATGGGTAAGAAAGCCGCAGGTATTGGTGGCGCAGCAGCTCTGGGCGCTCTCGCTTACAAGGTCTACAACGACTACCAATCTAAACAAGGCCAAACACCGAATGCCGAGCAAGCTAAATTTGATGAGAACGACTCAAACCATAGCGTACTGATTCTCAGATCAATGATTGCCGCATCCAAAGCCGATGGCCATGTCGATGAAGAAGAGATGGCTAAGATTGAACAAGCCGTCGAGAACATGGGTGCCGATTATCAACTGACTAAATTGGTCTCTGAAGAACTGCACAAACCACTCGACCCAAGCGAAATCGCTCAATTAGCAACGTCACCTCAACAGGCGAGTGAGATCTACTTAGCCTCTTTGATTGTGGCCGACGAACAGAACTTCATGGAAAAGGCGTACCTGAAAGAGCTCGCGAAACAGCTCAATCTTGCTGATGAAGTCACCTATCAACTTGAACAACAAGTCTCTGGCTAATCGTTAAATACCAAATGAATAGGTAAATAGTAACCTAAGCCGCGAACTAACTAAGTGAGATATTGAGCAAGAACAAACTAACTCTGAACTTGATCAGATCCACTTTGTTTTTGCTTATCTCTATGTGTATATTGAGATAAGTTATCATTTGGTTAGGTATAAAAATGAAAGTATACGATTGTTGTGATTTGGTTCGTGAACTGTATTCTCAAATTGGCAGTGGCGACCAAGGCTATATCCCTAAAGCGATCACCTGCGCGGTAAAAACATTGAATGACCTTGCTGCAGACGAATCTCTTCCTAAAGAAGCGCGTGAGCGTGCAGCCTTTGCCGCTGCAAACCTGCTGATCTCAGATTTCGAGGACTAATATGAACCTCGCTAATTTTGAAAAAATGGATCCTGTAATGTTGATGAGCATCGTCAACATGAAGCTACGTGACGACTTCGGTGGTGATTTGGATCGAGTGGTCAACTTCTACGAGATCGACAAAGCAGCATTGATCGCTAAACTTGCGTCTGCTGGTTTTGAGTTCCTTCCAGAAGCCAAACAGTTTCGATAGTCATTTAGAACACGCTTGATTTTGAAAGGCCAACCTCAGTGTTGGTCTTTTTTATTGGTGATACGTATTGGATAAACATGCAGTTAGCCAATTATAAATTGTCTGTCTACATCTATACTTTTATATCTTAGAGTCAACGAACGCTCCTTGAACCAAAGCGTGTTGTTGTATAGGCTACCTGAAATAACATATAAAACTCATCAATCAATCTGATGATAGCGAAGGATTAACAATGAAAAGACTCGGACTTTTGGCAGTTTTCGCAGCAACACTGACTGCAGGTTGCGCTTCAAATACACAGCAAGACAACTTTCGTGAAGCCTCTTTTGAGCTGTGTAACACCGAAGTCGATATTTACTCAGTAAGCCATGATGAAAGAGTGCGTATTGTCTGCTCTGATGGCTCTAAATTCGCTCTGAAAAGCGAAGACACACTAGAAGTGATGCGTGACATCAATATCGACTACTGTGACGGCGAAGGCTTAGGAAAATTCAACGAGAGCCGCCATTATTACTCATTCAAGTGTAAGTCTGGCACCCTGCTTAGCATCAGAAAGTAGAACCAACATAAGAAAACCACAAAGGGTTGATGTGCAGACATCAGCCCTTTTTAGTACCGCCTTTCTGCATTCTCAGATAACCCAACTCCATACCGACAGATACCAAAAAGGCCCCTAGCAAGGAGCCCTTCAAATCGTACTTTCAATCAAATAGCTTAAGTTCAAGGAACAGGCGCGGAGTTTTCAGCACCTTTCCCTAAAACAAAAGAGACTCAATGAGCCCCTTTAAAAGTATTTTTCAAAGTAGTCGTTTGAAATTCTAGGAGAGCACGCGGAGCTTACGGATGTAAGTGAGCATGCTCGACAACGAAGTTCAAATTACTACGAAGAAAAATTAAGCGTAAACCGGTAGACGCTTACAGATATTTAGTACTTTTGCTTTAGTCGCTTCGATAACAGACTCATCGCCCATGTTATCTAGGATGTCACAGATCCAACCTGCTAGCTCTTTCGCGTCTGCTTCTGAGAAACCGCGACGAGTGATAGAAGGAGAACCGATACGGATACCTGAAGTAACGAACGGGCTACGTGGATCATTTGGTACTGAGTTCTTGTTTACTGTGATGTTTGCTGCACCTAGTGCTGCGTCTGCTTCTTTACCTGTGATGTCTTTGTTGATTAGGTCAACTAGGAACAGGTGGTTCTCTGTAGAACCTGAAACGATGTTGTAACCACGCTCAAGGAATTCAGCAACCATTGCTTTTGCGTTAGCAACTACACGTGCTTGGTATTCTTTGAACTCTGGCTCTAGAGCTTCTTTGAACGCTACTGCTTTACCAGCGATAACGTGCATTAGAGGGCCACCTTGACCGCCTGGGAATACTGCTGAGTTCAGCTTCTTGTAAAGGTCTTCGCCTTCGTTAGAAAGGATTAGACCGCCACGTGGGCCTGCTAGCGTTTTGTGCGTTGTTGTTGTAACAACGTGCGCGTGTGGAACTGGGTTCGGGTAAACACCTGCCGCGATTAGACCCGCTACGTGAGCCATATCTACGAATAGGTAAGCACCTACTTTGTCAGCGATTTCACGCATGCGCTTCCAATCACAGATTTGAGAGTAAGCAGAGAAACCACCGATGATCATCTTAGGTTTGTTCTCGATAGCCAGCTTTTCCATCTCTTCGTAATCGATTTGGCCTGCTTCGTCGATACCGTAAGGGATGATGTTGTAAAGCTTACCAGAGAAGTTTACTGGAGAACCGTGAGTTAGGTGACCACCGTGCGCTAGGCTCATACCTAGAACTGTGTCGCCTGCGTTCAGTAGCGCCATGTATACAGCGTTGTTTGCTTGAGAACCTGAGTGAGGCTGTACGTTCGCGTACTCGGCACCAAACAGCTCACATGCACGTTCAATTGCTAGAGTTTCAACTTTGTCTACGTACTCACAACCACCGTAGTAACGCTTGCCTGGGTAGCCTTCAGCGTATTTGTTTGTTAGCTGAGAACCTTGAGCTTCCATTACACGTGGGCTTGTGTAGTTTTCTGAAGCGATAAGTTCGATGTGCTCTTCCTGACGAAGAGTTTCTTCTTGGATAGCTGCGAATAGATCCGCATCGTAATCAGCAATGTTCATGTCACGCTTAAGCATCTGTATCTCCTGACTCAGATTGTACTGAAAGTTTCAAAAAAACCACACAACGACCGAAAGCAAACGTTTCCGTCACCGTTTTGATGTGACGCATTCTACATAATTTGATCTAGGTCATAAAGAGCTAATTGCAATTTTATCATGCAGTTTTTTCATAATCACAAATAAGATTCATCATGGTTATTGGGCTTATCCAACCAAAGATGTTCCTTACTGTCAATTTTACGATTTACACCCTGTAAAACGCAGATTACATAGGTTTACCTTAATTTTGCCCCTCTAGCTACCGAAAGCTTAAGTTTTTCTCTACTATGCACGCCTTTATTGATTAGGTAATTATTAAAACGATGGAAAAACACTCACGTAAAGAAGATTGGATTGCAGTCCTGACGGGCACGTTTTTAGTAGCGTTAGGCGTCTTCTTTTTACAGTCTGCGCACCTGCTTACCGGTGGTACTACTGGTTTGGCTCTACTGTTGAGTCAATTTTTGCCTGTAACCTTCGGTATTCTATACTTTGTCGCTAACTGTCCATTCTATCTATTGGCGTGGAAACGTTTTGGTCGCAGCTTTGCGATCAGCAGTGCGATTTCCGGCGCTTTAGTGTCTGTGTTTGCCGATCATTTATACTTGGTTATTTCGCTCGAAGTTCATAATGAGATCTACTGTGCAGTAGCCGGTGGTTTATTGATGGGCTTGGGTATGCTGATCTTATTCCGTCATCGCTCAAGCTTGGGTGGATTCAACGTCTTGTGCTTATTCATTCAGGATCGCTACGGTATCTCAGTAGGCAAAACCCAAATGGCTATTGATGCGTGTATTCTGTTTGCATCATTCTTCTTCGTATCGCCTTGGGTGATTGCGGTTTCTGTATTGGGCACTGCGGTATTGAACATCGTATTAGCGATGAATCATAAGCCTACACGCTATTCGGTGAACTACGCGTCTTAACGCCAGCTATCCAATCAATGAATTACTAGCTGTTTTTCATAACGAAAACAGCTAGTATTTAGCTTTTATAAGCTACCCCTCTTTCGTTATGCAAGATTACCTCTCCAGCGCCAAAGACACTCAAACCTCGATCTTCATTGAAGGTTTAGAATTCAACCCAATGACACGTGTCTTGAGTTGCAACGAGCAGGTCATCGATTTAGAGCCTCGTTCTATCGAGTTACTTGAGCTATTTCTCACGAGCGTCGGAGAGCCATTAGCGGCAGAGCAAATTATCGCGACGGTTTGGCAAAGTAATTTCATATCCAAAAACGTACTCACCAACCGAATCAGCACACTTCGCTCGGTACTACAAAAACACTTGCCAGAGAACGACGCTACCAAAATTTTGGTCACTTACCCACGCAAAGGCTACTTTCTTAGCCCTAGCTCGGTCAGTTTATCTAATGCAGCATCTGAAACAGCAGAAACAGTTTTGGAAACAGAACAACCTAAAGCGCGAAAGACTCCGACGCTAGTGACCTCTGTTCTCCTGTTAACGACTCTGGTGTTACTGATCACTACAGCAAGCTTGGGTTACATGTTATGGCATTCGTCGAACCATGCCTCTGAGGTTGAACGTGAACAGAGGTTAATTCCTAAGGTTGAGCTGCTACTCAATCGCATCGATGCGGTCGGTGACAATGCAAGACATTATCGCAAGATGGTTAAAGCTCTGTTGCTTCAACAACAAATTGAGTACGCCTATACCGATTTAGCCAACCAAGATGCCCCAAGTTACTTCCTAGACCCGGTAGATAGCTCTCCTTTCTTCCCTGGCGCAAAGAACATGCGCACCAGTGACTATCTGCTTAATATTCAGCTGAAGGACCAAGAGGTCGACAAACGACTCGCAGCCAAGGTCAGCCTTATCTACCCGAGCTCAGGTAAGCTTGCCTTTCGTGGCGTTTACTCTATTGAGATAGATAATCTCAGCGAGAGCTTGATGGAGATTAACCAAGAACTTGCGAGCTACTTTGCTCTGCCTGCTCCGCTCTATCCGGAATGGTCTGTCGACAATCACGCATTAAGTGCTCTATTGAATGGCACGACTATCGATCTTGAGAACGTACCACTCAACGTGATGACCTCAACGCTGATCGCTCGCCAGCTAGCGCTATTTGAGACAGATCACCAGCGACTGATTCGATTTACTAGCCTAGTGCAAACCCACTTTAAGTTGATTCCCGACGAGCTAAAACTCTGGCTTGGGATTATTCACTTCAAATTAAGAGACTTGCAAACCGCCAAGGAATTTCTGACCAACACGGCGGGCAATTCGACCATTGAGAACGCACTGGTCTATATGATGATTTCCCATATTGCTTACAAGCAAGGGGACATGGATAAGTTTCGCCTCAACTACATGGAATCCTTAGTCGCGTTATTACGAGTAGTTCCTTCTGAAGAGTTGTTCAATCGCTTATCCAAACCTGAGTCGAAGTCGACCTGTCTCCAGCCTTGGAAAAATCTAAAATTGAGTATCAAAGAGCCACCAATCATTAAGCAGTGGGAAAACCTGATGCTTAACTACTGCACAAATGTTGGCCATCAACTTTCTGAGTAAAGGAAAATAAAGCATTTAAAAACAAAAATTTAAATATAAATTAAGATCTTATGTATCTTCATTTTTTGCCCTATTAACTCTCTCACCAATAGCATTCCTAAAAACTTCAGGCCGCTCAAGGCCAACTATATTAGGAATGCTCAACATGAAAAAATCCATGACGTTGCTTGCGACTTCTCTCTTTGCTCTTTATGGCTGTGGCGGCGGAGGCGGCTCTTCTTCATCAGGTGCAACTCAGTTCGACTACCCGATCAACAACTCTCAGTTTGCACCACAAAGCATCACATTGTTGTCTTACCTGACCTCTGAAGATGGTGGAGAAAACGTAGCACTGGATCTTGCATACCGAGATATCAGTTCACAGCAGATGTTAGCCAATATTCAGTTGGAATTAGATAAATTAGCGATCGCTAATAAAACTGAAGGCGTAGCTGAATTGGAGAAGCTAAAAACAACGTTAGAGAGCATGGTAAACAGCGGCATCAACGACTTCTACGCAGCTGATATGACGGTACAAGGTGAAACAGACAGTGGCCTGTTTTACAAAGGCAGTGATGGCTTTGTTAACTCAGTTGATTCCAATATAGAATTGAGTAATGGTGAGACTGTCGACTTTTTAGTAACCAACCCGGTATTCAAATCCTCAGGCAGTACAGTAAAAGAAAAAAGCCCCAATATTAGTCACAGCAGTAGTTCTGTCGGACTTTCGTTTGAGGTTACTACTGGCCAACTAGAAGCCTTGCTTGATGATTTCTACGAAGGCGAGATCGACGATTTAGGGCCGTCAGACACACAATGTGACTTCCATTGGCTGCAACAAGTTTCCGAAAATGGGCAGCGCTCAACGGTAACGGTTCAAGACAAGAAAATTGAAACGGCGTACCTTAAAGTTGAAAACACTTACAACGTTGTTTGTGATGGGTATGATTCAGCTGAATTTCAAAGCAATACCGAGACATGGTTTAACCCAAACTTTGGCGTTGTGAAAATGATGGACTGGGACGAAAAGAATGGCACCCAACTGAGCGAAACGACATGGGTTCTCGATTCATTTACGGTCAATAAAGGCTAATAACCAAAACCTTCCATTGAAAAATAGGAAGGAAAGCTTTGAGCCTGACACTTAGATTTCAGGCTCAAAGCTTATACTCGCATAGGGGAACGAGTATTATTGCTCTATCAAGAGAATTCTTGTTTCATACGGTCGTAAGGCTACCGTATTTGCAGAAACTGGCGACTGCTCATCAGAGTAATTCCCCAATAACAGTTGCGTTTTATCAAGTTCAAATTCATTAGGTAACTCAACCTGACACGCTTCACCGTAGTAGTTATTAATACACAACAAAGTCTGACTATCAGTCTCACGAGAATACGCAAATACCGATGGGTGCTCAGGCAACAAATCTTTGTAGCTACCATGAGTAATCGCTGGCACTTCTTTACGTAACTCAATCAAGCTCTTATAGAAGTAAAAAACAGAGTCTTTATCTTCTAGCGCTTGCTCAGCGTTGATCTCAGTGTAGTTATTTGCAACATCTAGCCACGGCTTAGCTTGTGAGAATCCTGCGTAAGGCTCACTGTTCCATTGCATTGGTGTACGAGAGTTATCACGAGACTTCTGCGCTAAAATCGCTATCATATCTTGATGAGCCACACCATCACGGTTAACCATGATGTCATACATGTTGGTGCTCTCTACATCACGATACTGGCTGATCTCAGTATAACCCGGGTTAGTCATGCCAATCTCTTCACCTTGATAGATATACGGCGTGCCTTGCATCATGTGTACAGACGCAGCCAGCATCTTCGCCGACTCAACACGATACTGCAGATCATCACCTAAGCGGCTCACCACTCGCGGTTGGTCGTGGTTACACCAGAACAATGCGCCCCACCCTTTTCCGTTCAAGCCTGTTTGCCAATGATTGAAGATCGACTTGAGCTGTAAGAAATCAAACGGCGCATTAGTCCACTTCTCACCATTGGTGTAATCGACCTTAAGGTGGTGGAAGTTAAACACCATTGATAGCTCGCTGTTATCAACATTTGAGTATTGCTGACAATGCTCCAACGTAGTTGAAGACATCTCACCTACAGTCACGCTGCCGTATTTCTGGAATACTGCTTCGCTGATCTCTTTCAGGTATTCGTGTACACGTGGGCCATCAGTGTAAAAACGACGACCATCACCGATATCATCGTTAGGAAAATCTTGTTGTTTCGAAATAAGGTTGATCACATCCAAGCGGAAACCATCAACGCCCTTCTCTGCCCAAAAGCTGATAACGTCTTTTACTTCTTCGCGTACAACTGGGTTCTCCCAGTTGAGGTCAGCCTGTTCTTTAGCGAATAAGTGTAGGAAGTATTGCCCAGTCGCCTCATCTAGTTCCCACGCATTACCACCGAACTTAGACTGCCAGTTAGTTGGTGCTTGACCATCTACTGGATCTTTCCAGATATAGTAGTCGCGGTATGGGCTGTTTTTGTCACCCAATGCCGACTGAAACCACGCATGTTCTGTTGAAGTGTGGTTTACCACGATGTCCATCACGATACGAATACCACGTTGGTGCGCTTCAGCCAGCAATAGGTCGAAGTCTTCCATGGTGCCGAATTGCGGGTTAATCGCGTAGTAATCTGAAATATCGTAGCCGTTATCGATCATTGGGGATGCGTAAACTGGGGTTAACCAAATTGCATCCACACTCAAGTGTTTAAGATAATCCAGTTTTGAAATGATCCCTTTGATATCGCCAGTACCTTTACTGCCACTGTCACAAAAGCTCTTTGGGTAGATTTGATAGATGGTTGCGGTTTTCCACCAACTTTCATCATGCTCAGTCATCGCCATCTCTAACACTCACTTACCAGAAAATATAAAATAAAAATCACCATGCAAATCATGGTCGAATAGCCGATATAACTAAAAGAAAAAGCTATAACTAAGAGAAAAAGCGATGGCTCACTTTGGAGTCATCGCTTATTTAATGCATTACGCGTTGGCGGTTTCTAGCTCGCCTTTCATCTGTGCTCGTTTATAGAAGAACAGTGTTAACGTGACGGGTAGTACAATCGCCACCAGCATCGCAATTAAGTAAACAGACCAATATTGCGGTTGAATCGATAAGATACCCGGCAAGCCACCAACACCGATACCATTCGCCATCACACCTGCACTACCACAGATTGCAGCCGCTGCAGCACTGCCGATCATTGCGCTCAGCATTGGGAATTTGTATTTAAGGTTGATGCCGTACATCGCAGGCTCCGTCACACCTAAGTAGGCAGAGATTGCAGCTGGAACCGAGATGTCTCGTTCACCTTCGCGTTTGCTTAAGATGATGATGCCAACAACCGCTGAAGCTTGTGCAATATTAGATAGCGCAATCAAAGGCCAGATTGGTGTGCCGCCTAAGTCTTGCATCAGTTGTAGGTCGACTGCGTTGGTTGTGTGGTGAATACCCGTAATAACCAAAGGTGCGTATAGGAAGCCAAATACCACTGAACCAAGAATCGCAAAATCACCCGTCATTGCTGCTTTAGCCGCGAATGCCACGCCATCACCTAACATACGGCCAAATGGACCAATGAAAGCGTGAGCTAAAATCACAGACAAAATAATCGATACAAATGGCACGACAACAAGGTACAAATAAGAAGGTACAATACGCTTAAGGTTAGTCTCAATGAACGCCAGAGCCACACCCGCTAGCATCGCAGGGATCACCTGTGCTTGATAACCGACTTTCTCAATCACGAACAAGCCAAAGTCCCACACCTCAGGTACCGATTTACCTATCATGTAAGCGTTCATCAATTGCGGGGAAACCAAGGTCACACCGAGCGTGATACCCAAAATAGGGGTTCCGCCAAGCTTCTTAACCGTCGCCCAACACACACCAACCGGTAGGAAGAAGAAAATCGCTTCGCCAATCAGCCATAAGAAAGAGTGAACAGTTGCCCAGAATTGGCTGATTTCAACGAGGGTTTTGCCGTCGAACATACGAATGTCGCCAATCACATTACGGAAACCAAGAATCAAACCACCAGTAATGATGGCTGGCAGCAGTGGTACGAAAATTTCGGCTAAATGGGAGATACCACGCTCAAGGAAGTTCATATTTTGACGAGCAGCCAGCTTCGCCTCATCTTTTGATGATGCCTCTTTACCTGTCTGTTCAATCAGAAGTGCGTACACTTCATCAACTTCAGTGCCAATCACAACTTGGAATTGGCCTGCGTTCGTAAAACAGCCTTTTACTAGCTTCAATTTTTCGAGTTCAGCTTTGTTGGCCTGCTCTGTATCGTTCAATACAAAACGCAGTCGAGTCAGACAATGGCTGACACTCGCAATATTTTCTTTGCCACCGACTAACTCGATAAGACGCGCAACGTCTTGCTTCGCTATCTTACTCATACTACCCCACCCTGGTTTCATTCAATTACTCATCTAAACCATGCAGTGATAACCACTCAAGATTCAGACCTATGGGAACATTCCCAATCACAGTTATTATAATGCCCGCACGAATGATAAATTTAAATGGGAACAGTCCCATTAATTGAAAGAGATCACACTCTAATTTTAATCTAAGCGGTTCAATTTCGCTTAATTGAGTGGATTATAGAATCGGAGATTGAGTGTGATGAGAGATCTCTGAATTGCCTAAAAGCTGAGAGATCAATAGATTAGCCGCCAACTTACCTGCAGATTGATAGCCTGGATCAATACTAAATACGCGAGGGAACAAGAAAGAGAGAAGATCATTGCCACCAACGCCTGTTACAACCACATCTTCACGTTGTAGTTCTTGTAGACGCTTGATCACGCCAAGAGCCAATGTGTCACTAGCACAAACAAGTGCTTGAGTTGTAGGAGTCAGTACCTCATCCACCAGCTGATAAGCGCTTTCATGATGAAGTTGGCCAGTACGATAGTTCGCAATCACTCCAGTGCTTTCACACCAATCGAGGTAAGCCTTAAGACGCAACTCACCGGTTGATTTATCGCTAGGATCAACACCAATAAAACCGACATCTGAGATACCCTGATCCGATAGATGCGCTAACGCACTATTGATCACCTGTTGGTTATCATAGTTAATCGACGTTACGTTCTCGGTATCCAGAGCGATAACAACGGCTTTGTGTTCCCACGCTTCGATCGCTGGAATGTCACAGTCCGTAAAGCCAAACACAATAATGCCATCAACGTTACGACGCTTAAGAACCTGAAGATGCTCGTTGGCTTTATCTCTATCGAGTTGGCTTTCCATGATCACCACGTCGTAATCCGCTCGATACAACTCAGCTAGCATGGTGCTAACGGCTTTGTTTTCAGAGGGAGAATCTAAACGAGAGATGATCACGCCGATGACTTTTTGACTGCCACCACGCATTGATTGCGCAGACTTTGAAGGCGTGTACCCAGATTCTTGAATTACTCTTTCCACCCTTTCACGGGTTTCAGGTTTCACTTTTGGATCATTGGTCAGAACGCGAGATACGGTTGACTTACCAACACCGGACAGCTTAGCAATATCGAGAATAGTGAGTTTTTTGCTCATAAAAAGTCTAACGTTAAAGGGAAGAGAAAAAAAAGTGAGGGTAGATCCCCTCACTTAACTGTTTGTAAATCTTAGGAGTTAACTATGGCTTACTTTCGACAATTTTTATAGACGACACGACCAAGTTCTAGACGTGCGTTGTCACCTTTGGTACGTAAAGTGACGCTATTGATCAGTTCAGAGGTTCCATCATCTAAGATGTACTTCGTTCCTGAACCTGCCGCTATTTGAGTGAGGCGATATTCATTCTCTGGCAAACGTAATACCGCTTTTTCATTACCAAGGTAAGCGACCTTAAATGAAGCGTCAGACTCACATTGATAAGTCACGAATTGATCGTCCGATACTGCACCATCAGGCGCTGCGGATTTAGAACACCCGAATAACGCTACCGTACATAGAGATGCTATCAACAATGCTTTCATACTGCGTTCCTCATCTTTATATAGTGAACAACATTTATATCTAAGTGAAAGAGACTTAGTGTCTTAACCTTTTAAGAATGCTGGTACATCTTTAATACTGTCAAGCACGACACTTGCAAGTGCTTCACCCTTTTCAGTGATTGGCTTACCGGTTCTTACCAGTACTTTTGTGCCAACACCTGCCGCTTCTGCAGCCATCATGTCTTCAGCTTTATCGCCGATCATGACCGAGTTAGCCATATCAATCTTCAGAAAGTCACGAGCAGAAATGAACATACCTGGCTTTGGTTTACGACATTCACAATCTTGCTTGTAGTCACCAATACCGTGTTCAGCGTGGTGCGGGCAGTAATAGATGCCATCAAGCTCAACGCCGTTATCGACAAAGTTCCAATCCATCCACTGCGTTAAAGAAAGAAAACGGTCTTCACTAAACATGCCGCGAGCAATACCAGATTGGTTGGTCACTAGCACCAATAAATAACCCATATCTTTAAACGCTTTCGCCGCTTCAAACACACCATCGATGTATTCAAAGTCATGCTCATCATGTACGTAGCCGTGATCAACGTTAATCACACCATCACGATCTAAAAAAACAGCAGGTTTAGACAAAATTTTGTTCTCTATCAACTCTCTATTAATCATTAATTATTACACGCTTTATTTGCTTCATCACTATCTATTTAGTTTTGCGTTCGTTAACGATTTGTTTCTAGCTTATCAACACAATCGACGTTTAGCCGTCTAGACGTAAAAATATCTATTGACTTAGATCATAGAACACCATAGCATCGTCTGTAAATCGAGCGAGCTATCGAGATATTATTCTGTTCTACCTGCACGGGTTTCTCTATGATTAAAGTGAATCAAGTCAACAAGGTTTTTTATCAAGGCACTAAAGAAATCAATGCCTTAATTGATATCAACCTCCACATTCCTCAAGGTCAAATCTTTGGAGTCATCGGCTCTTCAGGTGCAGGCAAAAGTACCCTAATCCGCTGTGTAAATATGTTGGAAGCCCCGACTTCAGGTGAAGTGATTGTTGACGGTATCGACCTGACAAAACTCAGCAAATCTGAACTTAGCGAAGCGCGCCGTAATATCGGCATGATATTCCAACACTTCAACCTGCTGTCTTCTCGTACTGTATTTAACAATGTAGCACTGCCTTTAGAGCTTGCTGGTAAAGATAAAGCAATTATTGAAGCGAAAGTGAGTGAGTTACTTGAACTCGTTGGCTTAGCTGATAAGCGTGACACTTACCCTGCAAATCTAAGTGGCGGTCAAAAACAGCGTGTTGCGATTGCTCGTGCCCTGGCCTCTGATCCGAAAGTACTTCTGTGTGATGAAGCGACCAGCGCACTGGATCCTGCAACCACTCAATCGATTCTTGAGCTACTGCGTGAAATCAACCGTAAGCTGAACATCACGATCCTGCTTATTACGCACGAGATGGATGTAGTTAAGAGCATTTGTCACGAAGTGGCGATCATCGGCGGTGGTGAATTGGTAGAGAAAGGCACAGTTGGTGACATCTTTGCTCACCCTAAAACTGAGCTTGCGCATCAATTCATTCGTTCAACGCTGGATCTGACGATTCCCGAAGATTACCAAGCACGCTTGCAACAGACTCGTGTAAACAGCAGCTACCCGCTGGTACGCCTTGAGTTTACAGGCGCAACGGTTGATGCTCCGCTGATGACGCAGATTGCACGCAAATTCAATATCGATGTCAGCATCCTAAGCTCTGACCTTGATTACGCCGGCGGTGTGAAGTTCGGCATGATGGTTGCTGAACTGTTCGGTAATGAAGCAGATGATAATGCTGCTATCCAATTCTTACGCGATAACAATGTAAAAGTAGAGGTGCTTGGTTATGTCCTTTAGTTTCAACGAGATTGCTGACTGGATCAGCCTTAACGGTAACCTTCTATTAGGCGCAACAGGCGAAACACTTTACATGGTTGCTGTCGCTGGCATTGTAGGCTTCGCTGTCGGTATTCCACTAGGCGTGATTCTACACACGACTAAAAAAGGTGGCCTGTTAGAGAACACCAAAGTAAACAAGATTCTAGGTGCGATTGTGAACGTGGGTCGTTCAGTGCCTTTCTTAGTGTTGATGGTTGCGATTATCCCACTGACTAAGATGCTGATTGGTACCTTCATCGGTACAACAGCAGCGATTGTTCCACTGACAATTGGCGCTATCCCATTCGTAGCTCGACTTATCGAAAGTGCACTACTTGAAGTACCAACAGGTCTAGTAGAAGCAGCTCAATCGATGGGCGCAACACCAACACAAATCATCAATAAGGTTCTGCTTCCTGAAGCACTACCGACGATTATCAACTCAGTAACGATTACGCTAGTGACGCTGGTGAGCTACTCGGCAATGGCAGGTACTGTAGGCGGTGGTGGTCTAGGTGATGTCGCGATTCGTTACGGATTCCACCGTTACGATGTGACCATCATGGCTGTAACGGTAGTGATGTTGATTGTGCTTGTACAAATTATTCAATCAATCGGTGATTCATTAGTTCGCCGCGTTGACCACAGATAAAGACTCAACGTTTAAACGCAAACTATCTAAGACAAGAGTCGTCTGAACCAAATTAAATAGATTTATTAAAAGGAGATTATTATGAAATTTAGCCTTAAAGGTTTACTTACTATCGCAGCAGCAGCATCAGCGCTAGTACTAGCAGGTTGTGGTGATAAAGAATTGGATACTTCTAAAGTAAAAGTTGGCGTAATGGCAGGTGCTGAAGCGCAAGTTGCTGAAGTTGCAGCTAAAGTAGCAAAAGAGCAGTACGGCCTAGACGTTGAACTGGTTACTTTTACAGATTACGTAACACCAAACGCAGCACTGGATGATGGCTCTATCGACATCAACGCATTCCAACACGCTCCGTACCTAGATCAGCAAGTGGCTGACCGTGGTTACAAACTGACTATCGCTGGTAACACGTTTGTTTACCCAATTGCTGGTTACTCTAAAGAAGTGAAATCTGTCGACGAAATCCAAGACGGTGCTCGTATTGCAGTACCAAATGACCCTACAAACCTAGGTCGTTCTCTTCTGCTTCTTGAGCAACAAGGTCTTCTTGAGCTTCGTGAAGGTGCTGGTCTTCTAGCAACTGTTCGTGACATCGTTAAGAACCCTAAGAACCTAACAATTGTTGAACTAGACGCAGCACAACTGCCACGTTCTCTTGATGATGTAGCGCTTTCTATCATCAACACAACTTACGCGAGCTCTATCAACCTGACTCCACAAAAAGATGGCGTATTCGTTGAAGACAAAGATTCTCCTTACGTAAACCTAATCGTTTCTCGTGAAGACAACCTAAACGCTGAAAACGTACAGAACTTCGTTAAAGCTTACCAAACTGAAGAAGTGTACAACGCAGCTTCTGATATCTTCCAAGGTGGCGTAGTTAAAGGTTGGTAATCACCTAAACTGCAGCATCGTATAGATACCCGAAGGGGCTGACATAACGTCAGCCCCTTTTTATTTACGGCAGTTTTTTATGTACCGCAATTAGTTAAAAAGGCTCGACTTACCACCAAGCTTCCACTTGCATACCAACGCTCATTTCACTGTTTTTTCCTTCACCGAAGGCATTGTCGTTTTCTGCATCATTTAGGTAAGTGGCGAAGATACGAAATTCAGGACGAGACCAGAAACCCACTTGTGGAACCCAAGCCTGAGCGATTGTAAATTTACCACCCGCCCCATCTTTGTTATCAATCGTTTCTACAAAACCACCAATTTCAAGAATGGTACGCATGCGCTTGTCCCACTTATAAAGCGGACGGATTACAGCACTGAACGACTCGTCATCACTGTTATTCGCACCAACACCCGATGACGCGGCATAACGAACCGTGTGACCAAATTCGATGTTCTCACCGATAGCAAGCACACCCCAGTTAATCAATCGGAAGCCATCCGCATCGTTGTTATTTACATCACGAACGATGCCCTTACCTGTACCAAAGGTTGTCATCTGCTCCGCATAACCAGAGTTAGCCACTTGGAGAATGGTTTTGTTGAAACCACCCGCTAGTTTTTGATTTAGGCTGGCAGTCAGCATCACGCTATCATCCGCGTCCACCGTTTGGCCCTGCTTTTCATTGGCGAAGTTCATATCAATACCGACCTCAAGATCAGCATTTTTCCACAATGGAATACCCGCATAACGTATATCAGCAATCATGGCTGTGGTTTCTTTGCCATCAAACACATCGCCAGTAACCGTGTCTTGAATCAAAGCCACCGATAATTTACCTGGTCCCATATTGATGTGTTCAACCCCCGCACCAATACCGCTTACATCCCAGTAGTAGTTATCAACGATGTGAACATCATGGCGTTGGTAGTAGCGCTCACCCGCCCAAATACCAATATCTTTATCTTCAAAAAGCCCTACTGCTTGAACATTGAGTTGAACTACATCAACGCTTTTATCCGCCGCGTTCTCATCTTGGCCTTGCCAGTACGACAACATGGAATCAACTAAAAATGAAACGTCGTCCTCAGCATACACTTCTTTTCTAAAACCAAACTCGCCATACAGGTCATTTTCGTTGCCGAGTCGTCCAACTTTACTCACCTCCCACTTGCTGTTTGAGCCGCCTTCATTACTCAGGCCAACGCCTCCGCGCATGTAACCATTGAACTCCAATGGCTTGGTTTCATCAGCGTATAAATTAGGGGCAAGTAAAGCAGTAGAGAGTGCAGCAGCAATAGGTAACAGTTTCATCGTCCATTCCTTTCAGATCTAGAATCAGGTTATTTTTATAAATGGGAACATTCCCATGGGATCGATCCCATTTATATTGAGAAGAATATAAATTGAAAGAGAACTGATTGATTATTGTGATCAGGCTAACTATTGAGGTAACTAAAAGTTGATGGGTGTGGAATTATTTCTGTGAATACATGAGGACTACAGAGATAGACATACAGCACAGAATGAGCGTACTTAAGGGCGAAATAGATTCGACAATATTGGAAAAGCCCAATACTGATTAATGCTCAATATGGAGGTCAAAGAAAGAGAAACAGACGAGAAGCTAGCAGAGAGAAAACAGAGGAATAAGTATCGAAGTATTGATCAACACTTCGATACCTTGAATCGAAAATTAAGCTTTATGGATTACTTAAGATGATCCCAAGAGATGTTTGATACCAGACGGCAGTCATCACACTTGAAATAGAAAATATCGTGGATAGGCGCATCTAGCAGCCATTCGCCACCACATTGCGGGCATTTGCGCTCTTTTTCAGCTTTTAAGCTAATGCCACCCACGCGGTACAAGTAGTAATAAGTCGGGATCTTCGTGAGATATTCAATGCGTCCTCTCAAGCCCCAACCGCGTTTGAACAACACACTTTTAGTATCACTAATCTCTGTCAGAGTTGCGTGTTCAGCACGACAACCACCACCCATTTGGACTTCATCACAAGCTTGCCATTCAGTCTGCCATTTCAATACGGCTTTATGGTCACCATTGAAGGTTGGCGGGTTGCGATACAGAGGGATCGGCAACAAGCTGTCACCACTGCGTAGCGGCGAACAGGTATGAACGAACGTCGTGTACAACACCTGCCAGCTTGGCGCTTCGTCTTCGGCCACTTCTTCAGAGTTAAGATCTCGCCCCAGTAAACGCATTTTAGGCGCAAGCAGGCTCGCGTTAGACAAGCGATCAAAACACACTTTTACGAAATCTGAGTGGTTACGCGGGTGCAAGCTGTCTTGCTCTGGGCAGACAACGCGAACATAAAATTCGCCGTCACCCATCACGATAGGAAATTCACGACCCAACACTTGCCCGTTATAACGAAGTGCATCCATTAAGCCATTAACAGCCTTGTCGACAGCGCTTACCGTTGTGTTGTCAAAACACTCAAATTGAAGTTCTAGTACGTACATCTATTTATACCGCTGGTTGTAGCTTTTCTAAAAACTCTGCCAATGTCTCGGCTAGTACATCACGATTTTTGGTGCCTAAGCGCTCCAAAATCACGTTACCCGTTAGGTTACAGATAGAGATAACATCCAGCTCTGCATCGGTCGCGGCAATGAAAACCGTAGGCTTTAGCTTCAAGCGACGCTGAGTCACTAGGTGACCCAAAATGTTTTCTTGTAGGCATTCGAAGTCTTCATCACTCCAAATCTGTAATAGAGTCAGCTCGTTACCATCAAAAGTCGCATTCATATCTGCGCTGAATTGTGCGCCATAGAAAGTCTTGATGTCTTCATGCAGAGTCAACTCAATACCGGTTTCAACGTTGGTGAAATCCGCGAATTGCTCACGTGGATAGTGCTTCCACAACACGGCGTCGCCACTCTTTTCTTCTACGCATGGCGATACGATGTCCACCAACTCCTCATTACGAGGTAAGCTTTGGTGTTGCTGCTGCCACGCGTCAACGTATCGCTGACTGAAAGAAAGTAGTGCGTCTTGAGCACGTTGAGTCATGAAAATCTCCTAAACACATAATAATAAATAGAATCTGGGCCTTTCCTTGCCGAATAAGCGATGACTTAATGACAGGGTAATGGGGATTCAGTAAAATCGACCCCATTCTAATCGAATTTGAAACGAAAGTATGAGCAAATATTCTGACGCAAAAGAGCTAGCGGGTTTAACCCTAGGCCAAAAAACTGAGTACTCTAACCAATACGATGCAAGTTTATTGCAACCAGTGCCTCGTAGCCTTAATCGCGATGATCTTGCGCTAAACGGCGAGCTGCCTTTTGTTGGTCATGATATTTGGACTATGTACGAGCTTTCGTGGCTAAACACCAATGGCCTACCACAAGTGGCTGTTGGCGAAGTTTTCATCCCGGCAACCAGCCCAAATTTAATTGAATCAAAATCTTTCAAACTGTACCTGAACAGCTACAACCAGACTCAATTTGAAAACTGGGAACAAGTCACTGAGCGCCTGACCCAAGATTTGTCAGCATGTGCAGGCGAAACCGTCATTGTGAATGTAAACTCAGTAACCGACTACACCAACCAACCTATCGTAACGATGGAAGGCGAATGTATCGACAACCAAGACATCCACATCACTAGCTATGACTTTGAAGCATCACTGCTTGAGGGCGCTGCTGGCGAACAAGAAGTCGAAGAAACACTGCACAGCCACCTATTGAAGTCGAACTGTTTGATCACTAATCAACCGGATTGGGGCAGCGTTGAGATCGCATATTCAGGTAAGCAAATTGACCGTGAAGCTCTGCTACGCTATTTAGTTTCTTTCCGTGAACACAACGAATTCCACGAACAATGTGTCGAACGTATCTTCACTGACATCATGAAATACTGTGGCCCATCGAAGCTAACCGTATTTGCTCGTTACACGCGTCGTGGTGGTCTGGATATCAACCCGTACCGTTCAACAGAGCAAGATAGACCAAGCCACAACAAGCGTATGGCTCGCCAATAATAGGCATACAAACCACACACTTATTGGAACCTACCTCATCTTTAAAGGGACATTGAAATGCGTTGGTTATACGTCGTTAGCCTATTTATTTTAAGCTTAAGCACATCGGTTAATGCGTCGGTCTACTCGTCGGCGCTGCTCAATGAAGCCAATAACTTGGTTGAGATCGAGCCGAGCCAAGCAAAACAAATGGCCAACAGCTACCTCACGCTTCGTGTCCTTTCCGATCAACGCGAGAAAAGCCCTTCTGCTATTTCTCGCGAAGAGACAGACTCTTCTATTCGAACACCAAACAGCAGTATCGATGCGTATAAGATCTTAGCTAAAGCAGAGTACAACCTTGGCAATATTCGCATTGCTATCAAGCACATCGAAAAGGCCTCTGAGCTAGCGAAAACCTATAAGCTTGATTACCTAAAGCTGGATCTCCAGATCCTAAAAGTTCGCTTGGTTTGGCTTAATGATAGAAAATCAGCCAAAGCAAAATCAGAGCTAGCAGGTATTGAAGCAAACCTAGAATCGGTGAATAAAACCTTACGCTTGACGGAAGGCATCACCTATCGCTTGATCATGTTAAAAGCCGACATCGCCTCTTACGACAACAAGGTCGACGAAGCTGAGAAGTTCTATCAAGAAGCCAAAACCTACCTCGACCAGCGCTACTCTGAAAAAGTCACCATCGACTACCACATCTCAGTCGGTGAGTTTTATCTGACCCACAAAGAGTACAACCACGCGCTGTCTGAGTTGTTGTATGGCTATTGGAAATCAGTCGAAGGCAACCTGAGTTCACGCTTGGCCAAGGTAAACCGCCTACTTGCTCAGCTTTTCTTTGAGCGCCAAGTTTTAGATAAAGCGCTAGAGCACCTTTCTCAAGCTGCTGATTTCTATGATAACTTTGAAAACTCACCTGTCTTAGCGCAAGTGCTTAAGAAAATGGGTGACGTGTACTTCTATCAAGGGAAATATAACCTTGCCCTGGTGCACTTCTTCAACGTTCTTGATCACGAAAGTACTGACCGAGATATCCACGAAGTCATTGATATTCGCCTAAGCCTATCAGCGACTTACCTACGCCTTTATAATTACCCTTTAGCAGAACAGTACCTAACACGTGCCCTTGAGCTGCTGGAATACACCGACATACCAAAGCTGGAAGGTCGTGCCGCACTGTTATCGGCTGGGTTGGCTTATCACCTGCAAGAAAGCGAAGACGTGATTAAGCATGCAACACGCGCACTTGAGATCTCACGCCAGATAGAAAACATGCGCCTTTCACAACGCTCGTACTACTTACTTTCTTTAGGTTATGAGCAGGCTGGTCGTCCACAGCAGGCGCTAGCAAACCTCAAGCAGTACAACAGCCTTGTTTCTTTAGAGCAGCAAAAACTTAACCGTGTTGGCGAAGATGCATTCCGCCAACAGAAAGAGTTTGCCGAGCAGACCTTGCACTATGCAGGCCAAGCGCAAGAGCTAGAAAAATACAAACTGGAGCATCGTAAGTTCCAAAAAATATCGTTCGCCCTATTCTTGTTCAGCATTGTCTTGTTCTTCTTTGTGCTACGCCGAGGCTACCTCATTCAAACCTTGGCCAAAGAAGTGGACTCACTACGCACAGATCTCTTTACGCACTCGCGTTCGAAGCTTCCTAACCTAAGAATGCTCAATGCGAAGCTCTCGAACTCTTTGGAGCAAACCAGCCAGACCTTTGAGCAATGGCAGATGGGGGAATTGATTCATGAACCACTGAACGACCGTTTGCGCTTTGTGATGATTGATTTGCCGTTCTTGCGCAACATGTACACGCAGAACGGTTACAAAGCCGGTTTAGAACTGGAAGATGCTTTCGGTGAATTCCTCAAATCTAAGCTTGAAGGTCCAGCTCGTGTTTACCATTTCTCGGATGCGAACCTGCTTTATATCGAGCCCAACGCCGACCGTGATTTATCGCCTGAGGCCATGTTCAGAAAGATTCAGTCTTGGGTGAATGACTTCGAAACAGAGCGTAACATCAATCGAACGGTCCGCATGGGCATCGCTGACTACCCGTTTTTACCACGCGCTTACACCGCAATTAACGATCAAGAGCTGCTCGACGTATTGTTAATGTCGACCAATCTAGCTCGTGAGATCAGTCTCAAAGAGCGCAGCAGCCAATGGGTATACCTAAAAGCTATCGATAATGCACCAGCAGCGAGCCTTGCAACTGGTAACATAAGAGAAGCGTGTAAACATGCGATTAATCAAGGGTTAATAAAAATACAATCGTCGTACCAGAATGAGGACAACATCAAAAAAATGCTAAAAGATGACTGATTTGCGAGCGGTTAAGAGCGGCAAGTCGTGACCTTATTTTTAGTTTTGTTATTATCGATGTAACGGAATTTCATCAAAATGATCGAGATCGGTCTACGCGGCGCTAATTAATACATCTATGGGCATTCTTGAAAAAGACATTCAGGCGCAACTCCACCAGCTGAAATCTCAGTTGGAGCAGGTTCGTTTGACGCAAAGAGACACCTCGTTCAAGTTTATTAGAGAACAGAAAGTTCTAAAGCGTATCGTCACATCTTTAAGTGACGCATGTGTTGGCAGTAACAGTCATTTAGATGAAAACCTCATTGCCCTTAGGGAAGAGCTAGAAAAGCAAAAAGACATTAGCTCAATGATCCCAAAGCTGGCAGTATTAGAAAGGATGCTTAAGCAGAAAACGTTGGCTATGGATAAACAGAACGGATATCTGGACGATAGCATTAAGCACAGTGGGGAAACGCTGCAGCGCATAACAGGCCTTCCAGCGCAGCTTAAACGCGACCTACGAAACTTACTTAGCTTCTCCGAATGCAATGGCAGTCAAAAAGTCGATCATGCCATGAAACTTCTCGGTATTTATGAGCGTGCCATTAAGATTATGGCGAATAACTCACGCACTCATTTTGCCGACGCTACGTATTCTCCGGAACAAGAGCTCCTTTCCGACCTATCAAATGAATTACAACATCTGATCACTGAACTTGATTTCGAGGGTGAATCGGGTGATCTCCTTACCGATATTCGAGCGAAGCTGCTGCTTGGTGTTTCCACACAAAACCTACTTGAGTTGACACTTCAGATCCTCAAACTGGTCATTGAAGGCACCAACCTAGAACGTAAGAAGTCTGAACAATTTGTTGATCAGCTTAATTCATCTCTAGCTTCCAGCATCAAAACGGCAGACCAAAATACCGACCAGAGCCAAAGCTACTTTGAGCACCGCCAAGGGCTTAACTCTGAGTTAAATGAACTTGTCACTAAGAGCCAAAACTCTGTAGAGAAAGCAAAAGATATTGATAGTTTAAAGCGCTCGATTAACCCGCTGCTCAGTGAAATAGCCTCTCTTTCGGAAAGATTGAACCACGCAGAGCAAAAAGAACAAGCTCTAATAGAGAGAATGAATTACGGAAAGACTCAGTTAGATTCACTGTATGAAGTCACCCAAGATTACCGTAAGCGTTTGGAAGATCAGGCTCAACGCATGCTGCTTGACCCGCTAACAAAGGTTTACAATCGCACCGCCTTTACTGACCGCTTAGAGCTTGAGTATCGCCGCTGGATCCGCGCACAACACTCACTGCGCGTAGTACTGCTCGATATAGACAACTTCAAAGCGATTAACGATAGCTTTGGTTATACCGCGGGCGACAAAGCACTCAAAATCATCGCAAGAACCATCACCAAAGAAGCAGGCACCACTGATACTGTGGCGCGTTTTTCAGGTGAAGAATTTGTCTTATTGCTGCCAGAGCAAACTGATGAATATTGCCACCAGGTCATTCAAAACATCCAAACTCAAGTAAGTCGTTTGCCCTTTAAGTTCCGTGACCAACAAATCACGATTACCTTGTGTGCGGCAAGCACTCAGTTTAAAGAGTCAGATACACCAGAAGAAGTATTGGAAAGACTCAATAAGACGCTAAACAAAGCAAAACAACGCGGCACTAACCAACTTGTTTGGAACTAAGCCACCTTAGATTTAATTTATTTCATTTTTTCAAATACTTATCACATACCATTTCCCTCAATGTTTGCTAAGCTAATGATTAACATTCGCTTAACAAGCATTCTTGGCAAGCAACGCTGTCGTATCCGTTTCGTCTGGTTAACTCTCTCCCACCTTTAACCAAACACTTTCAACGTTTGCTTCTCACTCTCGAGCCAGAGGGTCACTTCAACGTCCCCTGCTCTTTTCAACAAGGAGGCACTATGATCACTCATATCAGCCCTGCCGGTAGCATGGATTTACTCTCTCAACTTGAGGTTGAGCGTCTTAAGAAAACCGCGTCTAGTGATCTGTACCAACTGTATCGTAACTGTACGTTAGCGGTACTCAACTCAGGTAGCCACACCGACAACTCCAAAGAGTTACTCGACAAGTATCAATCGTTTGATGTTGAGGTAGTGCGACGTGAGCGTGGTATCAAACTCGAGCTGAGCAACCCTCCAGAGCATGCCTTTGTCGATGGTGAAATCATCAAAGGTATCCAAGAGCACCTATTTTCAGTGCTGCGTGACATTGTTTACGTCAACATGCACCTCGCAGATAACCAAAGGCTCAACCTGACTAATGCCACTCACATTACCAACCTCGTATTTGGTATTCTGAGAAATGCAGGCGCACTTACACCGGGTATCGAGCCTAACCTGATTGTATGTTGGGGTGGTCACTCTATTAATGCCACTGAATACCAATACACTCGCGAAGTGGGTAATGAACTTGGCCTACGTGAGCTGAACATCTGTACCGGTTGTGGACCGGGTGCGATGGAAGGGCCAATGAAAGGCGCGGCTATTGGTCACGCTAAGCAACGTTATACTGATCATCGTTACTTAGGGCTGACAGAACCTTCAATCATTGCTGCTGAGCCACCAAACCCAATCGTGAACGAACTGGTGATCATGCCAGATATCGAGAAACGTCTTGAGGCATTCGTTCGTATGGCGCATGGCATCATCATTTTCCCAGGCGGCCCAGGCACAGCCGAAGAGCTGCTGTACATCTTAGGGATCATGATGCACCCGAACAACGCTGAGCAGCCAATGCCGATTGTCTTAACGGGTTCGAAAGAGAGTGAGGCTTACTTCCGCTCTATCGATAAGTTCATCGGTGAAACCTTAGGGCCTGATGCGCAGAAACACTATGAGATCGTGATTGATGATCCTGCTCGCGCTGCAAAAATCATGAAACAAGCGATGCCAGATGTGCGATCTCACCGTAAAGAGACCGGCGATGCCTACAGCTATAACTGGTCACTGCATATTGAGCCGGAGTTCCAACTGCCATTCGATCCGACACACGAATCTATGGCGGCGCTTGATCTTCATATGGACCAAAAAACAGAAAGCCTAGCCGCTAATTTACGTAAAGCGTTCTCAGGCATTGTCGCAGGTAACGTCAAAGCTGAGGGTATTCTAGAGATCGAGAAGCACGGTCCATTCCTGATTGATGGCGACAAAGAGCTAATGACCAAAATGGACCAACTGCTAAATGACTTTGTGGAGCAACATCGAATGAAGCTACCGGGTGGTACGGACTACGTGCCTTGCTATCAGATTGTGTCTAGTAGCTAATAATGGCAAGCAACTGATAACAGGTGACAAGCGTAAAACTAAACAAGTCATGACGTATACGTCGCTAACGTTTCAACTCACCAAGTGATACGTTACTATAAGGGGCTAGCAGCCCCTTTTTTATTGCCTATTTAGTGGAAACTTATGTCTATCCATCTTGTTATTATCGATGCCTTAAACCTCATCCGACGCGTGCACTCTGTTCAGCCGGACCCAACCGATATAGCAAGAACCATCACCACGACAACTCGCACTCTCAATAAGATTCTGAATGAATCAAAACCCACCCACATCATCGCGGTATTTGATCACCATTTACAAGACCGTGGCTGGCGCGCAGACGTGCTCCCTTCTTATAAGCAGAACCGTAAACCGATGCCAGAGCCATTGATGAAAGGTCTTGATGCTATTCAACAAGCTTGGTGGGAATTAGGCATTGATTCACTGCTGTCTGATGGCGATGAAGCGGATGACCTAGTCGCAACACTGGCAAAGAAAGTGGCTGACCACGGAGAAACCGTCACCATCATTTCGACGGATAAAGGCTACTGCCAACTGCTATCACCCACTCTGCAGATCCGTGACTACTTCCAGCACCGTTGGCTAGACAAACCCTTTATCGAAGCTGAGTTTGGCGTTAAGCCTGAACAACTGGCGGATTACTGGGGGTTAACAGGTGTCAGCTCTAGCCAAGTACCGGGAATTCCAGGTGTCGGACCAAAAGCAGCCAAAGAGATATTAACCACCTACCCAGATATTGAAACGGCCTACCAAGCAGAAGATCTACCGAAAAAATACCGTAAGAAGTTCGACGAGCACATCGAATCCGCTCGTGTATGTAAGCAAGTATCGGCACTCAAAACCGATATCGATTTAGGGTTCAATCTGCAAGATATTCGCTACGAAGCACACGCTTAAGTCGCTGTGACTCGATGGTATTGATACAAAAAATGCTCCTTAAAGGAGCATTTTTTCACTGACACCCTAACGTAAATATTAGTGCGGTGAGATGTTTGAAAGCGCCTGAATGTGAACCGTGATCTCTTCGCGATCGTGGTAAAGGTGCTTAGCCTGCATCTTGAACTTCACTTTATTCTCAATAAGGAACACTTTTAGGTTCTCGATATCTTGCAGTACTTCATCGTAACGGCCTTTCATAGGCAGTTTAAGGTTGAATAGTGCTTCTTTCGCCCAGCCTTTGATAATCCACTCACCCATAAGGTGTGCAACGCGCGCTGGCTTCTCAACCATGTCACAGATAATCCAAGTTACGTTCTTACGGTCTGGTTCAAACTTAAAGCCATCCACCATGTGGTGCTTAATTTGACCCGTTTCCATTAGGCTGTCTGCCATCATGCCGTTATCAACACAGTGAACGAACATCGAGCGCTTAACCAATTGGTAAGTCCAACCACCTGGACATGCACCTAAATCAACACCCCACATACCTGGAGCCAGACGCTCGTCCCACTCATCACGAGGTATGAATACGTGGAATGCTTCTTCTAGCTTCAATGTAGAACGGCTTGGCGCATCTGATGGGAATTTCAGACGAGGGATCCCCATAAAGAACTGTGAGTTATTGGTTGGGTAAGAGTAACCCACAAAGCAGTGACCCGGAGCGATGAAGCATAAATGAAGCACAGGCTTCTTAGCGTTATCTTTCGCTGTCATCAGGCCTTTACCACGCATCGCTTGACGCATCGGCACAGTAAACTTACGGCAGAACTTCAAAAGCTCTTTTGCTTCGTTAGTATCTGGTGTTTCGATACGGATATCACCACAACGAGGGAAACCTTCTTTTTCAGAAAGCGCTTCAAGAATTGGAGAGATACGGTCATCGGTTGGCAGGTCTTTGATTTCAACTGCCACTGCTAGCATCTGACGAGCAAAGATCAGTGATTGGAAGTCGATCTCTTTAATCAACTTGTCCGCTTCACCTGCTTGGTAACATTCAAACAATACAAAGCCTGTATTGTTCTTTAGGCGAGGAAAACCAAACACTTCCAGTTGTGTTGCCTTGTCTTGAATTTCGCCAGCACATTCTTTTTCAAAACCAGAGCGACAATAAAGTAGTACGTGTTTCACTGAGTTACCTCTTTTATATTCAAAGCAGCGAAGGAGAAGACTCCCCAACCAATGATAAATAGTAGACCACCAAACGGTGTTATAGGGCCAAACCATTTTATTCCTGTCAGTGCTAAGCCATAAAGGCTGCCACTAAAACAAAGGATGCCGATGATAAAGCAAATTGCCGCAATGAAAAAATATTTTTGTGATTTAGCGCCAAGTTTCATCTGTAGCAGAGCACCACACGCCAATATCGCTAGAGTATGGATAAATTGGTACTGAACACCGGTCTCGAACACACCTAAAAGATACTCTGGCAAGATAGCCTTCAAACCGTGCGCGGCGAATGCCCCAAGCATCACAGCGATCGCACCAGAAATGCCTGCAAAAGTGAGTAAATACTTACTTTTCATTGAGCACCTCTTTGATAAACGCTGACAACTTCTCAACGGTTAACGCAATATTCTGCTGTTCGGTGTAACCAGAACTCTTACGAGGCTTAAAACTATGGTCGCCATCGGGAATAAACTCAACTCGAATTGAATCCGATAGATTGAAGTCAGCAAACTCTTCTCGCTTACCAAAGGTATCGCGCTCGCCTTGTAAAATAAGACACGGCTTAGCTAACTCAGCGAGATGTTCGCCTTTGTATTTCTCTGGTTTGCCCGGAGGGTGGAAAGGAAAACCCAAGCACGCCATCGCTGCCACTTTATCAACTTCAGACAAATGACTCGCCATGCGCCCTCCCATCGACTTACCACCAATCACAAGCTTATCAGCGTCGCATTGCTCTATGATCTCTTGGTAGGCTTCAAGGAGCTTAGGGGCTCTGTCAGGTGGGCGACGCTTGCCATCTTCAGCACGCTTGATCATGTAAGGGAAGTTGAAACGAATCACTCGTATCCCTTTAAAGGTCAACCCTTTTGTCACTGACTGCATGAACTCGTGGTCCATGCCGGCACCCGCGCCGTGAGCGAAGATAAAGGTGATTGGGTTGTTTTCACCATCAATGATGACGTTATTCATCGAGTAAGTCCTCTTGTTCACTTTGCGCTTTCGCTAGCATCCAGTCACGGAAAGTGGCGATACGACCCATGTCAGCTTGTTTCTCATGACAAACCACATAGAAGGCGTTCTTACTCACCAACACTTCATCAAAAGGCGCAATCAAACGACCTGCTTCGATTTCAGGCTGCGCCAACACATTGTTACCAAGAGCAATCCCCTGGCCGTGAGCAGCCGCCTGCAGCACCATGGTTGAGTGACTGAAGATAGGACCGTGATTAACATTAACCCCGTCAATGCCATTTTGCTTAGCAAACTGTTTCCAATCCTTTCGAGAAGTATCATGCAGTAACGTATGACATGCCAAATCGCTGAGAGATTCTAATGGTTTAGCTCCTAGCAGCACGGAAGGTGAGCAAAGAGGGATCAAGTATTCTTGGTAAAGCTTATCGGCTCTAAGCCCTGACCAATTACCTCGGCCATAGTAAATAGCCACATCTACATCATCAGTCAGCGAACCTTCATCCATATCAACGGCTTTGATTCTTACATCAATGTCAGGTTCTTGCTGATTAAAGTCGGCAAGCCTTGGTACCAACCATTGAATGGCAAAACTCGGCGGTAAACTGATGGTCAATGCGCCCTTTTCACTTCGCTCAAGCACTTTGTCCGTCGCTTCTGCCAGTGATGTGAAAATATCTTTGATATCCAAGAAGTAGCTTTGGCCTTCTTCAGTCAGCAGCAAAGAGCGGTTTCTTCGGCGAAACAGCTTCAAAGATAAGAATTCTTCAAGCGCTTTGATCTGATGACTGACCGCCGCTTGAGTAACAAACAACTCTTCTGCGGCACGCGTAAAACTCAAGTGTCGAGCAGCAGCTTCAAACACTCTTAGCGAGTTTAATGGGGGTAATCGACGAGACATAGTTACTCTCTAAATAAGCATTAGTTTTTTTTATCTGAAACATTATAATTTGTCCATTGCCTAGCGGCCAGAGAAATTCTATATTTCATCCCGCAGCAGCTAGCCTGAACGGCTTGATTCTCTCTAGAATCAATTGGCTTAGCTCCTGCGATGTTGTGTTTGCAAACTCGTTCTTTTCGAGTTGGGTAGAGTTCTACCAAATGTTTTGTTGCAGTTCTATACTGAAACGAGGCATGTACTTCCTGTATTTATTTTGACCTGTCTGTCAAATTTGTTTACACCGCCTTATGGGCGGTGTTTTTTTATGTGCAAAGAAATGTAACAACAAGTTTATCAATAGCTGTGCTAATTAATCTTTATTATTTTTCATCACTAATCACAGAATCAGATACCCACTCAAATAATCAACTGAACACATACAAACAGCACCATTGAGTTGCACTAAAAAGTAACAGAATACTTCAAGATACTCACACTTCTTCGGTACTTATAAACCTGTTTAGAGCTCACTCTCTCTATCAATCAAAAATTTTGAATCTGAGCATGACGATAGGACGCCCAAACTCACGACTCTGTCTGACTACTGTAAATCATTCACAATAGAAAATAAAAAAGCCGCTTACTTTTCAGTAAGCGGCTTTGCAAATGATTAACGGTTGGTCAACACTCCACTATGGGCGGTAAACCTTAACGTTATGGAAGCCTTGCTCTTGTAGGTAGAGCGCCTGTAGACGGCTCATTACACCACGGTCACAGTACAGCAAGTACTCTTTATCTTGGTCTAGGTCACCGAACTGAGTCGAAAGCTTGAAGAACGGAATGTGTTTAATTTCAACACCATCGATCTCTAGTGGGCTTTCGTCTTCTTCTTCTGGGCTACGGATATCAAGAACGATAGCGTGCTCAGCAACAGCTTGAACTTGTTCAACTTCAGGCGCTTGCTCTTGGCTCTCTTTCTCGATGTCACGGATATCCATAACACGAGCGTTCTCGATCACTTGATCCAGCACTTCAAAGTTAAACTTAGCTTCTTCTGCTTCCAGTTTGCCTTTCTTCGCTTTCACTGTTGGCTTCTTAGAGATAACACCACAGTACTCAGGCATTACTTTAGCGAAGTCTTCAGTACCGATGATACGAGAAAGGTCAATGATGTCTTCTTTGTCCCAGTTGATAAGCGGACGAAGAATCAAAGTATCAGTCACGTTGTCGATGTGGCGAAGGTTAGTTAGCGTTTGGCTAGAAACCTGACCAAGTGCTTCACCCGTTACTAGCGCTTCAATACCGAAACGCTCTGCAACCATACCACCAGCACGCATGAACATACGCTTAAGAACAACGCCCATTTGGCCGTCTTCAACGTTCTCTAGGATTTCAGCAACCACGGGTTCAAAATCTACAGAAATGAACTTCACCTTTGCAGATGAGCCGTATTTGTTCCATAGGTAGTGAGCTACTTGCTTAACGCCAATCTCGTGCGCTGGGCCACCAAGGTTGAAGAAACAGTAGTGAACCTTAGAGCCACGCTTGATGTGCAGGTAGCTTGAAACACCAGAGTCGAAACCACCAGAGATCAAGCTCAGTAGGTCTTCTTGAGTACCAAGAGGGAAACCACCTAGGCCTTTATGGCGAGCTAGAACTTGGTTTAGCTTATCGTTAGCCACTTCAACCTTAACGGTTACATCAGGGTTCTTAAGTCGAACTTTCGCTGACTCAACGGCTTGGTTTAGACCACCACCTACGTAGCGTTCAAGTTCAATAGATGTAAAGTCATGCTTACCACGACGCTTAGCACGAACAGAGAAAGTCTTGCCTTCAATGTCAGCACGGCTGCGTTCTAGTACTTGCTCGTAAATATCGTGCAAGTCTTTGAATTCAGACTGTTGTACTTCAAGAGAGTGGTGAATACCTGGAGTGTGAGTCAGAGCCTCTAACACTTCTGTGTAGTACTGGTCACTCTCAGACGTCACTTCTATATGATCGCGACGGTTGAATACCGCAACACTTTCACAGCGACGTTGAATAACGTTACGAATGTTGCACTCTAGAATCCTTGTGAAGCGCTTACGCACCGATTCACTTTTTACAAAAATTTCCGGATGGGGCTTAACAATAAATTTCATAGTACTTTCACAACATTAATGTTCAAAATTTTGAAAACGCTCATCGCCAAACAAATTAGAGAATTTACCCAGCACTTGAAGCAAGAATAGATCATATCTAAATCTAAGGGCGCGAATTATACATGAGAAAGTGAAGCAAGGAAAAGAGTGCTTGCTGCAACACCATCATTAAACTGCCTGTTATTAAAAGTAGCAGGTTTCGAAACGACATAAATACAGCAGAGAGATGATTGAAGACCAGCAAACAAAAAGCCCAACCTCATTGTAAGGTTGGGCTTTCGATGCTATCTGTTAACTACCGCGTGCACATATCGGCTACTCATTAATAACAGGCACTTCATCACTGTAAAGCGGTTCACCCTGCATGATGCTGATTTCAACGCGGCGGTTAAGGCTACGTTGCCATTCAGTATCGTTCGGCTCGACTGGCTCAGTATCGGCCATGCCACGCACTCTCAAGCGTTGATGAGAAAACCCACGAACCTTCTCCATCTCTTGAGCAACAGACACTGCTCGCTGTGATGACAAGTCCCAATTTGAGCGATAAAGCTCTGAATCAAGACGTTGGTTATCGGTATGTCCTGAGATTCGGACAATGCCCGGTACATCTTTTACTAGTTCAGCGACCTGTCTCACCAATGGGCGAAATTTAGGTTGTAAGAAAGCAGAACCCGATGGGAATGCGCCTTTCTCACGAATTCGAATAACAATCTGCTGGCCAAGATTTTCCACCTCAATCGCGCCTTGGTCGATTTCTCGTTCCAACGCTTTCTTGATGCTTTCCATCAAGGTTTCCATCTCTTGCGATTGAGCTTCAGCTTGTTGTTGCTGTTGGTCTGACTCAGAATTTTGATTGTCGTGAGTCGAAACCTCTGGCGACTTGCCTCCGGTCATCTTGCCTTGGTCACGCATGGTGCCGCCAGCTCGCTCAGATTCACCTTCATGAAACTCAAGCGTTTGCTGCGTAATATCAATAGTCTGCTGCATGATCACATCAATAGGTGTTGGTTCTGGGCGACCAGGGCGGAACTCTTGTGCAATAATGCTGGTGCCTTTAGGAATGTCTTTCACTTCCAAGCGGTTTTGTACACCAAACGCGAATTTCATCGAGCCAGCGATCTGTTTGAACTTCAGTACGTCCATCTCAGAAAATGAGAGCAGCAGTACGAAGAAACACATCAGCAGTGACATCAAGTCAGCAAATGTCCCCATCCATTGAGGTAACCCCGGAGGAGGACATTTACATGGATTCTCTTCATCCATCTTAAACTCCTCTTACGCGGGTTCACCATCAATCGTGCGCTTACCTTCGTTGAGGTAGCTCTTGAGGTAACCATCAATAACTCGTGGATTCTGACCATCTTGAATAGCCAGTACACCATCCATAACTAGACGACGGTTAAGTGTCTCTTGGTCACGACGTAGCGCAAGCTTGTCAGCAATTGGGAAGAACACCATGTTCGAAAGAATCGCACCGTACAGAGTGGTCAAAAGTGCTACCGCCATCGCAGGACCGATCGCTTTTGGATCATCCATGTTCGAAAGCATGGCAACCAGACCAACCAAGGTACCAATCATACCCATCGCAGGAGCAACATCACCAAATGCAGAGAACACTTTCGCGCCCTGCTCGTGACGTTCAGTCGTTAATGCGATGTCTTTTTGCAATGCTGCACGTACTACATCTCCATCATGGCCATCTACCAACAGGTCTATGCCCTTTTGCATGAAGCTGTTACTGATTTCCATCTCTTCGAGTGCTAAGAAGCCACCTTTACGCGCTGCATCCGCCATCTCTACCACTTTAGCGATAAGATCTTCAGGTTCATCGGCTTTAAACATGAAGGCTTTGCCTGCAATTTTAGTCGCACCAAAGAACTGCCCCATGGTGAACTTCATCAGAACAACAAAGGTTGAGCCACCAACCACGATCAAAATGGATGTCGTGTCATAGAACATCCCGAGGCTTCCACCTAGGATCATTGCCATGATTACAAAGGCAAATCCACCAATCAAACCTATTAGGGTTGCTAAATCCACTGAGCACTCCTCATGCTTTTTTGTAGCTCTATGTCGACGATAATCTTTGTATCGGCAAGACTATAAGATCTTTTAGTAAATTCTTGGCCTAAGTATCACACTTTTCGTTTTTGAATCCCAACTATTGGCTTACTTTGCTCTTATAAGTAGCGCATAAACTCGATAAAGCTAAGGTTATTCAAGCAAAGTGAGTTCAAGCCCCTTAAAAACGAACTTTCTAGCAAAATTTCTTGGTTACATTTGACCATCTTAGCGGCCTAGGGTAACGTTCGTTCATCTTTCCAAACGCAGATTTATTATGGCTACTAAGAAACCTGAAAATATGAGCTTTGAAGCAGCAATCGAAGAGCTTGATGGCTTGGTTGATCAACTAGAAAATGGTGATCTAGCTTTAGATGATGCGCTGAAGAAGTTCGAACGAGGTATCTCCCTCGCTCGTGCCGGTCAAAGCAAACTAAACGATGCTGAACAGCGTGTTAGCATCCTACTGCAAAATGATGAAAACGCAGAACTTAGTGACTTTAACCCACAACCAGAATAACGAATTGTATGAGATCCCCTATGATCGAGACTTTATTGTCTTATCAAGCACGTAATAACGAGCAACTGAACCTTTGGCTTGATCGCCTGCCACACCAAAATCAGAACCTGATCAACGCAATGCGTTATGGGTTACTTTTAGGCGGTAAACGCGCACGTCCATTTCTTGTCTACATTACAGGGGAAATGCTCGGCTGCACCGCTGAAGAACTCGACACTCCAGCCTCTGCAATCGAATGTATTCATGCCTACTCTCTGATTCACGACGACCTTCCAGCAATGGATGACGATGAACTGCGTCGTGGTCATCAGACTTGTCACATCAAATACGATGAAGCAACGGCAATTTTAACTGGCGATGCACTACAAACTCTCGCCTTTACTATACTTGCGGAAGGCACATTAAATGCTGACGGTGAAAGCAATCGCGTTCGAATGATTCAACGCCTAGCAGAAGCCTCTGGTGCACAAGGTATGTGTATTGGACAAGCACTTGATATTGAAGCTGAAAACCGCTCTGTCACGCTAGAAGAGTTAGAAGAGGTTCACCGCAATAAAACGGGCGCTCTAATGAAATGTGCGATTCGTTTAGGTGCACTCGCTGCTGGCGAAAAAGCGTTTGAAGTGATGCCTCAATTAGACAAGTACGCCGATGCCATTGGATTAGCATTCCAGGTTCAAGATGATATTTTAGATATCACCAGCGATACTGAAACTTTGGGTAAACCACAGGGTTCTGACCAAGAATTGAACAAAAGCACCTACCCTTCTTTGCTAGGTTTAGAGGGCGCTCAAGAAAAAGCGCAAACTCTGCTACAGGAAGCGCTTCAAGCTTTGGCTGCAATCCCATACAATACCCAGTTACTCGAAGAGTTCGCCCGATACGTCATCGAGCGCAAGAACTAGACAATAAGCGCGCATTACCTATGACTCTTGATATATCAAAGTACCCTACTCTTGCTTTAGCTGATAAGCCAGAGGATTTGCGTCTCCTCCCGAAAGAGACGCTTACACAGCTTTGTGATGAATTACGTACCTATCTTCTTAACTCGGTGAGCCAATCAAGTGGTCACTTAGCGTCAGGCTTAGGTACAGTAGAGCTAACCGTTGCTCTGCACTACGTGTACAACACACCTTTTGACCAGTTGGTTTGGGATGTTGGCCACCAAGCATACCCGCATAAAATTCTTACTGGTCGTCGCGACCGCTTGTCGACTATCCGTCAAAAAGATGGGCTACACCCATTCCCATGGCGTCAAGAGAGCGTATACGACACCCTTTCGGTTGGTCACTCTTCAACTTCGATCAGTGCTGCACTTGGTATGGCTATCAGTGCAAAGAAAGAAGGCAAGAATCGTAAAGTCGTGAGTGTGATTGGTGACGGCGCGATTACTGCGGGTATGGCATTCGAAGCTATGAACCACGCGGGCGATATTCACAATGACATGCTGGTTATCCTTAACGATAACGAGATGTCGATCTCTGAAAACGTAGGTGCTCTGAACAACCACCTAGCTCAAGTTCTTTCTGGCAGTCTTTACACGTCTATTCGTGAGGGCGGCAAGAAAGTGCTATCTGGCGTTCCGCCGATTAAAGAGCTGGTTCGTCGTACAGAAGAACACCTAAAAGGCATGGTTGTTCCTGGCACCATGTTTGAAGAGTTAGGCTTTAATTACATTGGTCCAATTGATGGGCACGATGTGAATGAGCTGATTAAAACGCTGAAGAACATGAGAGACCTTAAAGGCCCTCAGTTCCTGCATATCATGACTAAGAAAGGCAAAGGTTACGAGCCAGCAGAGAAAGATCCAATCGGTTACCACGGCGTACCGAAATTCGATCCAGCACACTCAAGTCTGCCTAAGAGCACCAGCTCTAAACCAACTTTCTCTAAGATTTTTGGCGACTTCCTGTGTGATATGGCCGCGCAAGATCCTAAGCTGATGGCGATCACGCCTGCAATGCGTGAAGGCTCTGGCATGGTACGTTTCTCTAAAGAATATCCAGAACAATACTTCGACGTTGCTATTGCTGAGCAGCACGCTGTGACGCTAGCAACCGGTATGGCGATTGCGGGTGATAAACCGATTGTGGCTATCTACTCGACTTTCCTACAACGTGGCTACGATCAGTTGATCCACGATGTAGCGATCATGGATCTACCGGTCATGTTCGCGATTGACCGTGCAGGTCTTGTCGGTGCCGATGGTCAAACACACCAAGGTGCGTTCGACTTAAGCTTTATGCGTTGTATTCCAAACATGGTGATCATGGCACCAAGTGACGAAAACGAATGTCGCCAAATGCTATACACTGGCCACCAACACACAGGTCCAAGTGCCGTTCGTTACCCTCGAGGTAATGGCATGGGCACTGAGATCCAAAGTGAGTTTACTGCGCTTGAGATTGGTAAGGGTCGTATCGTTCGTGAAAGTGCGAAAGCAAAAGATGGCTCGAAAGTCGCTATCCTAAGCTTCGGCACTTTCCTTGAGAGCGCACTTCAAACCGCTGACGCTATCGATGCGACCGTTGCAGACATGCGTTTTGTGAAACCGCTAGACGAAGCTCTGATCAAGCAACTTGCTGCTGACCACGATGTACTGGTTACTATCGAGGAAAACGCAATCGCAGGTGGTGCGGGTGCGGGTGTGATTGAATTCTTGATGCAAGAGAAACTACTGATGCCAGTATTGAACCTTGGCCTACCTGACAAGTTCATTGCTCAAGGCACTCAAGGCGAGCTACATGAAGAGCTAGGCTTAGACGCGAAAGGTATTGAGAAGTCTATTTCTGACTACCTTGCTAAATAACTTTCACAAGCAAGCGGCATAAACGACAAAACAAAAAAGGTTGGCCCTAGGGTCAACCTTTTTAGTATCCGTTAATTAGTTTGGTGTACCACCAACTAAGCCTTCAGCTAACTCACACTAACCAACCTGCGAAATGCGCTACGGCATACAACGAAATCGACGCCATAATACCCGCCACAATATCGTCAATCATGATACCCAAACCACCATGAACTCGCGCATCTAACCAACCAATCGGCCATGGTTTTACCATGTCAAAGAAGCGGAAAAGCACAAAACCAGTCAGAAGCCATTTCCAGTCATCAGCAGGGATATTCAGCATCGGCACCAAGCTCATGGTGATCCAAAAGCCCGCAAACTCATCCCAAACGATAGAACCGTGGTCATGCACGCCCATATCATCAGACGTTACTTGGCAGATCTTAATACCAATAATGCAGCTTACAACCACCACAGCAACGTAAGCAGGGAACGGTAGCTGAACCAACAATAAGTACAATGGAATAGACGCGAGCGTACCCATGGTGCCGGGAATAATAGGCGATAAGCCACTACCAAAACCCGTTGCTAAGAAATGCCAAGGGTTTTTAAGAGAAATAAGAGAAAGTGGATTTGTCATCAATTAACCTTAAAGTGATCGTAACCAGTTAAGTTCCAACTCAGTGGTTCACCATTATTGTGTAATTCAAAATATTCTACAGGTCTTATCTGGCCAATGCAGGTGACTTTTGTGCCAGTGTGTGACAAAGCACTTTCCAATGACCCTTTATTCTCTTCCGGCACAGTAAAGCACAGTTCGTACTCTTCACCACTGGTGAGCGCATACTGTTGAGCCGAAGCGACATCAGAAGCAAACTGGCGTAGCTCTGGAGAGATAGGAAGGCAACTCACATCAATGCTTGCACCAACCTCTGAACGCTTCAGGATATGCTTTAGGTCAGCAATCACGCCGTCAGAGATATCAATAGCAGACGAAGCAAGATTAACGAGCGCCTGGCCCGCGAGCACTCGTGGAGAGCTGATGTAGTGTCTCTCTTCAAGCTCAAGTGCATAAGGCTTAGCTTTGTTCTGTTCAGGGTTAAGTAGCACTTCGAGGCCAGCTTTACTGTCACCTAGGTTACCCGTTACGTAAATCCAGTCACCCACTTTAGCGCCATCTCTACGCAGTGCTCGTCCTTCAGGAACAAAGCCCTGTACAGTCAATGTCAGGCTTAGTGGTCCTTTAGTTGTGTCACCACCAATTAACTGGATACCAAAGTAGTCTGCGAGTTTAAAAAAGGAGTCACAGAAAGGAGCAAGCCATGCCTCATCCACTTCAGGCATGGTTAACGCAAATGAAACCCAAGCAGGCGTCGCCCCCATAGCAGCCAGGTCACTAATGTTAGACGCCAAGGCTTTATGTGCCACCCATGCAGGATTAGCCTCAGCCAAGAAATGGGTACCAGCCACTAAGGTGTCCGTACTGATCGCTATCTCAACATTGCTTGGCGCTTTGACCAAAGCACAATCATCACCCGCAGCCAGATGTACATCTTTACGTTGTGGTTGTCGATTTACAAAATATTTTTCAATCAGGTTAAATTCGCCAGACATCACATGCCCTATCCTTAGTCTTCATACAAATCACCGTAATTATTGATATTACAGAAATTTAGTTACAAAAAAGGCCAGCATGATAGCTGACCTTTAGATTCAATATACGAACGTCTTATTTCTTACGAACGTGCGGTGCAGCTTTATCAAGCACACCGTTAACAAACTTATGGCTGTCTTCTGCTGCGAATACTTTCGCAAGCTCGATAGCCTCGTTGATAACCACTTTGTATGGTACATCTTCGCGACGAGTCATCTCGTACATAGCTAAACGTAGAAGCGCTAGTTCCATCAGATCCAGATCTTGCATAGGGCGAGATACGAATGGACGAAGCTTGCTATCAAGTTCCATGTGGCTAAGAGCAACACCAGTTAGCAGGTCGCGGAAGTATGCAACGTCTGTTTCTGGCATAGCAAGTGCAGGTTCTGCAGCATGATGCTCTTCTTCATCATACTTACCACCAGATAAGAACTGTTCTTCAACGGTAGCAATATTTTCTTTAGTAATTTGCCAAGAATAAATTGCTTGTAGAGCAAATTGACGTGCGTTACGACGTGCGGCTGGTTTCACACTGGCCCCCATTAGGAATCGATTTCAGAAAGAACGTTGATCATCTCAAGTGCGCTAAGTGCTGCTTCTGCACCCTTATTACCAGCCTTGGTTCCTGCGCGTTCAATAGCTTGATCGATCGTATCAACAGTAAGAACACCAAACGCTACTGGAAGAGAGTATTCCAGAGACACTTGTGCCAAACCTTTATTACATTCACTACAAACATAGTCAAAGTGAGGTGTACCGCCACGAATTACTGTACCAAGAGATACAATCGCATCGAACTTGCCTGTTTTTGCAACGCGCTGCGCTACAAGTGGAAGTTCAACTGCACCAGGGCAACGAACAACAGTGATGTTGTCTTCGCTTACTTGTCCATGACGCTTTAAAGTATCGATTGCACCAGAAAGTAAACTTTCGTTAATAAAACTGTTGAAACGAGCAATAACGATAGCAATTTTTGCATTTGGCGCTGGGAAGCCACCCTCGATCACTTTCATAAGCCTTCCTTTAACTATTTTCATCAAGTGAGAATCGCCGGATTCTAGCACAAAACTGTGAGCAATATCTAATGGTAATTTAGAAGAACAGACACCGGCAATGTAAAGATGATAATGCAGCGCTAATCCCAAGCATATGGGAACAGAGAGTAGCCAAGTTTATGTATTGAACACGTTTTGAGTCGAACTTGGCTACTTTGCTCTTTTAGCAAGATTTATCACCAAAAGAGCCACTGAAATCAACGGTAAATTATGTCGCTACAAACGGAGAAACGTCTGCTCGTTGACATAGGATTTATTCGCAAACGTACTCAACAACGTTAAGACCAAAACCACCCAATGCGTGGTAACGCTTAGTGCTCGAAGAAAGCAGACGCATATCGTGCACGCCTAGATCTTGAAGAATCTGAGAACCGACACCAACACGACGAGAAGTACCTTGCTTCTTAGCCATGGTTGGCTGCTCGTTCTTATCTTGCGCTTCGAATGTCTTCACTTTGTGGATCAAAGAATCAGACGACTCTTCGTTGCCAAGAATAACCAACACGCCGCCTTCATCACCAATGCGCTTCATCGCTTTATCTAACGACCAGCTGCGCTCGGTACCGCGGTCTGAGTGAAGCAGATCGGTAAATGTATCATGCAGGTGAACACGCACTAAAGGAGCGCCTACAGACAAATCACCCTTTTGCATCGCGTAGTGGATCTGGTTATCAATCGTGTCACGGTAAGTCACAAGCTCAAAATCACCAAACTCTGTTGGCAAATGACATTGTGCTACACGTTCAATCGTCGTTTCTGTGTTGTTGCGGTATTCAATCAAGTCAGCAATGGTGCCTAATTTGATATCGTGTTTTTCAGCGAAGACTTCAAGATCAGGGCGACGTGCCATGGTGCCGTCGTCATTTAGGATCTCAACGATAACCGATGCTGGTTCACAGCCTGCTAATCGAGCTAAATCGCAACCCGCTTCAGTGTGGCCAGCGCGCGTTAATACGCCGCCTTCTTGAGCTGTCAGTGGGAAGATATGACCAGGTTGAACTAAGTCAGCCGCTTTTGCGTCTTTCGCTACTGCAGCTTGAACCGTCACTGCACGATCGGATGCTGAAATACCGGTTGTTACACCCTCTGCCGCTTCAATCGAAACCGTAAAGTTAGTGGTGTACTGTGCATTGTTGTCTTGAACCATAGGTGCTAAGCCCATACGGTTTGAACGCTCTTTAGTCAGCGTTAGACAGATCAAACCGCGGCCGTACATTGCCATGAAGTTAATTGCTTCTGGCGTAACATGTTCTGCTGCCATGATCAGATCGCCTTCATTCTCGCGATCTTCATCATCCATCAGGATAACCATTTTTCCTAGGCGAATGTCTTCAATAATTTCTTGAGGAGTACTAATTGGCATTGTTCTATATCCTTTGAAATGGTTCTGCTTCCTAGAACCGACACTATTTAAACCTGATGATATTGCTTCGCTTTACAAAGTCTCGCTTAATTACTTTGTATCAAAAGTTAGGCAAAACCATTCTGCTGTAAGAATTCCATCGTTAATCGAGATTCAGGCTCAGATTCTTGTTGCTGACCTTGCAGTAAACGCTCCATGTAACGCGCTAATACATCGACTTCTAAATTGACTTTACGACCTACATTAAATTGGTCGATGGTGGTTTCTGAAGAGGTGTGAGGAACGATAGTCAGCTTGAATGCGTTCTTGCGTAAATCGTTCACAGTCAGACTGATGCCATCGACCGTTATTGAGCCTTTTTGAGCGACGTATTTTGAGATCTCTGCTGGCATTTCTACCCAAAACTCAATTGCACGGCCAACTTGGTTGCGTTCAACAATCTCACCCACGCCATCAACGTGACCAGACACAATGTGTCCACCGAAACGCGTGGTTGGTAACATTGCTTTCTCAAGGTTAACTTTATCGCCCGCTTGGTAATCGACAAAACCCGTTTTTTTCAGGGTCTCAAGCGAAAGGTCTGCACTGTAGCTGTGGTCGTTGAATTCAACGACTGTCAAACACACACCATTGGTTGCGATACTGTCGCCTAACTGAACGTCAGCCATATCAAGCTTGCCAACGTTGACCGTTACGGTGATGTCTTCTCCGCGGGGAGTGATTGCACTCAATGTACCTACGGCTTCTACAATTCCTGTAAACATTTTAAAACTCTTTTTGTTGTCAACGACACGTATGCAGTTGGAGTAACTATTTCGAGAGTGGTTTCGCTGCTATTGGTTTAGCCACAATTGGTTTCGCCACAATGCGAATATCCACACCAACCTGTCGAACATCTTTAATTTCTAGGTCAATAACGTCAGACATTGAAGTGAGCCCTAATGCGCCCATCAAACCTCGTCCGTCACTGCCCATAAGTTTAGGTGCTAAATAGAGGATTAGCTCATCCACCAGCTGTTCTTCAATCAAGCTTTTTGCCAATGTTGCGCCCGCTTCGACCCAAATATGGTCGATATGATTGGCAGGTAATTGACGCATCAGATCGTGCAAATCGAGCTGACCTGCATCTGTGGTTCCTACTTCAATATCCGCAGACGCTTCAGCCACTCTTAACACTGGTGTTGGCGACTGATATAACTTGAGCTCAGGACGCAGTTGATTTTGACGATCAAGAATCACGCGAATTGGCTGACGAAGTTCATATTCAGCGTAATGAGCTTTAATACTGCTTGGCAACTCTGCCCAGCGAACATTCAACGAGGCGTTATCTTCAATCACCGTTTGGCTTGTGGATAACACTGCGCCCGCTTTTGCTCGGTAATTCTGAACATCACGACGCGCTTCTGGCGATGTGATCCACTGGCTTTGGCCATTTTCCAATGCAGTTTGACCATCAAGGCTAGCCGCCATCTTCAACTGAACAAATGGCATGCCAGTTTGCATACGCTTGATAAATGCAGGGTTCAAATCAAGAGCATCTTGCTCTAACAAACCAATTTCAACCTCAATACCCGCGTCGCGTAGCATTTTTATACCACGACCTGCGACTTTTGGGTTTGGGTCCTGCATAGCGCAAATTACTTTTGCAACTTGAGCCTTAATCAAACCTTCGGCACAAGGCGGCGTTCGACCATAATGCGAACAAGGTTCAAGTGTGACATAAGCTGTCGCGCCTTTGGCCTTATCGCCTGCCATTCTCATGGCATGCACTTCGGCATGAGGTTCGCCCGCTTTAGCATGAAAACCTTCACCGACGATCTGACCATCGGTTTGTACGATGACACAGCCCACATTCGGGTTTGGTGCAGTAGTGTAAATGCCGCGTTTTGCTAACTGAATAGCACGCGACATCATTTGAAAATCTAGGGGAGTAAAGTTTGACATGATTGAGGAGTTAATCCTCTAATTTAGCGATTTCTTCGCCAAACTCTCGGATGTCTTCAAAACTACGGTAAACAGAGGCAAAACGGATGTACGCCACTTTGTCCAATTCTTTCAATTGGCCCATCACAAGGTTACCAATCATCTCGCTTGGTACTTCACGCTCACCAGTTGCACGGAGTTGTGACTTAATCGTACTGATCGCAAGTTCAATTGCATCAGCACTCACTGGGCGTTTTTCGAGGGCGCGCTGAACACCACCGACCATTTTATCTTCGTTAAATGGTTCGCGGTTTCCATTCGACTTAATTACTTTAGGCATCACAAGTTCTGCCGATTCGAACGTAGTAAAACGCTCGCTACATGCAAGGCATTGACGGCGACGACGAACCTGATGTCCATCGGCAACCAGTCTTGAATCGATTACTTTAGTGTCGTTCTCTGAACAAAAAGGACAATGCATATCACCTCCAAATAATTGAATATCAGTGTAACGGAATTGCCAAACGTTAGGAAAGAAAAAGGGCCAATTAAGGCCCTTTTGTGTGGTGATTCATTGATTATTGCTACTCGATCGCCATTTCAAAAATGAGCTGAGGAGTAAAATTAACGACCAGCGTTAACCGCGAACTAAATAGTTCGCTTTACCTACCCATTTGTAACTTGTTAGCTCTTCTAAGCCCATAGGGCCGCGAGCATGTAATTTCTGGGTAGAGACTGCTACTTCAGCGCCCAAACCAAACTGCGCACCATCAGTGAAGCGAGTTGATGCATTTACATATACCGCCGCAGAACCTACCGAGTTAATAAAGCGCTCTGAGCTTTCTAGGCTGTTAGTCATGATCGCATCAGAGTGACTCGCGTTGTGTACGCGCATGTGGTCAATCGCTTCTGCAACGTCAGCAACCACTTTTACGCCTAACGTGTAGCTTAGCCATTCAGTGTCAAAGTCACCTTCAACCGCATCACGTTGGTCTTCAAAGCCAGTTAGCAGTGATTTTGCACTCGCATCAGCAACCAAGGTTACCTTGCCCGCTAAACGCTGTTTCAGCTTAGTAAGGAAAGCTTCAGCAACGGCTTCATGCACTAGCAGTGTATCCAATGAGTTACATGCAGATGGACGTTGAACTTTCGAGTTTTCAACCACATCGACAGACTTCTCAAGATCAGCGCTTTCATCAACAAAGATATGGCTGATACCGAAACCACCGATGATCACTGGAATGGTGCTCTTCTCTTTACACATCTTGTGCAAGCCAGCGCCACCACGAGGAATGATCATGTCAACATAGTCATCTAGCTTAAGCAGTTGAGATACGAGTTCACGATCCGGTTTTTCGATGTACTGAACAGAAGCCGCAGGAAGTTCCGCTTTCTCTAATGCAGACTGGATAACTTTAACCAGTTCCATGTTCGAGAAAAACGTCTCTTTACCGCCACGTAGGATACTTGCGTTACCAGTCTTCAGACACAATGCCGCAATATCAATCGTTACGTTCGGACGCGCTTCATAGATAACGCCAACCACACCAAGCGGTACGCGACGGCGAGACAATGACATGCCGTTTTCCAGTACCTTGCTGTCAATTTCGCTGCCTACTGGGTCATTCAGGCTAATCACGTTACGAACATCGTTAGCAATGCCTGTTAAGCGCTCTTCGTTAAGAAGTAGACGGTCAAGCAGTGCATCAGTTAAACCGGCTTCGCGACCTAGTTCGATATCTTTCGCATTCGCTTCTAAAATCGTTGCTGCGTTTGCTTCTAGCTCATCAGCGATGATCGCCAATGCTTTATTCTTTTGCGCCGTAGATGCGGTCGCTAGGTGGAAAGCAGCGTCTTTTGCTGCGATACCCATGTTAGTTAAATCCACGTTTAACTCTCCCTAAATTCTGTCTGTCTTTGGATGTAAAAAGGCGATTCGCGATGTCTAAACTCGCGGCTCATCGCCTTATCATCACGAGCTACTCTTGAATCACGACTAGGTCGTCACGGTGAATGACTTCTGACCCGTAATCGTAACCAAGGATGTCGCCAATATCTTTACTGTGCTTGCCTGCTATTTTTGCTAGGTCTTGGCTTGAGTAGCTAGCGATACCACGCGCTACTACTTTGCCTTTGCTGTCTGTGACTTGGGTAACTTCACCACGAGAGAACTCGCCTTTAACTCGAACAACCCCTTTAGCCAACAAGCTACTGCCTTTGGTGTTGACTGCGTTTACTGCACCGTCGTCGACCACAATGTCACCAGCTGAAGCAGGACCCGCTAAAATCCAGCGTTTACGGTTTTCAAGCGCTTCGGCTAACGGCAAGAAACGTGTGCCTTGTGGGTTGTCACTCAGTGAGTCAAACACCACATTTTCAGCACTGCCCGCAGCAATAATCACTTCGATGCCAGCGCGACGAGCAATATCCGCAGCCTGCAGTTTTGTCGCCATGCCGCCAGTACCTAACGTCGTACCGCTGCCGCCTGCGATCTTACGCAGTGTGTCATCAATGGTTTTCACTTCTTTGATGAGCTCAGCATTTGGATCTTTACGAGGGTCAGCCGTAAACAAGCCTTTTTGGTCTGTTAGTAGCAAAAGCTTATCAGCACCGCACAAAATACCCACTAATGCCGACAAGTTATCATTGTCGCCCACTTTAATTTCGTTGGTTGCTACTGCATCGTTTTCGTTTACTACCGGAATAATATCGTGTTCAACAAGTGCGTTGATCGTGTCACGTGCATTCAGAAAACGCTCGCGATCATCGAGATCAGCACGAGTCAGTAGCATCTGACCAATCTTAAGGCCATAGATAGCAAACAAAGACTCCCAAACTTGAATCAACTGGCTTTGCCCAACTGCCGCAAGCAACTGTTTGCTCGCCATTGAGTTGGGAAGTGCGGGGTAACCAAGGTGCTCACGTCCTGCTGCAATTGCGCCAGACGAAACCATAACCACAGAGTGGCCTTGTTTTTTTAATTCTGCACATTGACGAACTAGCTCAACCATGTGAGCACGATCTAATGCCAATGTTCCACCAGTTAAGACACTGGTACCCAGTTTAACAACGACAGTTTTACGCTGTGTTGTTGTCCCGCTTTGATGATTTGTTGTCATGAAGTCTTTTATGGATAAAACAAATAAGAGGTGATGTTTTAGCAATCAAAAGGGGAATTCACAAGCAGAAAAGGTGCGAAATCGCACCTTTTTGCTTTATATAGAAGAGTAACCTTTAAAATTAGACGAATTCGACAGACTCTTCGTCTAATTGGATACTGATTTCAAACTTACTTTGAAGTTCATCAACCAGTTTTTTGTGGAAGGCTTCTTGAGTTCGAGAGACCTCAGCGACCGCCTTTTTAGGTAACGGCAAAGAATCCCAGTTACCATCGATGTTGTATTTACCGATATTGTACTTCGCCGAATATCCCTCTTCCGACTTATCTAATTCCAGCCACCAGCCCCAAAACTCGCGTTCTTCTGGTGATTTTTTATCGTTCACACATACAGACAAGCAATCAAAGATATAGTGACCTTCTTCTGATTGCGGTTCCCTCAAGTAAGGCCCGATCGCCTTTAAAACATTCAACAAGCGGTAATGCGTAGGTTGTTGTGTCACTTCTGACATATTGAATCTCCATTTTCAATGTTAAGAATGACGTTACTCAGACTGTTATACGTAGAAACTACGCAATTGGATTTTATAAATTATTACTGAGTATCAGGTACTTAGTTTGTACACTTTTCATGCTTAACTAATTTAGGAGAAATGTCATCTAAATAATTCATCCTCAAGCCACTTTATCGCCAATTCGAGGGATTGCTCATAACCTTGTGTAATTGACTTAGCTTTGATTTTCTTCGCTTTTCCGTAATCACTGTAAATAGCAACCAGTTGATTATCCATCGGTGGTGATACAGGATCACCCTCTAAGGCCAATGCCAAGATAGGAACACTGGTTTTACTGTTTGACAGCAAACCTTGCACCTTCAGTGACCACGCCATCAATTGCCCAGAAAGACTATTGATATCGACCGCCCCTTTACCAAGACGCGAAGCCAACACATCCAAATGCATCTTAGGCATCTGCTTAAGTTTGTCGGCATGAACAAAGATATCGTGAATTGGCGCGCCTAAAGAGATACATGCTTTTATCTTATGTTGCTCAAGGAAAGATAATCTGACCATCGCATTGCCGCCAAAGCGGAAGCCAAATAAACCCACTTTGTGGTGATCCACCCATGGAATGTTAGGTAGCTCATTCAGCACAGCTTGGTGAAGACAAGACGAGTCTTCTGTCAAAGGCCAATGCGCACTGTGCCCTATCGATGGCATGTCTACCGTTAACATAGCAATGTTCTTAGGTGCTAAATAATCCCTAAACAAGCGCCACATATCAGTTTGTAAGCTATCGAGACCCGCGCTGACAATCACAACTGGTTGTGGTTTGTCTGTTTTAGTTAGATGCAAGTTCGCTTTGATCTTCTTGTTTTGGTACGGAATATCAATCTGCTTGACGATCAACTTGGTGTGCTTAATCGCTTCAGAATAGGCTGCGTTGGCCAACACTTGAGCCTGAGCTGCCAAATTGTCGTTCTTGAGATGTGGGTAACCCGCAATACTGAAACACAACGATGCTGAAAACAGCTCTTCAGCCATCTCTTCACCGTTCTTTTCATTAGAACGATTCTGATGTTGCATACCCAGCTTGGTCCATTCGTATGCCCAATTACCACTTCGGTAACCCATAACCGTATCAAGCCACTCATCGGTTGTACGAGAGTTATCTGATGACGCGATGCGAGCCAATACCGCTTCTTGCTCTATTGGATTAACGCCTTGCCATACCCACTGAAGACGTCTTAGGTTTCGGTACCATGATGAGTTTTGCTGTTCACGCTTCTCATCCAATAACTCTTCAGAGCTTGGCATGTATTGTGTCAACATTGAGGTCTCTTTCGCCTGCTTGTGCTTTACAAACAAAGTTTCCGAAAGGTTCGAGCTCGTTTCTTCTGGTTCAGACATTGGGATACTTAATAAGAAATGGTTGTCACTAATCATATAAAAAAAAATGACCCTATAAAGGGTCATTTCTCAAAAAACTAAGTTTACGCTTATTTTGACTTGCGATTTACTGGCTCAACGTAGCTTAGGCTAGTATCCCAAGGTTGCTCAATCCATGTGTCTTGAGCGATATCAACAATGTACTCGTCTAGCAAATCAGCGCCAGATGGTTTTGCACATACAGCGATCAGTTTCGCTTTAGGGTACATTTCGCGAAGCTTACGTGCAGTGTCACCACTATCAACCAAGTCTTCAACGATTAGGAAGCCTTCGCCGTCACCTTCAGGTGCTTTAACTACTGTCATATCACGTTGGTGATCGTGGTCGTAGCTAGAAATACAAATCGTATCTACGTGACGAATACCTAGTTCACGAGCCAAGATTGCACCAGGAACCAAACCACCACGGCTTACTGCCCAGATGCCTTTCCACTGCTCTGCTGGCATTTGCTTTTCAGCAAGTTGACGGCAGTAAGTCTGCATGTTGTCCCAAGTGATAACGAATTTGTTGCTCATAGTATAAAACCTAATAATTTTGTCATGTTATTAGAGGCTATCTCAAACATAGCCTCTTCAGCGATTAAGCAGAAATCTAGACGATTAAGCGAAAATGTATTTAAGAATAAAGATAGCCGACATTACCCACACAGCAGGTGAAACGTCGCGACCTTTACCACTTAGCAGCTTAATTGCAGCGTAAGCGATGAAACCTAGTGAGATACCCTCAGCGATAGAGTACGTCAGCGGCATAAGCAGACATGTTACCACGACTGGTGCTGCTTCCGTAAGATCACGCCAATCAATGCCAACTAGGCCAGACATCATCAGAATTGCTACATAGAAAAGTGCACCTGATGTTGCGTAAGCCGGAATCATACCTGCAAGTGGCGAGAAGAAAAGAGCCAGTAGGAATAAGATACCAACAACAACCGCTGTTAGACCTGTACGGCCGCCTTCAGCGACACCCGCAACACTCTCAACATAAGAAGTAGTATTTGATGTACCTAGCAGTGCACCAATAGATGTTGCTGTAGAGTCAGCAAGCAGTGCTTTGTTCAAGCGAGGTAGTTTGCCGTCTTCTTTGATTAGGTTTGCTTTCGTTGCAACACCAACCAGAGTACCAGCTGTATCGAACAAATCGACGAACAAGAATGCGAATACCACTGAAATCATACCGATTTCAAATACAGCAGAGAAATCAAGCTGCATGAATGTAGGAGCAAGGCTTGGTGGTGTAGACATGATGCCGCCGTATTGAACGTCACCAATAATAATACCAAGAGCCGTGATTGCTAGGATTGCAATCATTACTGCGCCTTTCACACCACGGTGAACAAGAGCAATCGTAAGGAAGAAGCCTAATGAACCAAGGATAGGAGCAATCGCAGTAATGTCGCCCAGTGAAACTTTAGTTGCTGGGTTAGAAACAACGATGCCTGCATTGCTAAGAGCAATAAACGCTAGGAAAAGACCGATACCTGCAGAGATACCAACACGCAGAGACATAGGGATCGAGTTGATAATCCATTCACGGATCTTAAAGATACTTAAGAAAATGAAGATTACACCTGATACGAAAACCGCTGCCAGAGCAACTTGCCACGTATAACCCATACCCATAACAACTGCGTAGGTAAAGAAGGCGTTCAAACCCATACCTGGTGCTTGAGCGATTGGGTAGTTAGCAACAAAGCCCATGATGAAACAGCCAATAGCAGCCGCTAAACAGGTTGCTACAAATACAGCGCCATGGTCCATACCAGCATCAGCTAGAATCATTGGGTTTACAAAAATGATGTAAGCCATTGTTAGGAAGGTTGTTAGACCTGCGATGATTTCAGTGCGCACATTGGTGCCATTTTCACTGAGTTTGAATAGCTTTTCGAACATTATCGAATCCTATAAGGGTAAAAAGTAAACGGTTGCGTAATCGATTGGCTGTGGATTATAAAGTTATCAAATAACAAATTCCAGATAGAATTAAGGCTCTAATCGATATTTATCAGAATGCCGTATGAAACAAAGCGATTAAAAACGCAGTAATCACCAAGAAATAATCATAATAAACAGTTAATTAAGCCCATTAAGCACAATGAAAAATCTTGGTTACTTTTTCGACCATCTGTTATTTTGATAAAGAATCTAACCATTAAATTCTGAATTCAAACCCACAAGAGTTGTGTATTTTTCAACAGGATCAGTAATAAGGCGCAAATTGATATTTTGGCGTTTAAAAAACAACCACGCAGAGCAGCAGGAAAAGAGACGAGATAAAGCGGTTTGGAAAAGTAGCAGGCAAAAAAAACGCCACTCAAAACTGAGTGGCGGTAGAATCTGTCAACCAAAAGGGCTGTAAAAGAATTCCAATATATAGGGGTGAACAAAACTGTTCGAGTTACATGCTTACGGTATTAGTAACCAAAGCTTGTAGGGTATGCAAAGTTGCTAGTGTAAACAGAGCTGTTAAGCCAGAACATTGCAGATGGTAAACCTTTCATAACTATCACCTTAATAAATCAATAAAAAACAAATTTGATTTCTCGGTTCCTTGGAGGCGATAAAACGGACTCATCCTTTGAGCATTTACTCTTCGTCTCAGAAGTTGGTTATTAATATACCCCAAAGAAAAAAGATTACAAGTATTTTTTGCTATACATCACACTTTTGGCTACTTATGGTTATTTTGAAAACTTATTTTCGTAATTAAATTACAAAAAAGAATTAAACAAACGTTTGCCCATGTCATTTATAAGCATCAAAGCGCTTAATCATGATCAGATGGACAAGATCGCTTTCAAAATTTGAGCTATTTGAGGTTTAGAACCGCTACTCGTCAAAACACTCTAGTGGTATGCTGTTGCCATCAAAACAGACCCATATTTTAGATTTTTGTTCTAAGTTTTCACCTATAAAAACCCTAAATATATGGTTATCAAATAAAAAAGGAGTCATCCGTGTCTGAATTCCATTCTGAGATCAGTAAATTATCCCCTGCCCCTATTTGGCAGTTCTTCGATAAGATTTGCTCAATCCCACACCCTTCAAAGCATGAAGAAGAGCTTGCTCAATACATTATTGCTTGGGCAACAGAGCAAGGCCTAGATGTACGTCGTGACCCAACGGGCAACGTATTCATCAAGAAGCCAGCAACGCCGGGTATGGAAAACAAAAAAGGTGTGGTGCTACAAGCTCACATCGATATGGTTCCACAAAAGAACGAAGACACCGTTCATGACTTCGCTAAAGATCCAATCCAACCATACATCGATGGTGAGTGGGTTACAGCAAAAGGGACAACGCTTGGCGCTGATAACGGCATGGGCATGGCTTCTTGCCTAGCGGTTCTTGCTTCAAACGAAATCCAGCACGGCCCTATCGAAGTTCTACTAACAGTAGATGAAGAAGCAGGCATGACTGGTGCTTTCGGTCTTGAAGCGGGTTGGTTAGAAGGCGATATCCTTCTTAACACCGATTCAGAGCAAGAAGGCGAAGTGTACATGGGTTGTGCTGGCGGTATCGACGGCGCAATGACATTTGAAGTTGCACGTAATGCAATTCCTGCTGATTTCGTAACACGCAAGCTAACGTTGAAAGGCCTTAAAGGCGGTCACTCTGGTTGTGATATCCACACAGGCCGTGCAAACGCAAACAAACTGCTCGCTCGCTTCCTAGCGGGTCACGCGAAAGAGCTAGACCTACGCATCGTCGAATTCAAAGGCGGTAGCCTACGTAATGCGATCCCTCGTGAAGGTTTCGTAACGGTTGCAGTACCTGCTGCAAACCAAGAGAAACTGGCTTCTCTATACAACTACTACACAGAGCTTCTTTCAACTGAGCTAGGTAAAGTAGAAGACAGCATTGTTACTTTCAACGAAGAAGCTTCGGTTGAAATGGGCGCTCTTGCAGCAGCTGACCAAGCTCGCTTTATCGCTGCACTAAACGCTGCGCCAAACGGCGTGATTCGTATGAGCGACGAGATTGAAGGTGTTGTTGAAACATCTCTAAACGTTGGCGTTATCACAACAGAAGAGAACTCAATCACTGTACTTTGCCTGATTCGCTCTTTGATCGATTCTGGCCGTAGCCAAGTTGAAAGCATGCTGAATTCTGTTGCTGAACTAGCAGGCGCGAGCATCGAGTTTTCTGGCGCTTACCCAGGTTGGAAGCCAGACGCAGATTCAGAAATCATGCACATCTTCCGCGACATGTACGAAGGTATCTACGGTCACAAGCCAAACATCATGGTTATCCATGCTGGTCTTGAGTGTGGTCTATTCAAAGAACCTTACCCGAATATGGATATGGTTTCTTTCGGCCCAACGATCAAGTTCCCGCACTCTCCTGATGAGAAAGTGAAGATCGACACCGTTGAGCTATTCTGGAACCAAATGGTTGCACTGCTTGAAGCAATCCCAGAAAAAGCATAATTCGATAAGCTATGTTTGTTCAATGAACCGTGCTTTTCAATAAATAGTACTTTTCAGTAAATGCCGTTTATTCGAGACAAAATAAAACAGGTACTCATTGAGTACCTGTTTTTGTATCTAATTTTTGTAATAAGCAAAAAAATTAAGCGCGTGAAGCTGCGTAGTTCTCTAGCTCATCAATTGAAGTTTGTGCAACCACTTCGCCATCGATGAAGTACGTTACCATCTCACCATCACGAACACCGATTAGTGTCGCTCGCTCACCAGATTGGTAAGTGATATCCATTTGGATTGTATTTTCATCAATCTGCTGCATCTGACCTTTTTCGATCATATTTACATTAGTGATTGGGCCTACCGGTGCTTCTGTTAGAGACGGATCTAGCTGATGGTTAATATCAAGGTAAGTATCAACCTTAGTATCAAAGATGTGCGGAGCACCCGTTAGTGGGTTGCTACCTGTCCAGAACTCTAGTGAGTTGAATACTAGGTAATCCGCTGCAACCGTTAGACCGTACGCAGGTGCCAACAGTAAGTTCAAACCGCCACGTGCGTAACGGTTATCAACCGCTTTAAGGTTGAACTTCATTAGGTAACCCGTTACTGCGTTGCTACCAACACAGCCAGACAAAGCAACAGATACCACTGCTAGTGCTACAACTTTTGAAATTGTTTTTTTCATTTTGATCTCGATATTTGAATTTGGCCGCCAAAAAATGGCGGTGGATAATACCAACGAACCAAATGACAAATATCAGCGCTAAATCAATGTATTGTCAGAAAATTCACAATTTGAAACACCCTTCAATTAACCAAATAAAAAACTGAAACCAATTCATAAGCCCCTTCATAAAAAACTTTTGTCGTCACCGTAAAGCGATTGATTCGTACTAAAAATCAACGATTGATACATTCCGTGTTAACGAATTATCACCATGTTGAGAACAACCTAAATGGCAAGACTAAAACCTAATCAACCATTCGAATTACTTGGTTATACTGTTCAGCCAGGACAACGAATGGAGATTGAACTGCAAGCGGCTCAGCTTTACACGCACTCTCCACTTTCGATCCCGATTGAAATTATTCACGGTCGCCAAGCAGGCCCAACACTGATGGTAAATGCGGCGATCCACGGCGATGAGCTAAACGGTGTTGAGATTGCTCGACAACTGACGAATGCTATCGATCCAAAAAAACTGAAAGGTACCTTGATTGTTGTGCCTATCGTTAACGTGTTCGGCTTTATCCATAAGTCTCGTTACCTACCAGACCGTCGCGACCTAAACCGTTGCTTCCCAGGTAGTGAGAAAGGATCGCTAACATCACGTATCGCTTACACTTTCTTCGAGAACGTGGCAAAGCACTGTGATTACATCTTGGATCTACACACGGGCGCGATTCACCGCACCAACCTGCCTCAGATTCGTGCAAACCTATCAAATCCAGAAACAATGCGCATCGCGAAAGCATTCGCAACACCAGTGATCATCGATTCACCACTGCGTGACGGTTCACTGCGTAGCGAAGCAGAAAAACTGGGGATTCCTGTATTAACTTACGAAGGTGGTGAAGCGCTGCGTTTTGATCATCTAGCGATTCGTGCGGGTTATCTTGGTGTGCATCAAGTGATGAAAGAAATCGGCATGCTGCGCCCTAACCGCAAAAAGTTGCCAGAGCCTGTGTTGAGTAAATCCACCAGCTGGATCCGCGCGGAATCAGACGGTATTTTGCGTAACATGGTAAGACTTGGCGAACAAGTTGAAGCAGGACAAACCCTTGCTTACATCAGTTCTCCATTAGGTCACCAAGAGGGCCAAGTGATCACAACCAAAGGCGGTATCGTGATTGGTCAACAAACTCTACCTTTGGTAAACGAAGGTGATGCTGTGTTCCATATTGCTTACTTTAAGCAAGACGATGAAGAAGTAGGACAATCAGTAGAAAGCTACATTGAAGAAGTAGCAGAAGACGATTGGCTAACTGCGCTGAATAACTAATCAGGCAATGCTTAAAAGTTTAAGAGCTCGACGTTAAAAGCGAGAAGCCAAACCGTGCTCTTAAACACAATAAAACAGAACTCCACAAACTAAAAAGCCCCAATATACTTTTAACTAGAAAGAGAAAAGTTATATCGGGGCTTTTTTTACAAATCCCTTATCTTAAAATTAAGGGATCTATAAATTAATCATGCACTGAATTACTCAGCGTCTTCTTGCTCTTCTGCACGAGCTTTAGCGCGCGCTTCACGTGCTTGCTCAGCTTTAAGCTCTTTAGTGTGACGTAGTTCGTCACGCTCTTTACGCTGCTCTGATTTACGCTCGTTACGTTCAGCTTGGTTAGCGATGAAAGATGCTAGCTCTTTCTCTGCCCACTCTTGTGCTAGAGCTTCAGTTTCGAAACCAGACTCACGCTTAGATACTGTAGTGCTGCGAGACGTTACTTGACGAGTAATCTCTGCACACCAACCGTTGCGTTTTTCTGTAAGGCGGATATCAAATTTTTTGTTCTTAGACATGTTCTATTTTTTCCTAAGGGAGATCATTAAGGGATCGGTCAACTTTGATAACTCCATCTAAGTGAGCATCTTTTAACACCATCCCTTGGTAAGCGCGGTATTAGAGCACAAATCAATGAATATTGCTGCAAATATTTGCAGCGGATCACACTCCAATGCTGCAAATCGTTTGCGCTTGATTTCTGTTAGTTCATAACTTCCAATTCATCATCAATTTCTGCCCTGTTTTATCGACAACAATGAAATGAACTATGCTCAAACAGAGATAAATGAAAGAGATACCTGCTTGCTCAGGTTTATAGACTCTACTGCCTCACCTACTCCGCCCATAATTAAAATAGCTAAGGAGTTGCTATGGATAGCTTCATCAAACATTTACCGAAGGTTGAGCTGCACTTACACATAGAAGGTACATTAGAACCAGAGCTAATGTTCGAGCTCGCCAAGCGTAATAACGTGTCGATTCCCTTTGAGACCCCTGACCAAATACGAGAGGCGTACCAGTTCCACAATCTTCAATCCTTTCTCGATATCTACTATCAAGGTGCTAACGTACTGATTCATGAGCAAGACTTCTACGATCTGACGTGGGCTTATCTGTTGAAGTGCCAGCAAGATAATGTGGTTCACACTGAGATATTCTTCGACCCTCAAACCCACACTGAACGTGGCATCTCCTTTGACACGATTGTAGGCGGCATTACCCAAGCACTAGAGCAAGCCACACAGGAACTCGGGATCAGCAGCCAACTTATCATGTGTTTTCTGCGTCATCTCGATGAAGGCAGCGCGTTCGAGACACTCAAACAGGTCTTACCTTACAAAGACAAAATCATTGCGGTTGGGCTAGATTCATCAGAACAAGGCAACCCGCCAGAGAAGTTTAAACATGTCTTCCAAGAAGCCATCAATCAAGGTTTTCTAACCGTCGCGCACGCCGGAGAAGAAGGCCCTGCGCAAAATATTATCGACGCTCTGAGCTTGCTAAGCATTACCCGAATTGATCATGGCGTTCGCTGTATAGAAGATGAAGAGCTGATGGAGCAGCTAATAGCCAAACGCACACCGCTGACGGTCTGCCCACTCTCGAATACTAAGCTCAAGGTCTTCGACACCATGCAAGAGCACAACATCGTCGAGCTGTTGAGAAAAGGGCTGTGCGTCACCATCAATTCCGATGATCCCGCTTACTTCGGCGGCTATATGAATGATAACTTCCTCGCCGTCGCCAATGCTCACCCAGTGACGAAAAACGAATTAGCGCAATTCAGTATTAATGCCATCGAAGCCAGTTTCATCTCGCCTCACGCCAAAGAAGATCTCATTACACAGGTACGCCAATACCTTGTTGCAAATACTTAATGAGTTATGAAGATCAAAAAGGGAAGCTCAGAGCTTCCCTTTCAGCATGGGTAGATAACCAATTAGCTTAGCCCGGGTGACCATCCACTCTTGGTGTTAATAGCATCATGCCGAACTTCCAGATAAATAGCCCAAATGCTAACGTCCATAAACCCGCACTGATGTTGACCATCTCAAATAAGTACGCCGGGAAAAAGGTCACACCTAGACTACGTACTAGCGCCGCGATAAAAATAGCCGAGAACGCCAAAGCCATACTTGGCCCTTTATAGATAGCACGACCGGTGTGCCCCATCGTCACGCGTGTAATCATCGCAAGAATTAACCCACTCAGACCACCAATCGCAAACAAGTGCAGCATATTGTGGCTCGCGAACGGGTTGTCTAACAGACCACGTAGCAGCAAGCTTAGAGGGATACATAGGTAAGCCGCATGCAGCGACCACACCAAAGGCTCAGACAAAGTTGTCCAAGGCTTCCAGCGGATAAAGCGTACCAATTGGGTTACACCTGCAAATACCATCAACTCATTGCCGACTTGAGCAAAGGTCAATGGGAAGAAACTCAACACAAATAAACCAACCAAAGGTAGATTCGCTAGCCATTCCAACCAAACTAAGGGTTGAGCTTTTTCAAAATCAAAACGACGCGCCGTGAAGAATGGAATAACTCGCCCACCCATTACAGACAGCAACAACGTAAACCACCACAACATCGCTTGCCATACCGCTGATGAAGGAAATGGAGGCATCCCCTTAATGGTCGCGTAACTAGCAAAGTTCGCCACGATAGCCAATATAAACAGTGGTACAAAGAACAGGTTCTTCCAGCCTTTCGACTTCACGACACGAAAACCAATTTCGTAGGCGGCGAAGATTAAGAACAACGCCTCAACCGACGAGATCAACCATAACGGAGCAGGTGTCCAAAACAGAATGCGAGGTGCGATCCATAAGCCAACAAGGGCAGCTAACCGATAGTGCTTGGTTCCGTTGACACCCGTCCACGTTTGTACCGCCGTTAACACAAAACCGACCACTATCGCCATTGAGAAACCAAACAGCATTTCGTGTACGTGCCACCAAAGCGCCGGTACTTTTAGCATTTCTGGCTGACCGTTTTGGAACATGATGACCCAAGCCACAATCGCGATCACAGCATAGAGACTGCCTAAAAAGAAGAAAGGTCTAAACCCCAAACGAAGATAAGCAGGAATTGCATCTTCTACACTTTTATCTGTGATATTTAACAAACTCGTTCCTCATTTCAGATAACAAGCCAAGTGTGGCTTCTGGGAATTGCTATTTAATAGTCAAATTCGTGATGCAGTAATTTCTACTGCCATATTACTTTCAACAATGCACGAAACGCGCCAAACAGAGAAACCTTTTAAAAACAACAATCAACGCACTTTTTCAAGTCAAAAACGAGTCAATTAAACACAATCAAAAGAGTCAATTTAACTCGCAAGTGTATAAAAATATAAACGGCTGACTTTTGATGAAACGACACATATAGTAAGACTAGACTTAAATGGAACAACTCAGACAAGGAATGCGATGTATATTTTTGGTTATGGTAGCTTAATCAACTCATCTTCACGCCAGCTTACCGGTCAGACTGGGCAAGCGATCCCTGCGATTGTTCATGGCTTAATTCGCCATTGGAGCAAGATCGATGACAGTTATGTTTTATCACCTTTGATCGTCAATCTCGGCAAGGGACAGGTGAATGGTGTGTTGCTTGAGGTGGATGATATTGCACTGGCTGAGTTTGATCGCCGTGAGCGAGGTTATCATCGAATCGAATTAAAGGCCTCTCAGATAGAAAGCCAAAATGAGTTCAAACAGGATCAATCGATCTGGGTTTACATCAAAGACGAGATTGAGGCTCCTTGCGAAAACAGCCCTATCGTTCAAACCTATGTCGACACGGTATTGGCAGGATGTTTAGAGGTGTCTGAAAGCTTTGCGGCGCACTTTGTTAAACACACACAAGGTTGGCATCACCCATTAGAAAATGATCGCCACCAGCCTAAATACGGCAATCTTGCTGGGGTTTCCGATCACCACCACAGTGTAATTGATGGCTTGATACTGACTGTACGAAGCTAGCTTATGTACCTTGTTAATGAATATACATAGCGAGTTAATTTAGGTTGGTGAACACATTAGATCACCAACCTAGAGAGAGCTTAAACGACACGAATACCTGCTGGCATCGCACGTTCAGGTGTCAGTAATACACTTTCAGATTCATCTTCCGTTTCGGCACATAACAACATGCACTCAGAAGTGTGGCCTCTCATCTTCGCCTTCGCTAGATTGCACAAAACAACAACCTGCTTGCCCATTAACTCTTCTTCTGTGTAATAAGGTACTAAACTGGTCACCGTTTGTAGCGTTTTGTCACCCACATCCACTTGCACGATGTAAAGCTTGTCCGCATTTTCATGACGCACAACCTCGATGATCTTACCGACACGCATTTCTAACTTAGCAAAGTCACCATAAGAGACAGTATCCATTTCTCACTTCCTATATTGATTTATTTTCACCCATTAAATCATTTACTAAAATTAAGTAAAATGTAAATGTTTACACTAGCATTAAGCCTAATAATTACAAGCGGTAAAGATCTCATTACTGGAAGTAAAATGAGAGTTTCGTTGCCTTACTATCATTGTCGGTGTTAAATAGATGCAGCAATGTATAGAGGTTAAAAATGGCAACAATTAAAGATGTAGCAAAGGAAGCTGGTGTTTCTGTTGCAACCGTATCTCGAGTGATCAACAAGTCTCCCAAGGCGAGTGCAAGCTCGGTAGAGTCTGTAACTAAAGCGATGTCTAAACTCGGCTATCGCCCGAATGCCAATGCTCGCGCTCTGGTAAGCCAAAGCACAAACACTGTTGGTGTATTGGTCGGTGACATCTCCGATCCCTTTTTTGGCACGCTAGTTAAGGCTGTCGATAATGTCGCTCGTGAGAACGGAAAACATATCCTTGTCGGTAATGGCTCACACGATCGTGAAGAAGAGAGACAAGCGATTGAGTTACTGATTAACAGCCGTTGCGATGCTTTGGTGATCCACTCAAAAGGCCTGACAGACGAAGAACTGATTGCCTATGCAAAAGAAGTCAAAGGCTTAGTGCTGATCAACCGTTATATTGCAGAGATTGCCAACCGTTGTATTTTCTTGGACAACAAAAAAGGCGCGTATCTTGCGACTGAATATCTGATCCGCCATGGTCATCAGAATATTGCCTGTATCGCCTCATCGCATAGCATTGAAGATGCCGATGAACGTATCCAAGGTTACTTAGCGGCACTCTCAGATTACAAAATTGCGCTCTCTGACAGCTATATTGAATACTCAGCACCCACCAGTGACGGTGGCGAATACGCCATGACTAACCTTTTGACTAAATCACTGCCAATCACCGGTATTGTGGCATACAACGATTACATGGCAGCAGGTGCTTTATCTGTCCTTGATGAAAACGGTATTCAAGCGCCGGACGAAATGTCGATCATCGGCTTCGATGATGGCTTGATTGCCCGCTATGTTCATCCAAAGCTAACCACCATTCGCTACCCAATTCAGATGATGGCAGAGAAAGCGACACGACTCGCGTTGCACCTAGCCAAAGGTGAAAACACCTCAACTGAGCCAATGATGTTCTCTCCGACTTTGGTACGCCGTAATTCGGTAGAGAAAGTCTAAGCTCTAGTCTACTCACCAAGCAATAAACAAAAAAAAGCCCTAACAGAATCGCTTCTGTTAGGGCTTTCCTACCTTACTCGGATACTCAACAATCGCGCTTAATAAACCGCACTCTTGTTGAGCGCCACTTTTGCTCATCCCCCAAGAACAACGCGATAATTCACATCGTCCTATTCACAAGCAAAAGACATTGGCGTAACCGTTTTGAGCTAGAGCGTACTAGTTTGAAGAATCCCCCGAAAATTCAAACTGGTAACAGGTACTGTAGTTATATTCTTGTTCAGGCTTGAGAATACAACTGTCCTGCTTCCACTCTGGGTGGTTAGGAGAGTCAGGTAAGAACTGAGTTTCTAGCGCCAAACCAGCGTAGTCTTCATAGCTACCACCACTTCGGTTTGGTGTGCCACCAAGCCAGTTTCCGGTGTATAGCTGCATCGCAGGTTTGGTTGAAAATACTTTTAGTGTGACGAGCGCATCTGGTGAGGTTACGGTAGCGGCACATTGAGTGCGCTTGCAGCCGTCAGCCAATAAGAAAGAGTGGTCGTAACCCTTTGCTGCTTTCTGCTGTTCATCACCCAACAAACGCTCTGAGATCATCATAGGCTGATTGAAGTCGAAGCTGGTCGATTTCACCGATTTAAGGTTACCTAATGGAATACCCACCGAATTGGTCGGTAAGAATTGATTGGCGTTGATGCTGACAATGTGTGACAAACAATCGTGTCCGGCTTCTGCGCCAAGTAGATTGAAGTAAGCATGATTCGTTAGATTAACCACGGTTGGCTTATCGGTGGTTGCAGAGTAATTAATGGAAACTCGATTGTCTTCGGTGATGTCATAACGCACCGACACATTCAAATTCCCCGGAAATCCTTGGTCGCCATCAGCAGACTCAAGAGTAAACACCACTGACGTTTCGGTTTTCTCGGTAATATTCCAACGACGTTTATCAAAACCGTTCGGACCACCATGCAAGGTATTGCCCGCTTGGTTGGTTTCCAGCTTGTAGTTCTGACCATCAATTTTAAAGCGACCATTGGCAATGCGGTTAGCATAACGGCCAACGGTTGTGCCCATATAGCTGGCTTGCTTCTCGAAATTATCCATTGAGTTAACACCCAATAGCACTTCTCTTCTATTTCCTTTTACTGGCAAGATACAGCTCAACCACGTTGCGCCAATATCCATGAATGTCACTTCCATGCCGTGTACATTCGACAGCGTGACAAGCTGAGCAGGTTGGCCATCATAGGCTGCAGTTTCTGTCATGGATTGATGCAGGTTCTGCGCTTGTGTCATTCTAAATTCCTTCTACTGCCAGTAAAAAGCCTCTACGTTTGAGGTAAAGGCTTTAGTATTTGGCCTACCATGATCTTTTTACTTGGTAAGCTCTATATTAAGTCTCGAAGCAGTTAGATTACTTCAATTAGGCTGGCGCCGTCTTTCGCTTGGCACACATAAATAGATTCTTTTAGACCCGTCGCCGCTTGATATTTCTGCTCCACAGTTGTTTTAATTTCATCAACCAATGCAGGTGGAACCAAAGCCACAATACAACCACCGAAACCACCGCCCGTCATACGCACACCGCCTTGCTCACCGATCACTTCTTTGACCATATCTACCAGCGTATCAATCTCTTTCACTGTGATTTCAAAGTCATCACGCATTGATGCATGCGATTCTGCCATCAGTTCACCCATACGCTTCATGTCGTGAGTACGCAGAGCTTGAGCCGCTTCAACGGTACGGTCATTTTCAGTAATCACGTGACGAGCACGCTTAGCAACCATCTCGTCCAACTCAGATTCTTTCGCTTTGAACTGTTCAATGGTCACATCACGAAGTGCCGGAACACCAAAGATGCGCGCCGCTTCTTCACATTGTTCACGACGCGTGTTGTATTCGCTGTCGACTAAGCCGCGTTTCTTGTTTGAGTTGATGATAACCACAGCCATATCTTCTGGCATTGAAACTGCCGTTGTTTCTAGGCTACGACAATCCAAAAGCATCGCGTGGTTTGCTCGACCTTCTGCAGAGATCATTTGATCCATAATGCCGCAGTTACAGCCTACAAATTCGTTTTCAGCTTGCTGACCATTAAGCGCCACTTCGGCTTGGCTGATCTCTAGGTTGTAAAGCACCTTGAATGTTTGACCAATCACCACTTCCAGTGCCGCAGAAGAACTTAAGCCAGCACCTTGAGGCACGTTGCCCGTTACAGATATATCTGCACCTGTAAATTCAAAACCGCGACCTTTTAAGCACTTCACCACACCACGAATGTAATTAGCCCACATCTTGTCTTGTTGAAATGTGATCTCTTGAGTTAGGTCGAATTTATCCACTGCATTGCCGTAGTCCACTGATACTACGCGCACGATGTTGTCGTCACGTTTAGCCGCTGCGACTACCGTCTGGTAGTTAATGGCACACGGTAGAACAAAACCATCGTTGTAGTCAGTGTGCTCGCCGATCAGGTTCACACGACCTGGTGCTTGGATAATATGAGTCGCTTGGTAACCAAGGACTTGCTCAAAAGATGCTTTCACGTTTTGGATTAGGTCAGACATAAGTAAACTCTCTGGTTAAACTCTTTGTTCAATTGGTTATGGCCCCTTCACGGCACCACTTTAATTCTTTTAGATTCCCTACCTCGTTCGTCTCTCACGGTAGGGAATGACAACATCAGCTTCTCACCTGCCGTCATTCCAGAATCGAGGGACGAGATATCAGGAATCTCGCTCGTTATCTACGAAGCAACGTATTACTGCTCTTTATAGTGAACGTCACTCAAATCACGAAGACGTTGCGCTGCTTGTTCTGCGGTTAAATCACGCTGAGATTCTGCCAGCATTTCATAGCCAACCATGAACTTACGAACCGAAGCACTGCGTAACAGTGGCGGGTAGAACAAGGCATGCAACTGCCAATGATCGATGTCCGTACCTTCTTCGAAGAATGGCGCATAGTGCCAACCCATCGAGTATGGGAATGAACACTGGAACAAGTTGTCGTAGCGACTCGTCAGCTTCTTTATCGCAAGTGCTAAGTCATCACGTTGCTCGTCAGTCAGTTCACTCATACGGCGAATGTGTGTTTTTGGTAGCAACATGGTTTCAAATGGCCACGCCGCCCAGTAAGGAACCACAGCAATCCAATGTTCGGTTTCAACCACAGTGCGAGAGCCGTCTTTCATTTCAGCTTCAACGTAATCCACTAATAGGTTTGAACCTTGTTGCTCAAAGTATTCTTTTAGAAGCTTTTCTTTACGTTCAATCTCGTTTGGCAGAAAGCTGTTCGCCCAAATTTGACCGTGTGGGTGAGGCTGAGAACAACCCATGGTCTCGCCTTTGTTTTCAAACGCTTGAACCCATAGGTAGTCTTTACCTAGCTCTTCAATCTGTTCATTCCATGTATCAATCACACCGCGAATCTTGTTTACTGGTAACTCTGGCAGCGTTTTGCTGTGGTCAGGAGAGAAACAGATCACGCGGCTCAACCCACGTACACCTTGAGTCTTGAATAGAGGGTTATCAGACTCTGGAGCGTCAGGCGAATCAGGCATCAAGGCAGCGAAATCATTACTGAATACATAAGTGTCGTCGTAATTTGGGTTTTCATCGCCCGAGATACGCGTATTGGTTGGGCACAAGAAACACTCTTTCTCGTATTCAGGAAGTTGCTCGGTCGATGGCTTTTCATCTTGGCCACTCCAAGGACGCTTTGCGCGGTGCGGTGATACTAAGATCCACTGACCCGTTAATGGGTTATAACGACGATGCGGATGGTCTACTGGGTTAAATTCAACTTTTGACATGTTTAGATTGCTCTCAAATTTTGTGTCTTGGTCAATTCACCAAGATGAATAATTCTTCTACAAGGAGATTCCCTATCACGCTCGTTCCTCGCTGTAGGGAATGACGTTCAGAAATCGTAGTTTTAAAATTCGTCATTCCAGAATCGAGGTACGAGATATCTGGAATCTCTCTTTTCCCATATCTTGTCTTTGCCTTCCCCAAAGAAATTGGAGTCGCAGCTAAGCAGCTTCAATTACACAGGCTAGTAGCCGTTCGGGTTATTCGACTGCCAATTCCATGTATCCGCCGTCATCTCCATCACGCTACGCGTCGCCTTCCAACCAAGTTCGCGCTCCGCTTTTTCTGTGCTTGCCCAACATTCGGCAATGTCACCTGCGCGACGTGGGCAAAGTTCATAAGGAACCGGTTTGCCTGATGCTTGTGCGAAGGCTTCAACCATCTCAAGTACACTTGAGCCTTTGCCAGTACCTAGGTTGTAAATGTGTAAGCCCGCTTTCTCGCCAACCACTTTTAGTGCGGCGACATGGCCATCCGCTAAATCCATTACATGAATATAGTCACGAACGCCTGTGCCATCGACTGTTGGGTAATCGTTTCCAAAAACAGCCAGTTTTTCACGGCGACCTACGGCTACTTGAGCTATGAACGGCATTAAATTATTTGGGATACCTTGTGGGTCTTCACCCATAGTGCCCGATGGATGTGCGCCGACTGGATTGAAGTAACGTAGCAAAGTCACGCTCCAATCGTTCTCCGCGTTGAACAGATCGCTTAAGCACTCTTCAACCATATATTTGCTGCGACCATAAGGGTTAGTTGTCGCGCCTGTTGGTGAAGTTTCAGTAATCGGCACTACTTCAGGGTCACCGTAAACGGTAGCCGAAGAACTAAATACGATGCTTTTCACGCCCGCTTTCTTCATACTTCGAGCTAACACCAATGAACCATTGACGTTGTTATCGTAGTATTCCAAAGGCTTAGCCACCGACTCCCCTACCGCTTTCAGGCCAGCAAAGTGAATCACGGCTTGGATATCGTTTTCTGAAAACACGCTATCTAGAAAAGATTGGTCACGAATGTCGCCAAGATAAAACGTTGGTCGCTTGCCAGTTAACGATTCGATTCGTTCCAGCACTAGCTCTTTGCTGTTGCAAAGGTTATCAACAATGATTGGCTCCATACCTGCCTGTATCATTTGAATGCATGTATGACTTCCGATGTAACCCATGCCGCCCGTAACCAGTACTTTCACAATCAACCTCTCTTTGTCGTCATTCATGGGCTAACTCGAACTGGCATTCAGCTCAGAAGCACCGTATACCAGAAATAGTAGCAGCCATTTTGACTATAATTCTGTGATCAAAACCACGAAGTGTAAACGTTTACACTAACTTTCATCATTGGTACTGAACATGGCATAGAGATAACGTATAGCTGTTAACTTCTAATTCATTGAATTTTAATAAGATAATTATAGATAGTCAGATTTGAGACATCACAGATGAGTTGAGCATTTATTTTACTAAAAGTTAATGCAATGACTTCCAGTTTGATTACAATAGGTCTGTAGAATAAAGAGGTGCATTGCTTTTTTACTAAATACCAATTTCAAAGCAGCGCAATGTTCCAATAACAGGAAGTGAGTATGGCAACGTTAAAAGATATCGCGACTGAAGCGAATGTATCATTGGCTACAGTTTCAAGGGTTCTCAATGAAGATCCAACATTAAGCGTCAAGGAAGAGACCAAAAGGCGTATCTTTGAAATTGCAGAGAAGTTGGAATACAAAACCAGCAGCTCACGAAAAACCGTTAGTAGTAAAAAACAAAACCATCACTTCCTAGCCCTGTATAACTACAAGCAAGAAGCTGAGGTTAACGACCCTTACTACCTATCGATTCGCCATGGGATTGAAACCCAATGCGAAAAGATGGAAATCAAGCTAACCAACTGTTATGAAAGTAAAATACAAATCAACTCAGCGCCGATAACAGGTGTTTTATTGGTGGGTCGAATGACACCAGAGGTTATCGAGCAAGCTAAAAAGCTGAGCGATAATATTTGTTATGTCGATTTTACCGATCACTCAGAACCTTATGACTCTGTCGATATCGACCTGGCTTTGATCAGCAAAGAGATCACCAACTTCTTTATCAACCAAGGCTATGAGCGCATCGGCTTTATTGGTGGCCAAGACGACGTCAACACCCCTGATATTCGTGAAGTCGCTTTTGCTGAATATGGTGGCCTAAAAAATGTTGTCAGTGAGCAAGACATCTACCGTGGTGACTTCTCTAGCTCATCAGGTTACAAGCTTGCAAAACAGATGCTCGCGACGGGCGACTACCCTAAAGCCATGTTTATTGCGTCAGATTCCATCGCAATTGGCGTTTTACGAGCAGTTCATGAGCACGGATTAAACATTCCTGAAGATATTGCGCTGATCAGTGTAAACGACATCCCAACAGCTAAATTTACCTTCCCATCTTTATCGACTGTTCGTATTCACTCTGAACTGATGGGAATTCAAGGCGTTAACCTGCTGATTGAGAAAGTACGCGACGGCCGAACCATCCCATTACGCGTCTATGTACCAAGCAAACTCAAGCTACGCGATACAACAAAATAATTAAATATATCAAATAGATAAATTAAGGCTACCTTTGTTGAAGGTGGCCTTTTTTGTGCCCGTCACATACATCAATCGACACATGTCCCCCTCTTTAACCTGCTGCATAAAACAGCCAATAGCATTCTTTTAAGTGGATCACACAGCACCGTAAAAAGACCATAAAAAACGTGATGAAGTTAAAGTAAAACGTTTTCACCAATTTCATTTAGTAAAACTTTTACTAATAATTACCTCAGTCCAAAAATACTCGTATTCACTACGACCCAATTACGCATAAGAACGTCGGTCAGCAAACTGCATTTAGACCGAGAGAGAGGCAACGTGAACAACTGGGAAAACTTCCTGAACTTACATGAGAACCGTATGGCACCGCGTGCATACTTCTTCTCATACGCATCAGAAACAAATGCAAAAACGTTTCAGCGTGAACTGAGCAGCCACTTCCAACTATTGAGTGGCCAATGGAATTTCAGCTACTTCACCAATCCGCTATTGGTTCCTGAAGAGTTTTATTCTCAGGAAATGAGCGACTGGGGCAACATCACGGTTCCAAACATGTGGCAAATGGAAGGCCACGGCGATCTTCAATACACAGATGAAGGTTTCCCATTCCCAATTGACGTGCCTTTCGTACCATCAGACAACCCAACCGGCGCATACCAACGCTCTTTCTTCCTTGGCGAAAGCTGGGACGAAAAACAAACCATCATCAAATTTGATGGCGTTGAAACTTACTTCGAAGTTTACGTAAACGGCGAATATGTAGGTTTCAGCAAAGGTAGCCGCCTAACCGCTGAGTTCGATATCTCTAGCCAGGTAACAGCAGGCAACAACCTACTTTCTATTCGTGTGATGCAGTGGGCCGATTCAACCTACATTGAAGACCAAGACATGTGGTGGACGGGCGGTATCTTCCGTGACGTTTACCTCGTAGGTAAAGAACAGCTGCACATTCAAGACGTTACCGTTCGCACTGATTTCGACGACGCTTACCAAAGCGCTACCCTGTCGTGCAAAGTGGAACTAGAAAACCTAGCAGCAGCGGCAAACGCAACCCTTGAGTACGCATTGCTTGATGGCAGCCAAGTTATCTCGCAAGGCTCAGTAGATAACCTAACTGTTCCTAACCAACAGACTGGCGGCAATGCCGATACTCAATTCTCTATCGATGTAGTGAACCCTGTTCAATGGAACGCTGAAAACCCATACCTTTACCAACTGCTGCTGACGCTGAAAGACGCTGACGGCAAAGTGTTAGAAGTGATCCCACAACGCGTTGGTTTCCGCGACATTAAAGTTCGCGATGGTCTGTTCTACATCAACAACAAATACGTGATGCTTCACGGCGTGAACCGCCACGACAACGACCACCTAAAAGGTCGTGCTGTTGGGATGGATCGCGTAGAGAAAGACTTAGTGTTGATGAAGCAACACAACATCAACTCAGTACGTACAGCGCACTACCCGAACGACCCACGTTTCTACGAACTGTGTGATATCTACGGTCTGTTCGTGATGGGCGAAACCGATGTTGAAACACACGGTTTTGCTAACGTTGGCGACTTAAGCCGCATCACTAACGATGCAGCATGGGAAGCGGTGTTTGTTGAGCGTATCGAGCGTCATATTCACGCTCAAAAGAACCACCCTTCTATCATCATGTGGTCACTGGGTAACGAGTCTGGTTACGGCTGCAACATCCGTTCTATGTACGATGCAGCAAAAGCCATTGATGACACGCGTCTGGTTCATTACGAAGAAGACCGTGATGCTGAAGTGGTCGACATCATTTCAACCATGTACTCACGAGCTCAACTGATGAATGCCTTCGGTGAATTCCCGCACGAAAAGCCACGCATCATCTGTGAATACGCACACGCAATGGGTAACGGCCCGGGCGGTTTAACCGAGTACCAGAACGTATTCTACAAGCATGATGCCATTCAAGGTCACTATGTTTGGGAATGGTGTGACCACGGCATTCTAGCGCGTGATGAAGCAGGCACAGAGTTCTACAAATACGGCGGTGACTACGGTGACTACCCGAACAACTACAACTTCTGCATGGACGGTTTGATCTACCCGGATCAAACGCCAGGCCCAGGCTTGAAAGAGTACAAGCAAGTGATTGCCCCTGTGAAGCTTCGCGATTTCGATGCACAAACGGGCACCTTTACGGTAGACAACAAGCTTTGGTTCTCAAACATCGATGACTACACCATCACTGCGGAAATCCGCGCTGAGGGTGAAACCATTGCCGTACAACACATCAAGGTTGAAGAACTGGCTGAGAACTCTAGCCGTGAACTAACGCTTAACTTGCCACAGCTTGATGCGCGCGAAGTGTTTGTGAACTTTACGGTTCGTAAGGATTCTCGTACTTCATACAGCGAGGCGAACCACGACATCGCGGTTTATCAGTTCCAAGTGAAAGAGAACACAGCACAACTTGAAGCCTTCACGAACAACAATGCAACTGCACTGAATGTTGAAGAGTCTCGCTTAGCTTACCTAATCAAAGGCCACAACTTTGCTCTGAATTTCTCAAAAGTGAACGGCAAGCTGACGTCCTGGTTAGTCAATGGCGAAGAACTGATTAAGTCGGAGCCTAAACTGAACTTCTTCAAGCCAATGATCGATAACCATAAGCAAGAGCACGATGGTTACTGGGAACCTGCACACCTGCAGATCATGCAAGAGCACTTCCGCACGCTAAACGTGGAAGAGAACAACGGCAAGATTGAGATCACCACCACCAGTATCGTTGCTCCACCGGTATTCGATTTCGGCATGCGTTGTGAATATCGCTACCAAATCAGTGCCGAAGGCCAACTGAACGTTGAACTGAGCGGCGAGCGTTACGGTGATTACCCTCACGTGATTCCAGTCATTGGTTTAGATATGGGCATCAACGGCGATTTCGACCAAGTTCAATACTACGGCCGCGGCCCTGAAGAGAACTACCAAGACAGCAAGCAAGCCAACATGATTGATGTTTACCAATCAACCGTGGCTGACATGTTCGAGAACTACCCGTTCCCACAAAACAACGGCAACCGCCAACACGTTCGTTGGGCTGCGCTTTCAAGCCGTGCTGGCAATGGTATTGCGGTGAAACCACAGCAAGAAATCAACTTCAGCGCATGGTTCTACACCAACCAAAACCTGCATCAAGCACAGCATACGATTGAACTAGAGAAGAGCGGTTACATCACCCTAAATCTAGACCACCAAGTGATGGGCCTAGGTTCAAACTCTTGGGGCAGCGAAGTATTGGATTCTTACCGCGTGTACATGGATGAGTTCCGCTACGGCTTAACTCTGATTCCATTCCAAGCAGGCGATTGCGACGCACAACACCTAATCAATCACAACTTTGGTGATGAGTTCTTCACGGCGAATACGCCAACAACTCAACCACAACAGAACGAGGCATAAGCGATGATCGTTTTAGACAACCTAGAGCAATTTAAAGTCGTTTACCGCGACGGTCGTAAATGGCAACGCTGTGTAGAAGCGATTGAAAACATCGGCAACATCAAAGATGGCGTGATGTATTCGATTGGTGACTCACTGGCTTACATGATTGAAGACGGTGTGGCTCGTAACACAGAAAACTTCACCGGCAACCGTCGTTACTTTGATGTGCACTACTACTTGGAAGGTCGTGAAACGGTTGAGTTTGCTGATAAGTCTCAACTTGAACAGACCCAAGCTTACAGCGATGAAACCGACCGTGAACACCTACTGGGTAACGGTGAAACTCGTGAGTTATCTGAAGGCCAAGTGGCGATCTTTGATAACAGCAAAGCTTACCGCTTCCACGGTGATAACCGAGTTCGCAAGGTGGTGCTGAAAGTGACCATTGAAGACGGTTACTTCCTTAATAAGTAAGCAATAACCCTATTAACTCACAGCGCGTTTGAGCCTTGCCGTTCAAGGCTCAAATAGACTGAACAAAACCTCTGTGCTTCTTCCCTACAAAGAAGCATAGGGAAATAACGACTATAATTATGTGATTCCCTGGAGGACACTATGTCTGAATCTGTACGCGGTAAGTTAGGCAAATTTGCCCTACTCTCCATGACATTTGCAGCGGTATTTAACGTTCGCAACATCGTAAACAACAACATCGAATTGGGATTGAGTTCAGCCCCTATCTTTTTGCTCGCTACCCTTATTTACTTCATTCCATTCGTGTTCATCATTGCTGAATTCGTATCTGCAAATAAAAATTCTGAGTCAGGCATGTACGACTGGCTTAAAAAACCGCTAGGCTCAAAAGCAGCCTACCTAGGTTCGTTCCTATACTGGTTCGTAAACCTTTTCTGGTTTGTATCTCTGCTACCAAACGTAATCGCTTATGCGTCTTACGCGATGTTGGGCTATGAATACGCCTTCTCGCCAGTCGTTACATCGGCTATCTCGATTGCTCTGTTTGCAGCAGCGACACACATCTCAACCAAAGGCGCGAGCTGGCTAGGTAAGATTGCCGAGATCGTGGCCTACGGCGTATTCGCTCTGTTTGCAATCTACGTTATCGGCGCACTAATGGCACTGGGCGGCAACCATGAACCAGTAGAACCAATCACGCTTGAAGCAATGACACCGACCATCAACTGGGCAACGCTAGGTATCATGTGTTGGATCTTCCAAGCAGCCGGTGGTGCTGAAACCGCAGCCGCTTACCTAAACGATGTTAAGGGCGGTCACAAGTCTTTCATCAAGGTTATCATTGGTGCAGGTATCGCAATCGGCGCAATGTACGCAGTTGGCTCTCTTCTAGTAAACGTATTCGTTGCTCGTGATGAACTGACCTACGCTGGCGGCATGGTTGAAATCTTCACAGGTATGGCAAACTACTTCGACATCTCACAATCTCTAACGGGTCGCTTCGTCGGTATTATCCTATTCGTTGCCATGTTCGGTTCGATGATGATGTGGACAGCAGCTCCAGTAAAAATTCACTTCTCTGAAATTCCTAAAGGTGTTTACGGCGAGAAAACAACAGAGCTTAACGAACACGGCGTGCCAGTACGTGCAGCTTGGTGGCAGTTCGCGTTTGTATTCGTGATGCTTGTGGTTAACGGCTTCGGCTCTGAATCAGTACAAGACATGATGAACACAGCAATCAACCTAACCGCTGGTACCGCAATGCTTCCGCCTATCTTCATCATGGTGGCGTACTTTGTATTCCGTTTGAAGCATGACGACACACCACGTGATTTCCGCATGGGTACTCGAGTTCAAGGTATGGCAGTGGTTTCGGTACTGATTGGTATCTTCGTTGTGAGCATGACAGCATCGGCATTCCCGACAGGTGTTGACCTTGTTCAAGCCTTCTTCATCAACGTCTTCATGACAGCGGTATTCTCTGGTCTTGCTTGGTGGTGGATCTCTCGCTTTGAAAAAAAGCAGGCAGGTAAAGACGCAAAGCTAGAAACAGCTAAGCAATCGTAGCTCTCTGCATTACCCCCCAACTTTAAAAGCGCCTACCAAGGCGCTTTTTTTTTTTTTAAATCAGACAATTAAACGACAAATCAAAAAAATAAAAACGGCGTTCCGTCAAGGTTTCAGTTCACGAAAAACACCAATTAATAGGTAATAAAACTCGAATAAAAACCAAGGTAAAACATTAACTAAATTTATTTACTCAAGGTCACATATTTGATCAATTTCGATTAACTTCCCGCCGCTTAATCTTTAATCTTCTTGCTGAAGAGACAAACTGATTCATATAAAAAAAGCGACAAAAAGCCCCTACAAGCCTTATAAATCGTCGCTCATGAAACCAGCAATCTCTTCAATGAACTTCTTAATCTTTAACTCTTTGTTTTGGTAATAACTTTACTGAAATACCAGAGAGAAAAAGCCCAAAGAAGTCCGATCGTAAATCTATAAAAACAACAATGAGCCAACCCTGACAAAACAAAGCGGGTGTTTGCCAAACCAACATAACAATAAAAGTGCGGCCTAGAGCTTCCCTCTCTAGGACCAAGTTATAACGATCATCAACGTGATTCACCGGAGAACATCATGTCCGAAAATAAACGCAGTACGATAGGCAAATTTGCCCTACTGTCTATGACCTTCGCGGCGGTATACAGCTTCAATAACATCATTAATAACAACATCGAGATCGGCCTTTCTTCGGCTCCGATGTTCTTTCTAGCAACCATCTTTTACTTTGTGCCATTTTGTTTGATCGTTGCAGAGTTTGTGTCACTGAATAAAGACTCTGAAGCGGGTGTTTATTCTTGGGTTAAAAGCTCTCTAGGCGGCCGCTGGGCGTTTATTTCAGCTTACACCTACTGGTTTGTTAACCTGTTCTTCTTCACCTCTCTGCTGCCTAGAATCATCGCTTACGCGTCTTATGCGTTCTTAGGTTTCGAGTACATCTTCACGCCAATGACCACCGCAATTCTGAGTACCATTTTATTTGCGGTCGCGACTCATATCTCTAACAACGGCGCGAAATTACTGGGCCCTATTACCTCACTAACATCATCGCTAATGCTGCTGCTAACGATGTCTTACATCTTGTTATCTGGCGGAGCTTTGGTAGGCGGTATCGAGCCAGCTGATCCAATCACCATCGAAGCAATGACACCAAGCTTCAACTGGGCATTCCTTGGCGTAATCACTTGGATTTTCATGGCGGCGGGCGGTGCGGAATCGGTCGCGGTTTACGTTAACGACATCAAAGGCGGTCACAAGTCTTTCGTTAAAGTGATCATCATCGCGGGTATCTTCATCGGTGCGCTTTACTCGGTAGGATCTGTGTTAGCGAACGTATTTGTTGCTCGTGAAGAACTTAAATTCACTGGCGGCTCAGTTCAGGTATTTGAAGGACTAGCAAGACACTTTGGACTGTCGGAAATCCTGATGAACCGTTTCGTTGGTGTGGTTTCATTCACTGCGATGTTGGGCTCTCTACTTATGTGGACGGCGACACCGGTTAAGATCTTCTTCTCTGAAATCCCTAAAGGCATCTTTGGCGAGAAGACTGTCGCGCTTAACAAACAAGGTGTACCAGAGCGTGCAGCTTGGGTTCAGTTCTTCATCGTGATTCCACTGATGTTCATCCCAACGTTGGCGTCTGACACCGTTCAAGACTTGATGAGCACCATCATCAACATGACCGCAGCAGCTTCTATGCTACCGCCACTGTTCATCATGATTGCTTACCTGCACCTGCGCGTGAAACTGGACCACCTACCACGTGATTTCCGCATGGGTTCTCGTACGGTCGGTATTACAGCAGTATCGATCCTTATCGCTATCTTCACCGTTGGTTTCTTCGCTTCTACATTCCCAACAGGCGCAGACATCATGACCATCATCTTCTACAACGTGGGTGGTATTGTGATCTTCCTTGGCTACGCATGGTGGAAGTACGGTCAATACGAGAAAAGCTTATCTCCAGAAGAGAAAAAACTAGAAGCGAAACCTGAACCAGCGAACGCTTAGTTTTACCCTACACTCTGATTGAAAACTTAAGGCACTCACATTTAAACTTCAGGCACTCGCATTTGGTGAGTGCCTTTTTATTTGTTGGAACACTTCTACTCAACACCTAGATTTCATCAAAGCTATTCAAGAAATAAGACATTCGATTCAACAATCTAACCGCCTACAAAGTGATTCGCTGACTGAATAGCTACCACCCTAACCATGCCTCTACACATTCAACTTAAAGTCAAAATAAAAGCATAGTAAATATTTACTAAAAATAGATCACACTTTTAAACTGAATTAATTTTAAACATCAAAATTATCATTAATATCGGTTTTGCGATCGTAAGTAACCTGACCAATACGCCTTGAAGAGCACCCCATATTAGAAGTCAGAACTGCTTACGAACCTTCATTTATAACCCCGACACAGAAGTGATTAAAATGAATAGTAGTTTTACTAAAACCACTCTTATTACAAGCTGTATTCTTGCTGCCCTAAGTACCACGGCCCATGCGGAAGAATCCGCAGCAAACCACAGTGATACTCAGCCTCCGAAAACAGAAACAGAAACCCTATTTAACTTTTATGGTGAGCTTGGCCTTGGTGGTCACGTTGCACTAGAAGGCGACGACAAAGGCCGTTATGCAGACGGTACTTACATCGAAGCAGGCTTGGCTATCGAGCACGGTAATTGGTTCGGTCTTGCTTACATGGAAGGCTGGACAGTACAAGCTGACGACGAAGGCAATGCTTGGGCAACTGGCCACGGCTGGGGCGGCTTTGAAGGTGGTTTTAACCGCTTTTACGCTGGCTACCGCACCAATGCTAAAACAGAATTTATTGTCGGTCGTATGGACTCGTCTCTGGATGACGTTCAGTGGTGGGGTGACCCTACCGTCGAGTACGGCTACGCGATCTCAAACACGCGTGACGTACATGTTGGTGTGAAGATCCAAAACCTAGAAGGCAAGCTACGCTACAGCGTTTCTTTCGCGCCAGAATCTGACTTCTCTGAAGACGATGCTCTGGTTCATTTCGGTAAATACGACAACTTCGCAGACCAATGGAAAGATAAGAACGCCATGGTCAACGGTTACCTCCAATACGATCTGACTGACGACTTAACTCTAATGGGTGGTGGTGAAGTTCGTAACAACGATGGCGGTGAACTATTGCTATTGGGTGCTGAATACAAAAACTTTGCGACTCGTATTTGGCACGACACAGATAAAGGCAACCAAGAATCATTTGGCAGTGAATCCGGTATTCAAACCAGTGCTTGGTACGAAGCGGCTCAGGGCGTTTACCTTTCGGCAGCCTACAACTACGCAAACTTTGATGGTGACAACGGCGACAAAGAAATCACCTCTTACATCAACGCGGGCGTTTGGTACGAATACGGAAATGGCACATTTGCGACTGCTTTCGATAGCCGCTTTGGCGTAGGCAGCGATACTGAAATCGGTGACGCTCAGGTGTTCGCAATGCAATACTTCTACTGGTAATGACAGGAATTGATCATGAAACTGAATAAATCATTCGCAGCTCTCGCTATCGGTGCAGCACTTGTTGTTACTGGTTGCGCTACAAATACAGGCTCTGAAGAGCTTCAAGCGAACCAATTTAAGAACGTTATCGACCGCACTGGTTCACCAGAATACATGCGTGACTACGACTTCGATGACCACCAGCGTTTCAACCCATTCTTCGACCTAGGTGCATGGCACGGTCACTTGTTGCCAGACACGGCTGAAGGCATGGGCGGCTTCCCGGGTACAGCGCTGCTTACCGAAGAGTACATCAACTTCATGGCGGATAACTTTGATCGCCTAAGCGTGTTCAAAGACTGCAAAAAAGTCGCGTTCACGATGGAAGCATACAGCCTACCGGGCGCATTGGTTCAGACGCTAAAATCTGACGATGTGACAGTAGAAATGACGCTGCGTTTTGCTTCAAACCGCACCTCTCTGCTAGAAACCAAAATCACTACCGACTCACCGGTTGAATTGGTGTGGGATGGTGAACTACTAGAAAAGACGCACGCCAAAGAAGGCGTGGCACAAACCGACAAAACAATCGCTGATACTTACCCTGAGTATGACCGTCAAATCGTCGCAACTGACGATGGCCTAAAAGTAACCTTTGGCAAGGTGCGCTCGACATGGGATCTACTGACTTCTGGTGAATCTGAATACCAAGTTCACAAATCGATTCCAACGCAAACTAAAGTGGATGGCCTAACGTTTACTTCAACGGCAAACATTGAAGTATCGACAACTATCTACACCACATACTCACATGTTCTAACGGCAGAAGAAGCGCAAGCAGAACAGCCAGAAATCAAAAAGATCATGGTAAACCCTACCGATTTCTTAGCTGCATCAGCAGAGCGTTGGGAAGGCTATCTTGAGATGGGTTTAACCAACCCGAACGCAACACCAGAACAAGAGCGTGTTGCGGTTAAGGCGATGGAAACCCTAAACGGTAACTGGCGCGGCGCTGCAGGTGCGATGGAGTTTGACTCTGTAACACCATCAGTAACGGCGCGTTGGTTCTCGGGCAACCAAACTTGGCCGTGGGACACATGGAAACAAGCCTACGCAATGGCTCACTTCAACCCAGACGTAGCGAAAGATAACATCCGTGCAATGTTCGCTTACCAAATCCAAGCCGACGATGCCGTTCGCCCTTGGGATGAGGGCTACGTGCCAGATCTACTCGCTTACAACCTAAGCCCAGAACGTGGCGGCGACGGCGGTAACTGGAATGAGCGTAACACCAAACCGAGCTTAGCAGCATGGGCGGTAATGGAAGTTTATAAGACCACCAGCGATGAAGCTTGGCTAGAAGAGATGTATCCAAAGTTAGTGGCATACCACGACTGGTGGCTACGCAACCGTGACAACAACGGCAATGGCGTTCCAGAGTATGGCGCTGCTCGCGACAAAGCACACAACACACCTGAAGGTGAAATGTACTTCACCGTGGTTCGTGGCGATAAGCACGAAACAGTCGTAGGACAAGCAGCACTGGATAAAGTGGTAGCAGAAGGCAACTACGATTACATCGAGAGCCCCGCACAAACTGCCGCATCTTGGGAGTCAGGTCGTGACGATGCGGCCGCCTTTGGTTTCATCGATAAAGACCAGCTAGACGCCTACGTTGCCAACGGCGGTAAACGTAGTGATTGGGATGTTGAGTTCGCTCAAAACCGCGCTGAAGACGGCACACTGCTAGGCTACTCGCTACTGCAAGAATCTGTCGACCAAGCAAGCTACATGTACAGCGATAACAAGTACCTAGCAGAAATGGCTGACATTCTAGGTAAAGACGCAGAAGCAAAAGAGTTCCGTGAAAAAGCAGAACACCTATCGAACTACATCAACACTTGTATGTTCGACGAAGGCACTAACTTCTTCTACGACATTCGCATTGAAGACAAACCACTAGCCAATGGCTGTGCAGGTAAACCGATTGTAGAACGTGGTAAAGGCCCTGAAGGGTGGTCACCACTGTTCAATGGCGCAGCAACGCAAGGTCACGCAGATGCGGTTGTCTCTGTGATGAAAGACACTGAAGAGTTCAACACCTACGTTCCACTAGGTACAGCAGCGCTTTCTAGCCCAGCATTCGGCCCAGATATTTACTGGCGTGGACGCGTTTGGGTAGACCAATTCTACTTCGGTCTAAAAGGCATGGACAGCTACGGCTACCGTGATGACGCAATTGAAATGGCAGGCGCGTTCTTTGACCACGCCGATGGATTAGTTCAAGACGGTCCTATCCGTGAGAACTACAACCCATTGAACGGTGAACAGCAAGGCGCACCAAACTTCTCTTGGAGTGCAGCTCACCTGTACATGCTTTACAACGATTTCTTTACTGACGCAGAGTAAGTCAAACCTATACCTGTCTTCTGGAATTCAATGAAAAGATAAACTCATAAATTTCAGACTTTGGCACTCAGTATCTCGCTGAGTGCCTTTTTTACACCTGAAGCCAAATAAGCGAACAAGCATTTAGACTATTTGGCCTACCATGATCCTTTTGCTGTAGTCCGCTAACACTCGCAAGCTTTTACTCACAAAAAACAAAGAGTGCTCATGCTATGAAATCCCGCTCAAAAGTTTCATCACTCTCACTGAAACACTGGGTTCTGAAGACTTATTCGAATTTTATTTATCCTTATTAGTCTTCCGGACATTAATTTGATAGTCGTTTACTAAATAATCGCTAAACTATAGTGTCGCCTACCCCTTTTTTGAGAAAACCTAAATGCCTAATGCTGATTCCACCCTAAACAAACGTATGGGAATCGTTGCGCTCACCTGGCCAATTTTTATCGAAGTTCTTTTAAGAACCGCACTCAACACCAGTGATGTATTCATGTTATCGGGATACTCGGACAAAGCTGTGTCTGCCGTTGGTGTTATTTCTCAGATATCCTTTTTCCTGATCATTGTCTCGACTATGGTCAGCAGTGGTACGGGTATTTTAATCGCGCAGTACAACGGTGCCTCCCGCACTCAAGATAGCGCTCACGTGGGCGTAGCGAGCATCATTCTGGCCATTATTGCCGGTGTGCTACTGAGTGTTATTGCTGTTCTTGTTGCTGAATATTTTATCCCGCTCTATCAACTCGAACCTCAAGTCGAGCAATACGCACAAGAATACCTATTCATCAGTGGTGCTCTCACCTTCAATGTAACCATTGGTGTGGTTCTCACTACTATTCTGCGCAGTCATGGCTATTCAAAGTCACCAATGGTGATCAACATGATTGCTGGCGTCATCAACGTATTCGGCAACTATTGTGCCTTATATCAACCTTTTGGTTTGCCTGTATACGGCGTGCAAGGGGTTGCGACCGCGACTGTAATCAGCCAAGTGATCGGGATGTTGATCTTAATTGGTGTGGTCAGAAGCAAACGGATAGATCTACCAGTGAAGCAGTTTAAATCTGTGCCGAAAGCCATCTATCAAAAAATCATTAAGATCGGCTCGATGAACGCAGGAGAAGTGCTCTCTTATAACATGGCTCAGATCAGCATTACCTTCTTTGTAGTGCAGATGGGCACCTCTTCACTGGCTGCGTTTACTTACGCACAAAACATCGCTCGCCTCTCTTTTGCGTTTGCACTGGCGATTGGTCAAGGCAGCCAAATCCAAACAGGCTATTACATTGGCAAGGGTTGGATCGACGAGATCACCAAGCGCGTGCAACGTTACTTTGTGGTTGGTTTTATCGCCTCAACTGCGATTACCTGCATGGTTTATGTGTTCCGTTTCGAAATTCTCGATCTGTTCACGCAAGATCCAGAGATCGTTGCGCTAACTGCCGCGCTGATTGCAGGTTCCATCATTCTTGAAGCTGGCCGAGTATTTAACCTGATCTTTATCTCTTGTCTAAAGGCCGCTGGCGACATTAAATTCCCGATCAAAATGGGTATTCTCAGCATGTGGGGCATTGGGGTTGCCATGAGCTACTTGCTTGGCGTGCAGTGGGGTTATGGCGTATTAGGGGCTTGGATGGCAATAGCGATGGACGAGTGGTTCCGTGGAATCATCATGGCCTATCGCTGGCGAGCGAAGAAATGGACTCGATTCTCTTTTTAGGTTGTTGTTGATACGTCTAAATTTATCTCGACCAAAAGAAAAAAGCGCTAGGGGGAGCTAGCGCTTTTAAGACCAACTAAGTCCGTTTAGCCTGGTAGATTTTTAAGCTATATCATGAAGATATAACCAATTTTTTTACTTAGGTAAATCAAAAAGCCTATTCTTTACGACTGCTTTGAGTCGTAAATTAAGTATAGTCGGGTTCTTATAATAAACCGGATTTTTCTAAAATTAATTCATATGAATTTGACGATTAACCGACACAATAAACTATTCGGAAATCACAGATGAGATCGCATTAGTAATCAGCTTTCTAAGTCGTTTATTTTTATCATCTAAATGCTTTGCCTTTCTATAAACAAGCTGGATATCAAAATCTGGAACATCAATTGGTGGTTTCACAGCTAGTAAGGTTTCTTCACTATCCATATCCTTGCGCGCGACTAGCTTGGGGACAATACACAATAGTTCTCTGCCACGAATGAGTCGTTTAACAGTTAAAAAGTTACTGGAAGATATCGCGACTTTCCGGCTTAAACCGAGTTCACCTAAACGAGTGTCCACTCCCGTCTTTAAAGCCCCTGCCGGGGAAACGAGTGCGTGCTCGACAGCAACAAATTGTTCTAGCGATATCGGCTCCTCAATAGATAGAACCGATTGGTCAAGTAAACAAACATGTTGCTCCGTGTACAAATGCTTTGTTCGATATTGCTTTGGTACCTCACCAAAGCTGCCTATCGTCATATCAAGCTTGGCATCTTCAAAGACTTGCTGGTAGTTACTCCGGTTTACATTGAACAACGCTACTTGGGAGTAAGGAGAGGATTGCTTAATCAGGTCAAACAATATTGGAGCGAACATCTGCTCGGCATAATCTGTGAGACCAATCTTCCAAGTCCCTTTATAAGTTTCTGCATCAAACGATTTTGACAACAGCACCTCAGACTGGATGGTATTCAGTAGCGCATCCACGGTACTTGATAGTTCAATGGCTCGGTCGGTCGCCTCCATTTTGCTACCTACACGCTCAAACAAAGGGTCATCAAACAACTTTCGTAGCCTTTGTAAGCTATGGCTCATCGCAGATTGGCTGACATAACAACGCTCAGCAGCCTTACTCACGCTATTCGTTTTATACAAAGCCTGCAGTGCAATCAACAAGTTAAGGTCGATCCCTTTCCAATTAAAATCAGCCATGCCAAACAACCCATTTCATTCATAGTTATAATTAAAACAATTAATTTGAATCATAGTTCAACTCCACCTAAATTACGCTAAACATTTATCTGGAATCGATCATGCTTTCAATTTTTAAAACCTTTTTCTGGCTTGGCTGGATTAGCTTCGGTGGACCAGCAGCACACATTGGCTACTTCCGTAAAACCTTTGTTGAAAAACTGAATTGGTTGTCCGACGAAGAGTACGGGCAAATTGTCGCCCTCAGTCAATTTCTTCCGGGCCCAGGTTCAAGTCAGGTTGGCTTTGCGGTTGGCTACAAGAAAGGAGGCTTAACAGGTGCGATTGCTGCATTTGTCGGCTTCACTTCTCCATCTGTCATTCTGATGCTGATTTTGGCGTTAGTGAGTAACCAATTGTTGGAAGCTCCGCTGTTCATCTCTGTCATCCACGGGCTTAAGTTACTCGCCGTTGTGGTTGTGGCTGATGCCACTTTCGGCATGTACAAAAACTTTTGCCAATCGAAGATCGCGACCGCCTTATGCGTGATTACCGCAATTGTTCTGCTACTGATTCCTGGGATTTGGCCTCAAGTTTTAGTGCTTCTATTTGCAGCGATCGTTGGCAGTAAGTTCTTAACCTCACAAGAGCTCAAAACGATACCTTCAACGCAAAAAATATCGGTAACGCCTCTGGTGATTTTTGTTGCTTTGCTGGTTGGTCTGCCTCTATTCAGTGCTTACTCTCAAGGTATTGAAGTGTTTGGCCTGTTTTACCAAGCAGGTAGCTTAGTATTCGGTGGCGGCCACGTGGTACTTCCGTTGCTACAAAATGGTATTGGTGATCAACTGTCTCAAGATGCCTTCCTAACAGGTTATGCAGCAGCACAGGCAGTACCAGGGCCTATGTTTACACTTGCTACTTACTTAGGTTATGTATTGATGCCATCGGCACCGATCACTGGCGCACTACTCGCAACGATTGCTGTGTTCTTACCGGGCTTCTTATTACTACTGGGTGTACTGAAGAACTGGCAGGCGATTGCAAGCAAACCTTTAGTGGCAGGCGCTCTTACTGGTGTGAATGCGGCGGTTGTCGGTTTATTGTTGGCAGCGCTATATCAACCGATCTTCACAAGCGCAGTAAGCAGCGGCATAGACTTCGCTCTGATCATTGTTGGTGTGTGGTTATTGAAAACCGTGAAGTTACCTATTGTTGGGTTAGTAGGGTTGTTCATTGTCTTTGGCGCAATGACAGGACTGGCGGTCTAATAGGTTTAAGGTAAGAAGTAAGCGAACCGGTTGCTTCTTACTTTCGTCTTTCATAATTTAATCTACCTATCACCCGCTATATAATGGGTAATTCCATCTCAAAGCTCATGCTCTCGAGGATTGATCTCTTAGCCAAATATCTCAGCTAAGTCATTCATCGTCCTTAAATCTTAAAATAGAGAGAATTCTCATCTCTCGCCTACCTCGTGATACGTTATCGAGTATCAAACCGCAGAAAAAAGACATCACCGCGATCAAAGCTATTGAGCTAGACAAAACAGCTGTAGGTAGCCTCTCAACCAATCCTGTATCAACAAAATCAACAATGACGGGGATACCCAAGATCAATGAAATAAAACCTAGCAATATCGAGAGAGAGCCAAAGAAAAACATCGGCTTTACATCTCTCAATAAGAACAAGATAAAATTTAGAATCTTGAGACCATCGCTCAAGGTGTTCAGTTTGCTGGTAGTCCCTTCAGGTCTAGATTGGTATTGAGTCGAGACTTCTTTGATTGACATATTATGGTGTAACGCATGCACGGTAAGTTCTGTTTCTATCTGGAAACCATCGCTGAAGATAGGTGCGGTTTTGACAAATCTATGGCTCATAATTCGATAGCCAGAAAACACATCATTCAATTGCGCATTGAATGCTAAGTTAATCAGAGATGAAAACATCTTGTTCCCAAGGATATGTCCCTTGGGATAAGCCATTGAAGTTCGCTCGCGACTGCCAATGATCATATCGAGCTTTTCATTATTTAGTTGGTCGATCAGCTCGGGGCATATTGAGGCGTCATAGGTATCATCACCATCAGCCATCACATAGATATCGGCGTCGATATCAGAAAACATCCGCCTCACAACCTCCCCTTTACCTTGGCGCGGCTCATGTCGCACAATCGCCCCTGCTTGTAACGCCTCGTTGACCGTGTTGTCGGTTGAATTATTGTCATAAACATAAATGGATGCATCAGGTAAGGCTTGTTGAAAAGACGTGACCGTTTCACCAATGGCTCCGGCTTCGTTATAACATGGGAGTAATACTGCGACTTTCTGTTTATTCATGCTCACTCCTTACTTTAAAAACTCGATAACCATCCTCAATTCCATCATATGTAACGTCTAACCAAGCCGGAATATTATCCCCATGAAGTCTCCTAACTAAAGAGTCCTCGCTTCCAGAGTCCTTTAGGAGAGTTAAATGAGGGTCATTACCGATCAATATATAATCAACCTTTTTCTCGACTATTTTGTTTCTTGCTAGAAGCATGTCCTCTTCTAACATCACTTCGATTAAAAATTGGTTACCCACAATATTTCTATGATAAGGCGCGGCGATTATAGTGTTGTTCGTTTTGGCCAATACAGGTGCACCTGTTTCTATTCCTGAAAGAATTGTATGAGAGTTGATACCGTTATCTTTCAGCACCTTAAAGATGACTGGTAACTTATCGGTCTTATCAAGTTTGGTAGTCACTTCCTCTGCTGGAGATAAAGCGAGAATGACAAACGCTAACGCCAATGGAGTACCTGAGAAAATAATCAGCACTTTCAGTAGTGAATACCTAACGTATTCAGACACTTTAATTACAAAATATGCTTGAAAAGGTGCCGCCAAAACAAAACACAACCTCATCACTCTAATCTGCCAAAACATCGCAAGGGCTAAATTAAACATAAAAATGAGATACAAGATTGCACAGTGGGGGTTTTTATTTCGAAAGAATGGATACAACATTGCGGGAACTAATAGCAACAAATAATTATCCACTGAAAAAAAGCCATTCATTGCTATGTATGTTGCGACAGATTTAGCTTCGGCAACTTGATCAAGCCAATACAGCTTTAGTATCGGTGGGTAATCAATAAACAAAGCACTAGTCAGTGAGGGGTAAAGAATAACAACCGGAAGTAAACACAACAAACCAAGAAAAACAAATAATAAAAATCTTTGAGTTAAGTTTTTTCTATTATTATTCAATCTGTTGTAAGCATTGACAAACACCCAACCACTAAAAAAAAGAATGATGATAATAAATGAGATTTCATCATATTTAAAAGCAAAGAACTCATCATAAGGCCTATTTAATAAAACAGCACAAGCTCCAAAAATCGAACAAGTTACGTATAACTTAGAGACATAACTAAACCACTCGTCACGAACGAAGCAGTAATACACAGTATAAATAATTAAGAAAATCATAAACAACAAAACATTATCCATCCCAGTCCATAGAGATAGAGACACGAAAACGGCCTGAGCATACACTCGCCATGATTGCCTTAGGTTGTTGATAGAAGTCGGTGTTACTGATAAGAAGAGCGTTGCCAAAATAAGTTGAATATTATGATGGTCAATAGAACCAGGTAAGAAGTGTATTATCGCAGGAGAAAAAATAGCAAACATCGTGCTGATAAAGCGGTACTTAGCGCCTAAGAAACGTTCGCATAGGTAAAAGCACGATAATGCGAAGAACAATAAATAAAGCAAAGGGACAATAGAAATCGAGATAGTATAAGCAAGGCTATCATCAACCATAAATATCAATGGGAAAGCGACTGAAGAGAGCATTAGATCAGGAAATCGAGACCAATGAATAATAATACCGTCATCGGCATTAAAGTTACTCATTGGCTCTAGGTACCAATGACCATTCCTCATCCACTCCTGAAACTGAACAAAACGCATATAATCGTCATTGTCATTCAGGTTGAGTATTGAAATGCTCTCCCACTTATAAATAAATATAAAAATGGCACATACGAGCCAAATTACAGAAATAGCTATGATGTCTTTGTTAAAACTCTCACTTTTAGGCAATATGAATATCCTTTTCATTAAGCCAAAATCAATTCACTATTGTTCCATCTCTCTCACTTCCGCTAGTGCTCTGTTTAAGTTTTCATTTGCTACTTTGTAGTAAGATGATTTTTTATCGATAGCTTGCTGTAGATATGGAACCGCCTGATCAGGTTTTCCTTGTAAGATGAGGAAGTAGCCAACATTATTCAACGCTTCCGGGGCATCCATGTGCCTCATGAACACGTTGGTTGCCTTTTTAATATCCCCAGAGGCTAAATAAATAAGTGCTAGATTATTCTGAGCTTTTTCATTATTCGGTTCTAACTCTAAGGCTGAACGCGTGTATTGATACGCTTCCTTATAGTTACCATACATGTAGTGGGAGTAGCCCATATTCAACAAAGCTTTGACTGAGCTTTTATCTATCGTCAGTGACTTTTTGAAGTACTCTTGTGCGATCTGATGCTTTCCGTCAACATCTTCCAATACACCAATCCCCATATAAGCCAATGCTGGGGACATGCTGTCTACCTTCAAACTGGCCACTTCACTTTGACTCAACGCTTGGTAATTTTGGATAGTTTCGCTGCTTTTTAAACGAACCTGGTCTGAATTAATCGCTTTAAAGAAATAGCTTCGACCTTCATCGGTACGGCGTTGCTTGGTATACAAAACACCTAACTGCTCCAATACTTCGGTGTGGGCAGGATTAAAATCTAGCGCTGCTAGGTAAGCTTTCTCGGCCAACGCATAGTTACCGCGAGACGAATGTATTTGGCCAATAGTGAACAAGGTTTTATCGTGAAACTCTTTTTCAGGGAAGGACAAAGAGCGTATATATTCATATAAAGCCAAGTCTATATTGTTGTCTCGCAGAGCAATGTCACCGCGCATAATTGCTTCTTTTTCATTTAGCGGTGGATCATCACTAGTTAAAGAATCGATTGGTTTACCAGAATACAATTCGGCATCAAATTGATTGGTCGGCTCATCCGAAGAAGCACAACCAAGTAACAAAATAGGCAACAGTAGTAGAAGAAACTTATTGTATAACATCATAAACTTGCTCCCGGCGCAGTTAATGCGTCCATTACGATCAATAGTCCTGGGCCAAGTGCGACAATGAAAAAGCAAGGCCAAATAAATATCAACATGGGGAATAACATCTTAGTCGGTATTTTTGCAGCAATTTCTTCAGCAGCTTGCTGACGTTTATCTCTAAAGTCTTCTGTATAATCACGGAGTGTTTGCGCTAAACTCCCCCCCATTCTCGACGCATGAGAAAGCAAAGAAACCAAACCTTCCAACTCGACTAAACCGGTTCGTTCGATAAGCTGCCTGAGCGCATCAGGCATGGTGACACCCGCTTGGATTTTAGCAAACACAGTCTCTAGTTCATCCGCTAGCTCCGGCTGAGAGACATAGAGCTCAGATGCGACACGTCCAAGGGCAGCATTAAAACCAAGCCCAGACTCGGTACACACAACAAGAAGATCAAGCGCATCAGGGACACCGTTTCTAATTTTTTTCTGACGCTCTTTTTGTAACTTACTCAGTACAATATTTGGCGTAAACGTTCCAAGAAAAACACAGGTCATGATGAGTAAGTTATTGTAGTCTCCACCCAACGATATGTAATAGACCATAAAAGCAGCGACGATACCTATTAAGCTAGATAAAACCTTCAACGCATAGAAAACTGATAATGAACTCTTCTCATGGAACCCAGCATGCATCAGCTTTTCTGAGTAAGTTTCATTATCCTTTTTGTTACCTTTACTTATAAAAGGGCTTAATGATTCAAGCGTATTTGAGAAATCATAGGGTTTGCGGCCACCAACACTTCCCTCTTCAGATATTTGTCTTAGCTTCTTGTCTAAAGGAGATCGAGCTCCTAAAAACAGAAACCCAACAGTCAATGTAAACAAGACAGTAGTGAGCAAAATCATCGCATAAATAACCACCTGAGAGCTGATCCCAAACTCTTCTAACATCTGCTTCCAGACTTCAATATTGAGTAGTTCCATAAGTTAAATCTCTATGCTGATGATCTTTTTAATCCACAAGGCCCCAATGGCCAAAAGAATAATACCGACACTGACCATCGATAAACCGCGTGGGTCTTTATAAAGTGGCTCGATATATTCGGGACTAGCCACCCGTAATGCGAAAAACAAACCAAAAGGGGATAATGTTAAAATCCATGCTGATAAGCGACTTTCAGCAGAGAGTGTTTTTACCTTCCTTTCCAGTTTAAAACGCGCTCTAAGTACTTCTGATACCTTTTGCAGGTTCTCAGATAAATTACCCCCAGTCTCTTTTTGCAACATTACGGCACTAGAAAAAGCCAACATTGATACAGTGGGTACTCGCTCTGTCATCTGTAAAATCGCTAGACGTAAATCATAACCATAATTAAGTAAGTTATAGGTGTTCTTAAATTCGGTACCTATTGGGTCAGGAAGCTCTTCGCCAACCTCATTAAATGATTGAACGAGCGGTTGCCCTGCTTGTAAGGCACGTCGAATAATATCCAACGCCTCAGGAAGTTGTTCTTCAAATCGAGCCATTCGGTAAGTCACTCGGTTTTGCACAAACAAGTAAGCAATAACCCAAACGAAAATGAATGCCGCGACACTTATGAACCACACTTGGTTGGTCATTATCGATATCAATGAGAGCAATACAGCGCAAAGAGAAATAATCAGTAAGAATCGGCTTAATGCCACTTTCATACCTGCCAGTTCCAACATTTTTTTCAAGCCCGCGAAAAAAGAGATAACGATGAGCTTACGATCCAGCGGGGAGAGTTCTTTGTTATAGTGCTCTTTGAGTAATGACAAACTCTCTGCATCGATATTACGTTGCGTCTCTTTCAAGCGACGAGACAGCTCTTTATGCTTCGCTTTCTTACCTGCAGCAGGTAACAACAACGCTTGGGAAATAAAAAGTACTGCGATAAACAATAGGCCTAATGAAACGCTTACATTGTCCATAATCTCTCCTTAACCTTTGGTCTCACTAAAGAGCTCGAAAGGCAGTTCGAGTCCACGTTTGACTAACTGATCATGGTATTGAGGCACAACCCCCGTTGCTGTGAAATAACCGATAATATTGCCATCTTCATCAATACCTTTACGCTGAAAACGGAATATTTCAGACATCGTAATCACCTCACCTTCCATGCCGTTGATCTCTTGGATACTCACCATGCGACGCTTACCATCTTCTTGGCGTTCCATTTGAACAACAAGGTGGATAGCCGAAGCTATTTGAGCTCGTAAGTTTTTGGTTGATATGTTCCACCCAGCCATTGAGAACATGTTTTCGACACGACTCAAGGCATCACGAGGGGTATTCGCGTGAATGGTGGCAAGTGAACCATCATGACCCGTGTTCATCGCCGCTAGCATGTCAACGGCTTCGCTACCACGTACCTCCCCGACCACGATTCGATCAGGTCGCATACGTAAGGTATTTTTAACCAATTCGCGCTGACTGATTTCTCCTTTCCCTTCAAGGTTGGCAGGGCGGGTTTCTAAACGAATGACATGAGGTTGTTGAAGTTGTAATTCCGCCGAGTCTTCTATGGTAATAATTCGTTGATCTCGAGGAATAAAGCCAGAAAAGATATTCAGTGTGGTTGTTTTCCCCGACCCTGTTCCTCCGGAGATTAAGATATTTAATTCACCTTTAACCGCAGCTTCGACAAACTTAGCCATCTGAGGAGACACTGAGTCATAGTCAATCAAGTTATCCATAGTCAAACGGTCAACAGCAAAGCGACGGATAGAAACGGAAGGACCATCAAGTGCGAGAGGCGGGATAATTGCGTTAACACGTGAACCATCAACTAAGCGCGCATCTACCATAGGTGACGCTTCATCTATGCGGCGCCCTACTTGGCTTACTATGCGGTCGATAATGTTTCTCAGATGGCGGTCATCAAGAAAGGTATAGGGCGTTTTTTCGAGTTTACCTCTTCGCTCAACGTAAACACTTTTTGGGCCGTTGACCAATATATCTGACACGGTTTGATCAGCTAATAAAGGCTCTAACGGACCAAGGCCAAAAACCTCATCTTCTATCTGCTTGATAACCCGCTTGCGCCCTTCCGCGCTCAATGCATGGCTACCATCTTCAGCCATTAACTGTACGATGGCTTCGTGTAAATCGAGCTTAGCGCGCTCTTTCTCCAAGCTAGAAAGTAATCCTAAATCTAGGGTCTCCAGCAGCTGCTTATGAAAGAAGTGTTTGATTGAGAGCTCCTGCTCTAAAACCTTTCGAGCCTCATCAATCGCCTTCTCCTTTTCAACGCTCGCTTCCGTATTTCGAGAGTGACTAGACGCCTCAACATTGGATAAACGGTCAACAGGATTGGCATCTTCTGAATCATGCGAAATCTGTTCTACTTTTTTTTCAAACTCTGGATTTACATTTTTTCGTTTAAAGAACATCACAATCCCTCGTGTTTACTTTTCATCAACCCATTATGAAAACAACTTTTTCAGCCACCCTTTCTCTTCTTGTTCTGGTGGTGATAGAACATGAGACAAATCGATGATAGAGCGAGTAATAGAGCTTTTCTTTCTCGACTGAACTAAGGGCTGTCCCAAGTTGGCACTCTCCAGCGCAACTTTAAAATCGTTAGGCATAAGGTGTATATTATGATTACCCACCGCCTGCTCTACATCTTTTAACTTAATTGAATGTCGCTTTTCATAACGGTTGAGAATGACCTCTATTGAGTCACTTTGTAAGCCGTACTCAAATTTCAGAGATTTAATTAGTCGGCTTGTGTTTTTTACTGACACTAAGCTCTGTTGCAAAACCAAAAGTACTTTCGTCGCAGGTGATATTGCTGATGCAAACACGTGATCTAAGCCTCTAGACAGATCAATGATCACATAAGGGTAAAAGCGACGCAGAATTGGAAGTAATCTGCCAATTTTCTGAGCCTGTTCGAAATCATCTGCGTTATTCTCATGCTTAAAGCTTAGAACATGGAGACCCGATTCGTGTTTATTTACCAATGACCCCAAAGACATTTCATCCAAATCATTAGAACTGTTGATCGCATCCGAAACACTATAAGTGGGGGTTATGTTCAAATAATCAGGTATCACGCCAAATTGAAGATCGATATCGAGTAAAAGTACTTCGTTAGGATGTTGCGTGGCCATCTCAATGGCAGTATTTAACGCTAAGGTGGTTGCACCCATCCCTCCTTTGGTGTTCAAAAACAAGATAAACTCTCCGTAACTGGAGTTCTCAAGCTTTTCAGAGGCCGTTTTCTTCAAGAGTGGCAGTAGGTCTGATAGGGTCACATTGTGAGACAAAAAATCTGAAGCTCCTAAACGCAGTGCGATTTTTAGTGACCCATTATCACTTTCATCACCGAGCACAACTAAAGACAAGTCCTTGTCTTCTAAAGACAAATCATACCCTTGCAACTCAACCATTTTTTGCGCCCAATTCCCGTGAGCTTCAACGAAAATAAGCTCTGGAACATCCGCACTTTTTAAGTACTCCTCACTCATTGCCGCAAGAGAAAACGACGTCACATGAACATTTCGGCATTTTTTTAGCTCTTGAGTCATATGCAAATGAAAGGCGTCAGTGCTGTAGACTAACCAAACCTTTAGATTCGTTCTTAAGCGCGTCATATCCTTATCGCTTTCATTTGGCGTTATTTTGATCGCTTCCCCCATACATTTATCTCCTTTTAAATAACCGCTTATGGGCATCTATTCCATATGTTAGGGCTGGTTTCAGTTTGAGGCCTCACCACTCCCAAACTTTCTGCTGGTAGTATTGTTTCAAACGCAGGGGCTGCAAGAAATCCATTATTTCCTAGAAAGCTTAGGTTACTGATTAACTGAATGCCATAGCCCGTAGCCCTAGCACGCACAAACTTAATGCTGCCAAAGTTAGCTTCAAAATCAGAAGCAATCTCTCCCCCGCTCGCGTCTAAGTAAGCCACTTCTAAATTCGCATTAGTAAACCCAACAAGAGGAATATCATTCACCACCATTCCCGCAATATTATCTCTATCAAGGACGTAGCATACCGTCGCTAATCTAGCGGCTTTCCTCGTCGCCTCACTGACCATTTGCAGCGAAAATATATAGGCACCCAACGCTAAAATGAGAAAGAGCAGTAGAAAAATTAACGATGAGACTAAAGTGAACTCAATAATGGCCAGCCCTTTGATTCGTCTTTTAAGCCTTTTCATCACAATACCCTCATCACCGAAGTGACACTTAACGGAATAGAAAAACTTGTGGCGGATAAAGGAATAGACAGAAACAACGGCACATAGTCATATGTCACGCTGACTCGCACATAGCTGTCAATAGAGGGTGGTGTTACTGTTACATCCGATGTCGTCAATGTAGATAGTACTGCCGTCCCCACGCTGCTCTGACCGTAAACCACCACATTTTGAATCTCCAAAGTTGGTGCAATAGTGCCACCTTTGGTATCGTAAACCTCACTAACAGCATATCGTGCGCCATTTTGTACAGATTTAGAAATAACATTGTAGTGAATCAGAATATTGCCAAGCTCAATCACCAACCCCAAAAAAAACAGTAGCACAGGGGTAGCAATAACCATCTCTACAGCAGCAAAACCACGTTGATGTTTATTAGATAGTGTCATAATTACGACTCCCCGCTATCAGGATCCTTATACAAAACAATCCTGTAAGCCCCTTCGGTTGTCGACTGATTACTACTAGAGCCACCAGTAACACTGCAAGAATGTATAAACTCACCAAAAACGGCGGGTGTACCTGAGTTGTTCGTTGGTGCTTTTTGCAACAAGAAAAAGCAGCCAATTTTATTCACTGTAAAGTCGGTAGAGCCGCCACTTTTACCCGAGCAGTCCACCATAGGTATAGGTAAAATACGACGCCAAGCAACACCATTAGATGCGCACCCAGCACCGCCACTTGCTATACAGGCATTGGTATCTAACTTATATTGAGCGTAATCGTAGCTATCATCGAAAGTGATCTCTCCGGTATTGGCATCAATCGTTATTTCATTGGTAGGTTCTGTGGTCACATAATCTGAAGGGTAATCAGATGCCGATAATCCACCGCCATAATCACCAAAACGAGTATTTAAGCCATCGCCTGTTGGACCAACCGTGCCGCCAGGTTTGGTTGTGATATCTTCACCAATTTTAACTGGCTGATCATAACTACCACCTAAGCCTTCTTTGATTGTGTTACCACCAGAACCAAAGTCCAGCAGGTGATAATTACCATTACCCATTTCAGATAGGCTACTGTCTCCAACCTTCAAGGCGTGAACGGTTCCAACTTCATAACCGAACACATTGGTTATCTCTTCACCGGTTTCGTCATGATAACCATCTTCATTAACATCATTATCAGAAGTACCATCACCAATACACACTCCAATGGGTACAACATTATTATAAGCTAGGCCTGAACTCGGCCCTGCAACAGCACTTGCCGATACCACTTTTTCAAGGCCAAACAGTTGAATAAAGAATTCATCCATCTCTAGTGCATCTACGCGAACACGCACATAAACATCATTATTTGCACCAAAAGTTGCACTGCCAGTAAAGTCCTGTGGATCATTAGAATAATCAATGTTTATAGAAGCAGTAGAGAAATCAATTTCTTGATTCCCAGTTGAAGCCGCCATGGCATTGAGTGCCGTACCCACTTCTGCGTCTACAGCATCTTTATCTTTACTATTGTCTAATATGGTTGCGGCAGCCAACGCTGCAGAATCGACTGCGTTTTGTAAGCGCGTTTTATTTACAACCATATGATTTATGTCTATAGCTAGCGCTGAGACAGCTAGAAAAACCAGCAAAGCAGCAGTAATCATCACCGCAACTAAGCCTTGTTGTTTTTTAGGGCTTTGTGATACTCGATACAACATATGAGTACCTCCAGATTTAGTTAAAATCTTCTAAGATCTGGCTACTACTTCCGGACAGATCATTTTCACCTCTGCCAACATATCTGTCGTAACCAGTCTGCATCCGCTCCCCTGTACCATCAGGTACTTCGAGTAAATTCTCTTGGGTCGCATTAGGGTTATACGTTTGCTCTGTTTTCACTAGTGCTACCGAATGCCCTAAACGAGCATCGTTCGCACAGCCAACCAATAACATTGCGAGAAAGATCATCATTATTTTAGTCATATCTATCCCCTTATAAATCATGGCCAAATGAGCCTTCGCTACCACCATCGGTCGGTGATATATCCTGTGAAGCTTGAGATTGTTCTGAATCAGATTCAGACGGTTCAGCGATGTAAGCGCTTCGGCCTAACAAGTAATATTCCAAATCATTAGGATCAACAAAGGCATCCGTTGGTAACGTTACTTTCGTTCGGTCAATAGGTTTAGCGAGTCGAGGAGTAACAAGAATAACGAGCTCTGTTTCACCAGATACATACTCTTGGCTATTGAAAAGCTGACCTAAAATCGGCACATCGCCAAAGCCTGGCATCTTGTTACTGATGTCCCTAACATTCTCACTCAACAACCCCGCAATACCGATGGTTTGACCGTCGGCTAACTCAAGCGTCGACGATGCACTTCTTCGGGTAATTGGAGGGATAAAGTAAGTCGCATTGGTGGTACCAGGATCAATCGTTAACGAGCTACTATTGGCAATCTCACTCACATCAACCGCTAAGTTTAGGTTGATTTTTTTGTCACTCAGTACCGTTGGGATGAACTTTAAACCCACACCATATTCTTTATATTCAATGGTAATACCATCTTCGTCAGGCACCGGAATGGGAAATTCTCCCCCCGCTAAAAACTCAGCCTTTGAACCGCTTAGCGCGGTTAAGTTCGGTTCAGCCAAGACTTTTGCCACACCATTTTGTTTTGCTACGTCCAATGCGAAAGTAAACAATGTATTGCTATCAATGAAAGAACCTAAAATGCCGTAATCGGTAGAGGTAGGAATATTGAAAATTGGGGTTGCACCTAACACTCCGGCAGGGACTGAAGACGCCCCCCAAGAAAAGTCAGACCCACTGGTTTGGAAGAAATGGAAGTTCGCATCAAACTTTCTTACCAAGCTTCTTTGAACCTCAGCAACCGTCACCTCTAACATGACCTGCTGAGCCCCTCCGATCGACATTAAATTAATAACACCTGTCGCTGCAGCTTGTTCACTTCCGCTTTCTTTTGATGCGTCAGCAGCCTGCCCTGACGAATAGGTTTCTGCGATTCGCATCGCCACATTCATTTGTTGTTGGTTGCTGACCTGACCGCTCAATAATAGACGGTTCTGCGCACTGTGCACTTCGATAGTTTCATCAGGAAGGAACTCATATAATTTAGCTTTAAGGCTATTAAGATCATGAGTAACCTCAATGTTAATAGACTCAATCAACCGACCTCGAGAATCCCAAGCCATTAGGTTTGTCGCACCTAATTTTTTACCAATTAAAAACACTTCATTTGATTTTAAAATTACAATATCTAAAACTTCAGGATCACCAAGAGAAACCTTCGCCGCTTTTCCCGACAGCACGACATGCGTAGATTTATGATGTGGAACCGTGACTGTTTTTCCCGTTTGTAACGCCGCAACACTGGCCGTCGAAATACAAATCAGGCTCAAAACACACGCAATTAATATTCTCATATTTCACCTCAATCCTTGACGCGCACATTAGATGTTTCTGTACCTTTGATAATGGTGACACTTGGTCTAGGCACATATCGACGAACCACTTTTTTCTCAACTTCATGTGGGTTTCTCAAAGTCAGCTGAATATCGCCTTTGCTTTTAGCCGTGAGAAGTTTCTCTGCCTCTTTCGGCGTCATCTCAAGTGTTACCGCTCGTACAATAATCGGACTGTTTTCTTTCGTTTTAGCCGTTTGGTCGACAGCCAAAACCTTAATGTCTTTTAATACTGTTTGAGTCGCTGCAGAATTTTTTCCGTAAGAAACGGTATTGAGAATATCAACCTTGTTACCCGGTAGTAAGAAACCCGCCACACCAATAACATCATCAACACGTATCGTTACCGCACGTTTATTTTCAGGGATAAGAGCTGCAAGCGTTGACCCTTCTCCTGGTACAGTAAATCGTAACTTGTGAAGCACCTCTCCCGCATAGACGGTATTCGCAACAACCTTGCCAATCAGCTCTGCTTTATCCGAATAGTTATTTTCATTAATCCAATCAACCTCCATCAATCTGGTGGTTAAAAACTGCTCCTCGATAATAGTTCCGGCTTCAATTTCTTGTGATGCGACAACAACGGGGTGACGCTCGACCGTTTCAACTTCAACGGTTGGCTGAACTTGATCATCCATCCACTGCTTAGCAAAAAATACAGCCGCTAAGCCGAATACTACGGACAGTAAAAACAGTAGGAAAACTTGACTCTTATTCATTATTCTCTTCCTCGTGTCCATCAGAGGTAAAATAAACTTCCCATGCCATGGAAAGAATATCGAATGTGATAACAGGTGGTAGCTGCTCAAACGAAAGAATATCTTTGCTTATACCAACGAGATCTTTCGGTAAACATGGGAAAAGTGGCACCTTAAGCAGCGTGTGCATTTGAGACAAACGCTCAAAAAATCCGTCTTGAAGCTCGACCTCTTTATCAGCAACGACGCTCATCCATAAAGCTTCATAATCTCGCTGATTAAGTGGCTTGAATTCAATCTTGTAACCTAAACGACGTAAAAAGGCAGGATCGCTTATTTTCTTGGGGTTTAGATTGGTAGAAAAGGCAAGGGTTAATACAAATGGCATCGTTATCTGCTGACCATTAGGCAGCGACAAATAGTCGAATGAGTACTCCATCGGTACAATCCAACGGTTAAGAAGCGCATCCACCGGCATGGGCTGACGACCAAGATCATCAATGACAAAAATCCCATTATTTGCCATCATTTGAACTGGTGCTAACCAAACTCGACTATTTTCTGAATGATTAACTTCAAGCATATCCATTGTCAGTTCACCCCCAACTTGGATATTTGGCCTTTCACAATTAAGCCAACGCTTGTCGTACTGATCTTTGAGGGAAATGCTTTGATCGCTGCCGTTACTATCCAACGGTTTATGATGTTGCGCCGAGAACACCTTGATAATGTTACCTAATGCATAGACTGCATAAGGAATAAATACAGAGGTGTGCAAAGCATTCACAATACGGCTCGCGACAAATGTTTTACCAGTACCAGCGTGCCCATATAACAACAAAGCACGTCCAGAATTGATTGCAGGCCCTAGCACTGAAATCATTTTATCGACACCATATACATCATCCAGTGCTGCTTCGACATGTGGCCGAGTCACTAGCTCTGCTCTCAGGTCTTGCTGCTTTACTACATCACTATATTGGGTAAGTGAAACAGGTGCGGGGCCTAAATAAGCATCACGTTTAAAGGCAAGATCAGCTTCTTCCAGCCCTTTCTCAGAAAGGGAGTAACGGACATGACTATGGGATACAGATGATAGAGAAAGATCTGAGGTAGGCTGAAATACCTCAATTAACGACTTCTTCCTTAAAACGGCCAGAGCACTTTCCACAATATGAGTGACAACACACATATAATTAGAGAGTTCTAACACATCCGACTTAGGGTAAGCAGACAAATGCTTGAGTACGAGGTTTTCAATAACGACTTCAGGAACACCCAACATATCAATAGATGTAGGAACGGCCGGGGCTGAAATTTGAGGCTTCAAAGTTGTTGGAGCAGTACGCCCTATAATATCCATATATTATTCCTCTCCACAAAGCTAACCAACAACAGGTTTAAGTAAAGTAGCTATACATCGCTAATCCCATGACAACAGAGGGTGCAAAAGGCATCGTCACCTTATTTGAATACCTAGCGTGCAAACTAGTACTTTCATTTAATACTGGTGCTACTCCACCAAGCACAATTAGCTTATTTTCAAAATAGCCTTTGATACTAAGACTGTTCGAGTTGGAAAAGTTATATAGCAAGTAGAAAGTCCCGATCACTCCAGCAGAAAGTAAGATAAAGTACGATGCATCAAGTAATTGTCCCCACCCAAGATACATCCCTACAATACCTAATAGCTTTACATCTCCTGCAGACATAGCTCTTAAAAAATATAAGAGTAATCCAAAACAAAAAAACACCACGAATCCAACTAAGGACATTAAAAAAACATCAAAGGTGTAATTGCGGTTAAACATTGATAAAAAGTACACAAACAAAAACAGTATCAATATTTTGTTTGGTATACGATGTTTCTCAACATCGTATACCGAAACTGCAATTAGCAACGCCCAAAAAACTGAAGGCTCATTAATCATATATTCAATTCATACACTCGAAAAAATGCTCTGGATTTTGCTAAGTAAGGCTGTTGCCATCCCAGAAAAAACCAATCCTATAGCAATGACAAGTAACGCAGCAGCGACAATGTAGGCAACCGAAGTAAGCCCTCTTTGCTGTCTCACTCCTAACCGATCATAGATCATTAACAATACTGTTCAGTTTCGCTGCGAGTGTAGCCCCTAAACCAGAAAATACGGTTGTTAAACCTAATACCAATAAAGCTGCACCGATTACATACTCGATTACAGTCAACCCTTCTTCATCTTTCATGAATTCTTTACAATTATTCAAAAACTTATCCATGAGAACCTCTCCTTGATTTACGTATCAGGCTTTGTTTACCTGTAAACTAAATCTAGAGGTGAGAGATATATTAGGTTAGGATTTTCTTGCCATTTACTTGCACTTTCTTGTCGTACTTCTAATCTAATTAAATAAACGAACAATCACAGGTTCACCTTGAACTTTATTTAATTATGATACTAGTTTAATACCAATGAAGATAATTACCCCCTTACTGTCAGATATAGATAGCGAATTTAATTCAATTATTATCAATAAAATTAGTCGTTACTTCGTCATTAATAACTATAAACAGGACATATCTATAATCAGTCACTTAGATGTAAGGTTAGTATTTTTTATATTGAATAAAACGGATGAACTTCAACTACTTACAATGGCACTATCTATTTGTGAAAACTTGAACAAGCGAATTGTTATTATTTGTACAGGTCAGATACCTAATAACGTTCGAAATCATAAGAATGTATTCTTCATTATTGAAACAAGCAGTAATCATCTGACCAGTTCATTCGAAGAACTAAAGCATAAAACCCAACATATCTTTGAAGCACACTTCGATCTCGATAGAGACATGAATAGCAACAACCAGGAGCCGACCAAACAGTTTACTTCTGAAGTTGTTAACTTTGTTATGGATAACATTAACAAGGAAATAAGAGAAACGGACATAGCTGAAAAATGTCACTGTTCAGCAACCTACTTTTCTAAAAAGTTTCATCTACACTTTGGAGTAAGCTTTAGAGACTTTGTGTGCGATAAACGAATCCTGTTAGCCAAAAAGTTGATTGAGGCGGATACCGAATCAAAAATAGCTGTAATTTCTTATCAATGTGGCTACAAGGATGTGTCGTATTTTTCAAGAATTTTTAAGAAAAGGACGGGCGTAACCCCTGCAAGCTACAGACGTGCCTGCACAGATAACAGAAAACGCTAATTTTACTCCCTAAAAGAAAAAATCATGGTACATTTAACATGATTTTAACAAAAATAACCAAAAATAACTTAGCGAAAAACATGGAGTTAGACAATGATTCAGCCTAACGAGTTTAGCCAAGAACAAGCAACAGCTCTCCCTACACCCAATGACATGATTTTAAAATGGGCAGAAGAACGCCCAGATGAAGTCTATTTGAAACAGATTATTAACCGCCAATTTGTCGAATTTACTTATAAAGAAGTAGCCGACAAAGCACTGAAATTGGCGTCAGCATTAGAAGGACTCGGAGCCAAACCTGGCGATCGAGTCGCTCTCGTATCGAAAAACTGTGCAGAGTGGTTCATCTGCGACCTTGCCATGATGTTAGGAGATTTTGTCAGCGTCCCAATCTTTCCAACAGCTGGTGCAGACACCATCCAATACTGTATTGAGCACAGTGAAAGTAAAATAGTGATTGCAGGTAAGCTAGATGATCCGGCTGCTACCCAAAAGGTATTGGATGACAATCCGAACTTGATCAGCATCTCTCTACCATACGATACGGCTGCCAAATGCCAACACACATTTGAACAGCTGATCGATACGCATGAACCATCCACCAAACGTCCCCAACATCACGACGACAAGCTAATGTCATTAGTGTATACATCCGGCACCTCTGGATTACCAAAAGGGGCAATGCTTACATACGGCGCCTTTACATGGTCAGTTCAAAGACTGATCGACCATATTGGTATCCAACCCGGCGATCGCCTGTTTTCTTACCTACCACTTGCTCATATTACAGAACGCGTTTACATCTTTGGTTCTTCAGTCATGGGTGGCGTGGTCACGGCTTTCCCTGAGTCTTTAGACACGTTTATTGATGATGTGAAAATGCATCGTCCTACTCTGTTTATTTCAGTTCCTCGTTTATGGACGCTGTTCCAGCAGCGAATCCAAGACAAATTGCCGCAGAAGAAACTGAACTTCTTACTTAAGATTCCGTTTATCAACAACATCATTAAGAAGAAGCTGGCTGACGGTTTAGGATTAGATCAAGCTCGTGTTCTTGGATGTGGTTCAGCTCCGGTATCACCCGCTCTACTGGCATGGTATGAGAGTGTTGGCTTGCACATTACCGAGGCATGGGGCATGACAGAATCTTTCGCCTATAGCACGCTCAACTATCCATTCAGAGCCGATAAAATTGGTACGGTTGGCAATGCAGGCCCAGGAATCGAACTTAAGATTGCAGAAGACGAAGAGATCTTGGTTCGAGGCAAAGGCCTATTCTCTGGTTACTACAAGAATGACATTGCAACCCAAGAGTCTTTTAACTCAGAAGGTTGGCTGCATACCGGTGATATTGGTGATATCGACAGCGAAGGCTACCTAACGATTCGTGGACGTAAGAAAGATACCTTTAAAACCGCTAAAGGTAAGTTCGTTGCTCCTGTGCCTATCGAAAATAAACTCTTTGAGTACAGCCGCGTAGAAATGATGTGTTTGATAGGTCTTGGTCTACCAGGCCCAATCCTACTGGTGGTACCGCATGACTTCCCTAACTTTGACCGAGCTCGTTATGAGAGAACGACAAAGCGCGTTATCGAGAAAATGAACGAGCAGCTCGGCTCACATGAGAAGATCAAGGGTGTACTGATGATTAAGGAACCATGGAGCATTGAGAATGGCGTGTTAACCCCTACTCTCAAAATCAAGCGACATATTCTTGAGCAGAAATACCATGAAATCGGACATAACTGGCCAAAAGATAAATTGGTGGTTTGGGAAGAATAATCAAAACCGAGAGGGAGCCATTACGGCTCCTTTTTTGTAAGCTCAAATTATAAGTACTTAGTATAATCCGCAGCATCACTACTCTCATTATCCAAACCGATATCATCTCTCATTCGGCTACTTAGCGATTCCGAGCAAATAATTTGTCTCGATTTAGTCACCTTCCTCATCTTATTTTTATCAATAGTTTTAAGTGCCTGAGTAACAAATCTGCCAACCCAACAGGTTATTGCTTTCATTTTCTCTCTCTTGTATTCCCTGTTTATTTGTCGCTATTATGGAAACTACCTGTTCGATAAGCGAACAACCATTATTAACAAGAACTATAAGCTGAGATTATGGACAATAGACTGCGCTACCTTTCAGGTCTCCGTTACTTTGAAGTTGCGGCTCGCTTAAGCAGTTACAGCAAAGCTGCTGAAGAGCTGTTCGTCAGTCAAGCTGCCGTCAGCCAGAAGATTCGACAGTTAGAACAGCAGGTTGGATGTAAGCTCTTTATTCGTAAGGGGCGAGCAATGACTTTGACACACGAAGGACACACGCTTTTTAAACATGTATCTGATGGATTTCAAGAGGTGATACTGGGATTGAACAAGATCCAGTCTGAACCCATTCAAGGGCTACTTGTTGTTAGAAGTCCACCCTCTTTTGCGACGCGTTGGTTGCTACCTAGGCTTTGGAAGTTCTCAGTGAAGCATCCAGAGATCCCGATCAAGGTGCTAACAGGCTGCGACACACCAAATTTAAAGCATGGCGAGATTGATGTAGCTATTCGACAAGGTGAAGACTTATATGTGGAAGAAGGCTTGACTCTTAAGATGCTAATTAACGAGCCTATCTACCCTTTTTGCTCCCCCGAGTTAGCAAAATCTCTGAAATTCACATCACCAGAACAACTCCTCAAGTGTTGGCTGATTCAGTTTGATAGCGGTTGTTTCCCTTGGGAGGAATGGTTTAGACAAGCAAACATATCTACCCAAAGCAGCACCATTCAATGGATGGAAGTCGGTACATTTGATATGGGGCTAACCACAGTCATGGCGGGACATGGCGTTTGCCTAGCAACGGACAGCTTGGCTGGTGACTTCATCGAACGCGGCTTGCTAGTAAAACCCTTTGATATAGGCATGACGCCTGGTGTTCAAGTAAACCTATGTTTTGACCCCAACTCCCCGAGAAAAGAGCGTATTACAGCGTTCACCAATTGGTTACACGAAGAAGTAAACGAGCTATTGGAGAATTAGCTCTCAACTATCGATTCCTCAAATAAGCAATGAGCTTAAATAAGCAACAAGCTTAACTCAACATAGAACTGTAACGTAAACCTCCCGACACCGACAAAACTATGTTGAGCAAAAGCAACGTTGAGTTAAAAGCTACGCTGCCCTGAATCACTCCCAAAATGACTTCTTCAGTTCTTTCTCGACTTGCTCTGAAGTAACCCCGATATCTCTCAATAAATAGTCGGGAAGCTCAGACAACTGCTTTCTGGTTCTACGATTCCGAATATACAGTCTCAATTTAGAATAGAATTTCTTAGTTGATAACGATGACAAAAGTGAATGGTTGGTATTTGCTGTTACTGTGATCGTATTCATACCCTTTCTCCTGTTGATCTTTTGCTTTGTTATGGTCAATAATCGACCAACAGAGCAACATCGACAAACGATAGATACTGGCATTCAGTTAAGGAAAACTAATGTGAGAGAGCGAACTCCACCATTCCAAGGGATCTACTATTTTTATACTGCAGCTGAAACTGGCAGTTTTAAGCTCGCAGCAGAAAAGCTATTTGTTACTGCTGCCGCGGTGAGTCAACAAATTCGTCAACTTGAGGAATGGTTAGGAGCTGACCTCTTTATTCGCCAGCACCGAAAAATAGTATTAACCCATGAAGGCGAAGTACTGTACCTGCAAGCGAAGAAAGGCTTTGCTCATATTCAAGATGGGGTGAGACGAATCAACCAAGATCCTAACCCTACTCAGCTGTCGATCTCTACCGTGCCTTCCTTTGCTCAGCATTGGCTCGTACCCAGAATTGGCGACTTCCGCGATCGCCATCCAGATTTATCTATGTTGATAGAACCGACCAACAAACTGGTCACCTTTGAGGATTCCAATGTCGATATTTGTGTTCGCTACGGTCACGGTAACTACGCAAATATTGAGTCTCGTTGGTTAATGGACGAGGTGGTGTACCCAGTTTGTCACCCAATTTATCAAGAGAAACATGGTATTTATGACATCGACGATCTGCATAAAGCAGAATTGATTGAAGACCGTTGGCCTGATATGGATTGGAATCTATGGTTAGACGTTGCAGGGGCGAAGGCAGGTCGTTCGTCACTGCAATTTGACGGCTCACATTTTGTTTTAGAAGGTGCATTATCCGTTCAAGGCGTAGCCTTGGTTAAGCACAGCTTGGTGTATCGCTACTTGCAGGAAAAGAAACTCGTCCGAATCGGTAACATCGCACTGAAGCCTAAATACAATTACTTTTTATGTGCGCCTCCAGGTTACTTTCATCGAGAAAAGATAAAACGTTTCGAAGAATGGATGCAGGCTCAGGTTAGATTATTTGGTAATACAGGTAGAGAAGAGCTTTCGATTATCCACACCGATTACGAACTAAAATGGTCGGATAATTCATAAAGCGAAACTGGTATACTTAGCTCAAATAAATGGCGAGAACATCTCATGACACAAGACAATAATCCACTTCACGGTATCACTCTGCAGAAGCTACTGACTGAATTGGTTGAACATTACGGCTGGGAAGAGTTGAGTTACATGGTGAACATCAACTGCTTTAAAAAAGACCCGAGCATTAAATCGAGCTTAAAATTTTTGCGTAAAACAGATTGGGCTCGCACCAAGGTAGAGCAGATTTACATCGACTTAAAGCGTTAGTCTCTCCCTGCTTTATCAGTCCCGTGTTGATTAAATACGGGACAACCCCTGTGTCTACTTTTTAGGGACCATATCACATCTCGCATCTCTCGCATCTCTCGCATCTCTCGCATCTCTCGCATCTCTCGCATCTCTCGCATCTCTCGCATCTCTCGCATCTCTCGCAGTATGTTACAAGCAATAAAAAGCCCCGCAAGCTTTCACTTGCAGGGCTTTTTTAGTTACTTGAGAAAAGGGCTAATTACTTACCAGCTTCTTTTTCTGCTTTAACTTTTGCAATCACTTCGTCAGCAACGTTAGTTGGACATGGTGCGTATTGTGCGAATTCCATAGAGAATTGGCCACGACCAGAAGTGATAGTACGTAGGTGACCGATGTAGCCGAACATCTCAGAAAGAGGTACGTCAGCTTTAATACGAACACCAGTTACGCCAGCTTGTTGATCTTTGATCATACCACGACGACGGTTAAGGTCACCGATAACATCACCAACGTGATCGTCTGGAGTGAACACGTCAACGTTCATGATAGGCTCAAGAAGTTGCGCGCCAGCTTTAGGCATAGATTGACGGAATGCGCCTTTCGCTGCGATTTCAAATGCGATTGCAGATGAATCGACTGCGTGGAAACCACCATCGAAAAGTTCAACTTCAACGTCTAGAGTTGGGAAGCCAGCTAGTACGCCGTTTTCCATCATAGATGCGAAGCCTTTCTCAACTGCAGGCCAGAATTCTTTAGGAACGTTACCGCCCACAACTACAGAGTTGAACTTGAAGCCAGAACCTGCTTCGCCTGGTTTGATACGGTAATCGATCTTACCGAATTGACCAGAACCACCAGATTGCTTCTTGTGCGTGTAGCTATCTTCAATTGCTTGAGTGATAGTTTCACGGTAAGCAACTTGAGGAGCACCTACAGTTAGGTCAACGCCGTATGTACGCTTAAGGATATCTACCTTGATGTCTAGGTGAAGTTCACCCATACCTTTCAGGATAGTTTCGCCAGTCTCTTCGTCAGTCTCAACTTGGAAAGATGGATCTTCTGCAACCATTTTACCGATCGCGATACCCATTTTCTCAGAACCGCCTTTATCTTTTGGAGATACAGCGATTGAGATTACTGGAGTTGGGAATACCATTGGCTCAAGCGTTACTTGGTGCTTAGGATCACATAGAGTGTGACCAGTTTGCACGTTCTTCATACCAACGATCGCAATGATGTCACCAGCTTGTGCGCTAGTTAGTTCGTTACGGTCATCAGCTTGCATCTCAACCATACGGCCAACACGTTCTGTTTTGCCAGTGAATGAGTTAAGAATCGTGTCACCTTTGTTCAGTTTACCAGAGTAAATACGAACGAAAGTTAGAGCACCGAAGCGGTCATCCATGATTTTGAATGCAAGCGCTTTGAAAGTTTCTTCTGTAGAAACGATAGCGTGTTCGCCAGTTTCTTCGCCAGCTTCGTCCATTAGAGGTTGAGGATCAACTTCAGTTGGAGAAGGTAGGTAATCTACAACAGCGTCAAGAACGATTTGTACGCCCTTGTTCTTGAATGCAGAACCACAGAAAGTTGGGAAGAATGCTAGGTCACGAGTACCTTTACGGATACAACGCTTAACGTCTTCGATAGAAGGCTCTTCACCTTCCATGTAAGCTTCCATTAAGTCATCGTCTTGCTCTACAGCAGTTTCGATTAGCTCTTCACGGTATTGCTCTACGTCATCTACCATGTCCGCAGGAACATCTAGAATTTCGTAGTTTTCAGGAAGACCAGTGTCATCCCAAACGTATGCTTTACGGCTTAGAAGGTCTACAACACCCACGAATTCATCTTCGCGGCCGATTGGTAGAACCATAACTAGAGGAGTAGCACCTAGAACGTTTTTAACTTGGTCAACAACGTTGTAGAAATCTGCACCCATACGGTCTAGTTTGTTAACGAAGATCAGACGAGATACTTCTGATTCGTTAGCGTAGCGCCAGTTAGTTTCTGATTGAGGTTCAACACCACCAGAACCACAGAATACACCGATACCGCCATCAAGTACTTTAAGAGAACGGTATACTTCAACTGTGAAGTCAACGTGTCCAGGAGTATCGATAACGTTTAGACGGTGACCGTTCCAGAAACAGCTTACAGCTGCTGATTGGATAGTAATACCGCGCTCAGCTTCCTGTTCCATGAAGTCAGTAGTTGATTCGCCATCATGTACTTCACCAGTCTTGTGGATTTGACCAGTTAGCTTAAGGATACGCTCAGTGGTAGTTGTTTTACCCGCATCAACGTGCGCGAAAATACCAATGTTTCTGTATTTCGATAAATCTGCCATTGTCTTACTCTGTTAATAGGATATAAAATGCGCGCAGAGTATATCACAATCTGTGAAGACTGATAGCTTTGCATGCATTTGGGACTAAAAAACTTTGCCTTTTTCTAACATATAGAAAAAGGCACTCAGTAGTAACAATCTAAATGATTGTTAATTATAGTGCTAACCCAAAGCCTAATCGGCGTTAAGGTTAGGCTGAATTGCTGCTGTATAGAGTAGCTGAAGTGAGTTCAATTACAACTCATCAAAAGCATTAATTGCTTCCGATAATTTTTTCACACCATGGATCTGCATTCCAGGAATGCCACCTTTAGGCATGTTTGCTGCCGGTACGATTGCTTTCTTAAAGCCGTGTTTAAATGCTTCATTTAAACGCTCTTGTCCGCTCGGTACAGGTCGAATCTCACCCGCTAGACCTACTTCTCCAAATACCACCACATCTTTTGGCAATGCGCGGTCTCTGAAACTTGAAAGTAGAGCCATCACCAACGCAAGATCAGCACTGGTTTCGGTTACTTTAACACCACCAACGACATTCACAAACACATCTTGGTCAGCCATTTGTAAGCCGCCGTGTTTATGCAGCACCGCTAATAATAATGAAAGCCTGTTTTGCTCAAGGCCTACAGCAACACGACGCGGATTTGCCAGCTGGGAATAATCCACCAGCGCTTGGATTTCAACAAGCAATGGACGAGTGCCTTCCCACACAACCATCACCGAACTACCCGAGGTTTCTTCTTCACCACGAGACAAGAAGATTGCGGATGGGTTACTGACTTCTTTTAGTCCTTGGCCTGTCATGGCAAATACGCCAAGCTCATTGACCGCACCAAAACGGTTTTTGTGGCTGCGCAGTGTTCTAAAGCGGCTATCTGTTCCGCCATCCAATAGAACAGAACAGTCAATAATGTGCTCAAGCACTTTTGGCCCGGCTAAGGTGCCGTCTTTAGTTACGTGTCCCACCAAGAACACCGCAACATTATTTTGTTTTGCGTAGCGCGTTAATGCGGTTGCCGATTCACGAACCTGAGCAACACTGCCCGGTGAAGACTGAACATCAGCAACGTGCATAACTTGGATGGAGTCGATAACCATGATCTTTGGCTGTTCTTTTTCAGCAACCTGACAGATCTTATCTACGTTGGTTTCAGAGAGCATCTTTAGGTGCTCTTTTGGTAATCCAAGTCGAGAGGCACGCATTGCAACCTGCTGTAAGGATTCTTCACCTGTTACATAAAGAGTCGGCAGTTGAGAAGAGAGCTGACACATGGTCTGCAATAATAGTGTTGATTTACCCGCGCCTGGGTTACCACCAATCAGGATCGCAGCTCCAGGGACAACACCACCACCGAGTACGCGGTCGAGCTCTTTGAAGCCACTACTAAAGCGTGGCACTTCTTGTAGATTAATTTCAGATAATGTCTGAACGCTCGATTCTGTTACTGCACCTGCATAACCAGATAATCTTTCATTGCGCGCTACTTGAGGTGAAGCGGCTAACCTAACTTCTGTAATCGTGTTCCAAGCACCACATGCGTTGCACTGCCCCTGCCAACGTGGAAAGTCAGCACCACAGTCATTACACACATAAGCTCGTTTTGCCTTAGCCATAAAACCTCAATAATTTACTCAGTTACACAATGATGTTGTCAATTTGTGACTTATTTGACCGTACGGGTGAAAATAAACGTTGCAGTCATACCACTTATACTTAAAGATCGATTTAAACTAGTCGATAACATAAATGCACCGTCCATTCTAACAAGAAAAGTATGCAGCAATCTGAAATTCTATCTGTAGCAGAACGTCTTATCCCGGCCTACCACGCCGAAGATTTCGAATTCCTTCTTTCTCAAATGACAGAAGGCGAATCTCCGTCTCTAAAACTGCTGGTTAAAATGGAACTGAATCGTATCATGGCTCCGTGTACAAAGAGCATTGATTTACGTGGGCGCATTGATAATGAATGTCGTCAGTTCACGTTAGACGGCCGTAAACACTGGCTCGATGACATCGCTTTAAACGCGTATCAACGTGGCACTAAAAAGTTTAAAGGTTACACAGAAGGCGCATGGGAGTTAGTAATGACTCCGCGAACTCAACCAATGAGCGTTGTTAAAACATCTTCTCAAGGTAACCACGACATTACTAGCGCCAATAGCCCGTACGAAGCTGAAGCGATTAATCTAGGTTACGACTTAAAGCGTCAAGAGAACAGACTCAAGATTAGCTCACAGGTTGAGATCACCACATCGAAAGGGCAAAGCCTACATGGTGTAACGGTTGATATTTCTCCGTCGGGCGCAAAGTTCAAGGTGCCAAGCGCCTTTCGATACAACCTCGGTGAGATCATCAGCGTTAAATTCTCAGAGCTTATCGAAAAGTCCCAAGAAAACGATGTTAACCAAGCTGTTGAATTTCGTGTTTTGGGTATCGACGAGTCTTATGAGAACAACGCGGTCAAATTTCTAAGAACCATCAAGGTAAGCGACAACAATGTTGTGGCTCGCTTACTCGATGAGTCTTTAAATAGCATCAGTAAGAAAACCAGCCATGAGAACCAAGATAGGATCATTCGAACTCGTACGCGAGGAATCGAACACACCTATCTAAAGCATACTTGTAACCTTCCGCTGTTCTTCAGCGGCAGTGAACTAAAGCTTGCCCTACTGACGGATAACAACCATCCGTTGTGGCAATACTGGCACGACGAGCGAAATCAACAAGCGCTGGGCACCCTGTTCAACGAGCAACGTATGAACCTGCTGGCGAAACCAGGAGTGAAGGGAACCAGTAACGTTATCTACTCTTTTACCCATGAACACCAAAACAAGACCTTGTTCTATTCAATGATGCTACCTGAAGCCTCTCGCGAACAAAGACAACTGTTTTGGCACATTGGCGGTAAACGTAAAAGTTGGAAGGCGTTCAAGTTCTCAGTTTTCGAACTTTCAGACACCGAGCAACAAGCGTTAGCCAAACACTCGGATACTCTGGCTCAAAGCTCAGCGCAACTGACGCATTGCGGTATCTTGCAAGAAATTGGCGATCACGAAAGTGCGGCTGATTATCTGTTAAGTGAAAAGCCACGTATTCCAAGCAGTGAACTGAACCGCTTTCGTCACCCACGCACTGTGGTTGGGAATATTCAAAGTATCTACTTTGATTCTCAGACTCGCCGTAAAGAACCGAGATACCAATTTAAATCACCGTTACAACTTACGTCACAAGATGGCGCTGCGGCAAGCGGACACACTTTAGATATCTCGAAGCGTGGACTGAGCATTAACCTTGAACACCCAATGGTCCTCAAGATTAATGATCCGGTATTGGTGAACTTCAATGAACTGCAGCTCTATGACAAGAACCTGCCATTGAGCACCGTGCCTTACCATGTGATCCGAGTGAGCCCGAATGGCCGCAACGTACAGCTGGTTATTGCCGAGAACGCGAAGACGATGCGTACTATCGCTTTCCTAAATGGGCTTATCGATCAGAACCAAAGCAAGCTGATTAAAAAGAAAGAGATACTGCCAACCAACTCGTTGCTCGAATCGTTACACAATATATTGCTTAGCAAGATGGTCAGTAACCCTATCTTCATTGATAAGCCAAGCTCTACATTGCGCTGTAAGATCATAGGTGTGAACTTCCCATTGAATAAGCACCTAACGTTGCTAGCTAAACTTGGACACAACCAAAAGTTCTCTCTAGAGCCGATCTTTAAGGGCCACACTAGCTCGCTACTGGCTGAACCGCTGAAAAGAATCGAAGGCGCAGAGCCCAAACACCATGACGTGTATATTGCTGCGGTAAAGTTTGGTGACAAGATCCAATCGGTGCATACCAAGTTGGTGAAAGATTTCACCTCAGCAAAAGAGCGCATCTTATTCATTAAGAAGGCGCAGCACTTGGGTGATGTGTATGTATTGCGAGTCACCACGGCACCTATCTTTAATCCGCTAACAAGTTTATTCCAATCGGATTTAGAAGAGCTTTCACGCATCAGCATGCACCAAGCTAAGAAACTAGAGAACGAGATCACCGCTTTTATCGGCTATGGTGAGATTGAAGACATCACAGATGAAGTGTTGATTCGATTAGAGCTTACTCGTTAGGTTAATCTCCATTGACTGGATTGGAAAATAGAAAAAGCAGGCTCATCGCCTGCTTTTTTTGTATCTGATCTCGACTATAACTTCCGGCAAATACAACTTCCCAATCAAGCCTTAAGGTTTTGCCTGCCAGCTGATTTTTTGCTGCTTAGCTAATACACCCGACAAGATACAAAGCACACCACCTAAACCTGCGTAACGAATAGCGGTTTGAGCTTGCTGCTCTACTTTGGGTTTCGCGTGGTAGGCAATGCCTAAACCTGCAGAGCCCATCATCACCAAGTCATTGGCACCATCGCCCACAGCAACGGTATTGTGCAGTTCCAATTCGTACTCTTCAGCCAACTCTACCAAGATATCGGCTTTGGTTTGCGCCGAAACCACGTCACCCAACACTTCCCCCGTCAATTTACCCTTAACGATTTCTAGAGTATTCGACTGAGCATGGTCAAGATCCAAGGTATCTTTCAGGTAGTCAGAGAAGTAAGTAAAACCGCCTGATGCAATCGCCGTTTTCCAGCCAAGCTTATTAAGCGTGTTCACAAGCCCAACCAGATCTGGCATGAATGGCAAAGACTGGCGCACTTGCTCTAATATCGACTCATCCGCACCTTTCAGTGCTCCTACTCTTTGGCGTAAGCTCTGTTCAAAGTCGAGCTCACCTTGCATTGCTCGTTCGGTGATTTCAGAGACTAACTCTCCCACTCCAGCCAGTTTGGCAATCTCATCGATACATTCAATTTGAATCGCTGTGGAATCCATATCCATCACGATCAAACCTGGCTTAGATAAGTCTGGGACCTCGCTAAGGCAAGCATAATCAAGCTTTAGCGCTTGGAGGATTTCTTCATGTGCTGGTGTTAGGTTGCCTGACATCAAAGCCACTTCATAATGCCCAACCTTCCACGTATCGAGGATGGTGTTGTAAGTGCCAGTGAAAAAGTCGATGTCGTCGAAAGATTGTGGAGATAGGTACTCACCAAACACAATCCAATTAGCTTTGGATTTAGCGAGTTGAGAAGCGAAACGAGTCTCGGGGAGTCGAGTTAATAATGTCGTATGCCTTTTTATCGGCAGATATTTCTGAGCGTCCATGTGTATGATTCCTAATTAACTATGCTAAACGTTAACCTATTGCAATTTGAAAACGCAAGTCTCAATATGTCTTAATCATAACATTTGTTTATTTCAGGCTTCGTGAAACATGAATGAATCATTGTTCTCAATACGTAACGCTTTACGAATGCTAGCCCTCATTTTGTTGGCTACCATGTTCGTTGTAACGATTAAAAATACGGTCGTGATCAGTAAAGGTAACGAGAAGATCCAAGCAAAACAGTTGGAAACCCTTACCAAGCTGCTTATCTCTCAGGCATCACTTTCTGCCAGCAAGATGATCACGCAACAAGACCAAGAGCGATTACTTGATCTTACTAATCAGCTGTCTCAAGACCGACTGGTGTTCGATACCACCATCTATGATGCAGAGGGTATCCGACTGGCTTCGAGTGAAAAAGCGCTCTCGGTGCGCGAGGTTCTTGGCTTAGATACGCCACTTTCAACAGCAAGTATTGGCAGACAACAATTAGTTGAACCTATTTATTCACCGGAGAAAACGATCATCGGCTTTATTCGAGTGACCTTCGAAACCGGTAAGATGACAGCAATTTCTGATCACCATTATCGAAAAAGTGATCGCTATATGATCGGTATGGTGTTGATGGGGTTTGTGAGTGGTGTGCTGTTCATTATGCTGATTCGCAGAAGGCCAACCAAGTCTGGTGAGAACTTACTGTTGAAGAATGTAAGCTCATAAACATCGCGTTTAACTTATCCAATAAAAGCCCCGACGCTCAGGCAGCAACGGGGCTTTTTGTTATCTGTTCACTTATCAAGCTAAGACAAATCAAGATTATTCTTGGTCACCAAGCAACACAGAGTCTAGTGCGATAACCATCATGTCGTTGAAAGTCGTTTGACGTTCATCTGATGTAGTTTGCTCACCAGTCTTGATGTGGTCAGAAACAGTACAAATCGTTAGCGCTTTCGCACCGTATTCAGCACATACGCCATAGATGCCAGCCGCTTCCATCTCTACGCCAACAATGCCATATTTGTCCATCACTTCGAACATTTCTGGATCTGGCGTGTAGAACAACTCAGCCGAGAACAGGTTGCCAACTTTTACATCAACACCACGTACTTTTGCTGCATCTTCTGCCGCACGTACCATTTTGTAGTCTGCGATAGCTGCGAAGTCGTGACCTTTAAAGCGAATACGGTTCACTTTTGAGTCAGTACATGCGCCCATGCCAATAACCACATCACGCACTTTGATATCTTCGCTCACTGCACCACAACTACCCACACGAATGATCTTTTTCACACCAAAATCTTTGATTAGCTCAGTCGCGTAAATAGAACAAGATGGAATGCCCATACCATGTCCCATAACCGAAACCTTACGACCTTTGTAAGTACCGGTGTAACCAAACATGTTGCGAACGTCGCACACTTGAACCACTTCTTCTAAGAAGGTTTCAGCGATGTATTTAGCACGTAGCGGGTCGCCTGGCATTAAAACTACGTCAGCGAAATCACCCATTTCAGCATTAATATGTGGAGTAGCCATTGAAAATATCCTTAATCTCAAAACAAAAAAGAAGAGAGAGGTTTCCCTCTCTCTTAGTTAACTATTATAGGAAGCTTGTACCGTGTCCCATTGGCGATGTGCCAAAGTATGACGCTAAGCTTTGGCCGATATCAGCGAACGTATCGCGACGACCTAGAGAACCCGCTGGAACCTTCTGACCGTAAACAATCACAGGGATGTGCTCACGAGTATGGTCTGTGCCTGGCCATGTCGGATCACAACCGTGGTCTGCCGTTAGGATAAGTACATCATCTTCTTTCATCATATCGATGATTTCATTGATGCGACCATCGAAGTACTCAAGTGCCGCTGCGTAACCAGCAACATCACGGCGGTGGCCGTAAGCTGAGTCGAAGTCAACGAAGTTAGTAAACACAATCGTGTTATCGCCCGCTTCATTGATCGCTTCTTTAGTCGCTTCAAATAGCGCAGGGATACCTGTTGCTTTAGTTTTCTGAGTGATACCACAGCCTGCGTAGATATCAGAGATTTTACCGATTGAGTGAACGTTACCGCCCTTCTCATCAGCAAGTTTCTGCAGGATAGTTGCTGCAGGTGGCTCAACAGAAAGATCACGACGGTTACCTGTACGCTCAAATTGACCTTTACCCGGGCCAACGAACGGACGCGCGATAACACGACCAATGTTGTAGTCTTCTAGCTCTTCACGAGCAATCTGACAAAGGTCTAATAGGTTTTGTAGGCCGAATGTCTCTTCGTGACAAGCGATCTGGAAAACAGAGTCCGCAGAAGTGTAGAAGATTGGCAGGCCAGTCTTCATGTGTTCTTCACCTAAGTTATCTAGGATTTCAGTGCCTGATGAGTGGCAGTTACCCAAGAAACCAGACAAACCTGCACGCTCAAGGATGCGGTCAGTCAGCTCTTTTGGAAAGCTGTTCTCTTTGTCGGTGAAATAGCCCCAGTCAAACAATACTGGTACACCAGCGATTTCCCAGTGACCTGATGGCGTGTCTTTACCAGAAGACAGTTCAGCAGCGTGACCGTAAGCGCCGATGATTTCAGCGTCTGCATCCATACCAGGAGCAAAACGACCTGTAGACTCTTTATGAGCCATTGCTAAGCCTAGCTTAGACAGGTTTGGTAGCGTCAGAGGACCTTTACGATCTGCATTGTCGGCAAGACCTTGGTCACAATGATCTGCGATGTGACCCATAGTGTCAGAACCTACATCACCGAATTTATCTGCATCCGCTGTTTCACCGATACCGAATGAATCTAAAACTAAAATAAATGCTCTTTTCATTTTCTTCACCAACTTATTGCTCTTTGCACCAGAACTCTGTTTATCGGCATACACGAGGTATGCCGATACCTGTTATTTACACGTCTTCAGAACGAATCTGACGGTAAACGTCTGGCGTTGCTGTATATTCTCCGCCCACAGTGATTGCATTTTGTAATGCTGTTGCAGCTTCTTGCCACTGTTGTTCGTTGCGAGCATGAATCATTGCTAATGGTTTATCTTCACTTGCTACTTCACCAAGACGAATGAAGTGATCAAAACCGACTGCGTAATCAATGCTGTCAGTTGCTACGCGGCGACCACCGCCCATACCAACTACAGCCATACCAATTGCACGAGTATCCATTGCTGATACTACACCGCTTTCTAGCGCGTACACTGGCTTAACAATTTCTGCTTTTTCTAGGTAGTTATCGTAGTTCGCTACGAAATCTGCTGGGCCACCAAGGCCCGCTACCATCTTACCAAAGCACTCTGCTGCTTTACCGTTATCCAGTACTGCCATCAGTTTTTCGCGCGCTTCGTCTGAATCTTTTGCAAGGTTACCCAACACCAGCATTTCAGCACACGATGCCATCGTAATTTCTAGCAAACGTGGGTTTCGGTATTCACCCGTTAAGAATTGAACCGCTTCACGAACCTCTACTGCGTTACCCGCTGAAGAAGCTAGAACTTGGTTCATGTCCGTTAGAATTGCTGTTGTTTTAGTACCTGCACCGTTTGCTACTGCAACGATAGATTTCGCTAGCTCTTCTGACGCTTCGTAAGTCGGCATGAAAGCGCCTGAACCTACTTTTACATCCATCACTAGAGAATCAAGGCCAGCGGCCAGTTTCTTAGATAGGATTGAAGCCGTAATTAGCGAGATGTTATCTACGGTTGCTGTGATATCACGAGTTGCGTAAACACGCTTGTCAGCAGGAGCTAGATCGCCTGTTTGACCGATGATAGCCACGCCAGCATCTTTCGTTACTTCACCGAACACTTCGTTGGTTGGTGTAATGTTGTAACCCGGGATAGATTCTAGCTTGTCTAGCGTACCGCCAGTGTGGCCTAAACCACGACCAGAGATCATTGGAACGAAACCACCACATGCTGCCACCATAGGGCCAAGCATCAGAGAAGTTACGTCACCAACACCACCAGTAGAGTGTTTATCAACGATTGGGCCATCAAAGTTCATGTGGCTCCAGTCAATCACCATACCTGAATCACGCATTGCACAAGTTAGTGCGATACGTTCTGGCATTGTCATTTCATTAAAAAAGATAGCCATTGCAAATGCTGCAATTTGGCCTTCAGAAACCGTGTTCTTAGCTACGCCTTGAATGAAGAAGTTAATTTCTTCTGTGGTCAGTACTTCGTTATCACGTTTTCTGCGAATAATTTCTTGAGGTAGATACATTAGTGCCTCCCAAACTCTAGTGAGTATGGTTTGTAGGGAAAGAGGTAATATGGAGTGACTTAACGTCACTCCATCAAACAGACTTGTTATTTTCAATACTCTAAATATTTGGCGTTACAGCTAGGCGACCAGTGAGTTCATTCCTATGAGCATAGAGGCTCTATGTGATTAGGACGGCCGGCGAACCGGTGAACTTACGCAGTCAACAACGCTGCGGCGTCAAATATGACGAGTAAATTAGTATGCTGCTGGATCAGCAGTTTGGTCTGTCACTTCTAATGTATTAAGAAGGTTAGTCAGTAGGCTTGAAGCACCAAAACGGTAGTGCATGTTGTCTGCCCACTCAGCGCCTAGTAGCTCATCAGCCATTGCTAGGTAAGCTTGAGCATCTTCAGCTGTACGAACGCCACCAGCTGGTTTGAAACCAACTGTTTTAGCAACGCCCATGTCACGAATAACTTCAAGCATCATGCGCGCGTATTCTGGAGTCGCGTTTACTGGCACTTTACCTGTTGAAGTTTTGATGAAGTCTGCACCAGCTTCGATACAGATTTGAGAAGCTTTCTTGATCAGTGCTTCTTCTTTCAGTTCACCTGTTTCGATGATCACTTTAAGCGTAATGTCACCACAAGCTGCTTTACACTGTTTAACTAGCTCAAAGCCAACTTCTTCGTTGCCAGCAATAAGAGCACGGTATGGGAATACTACGTCAACTTCGTCTGCGCCGTACGCTACCGCTGCTTTTGTTTCTGCAACAGCAATTTCGATGTCGTCATTACCATGAGGGAAGTTAGTTACAGTCGCAATGCGTACTTCTGGAGTACCTTGCTCACGCAACGCTTTCTTAGCTGCTGGGATAAAGCGAGGGTAAATACAGATTGCAGCGGTGTTGCCTACTGCAGTCTTCGCGTCATGACAAAGCGCCACTACTTTCTCAGTAGTATCGTCATCATTTAGCGTAGTTAGGTCCATAAGTTTAAGTGCACGTAGAGCTGCTGCTTTTAAATCGCTCATTTCTATCTCCGATCAATATATTCAAATAGTTAACTACTTCGCCATCCATCCAGTATAGATGGATATTTTAGTAATGCTCAGTAGTCACAAATGAACGGACTTGGTTCCTTGAAGACTTGATAACTTTCGCTACCAATTGCAATCCTTGTCACCGCACAGTACCAGTTTGGTCTATGGCACAACAAATCAGTCATGTTGTGTCTAACATCTATAGCGTATCGCTAAGTTTGGCTTAATCCCAGAAGAATAACCTTTGGATGAATCCAAGCGGTCACTTTCTTGCCAAAAGAGACATCCTATCCCTTAAGCTTATACATTATAGGTATCCATCAATAAATTGTAGTGCTCCTTAGAACGCAAACGGTTTGTATCTCAAAAAAACATTCTAGACCCATTATTGAATCCCAGCATCGCTCGTGCTCATACTAAAAATCACTAGGCCTAAAAACAAAAAAGCCCCGCAGCAATTTCTTGCTACGGGGCGATATTATTATGGCGTCTATATATCTAAATCTACTTGATTAGAAAGATAGGAAGAAGCCAGCAATTGTTGCTGCCATCAGGTTAGATAGAGTACCAGCAATAACCGCTTTAACACCCATACGAGCGATGTCGTGACGACGAGCTGGTGCAATACCACCTAGACCACCAAGAAGAATCGCAATTGAAGAAAGGTTTGCGAAACCACATAGTGCGAATGCGATGATAGCTTGAGTCTTCTCAGACATCACTTGACCAGTTGCTGCAACAACTTGAGCATTTTCACCAACGTATGGTACGAAGTTTAGGTATGCAACGAATTCGTTAACAACTGTCTTCTGACCAATGAAAGAACCAGCGATAGTTGCTTCTTCCCATGGAACACCAATGATGAATGCTAGCGGTGCGAAGATCCAACCTAGAAGAAGTTCTAGAGTTAGGTTTTCCATACCGAACCAACCACCGATGCCACCTAGGATACCGTTGATTAGAGCAATTAGACCGATGAATGCTAGTAGCATTGCACCAACGTTAAGAGCTAGTTGTAGACCAACTGATGCGCCACCTGCTGCTGCGTCGATAACGTTAGCTGGTTTGTCATCGCCACCGTCCATTTCGTCAGCGATGTTGTCGTCTGGCGTATCTGTTTCAGGCTTGATGATTTTAGCGAATAGTAGACCACCAGGTGCTGCCATGAATGACGCTGCAACTAGGTACTCTAGAGGTACACCCATAGATGCGTAACCTGCTAGTACACCACCAGCTACAGAAGCCAAACCACCACACATTACTGCGAATAGTTCAGAGTTAGTCATTTTAGGAACAAATGGACGAACAACTAGAGGTGCTTCTGTTTGACCAACGAAGATGTTTGCTGCTGCAGACATAGACTCGGCGCGAGAAGTACCTAGAGCTTTCTGAAGACCACCACCTAGAACTTTGATTACAATTTGCATTACACCAATGTAGTAAAGTACAGAGATAAGTGCAGAGAAGAAAATCAGAGTTGGTAGTACTTGGAAAGCAAAGATGAAACCGATACCGTCAACTGAGAAGTTAACTAGGCTGCCGAATAGGAAACCAGTACCGTCTTTACCGTAGTCGATCACGTTTGCTACACCAGCAGAGAAACCTGCAAGTAGATCACGACCCCAAGGGATGTAAAGTACGAATGCACCAAGTGCGAATTGGATAGCGAAAGCGCCACCCACTGTTCTTAGATTAATAGCTTTGCGGTTGTCAGATAGTAGTACTGCGATTGCAATCAGTGCAACCATTCCGACGAGGCTCATAAACAGGCTCATAGTTTATGACTTCCTTATTAGTTATTTATTGGCGTGTTACAAAATGGGGCTATAAAGCGGAGGCAATTATACTCATGCGACCACTAATAAAGTAATGCCATCCTCACACTTTCGTACAAGATTCATGTACCATTCACACACAAATGTGAGCCAAATCACAAGCTCAATGCAATTTACGCAAACGATAAACAAAAACCCTCGATTTTATTCACATATACCGAATGAGCGATGGCTATTTTGCCATATTTGCGCTGCAACCGATTGCTTTGTCTCATTTCTAAGCAAAATAAGTTCATTTAATATCGTAACTAAATATTTGGAATGATTAACATTTCCTTGGTTTCCGTACACCGGCATGTCCGGAGCATCCGTTTCCAATACCAAGCATTCAAGGGGCAATTTTGCGATAGTTGTGCGTGTTTTTTGCGCTCTTGGGTAAGTTATCGTTCCACCGACGCCAATATAGAAACCGAGCTTGATCCACGCTAAAGCTTGCTGTTCACTCCCTGAAAAACCGTGAATCACCCCACCAAAAGTAAAATTATGCTGCTTTATTAACTCGATCAGTCGGTTGTAAGACTTCCGTTCATGGATGATTAAAGGCAACTCAAAGGTCTTAGCTAGCTCCATTTGCTGGACAAAAAAACGCTCTTGTTTTTCCCTTTCGACGCCCACAAAGAAGTCGAGTCCGCACTCACCTATCGCGACACATTGGCTGTTTTTTGAAGAGAGTAATTGGCGAAGTTCTTCAAATTGCACCTCATCCGCTTGCTCTAAAAAGTAAGGATGGAAGCCTAGCGCGTAATAAACATTCGGGTAGGATTGCGCAATTTTTTCAAGCTTACGCCAGTTATTTTGGCCTATAGAAGGGATGAGTATTTTCTCAACTTGGGCTTGTTTCGCTTCTTCAAGGTAGCGATCAATACTTTGATCAAGTGTAGTTCCCTGATCAATTACAATATGTTGCTCAAACGCCTCAAAATCCGCATGGCAATGAGTATCAAACAGCGGAAAGTCACTTATTTGCTGTGTCATATTTTCCATTCTCTGCTTTCTGGCCTTGAAGGTCACGACGATAAGGTACACAGCTACGCTTATTTTCAGGCGTTAAGCCAAGCTCTTCACACCACTTATCGTATTTCTTAATCCAAGTTTTTATCCAACCCAACATACTTGCCTTTAACCTCAGCTTTTGAACCTTAAATAAAACGCATTAAAAAACGCCTATTGCAGAACAATAGACGTTTTTGTTTAACTCGAATAGAGCGCGGAGTAATTAGTGCTCGCGCGTCGCTCGGAATTGAACTTCAGGGAAACGTTCAGAAGCTAGATTCAAGTTCACCATAGTTGGTGCGATGTAAGACAGGTTGTCACCACCATCTAGCGCAAGGTTAGATTGGTTCTTACGTTTGAATTCTTCTAGTTTCTTAGCGTCATCACATTCAACCCAACGAGCTGTTGCAACGTTAACACCTTCGTAGATAGCTTCTACGTTGTATTCCGCTTTCAAGCGCGCTACAACCACGTCGAACTGAAGTACACCAACTGCACCAACGATCAGGTCGTTGTTCTGCATAGGACGGAATACTTGTACTGCGCCCTCTTCTGAAAGCTGAACTAAGCCTTTTAGAAGCTGCTTCTGCTTCAGTGGATCACGTAGGCGAATACGACGGAATAGCTCAGGCGCGAAGTTAGGAATACCAGCGAACTTAAGGCTCTCACCTTGAGTGAAGGTATCACCAATCTGGATTGTGCCGTGGTTATGCAGACCGATAATATCGCCCGCGTATGCTTTTTCAGCACGTGCACGGTCACCCGCCATGAAGGTTACCGCATCAGAGATACTTACGTTCTTGCCAGTACGAACATGGTTCATCTTCATACCTTGGTTGTAAGTACCTGATACGATACGCATGAATGCGATACGGTCGCGGTGTTTAGGGTCCATATTTGCTTGGATCTTAAAGACGAAACCAGAGAACTTCTCTTCTGTCGCTTCAACATCACGCTCGTTCGCTTGACGCGTTTGAGGAGCAGGTGCCCATTTCGTTAGACCATCAAGCATGTGGTCAACACCGAAGTTACCTAATGCGGTACCGAAGTAAACCGGCGTTAGTTCACCAGCAAGGAACAGTTCGTGGTCAAACTCAGGGCAAGCACCGATAACAAGCTCTAGCTCTTCACGTACGCTTTCCGCAAGATCAGAGCCTACCGCTTCATCTAGCTCTGGGTTATCTAGACCTTTGATGATGCGAACTTCTTGGATCTCATGGCCATGGCCCGATTCATACAAGATCGTTTCATCACGGTGAATGTGGTAAACACCTTTAAACTCTTTACCACAACCAATTGGCCATGAGATAGGAGCACAAGCCATACCTAGCTCGCTCTCAACTTCATCAAGCACTTCCATTGGGTCACGAACGTCACGGTCAAGTTTGTTCATAAACGTTACGATTGGCGTATCACGTAGACGTGTTACTTCCATTAGTTTACGAGTACGATCCTCGACACCTTTCGCAGCATCGATAACCATCAAACAAGAGTCAACCGCTGTTAGCGTACGGTACGTATCTTCCGAGAAATCTTCGTGTCCTGGAGTATCTAGTAGGTTTACTAGGCAATCATTGTATGGGAATTGCATTACCGACGTAGTTACCGAGATACCACGTTCTTTTTCCATCTCCATCCAGTCAGATTTAGCGTGCTGGTTAGAGCCACGGCCTTTTACGGTACCCGCTTTTTGAATCGCGTTTCCGAATAAAAGAACTTTTTCAGTAATCGTGGTTTTACCCGCATCCGGGTGAGAGATAATCGCAAACGTTCTACGTTTGCTCACTTCTTGTTGGAAAGACATAGTCGCCCTTTGCTGATCTAAAGCGTAAAAAGGGCAAGTAGATAATACTTGCCCTTGAATTCTGTGTGCGGATTATACAGAAAGCGTGTCACTTTCTAAAGGGTCAGTTTACACCCTATTTTGTGGCTAATTATCTGCATAACGAAAAGACTCGATATGACTAGCTAAAAGACATAAAAAGATAGCTCATAATGATCGCATCTTCGTTGCCTTGCTTGATTGGGTAATAGTTACGACGACGATCGACTTCATTAAAGCCCGCTTTTTCGTAAAGATTAAACGCATTCACATTACTTTCGCGAACCTCTAGCCAAGCGCTTTCCGCGTCAGCTTGCTCGCACATATCAAGGAAATGTTCAGTTAACGCTTTACCATACCCTTTGCCTTGCTGGCTTGGGTCTACCGCTATATTAAGTAACGTGACTTCACCAACAATGTTTTGCGCGAAGAAGTACCCGACCACTTGCCCATCGACTTCAAGAACATGATGACAAGCGCCTCGACTCTCAAGATCTCGAATCATGGTTTCAGACCATGGATGAGAATGTGCGGCCTGCTCAATCTGCCAAATGGCGTCTAGGTGTTGTTGTGAAGTCGGTAAAAATTGATTAGTCATAAGCACAAATTTGTTGCCATAAGTCGCGGCGATGTTGGTTATTACCGTTAATGTCAGACAGTAATGGCGATTGTAATGTTTTAGCCTTCAGCTCTTGAGCCGGCTCACACCCAGCAAACCACACCCACTCAACCGCCCCTAAATCCACAGAAGATAGGTGCTGAGGCTGAATGTGTAATGCCTGAGATAAGTCGAGCTTGATACTTTTGAGTACTCGTTCAAACATCACGGCGAGATCTTCCTGAGGCTTTTCAGGCGAAACCAACAGTAGCTTGCAGTCATTTGAGAGTGGCATCAATTCAGATTCATAACCCGCTAAACGCTCTGGGTGGCTAAGCTCCCATTGGCTAATGCCCATCTCTTGCAGGTATTGTGCGTGTGTTTGTGACATATCTAGCGGTGTAACCTTAGGTTTATAGTGGGCGATTTATTAGAGCGAAGTTAAAAACGAGCTCATCAGAGCTGGGCTGATACTAACAAAAAATAAAGGAGCATCAAGCTCCTTTATTTAGACTAAATCAGTTTGCATCATATTGCGTGGGAAATGGGCTTATAAGTCATTGAACTCAGGACTGTAAGCAATCTCACCAGAATGCCCAGCAAGCGCACCTTCAACTAACTCGATAGCTTGAAAGGCTCCCTCTGGCACATTCCAAGTGCAGCTCAAACCAAACTCACTCGCAGCCTTGAAACCAAAGCGGCCGTAATAGGCAGGATCACCAAGCACAACACAGGCTGGGTAACCAAAATCAACCAAAGTAGAGAAAGCATCTTCAACCAGTGATTTAGCAATGCCTTGGTTGCGGAACTCTTCTTTCACAGCAAGCGGTGCAAGCCCCTGCCAATTGTGATCGTCACCTTTAAGCGTGATAGGGCTAAACATCAGGTGACCAACCACCTCGCCTTCGTCAGAACAAGCCACCAGCGATAGCGTTAAATGACTATTCTCACGCAGGCTCATAACCAAATTAGCTTCTGCATCTGTTTCAAAAACAGATTTCAATAAACGATCAATGACAAGTATATCTGCCGGTGCTTCAGTTCGAATAAGCATTCATTACCTCACTTTGTGTATCTGGGGATTGTACTCCCTTCTGCACAAAATCAGCTAATTGATTTAACAAAGTTTTCATAGGAGTCGGCAATAAGTCCAAATCTACGCTATCCATCAAGTTTTTGACTTCTAAACCAAGCTCGGTATCGCCTTCAATAGACAGTCTACGTTGGAAGAAAAGCGTATCTGGATCTTCTTTACGCCCCGCAATCAACACAAGGTCATTAAGATTCCCGCTAAAGCTTACATCTTCAGCCACCTCTTTATCAGCTACAACTAGTTGCTCATTTTTGTAACTAATACACCAACTTAACCCCATATCTTTTATTGAGACTTTAAGCCACTTATCTTCTAAGAACTCAAAGTCACCGTCCTCTAAAGCTTCCTTAAAGACATTCTTAAGCGCCTCCAACAAGGCTCTTTTTTGTACTGTTTTAGGCAATAACTGGACTGGAGATCGCAAAATTGATGCGGCATTTTGAACTAGTTGAGTGCGAATCTTGTTTATCACGTGACTTATCCGTAACTTTGTCAATAATATGGAATGCATCATAGATGATGTTAAGATCTCAGTTACTGTTATGCATCAAATTAACTTCTGTTTGATGCTCGACCTTTAATATCCTGAAAATCACAGTTATAGTAACTCAGGTAATGAGAATTACAGCGGATCGCTGCACTCACAGGTAAATATCGATAGCCACACAAAAAGTAATAAATATTTATCGATAGTGAATATTCAAGCTCTTGGAGAATTGGTAGTACTTTGATGCCTCCCCAGCAACTACAACATTGGTTTACCCAGCTAACTGCAAATAGTCCGTTCTTTTTTGCAGTACTTGATGCTCAACATAACTATTTTATGGTGAATGAGCGTTACTGCGATATTGCTGGTTTGAGTCAAACAGAGCTTGCAGGCATGAATGACCGCCAAACATTGGGCGAACAATTTTACCAACATCTTAAGCCTTACTATGAGCGTGCATTCAGTGGCGAAACGATTGAGGCCGAAGTCACCCTTAACGAAACTGACCTCGATACCAGCCTTCATTTCAGCCTATCTCCGCTTACCAATGGCAACAAAACCGACTACATCGTCTTTCACGCCTTCGACACATCAGAAAACCAAGTACTTGTCCGTTCTTTAGAAGAATCCGAAGCTAAATTCCACAAGCTATCTCAACTACTCCCAGACGGATTACTGCTCGTTGAAAGTGACTACATCTTGTCATCCAACCCAGCAGCAGCTCGCTTGCTTGGCTTTAACTCAACCACAGAGTTAATTGGCGAAGAATTGGGACGCCTATTTATCGATGAACAAACCAAAACAGTTTTCAATAATAACCTCACTTCTATTATTTCTGAGTCTGGTTTGGTTTGCTTAACGGGTGCCCGATGCGGCTTTGAACGTAAGGTTCAGCTCAACATCGACTCCACCACTGTTCTTGGAAGTAATACTCAGTTGGTGCTTATCCAAGACGCACAAGAAACCGCAAAACAATATACACCGGCAAACAGTGAAGATGCCTACATCGACGCACTGACTAAGCTCTATAACCGAGTTGGGTTTACAAAGCGTCTTGAGCAGTTCATTCACAACGATACGCCAGTGGTGATGCTCTACTTAGACATTGATAACTTTAAGAATATCAATGATTCACTTGGTCATCACATCGGTGACAAGGTGATTAAAGAGGTCGCTTCACGCCTTAAACGCTTACTGCCCCGTAAGGCTGTGATTGGGCATTTAGGCGGGGATGAGTTTGGTATTATCCTGCCAGAACCTGAACATCAGCGAACACCTGAAATGCTCGCTGAAAAGATCATCTCCCTGATCAATCAACCCTTCGATCTTCACCACTTCAGTAAACGCTTGGCCTGCTCGATTGGTAGCGTGAACTTCCCTCAAGATGGTACTGATGCTCGTATCTTGTTGCAAAATGCAGACACAGCAATGTATGAAGCGAAAGATCGTGGTCGCAACCGCTTGATCAAGTTCAACGAACAGATGAACAAAGAAGCGCGTATGCGACTGTGGCTGGAGATTGAGCTTCAGAAAGCGCTGCAACAAAATGGACTCGAGGTTTGGTACCAACCAAAAGTAAATGCCCGTGATTTCACCATCAACGGAGCAGAAGCTCTAGTTCGTTGGAAACACCCTGTCGAAGGCTACATCAGCCCTGCTGCTTTCATCCCAGTTGCAGAACGTGCAGGTCTTATCGAGCAGCTTGGTCGTGTGGTGATGCGTGAAGTATTCGCAACAGTTAAACGCTGGAAGATGCAGGGGATCCTACCTGGCCGTGTGGCAATCAACCTTTCTCCTGAACAGTTTGGGAACCCGAAACTGATTGATTACATGGAAAAACTGCTACGTTCGACAGAACTAGACCCAAGTGCGATTACATTTGAGCTAACGGAAAGCGCGGTGATGAGTGATAGTGAACACACACTTCAAATGCTTAACGCCATCAAGAAACTTGGCTTTGCTCTCTCCATCGATGATTTTGGTACTGGTTACTCTTCACTGTCTTACCTTGCTCGCTTCCCAATTGATGAGCTAAAGATAGACCGTGCTTTCATCTCTGATATCGATACCCTACCAAAGCAAATCACCGTAATTGAAAACATCATCAACCTGGGTAAATCTCTCGATTTGACCGTGGTTGCAGAAGGTGTCGAAACCAGTGAGCAAGCGACTCTACTGTCTAACCTCAACTGTAGTTCGATTCAAGGCTTCCACTTCTACCGTCCGCAACCAAAACAAGATGTCGAAGAGTTGTTTGCCCAAAACCGCCGTCATAAGAACTAACTAACCGATTCAAGTACCTCATATTTAAACCAAGCCAACATGTAAAACGGTCACTCGTCAGTACCTCAAACGGAGTAAAAGCAGATTTATCCATCTAAACCTGCCTTACATCAATTCCGTCATTCACAATTCTTCATAAAATGCTCGCTTCAACTCAATTCTACTGGTAGTGAGCAAATGGAACTCTTATGCCCAGCGGGTAACTTACCTGCTTTGAAAACCGCTATTGATTGTGGTGCGGATGCTGTCTATATCGGATTCAAAGACGATACCAATGCCCGACACTTTGCAGGCCTAAACTTTGCGGGTAAAAAGCTCGATCGTGCTGTACAGTATGTGCATGACCACAACAAGAAAATTCATGTTGCCCTAAACACGTTTGCTCACCCAAATGGCTTCGACCGTTGGACCAATGCCGTAGACAACGCTGCTGCGCTAGGTGTCGATGCACTGATCATCGCAGACATCGCGGTGCTTGAGTACGCAGCAAACAAATATCCAGATCTAGAACTGCATCTATCGGTACAAGCATCAGCGACCAATGCCGCTGCTATCGACTTCTACCATAAAAACTTCAACGTTAAGCGTGTGGTACTGCCGCGTGTATTATCGATTCATCAGGTCAAACAGCTTTCTCGTAATATCACTTCTGACGTTGACCTTGAAGTATTCGCTTTTGGTAGCTTGTGTATCATGGCAGAAGGTCGTTGCTACCTCTCTTCATACATGACTGGCGAATCACCAAATACGGTTGGCGCTTGCTCTCCTGCGAAATACGTTCGCTGGCAAGAAACAGAAACAGGCCTCGAATCTCGCTTGAACGAAATCCTTATCGATAAATATGAAGCAGGTGAGAACGCAGGTTACCCAACGCTGTGTAAAGGCCGCTTTGAAGCAGAGATCGATGGTGAACGTAAGCGCTATCACGCACTTGAAGAACCAACCAGCCTAAACACGCTATCAATGCTGCCAGAGCTTTTCGCTGCCAATGTTGCTTCAGTGAAAATTGAAGGTCGTCAGCGTAGCCCTGCTTATGTAGAGCAAGTTACTCGTACGTGGCGCGCTGCTATTGATCGCTACTTAGCAAACCCTGAACAATACCAAGTAGAACAAGCTTGGAATGCGACACTGGCGAATGTATCGGAAGGTACACAAACCACGCTTGGCGCTTATCACCGTAAATGGCAATAGAGCCAAATGGAGAACTCGATGAAATACGCATTAGGCCCTCTACTTTATTTTTGGCCAAAACAAGACGTTGAAAGCTTCTATGAGCAAGCGAAATCAAGCTCTGCTGATATCATCTATCTCGGTGAAGCCGTGTGTTCAAAGCGTCGTGAGATGAAAGCAAAACACTGGATGGACATCGCTAAAGAGCTGTCTGCTTCAGGTAAGCAAGTGGTACTGTCGACCATGGCGTTGCTCGAAGCGCCAAGTGAAGTCAACATCATGAAGAAGTACATCGATAACGGTGACTTTGCGATCGAAGCCAATGATGTGTCTGCGATTCAACTGGCCAGCGAAAGCAAAGTACCTTTCGTGGTTGGCCCAGCAGTAAATACATACAACGCGCGCACCCTGAACCTGTTCTTGAAACAAGGTATGACGCGTTGGTGTATGCCGGTTGAGCTTTCTCGCGAATGGCTAAGCAACGTAATGACCCAGTGTGAAGAACTGAACATCCGTAATAAGTTCGAAGTAGAAGTGTTTAGCCACGGCTACCTGCCGCTTGCTTACTCAGCACGCTGCTTTACCGCTCGCGCGGAAAACAAAGCTAAAGACGATTGCGAAACCTGCTGTATCAAGTACCCAACAGGGCTACAAGTAGAAAGCCAAGAAGGCCAATCAGTCTTCAACCTTAATGGCATCCAGACCCAATCAGGCTACTGCTACAACCTAGTCAATGATTTGCCGAACATGCACGACCTGGTTGATGTGGTTCGCTTAAGCCCACTCGGCGTTGATACCTTCTCTGAAATCAATAACTTCAGAGCGAACGAACACGGTCAAAAACCGATGAAGATCGAAAGCCGCCAATGTAATGGTTACTGGCATAAGCTTGCAGGTTTAGACGTTAAGAACATCTAGTTCCTCGCATTGGACTAACCAGAAACAGGTACAAAAAAGGTCTAGCATTCGCTAGACCTTTTTAGTTCGTCTCAAGAAAATCGACCTATGCCGTTGCGGTTTCCATCGGCGAGGCGTCGAGCTTCTTTACGTCTTTGTAGAGCATCACCATTACCACCGCGCTCAACGCGATATTAGACAGTGGATATGCAATCCAGATCCCCGGCACACCGTACAACTTAGGCATAATGTACAAGAAAGGTAACTGGATCAGCATATTGCCTATCGTTACAAACATCGCCTTGCTACCCTTGTTCACTGCCTGATAGTAAGCACCTGCTACTACCAAGAAGCCATCTAGGGCTAAGGCAAACATGTGAAGTCGAATACCCAACACGGTGTACTCAACTAACTGAGGTTCGTCCGAGTTAAAGACTGATACAAACTCACGTGGGAATGCGTTCAGAAGCAGCACGAACGCCACACCAATCAATACCGAACTCAGCATCGCAATCTTAAGTAACTTACGAATGTTCGCTTGGTTACGCGCACCATGGTTGTAGCTCACCAAAGGTTGCATGCCATTGGCGATACCTTCAGCCGTGAGATAATAAACCGTCACGATGTAGCCCAAAATCGCGTAAGCACCAATCATCAACTGGTCGCCATATTGGGAGAACAACGCATTGTGCAGCGCCACCATCATCGAACCATAAGCGTACATAAAGAAGCTTGATGTACCAATGGCGAAGATCTGTGGGATAACCGATAGCTTCAGTCGTAACTCATTCCAACGTAAGCGTAAATTTGCTCGACGTGAAAAGAAGTAAGCCAGACCTAAGCCCGTTACCACAAATTGTGCGATAGCTGTTGCTAGTGCCGCGCCCATCAACTCCCAACCATACAGAGCGATAAACAGGTAATCGAGTACGATATTAATCACAGCACCAACGATCATCAATATCGTCGCTAAATTAGGGCTGTCATCGTTACGCAGTAGAAACGGCATCGCGATCGAACCTAGCGTGAAGACACTAGCACCAATAAGAATGTGTAAGTACTGCAAGCCAAGTTCATACACTCGCCCTTCAGCGCCCTGCCAAAGCAAGAAGTTATCAGCAAACAAAAACAGCAATGCGGAGACAATAGGCGTTATCGCTAACAACAGGGTTAAGCCCGTTGCTAAGATCTGCTTAGCGCCTTGAGTATCTTTTTCACCTTGGCGAATCGAGACCAGTGCACCGGTACCCACGCCCACCAACATACCAATACCGAGAATCGAACCAATCACAGGCCACGCAACATTGATACCTGCAAGTCCATCAGCCCCCACATAGCGGCCAATGAAAATGCCATCCACCACTTGGTACAGGCCATTAACCAACATGGCTGCCACGGTAGGGATTGTGTATCGCCAAAACTGACGACTAATTGAGTTACTCATTTCTTACTCTACTTTCATTTGTGAGTCGCATATCAACAAGATATGACTCGAAAAATTAGTTAATAAGGCTAACTAAATATCTAAATTATTTACTTCAAAGCTTTATTTAATAATAGGTTTAGCTGCTGAGATTCTTGCTCAGACAAACGACTTTCCAGTATTTGTGCCATGACCTGATAGATCTTACTTTCTTCTTCTAAGCCGACTTCAGCTTTGCTGGTCAGTACAACCAACTTAGACCTCGCATCTTCGAGCGAAGCTTTACGCTCAACAAGCCCCTTTCTCTCTAGTCTCTGAACCATAGTGGTTGCTGAAGGCTTGGTCACCTGCATCTCAATCGCAAGATCAGTCAATCGGATCGGTTCAGGAGAAGATTGAATGACCTTCAAATAGTCATACTCATTGAAGCTCAATTGGCAAATAGGGTCTTCATTTACCTGAGTTCGCCATATCTTTGAAGCGAAGCGCTCAATCTTTTCTAAATTCTGGTTTAGCATACTCACCCAATCAAAAAATGGCATTTAGTTAGCAAGGCTAACTATTTTAGTATTGTTTAAATAAAAAGCAATCAAAACGAGATGAAGAGCATAAAAAACCGCTGACAGGCAGCGGCTTCTCGGAGTCAAAATGTATTGCTTACTTAGCACTGGCTTCTTCTTCAGCCTCAGCTAACTTAACTTGTGCTAAGTGCTCGGCTTTAAGCGTGGTGAAGATACGGCTTAGCTCTAAGAAAGAGTAACGGTGCTCTACATATTCATACACGTTGAAAGAGACTGACAACTTGTACAAAGAGATCGCATTCGCGTAGTCACCATTCATATGGTAACGCTTAGCAAGGTAGAAGTACGTCTCTGTTAGACGCTGCGCTAGTAACGTGTTGTCACGAGTACCGGTTAAGATCGCCTTAAAAGCCTGCTCTTCAGTAATGTCATCAAGCATAATCGCGACTAATACCCAGCCCCACTGCTCATCGCGACTCTCGTAACGTTTTTGTAAATCAAGCTTAGCTTGCTCTGGCGTTAGCTCATGCTGAATGATGTACAACCACAGAGCGCGAAACGGATCGCTAGGATCATCGGCATAGTGCTTCATCATCTCTTCATTAGCTAAGTCATAACGTTCGCCATAATAAAGCGCGATAGAACGGTTTCTTTCTGCGTAAGAGTTTGCAGGATCAAGCTCTAACGTAGAATCAAAAGATTCATAAGCCGCATCAAACTCCCCTACCTGCGTAAAGTAAACACCCAAAAGATTGAAGATATCAGGTTGAGCTGGGTTCAATGAAAGAGATTGGTTGAAGTCGAGACGCGCGAGATCACGCAGGCCAACACTGTCGTAGTAGTTACCACGTTCAAACAGCATCTTAGCTCGAACTTCATCGTTCAAATCTGGGCGCTGTAATAACTGACTAAGACGTGCAATTTGAACTTCTTGCTGAACGCTTGGTTGCAGTGGCACGGCCATCGGTGGATAAACCCAACGTGAGGCGTTATCTGATGTTGTCGCACAACCTGTTAGTACAAGCAGTAAACACATACTCGCGGTTTGAAACCATTTCACAAATAATTACTCCTGTTATGACCGCAATAAAAAAGGGGAGCGATATGCTCCCCTTTATAACATGCTTTGTTGACGATAGGTTAGAAATCACTAAAAAGCGATATCACCATCGACACACTGAGAATTACTCAGCAGCAGGTGCTTCGCCTTCAGCTGGCGTTTCAACTGCTTCTTTCATGCTTAGACGTACACGGCCTTGACGGTCAATTTCAAGAACCTTAACAGGAACTTCTTGACCTTCAGTTAGGTAGTCAGACACTTTCTCAACGCGCTTGTCAGCGATTTGAGAGATGTGTACTAGACCATCTTTACCTGGAAGGATAGTAACGAATGCACCGAAGTCAGCTAGACGAGCAACTTTACCTTGGTAAATGCGGCCAACTTCAACTTCAGCTGTGATCTCTTCGATACGACGGATAGCTTCTTTAGCAGCTGCGCCTTCAGTAGCAGCAATCTTGATTGTGCCATCGTCTTCGATTTCGATTGTAGTACCAGTTTCTTCACAAAGAGCACGGATAACTGCGCCGCCTTTACCGATAACATCTTTGATCTTATCAGAGCTGATTTTCATTGTGTGGATACGTGGAGCGAATTCAGAGATATCTTCACGAGCACCAGAGATAGCTTCATCCATTACAGAAAGGATGTGCTTACGTGCACCTTGCGCTTGGTTAAGTGCAATTTGCATGATCTCTTTAGTGATACCTTCGATCTTGATGTCCATTTGAAGTGCAGTGATACCAGCGTTAGTACCTGCTACTTTAAAGTCCATGTCACCTAGGTGATCTTCGTCGCCAAGGATGTCAGAAAGAACAACGAAATCGTCGCCTTCTTTAACAAGACCCATTGCGATACCCGCAACAGAAGCTTTGATTGGAACACCAGCATCCATAAGCGCTAGAGATGTACCACATACAGAAGCCATTGAAGAAGAACCGTTAGATTCTGTGATTTCCGATACAACACGAACTGTGTATGGGAATTCTTCAACAGAAGGCATTACTGCTTGGATACCACGTTTAGCAAGCTTACCGTGACCAATTTCACGACGCTTAGGAGAACCAACGAAACCAGTTTCACCTACACAGTATGGAGGGAAGTTGTAGTGTAGAAGGAAGTTGTCTTTCTTCTCACCCATTAGGCTATCGATGATTTGAGCATCACGTTGTGTGCCAAGCGTTGCAGTAACAAGTGCTTGAGTTTCACCACGAGTGAATAGAGAAGAACCGTGTGTACGTGGAAGAACACCAGTACGTACGTCTAGCGCACGAACCATGTCTTTTTCACGGCCATCGATACGTGGGTTGCCAGCGATGATGCGGCTACGTACTACGTTTTTCTCTAGAGAACCAAGCATGCCGCGGATTTCGCGCTCATCTAGGTTTTCGTCTTGTGCGATTAGAGCTTCAACAACGTCGTTCTTGATTGCGCCAACTTGCTCGTAACGAGCCATTTTTTCAGTGATCTGGTACGCGTCAGATAGACGTGTTTCAGCAAGTTCAGCAACTTGAGCTTTAAGCTCTGTGTTAACTGCTGGTGCTTCCCAGTTCCAAGATGGAGTTGCAACTTCAGCAGCAAACTCGTTGATTGCTTTGATTACAACTTGTTGTTGGTCGTGACCGTAAACAACAGCTGAAAGCATTTCTTCTTCAGATAGGTTATCTGCTTCAGATTCAACCATAAGTACTGCGCCTTCTGTACCAGACACAACTAGGTCTAGTTTAGAGTTTTCAAGCTCAGTATTTGATGGGTTAAGAACAAGTTCGCCGTCGATGTGACCAACACGTGCAGCACCGATAGGACCATTGAATGGAGCACCAGAGATAGCAAGTGCAGCAGACGTTGCGATCATAGTGATCATGTCTGGGTTTACGTCAGGGTTGATAGAAACAACCGTAGCGATAACTTGAACTTCGTTTTTAAACGCACTTGGGAAAAGTGGACGAATTGGACGGTCAATCAGACGAGCTGTTAGTGTTTCGCCTTCAGATGGACGACCTTCACGCTTGAAGAAACCACCAGGGATTTTACCCGCAGCGTATGTACGCTCTTGGTAGTTAACTGTTAGAGGGAAGAAGTCTTGACCTGCAACAGCTTCTTTCTTAGCAACAACAGAAACGAATACTGATGTATCATCCATAGTCGCCATTACAGCAGCGGTAGCTTGACGTGCAATTACGCCCGTTTCTAGAGTAACGGTGTGGTTACCGTACTGGAACGATTTTACAACTGGTTTTTCAAACATTGTATATCCTTAGCTCTAAAGTCAAACTTTAGATTAAGTGAATAATGACTCAAGATATTACCAATCGCGACTAGTGAAAAGGGACTTAGGATGGTGACTCTTTGTATGAGTTCATACGCCGAATTAAGACCAAATCCGCCTTTGAATAGTCGCGACCTATTGGCCGACATCTGTGACTGTAATCTCTTGAGAGGTTGATTGCCAAACGCTGAAAACGCTATAGGCGGGCGTAGTATAAACTATTTTTATTAGGAGATATATTTCCTATCAGAAAAAGCCAGATGATATTCTGAGCATCCGGCCTAGCATTTTCTTACAGGCACAAAAAAAGGAGCATAAATGCTCCTTTTCTTCAAACTGTCTTTGCAGACATCGCTATTAGCGACGTAGGCCTAGACGCTTGATTAGGTCTTGGTAACGAGCAAGGTTTTTGCCTTTCAAGTAATCAAGAAGCTTACGACGGCTAGAAACCATACGTAGTAGACCACGACGGCTGTGGTGATCGTGTTTGTGCGCTTTGAAGTGACCTTGTAGGTGGTTGATAGAAGCAGTAAGTAGTGCTACTTGTACTTCTGGTGAACCTGTGTCGCCTTCAGATTGTGCGTATTCTGCAACGATTGCTGCTTTAGTTTCTGCATTCAGAGACATAATTCTCTCCTGATAAGAGTAAGTTTATATTTGTAGCAGCCAATCTCTGATTCAGCCGCTACGCGAGCCGAGGATTATAGGGAAGTTTGTCAGTTGGTGCAATAACAATCGAACCCATTAAAAACGAAAAAAGCGAACCACCTAAATTAGGTGTTCGCTTTCTGTCTCATTTGCTCGAATTTCAAGACGAACCGCTAAGATCTAACTCGATTTAAGCGTTACGCTTGTGGCTCTTCATCTCTGAAAACAACCAAACGCTTCGGTGCAACTCGGCCATCTTCAGCAATCTGGGCAACGCCAACAAACAGCTTCTCTTCGCCACTTGTCATACGAACCGTGCCTTCAGTTGGCGCACCAGCAACCTGAACTGGCATACCGTGCTGAACTAGGTCAGTCAGTTCCGCGTTCAGGTTTACTTCTGGTAAATCTTCAACGGCAGTGTCCATTGGCATCAGCAGAGGATCAAGCAGCTCTTTCGGTGCAATTTCTTGCGCCTGTGCTTGCTCTAGGATCTCGTTTAACTGCTCCAAAGTCACCATACGCTCGTATGGGTACTTCGCGACACCTGTACGACGAAGCATTGTCACGTGAGCACCACAACCAAGCATTTCACCAAGATCGTCGGTAATTGTACGGATGTATGTGCCTTTCGAACAATGCACTTCCATTTCAACTTCATCACCTTCAAAGCGAAGCAGTTCAATAGAGTACACAGTGATTTTACGAGACTCACGAGGAACCTCGATACCTGCACGCGCGTATTCGTACAAAGGCTTACCTTGATACTTCAATGCCGAAAACATTGATGGTATCTGATCGGTTTCACCCTTGAAGCTCGCAATACAACGCTCAAGCTGTTCTTGAGTCACGTTAACATCACGCGTCTCTACCACTTCACCATCAGAGTCTGAGGTATTGGTACGCTCACCAAGCTTAGCAATAACAACGTAGCGCTTATCAGAATCTAGAAGAAACTGAGAAAACTTCGTTGCTTCACCAAGACAAATTGGCAGCATGCCAGTCGCAAGAGGATCCAGAGCACCGGTGTGCCCCGCCTTCTCTGCAAAGTAAATACGCTTTACTTTTTGCAGTGCATCATTAGACGAAATGCCAGTTGGCTTATCTAATAGAATTACCCCGTTGATAGGGCGACCTTTACGACGGCGAGCCATTACTCTTCGCCCTTAGACTGAGTTTCGTCAGTGCGGCCAGCTTCTTCTTGCTTGCGCTTGTCGTCGTTCAGAACTTCACTTACTAGGTTAGACATACGCATGCCTTCGACTAGTGTGTTGTCGTAAGTAAAACGAACTTCAGGCGTTAAACGGTGGCGAATACGCTTACCAAGAGCCATACGAACTGGCACTTCATGCTCTTTAAGAGCTTTAAGACATGATTCAGGTGTTTGCTCACCAACACATAGGAAAGTCACGAACACTTTTGCGTAAGCAAGGTCACGAGACACTTCTACATCTGAGATAGTTACCATACCAATACGTGAGTCACGAACTTCACGTTGGAGGATAAGAGCAAGTTCTTTTTGAAGCTGCTGAGACACACGTTGTGTGCGGCTAAATTCTTTTGACATTTTCTTTTCTCACTTAGAAAGATGGGGGGCTTGGTAATTACCAGCCCCCCATGGTGTATTCAACAACCGATTACTTATTACCTTTATTAGTAATGTTAGTAACCTTAGTCAATATGTCGAGTCGTACAGACTGATTAGTCTAGAGTACGTTTAACCTCAACGATTTCGAATACTTCGATCTGGTCACCAACGCGAACGTCGTTGTAGTTCTTAACGCCGACACCACATTCGTAACCGTTCTTAACTTCTTGAACGTCATCTTTAAAGCGACGAAGTGACTCTAGTTCACCTTCGTAGATAACAACGTTTTCACGAAGTACACGGATTGGGTTGCTACGCTTAATCGTACCTTCAGTAACGATACAACCAGCGATTGCACCAAGTTTAGGCGACTTAAATACGTCACGAACTTGTGCAAGACCAATGATCTCTTGACGGAATTCAGGAGCAAGCATACCGCCCATCGCCTGTTTAACTTCGTCAATCAGTTGGTAAATGATTGAGTAGTAACGTAGATCTAGGTTTTCGTTCTGAACCGTGTTACGCGCAGTTGCGTCAGCACGAACGTTGAAACCAAGGATGATAGCGTTAGAAGCTGCAGCAAGAGTTGCATCAGTTTCAGTAATACCACCAACACCAGAACCTACGATGTTCACTTTAACTTCGTCAGTTGATAGTTTCAGTAGAGAGTCAGCAATCGCTTCTACAGAACCTTGAACGTCAGCTTTAAGTACAACGTTAAGTTCAGCAACTTCACCCGCCGTCATGTTCGCGAACATGTTCTCTAGTTTCGCTTTTTGTTGGCGAGCTAGTTTAACATCACGGAATTTACCTTGACGGTAGTTAGCAACTTCACGTGCTTTACGCTCATCACGTACAACAGTCGCTTCGTCACCTGACGCAGGTACGCCAGAAAGACCTAGAATTTCTACAGGGATAGATGGACCTGCAGTTTCGATGTCTCTGCCGTTCTCATCGCGCATTGCACGAACACGGCCGTACTCTTGACCACAAAGAACGATGTCGCCTTTGTTTAGAGTACCAGACTGTACTAGTACTGTTGCAACTGGACCGCGACCTTTATCAAGACGAGATTCAACAACAACACCAGACGCCATGCCTTCTTTAACCGCTGTAAGCTCAAGAACTTCAGACTGAAGAAGGATTGCTTCTAGAAGACCATCGATGTTTGTGCCCTGTTTTGCAGAGATGTGAACGAAGATGTTCTCGCCGCCCCACTCTTCAGGGATAACGTCGTATTGAGCTAGCTCATTCTTAACGTTGTCTGGGTTTGCACCTTCTTTATCGATCTTGTTCACAGCAACAATCAGAGGAACGCCTGCCGCTTTCGCGTGCTGGATTGCTTCGATTGTTTGTGGCATTACGCCATCGTCTGCTGCAACTACAAGTACAACGATATCTGTCGCTTGAGCACCACGAGCACGCATAGCGGTAAACGCCGCGTGTCCAGGAGTATCAAGGAAAGTGATCATGCCGTTGTCAGTATCTACGTGGTAAGCACCAATGTGCTGCGTGATACCGCCAGCTTCGCCAGAAGCAACGTGTGCTTTACGAATGTAATCAAGTGTTGAAGTTTTACCGTGGTCAACGTGACCCATGATAGTAACAACAGGAGCACGACCTTCAGCGATAGCATCGCTATCACGGTCAGCTAGTACTGCTTCTTCAAGTTCGTTTTCTTTACGCAGGATTACCTTGTGACCCATTTCTTCAGCAACAAGTTGTGCTGTTTCTTGGTCGATCACTTGGTTGATAGTCGCCATAGCGCCCATCTTCATCATTACTTTGATAACTTCAGTTGCTTTAACTGACATTTTGCTCGCCAGTTCAGAAACAACGATAGTTTCGCCGATAGCAACGTCAGATTTAGCAACAGTCGCTGACTTATCGAAGCCTTGCTGCATTGAAGTTGGTTTAGCAAGCTTACCTTTACCGCCACGACCACGTTGGTTACGACCACCACGGTTGTTTGCAGGTTGGTTAGCAGGAGCTGCTTTCTTCTTGCGACGACGAGGTGCTTTCTCATCTTTCTTATCTGCCGCATCTTCAGCTTCACGAGCGTAAGTAGAAGTAGTCACATGGTAATCCGCAGATTTCTCTTGCTCTTTCTTCTTCTTCTCTTCTTCAGACCAACGTTCTTGGTTCTCTTCTGCTAACTTACGAGCTTCTTCAACAAGCTTAGCTGCTTCAGCTTCTGCTTTACGAGTTGCTTCTAGCTCTTGACGAGCTTTAAGTTCATCCGCTTCTTTTTTCGCTTGTGCGTTAGCGTCTGCATTTTTTGAATTCATGTCTTTTTTAGCCTTTTCAGCTTGTGCGCGTTGAGCCTTCTCTTCAGCTTCACGTTTTGCATCCGCTTCACGTGTTACTTTTTCTTCGGCTTCGCGCTGTGCTTTCTCTGCAGCATCACGTTTCGCTTGCTCTTCAGCATCGCGTTGTGCTTTCTCTTCCGCTTCACGATTAGCCGCTTCCTCAGCTTCACGTTTCGCTTCATCTTCAATAGTGCTGCGCTTCACGTAAGTACGTTTTTTACGTACCTCTACTTGAACATCCTTACTCTTACCGCCTCCAGCGGCAACACTTAGCGTGCTGCGGGTCTTGCGTTGAAGAGTTAAACGAGTCGGTTCTGTTTCACCAGAAGTATCGCCGTGCTCCTTTTTAAGGTGCGTTAGCAATGTTTGCTTCTCTGAATCAGTCACTTGATCCGACCCTGATTTCTTCATGCCTGCATCAGCAAGTTGTTCAATTAAGCGGTCAACTGGCGTACCAATCTCTTCACTCAGTGCTTTAACTGTTAATTGTGTCATACCGCTTTCTCTCCTTGCTGAATTATTCTTCGTCGCCGAACCAACAGATGTTACGCGCAGCCATAATTAGCTCGCCTGCGCGCTCTGCAGTTAGGTCTTCGATGCCTTCTAGTTCATCAACGCCTTGGTCAGCTAGGTCTTCCAATGTCGCAACGCCTTTTGCTGCTAGCTTGTAAGCCATTTCACGCTCAAGACCTTCAAGTGCAAGTAAGTCTTCAGCAGGCTCAACACCATCGAAAGTTTCTTCTTTCGCTAGCGCTAGAGTAGTCAGTGCGTCTTTCGCGCGGTTACGTAGTTCTTCAACGATACCTTCATCTAGACCATCTACTTCAAGAAGCTCGTTCACAGGAACGTATGCTACTTCTTCAAGCGTAGAGAAGCCTTCTTCAACAAGCATTTGAGCAAAGTCTTCTTCAATGTCTAGGTGCTTCATGAAGTTTTCAATAGAAGCAACTGCTTCTTCTTGGTGCTTCTTCTCAAGGTCAGCAACAGTCATTACGTTCAGTTCCCAACCAGTAAGTTGAGAAGCTAGACGTACGTTTTGACCGCTACGACCGATAGCTTGTGCTAGGTTATCCGCTTCAACAGCGATATCCATAGAGTGTGCGTCTTCATCAACGATGATTGAAGCAACATCAGCAGGAGCCATTGCGTTGATTACGAATTGAGCCGGGTTATCATCCCAAAGAACGATATCAATACGCTCACCGCCAAGATCGTTAGAAACAGCTTGCACACGTGCACCACGCATACCAACACACGCACCAACTGGGTCAATACGTTTGTCGTTTGTTTTCACAGCGATTTTAGCACGAGAACCCGCGTCACGTGCAGCACCTTTAAGTTCAATTAGCTCTTCACCAATCTCAGGCACTTCAACACGGAATAGTTCAGCTAGCATTTCTGGCTTCGAACGAGTAACGAAAAGCTGGAAACCGCGAGCTTCTGGTTTAACTGCGTAAAGAAGACCACGAACACGGTCACCTGGACGGAAGTTTTCACGAGGAAGTTGGTCATCACGAAGGATTACCGCTTCAGCGTTGTTACCTAGGTCTAGGATAATAGTGTCACGGTTAACTTTCTTAACTGCACCAGTTACTAGCTCACCTTCGTTATCAATAAACTGTTCAACGATTTGAGCGCGTTCAGCTTCACGTACTTTCTGTACGATAACTTGCTTAGCCGTTTGAGTGGTAATACGGTCAAACGTTACTGATTCGATGTCATCTTCAATGAAACCGCCAAGTTCGATCTCTGGGTCATCGTACTTTGCAGCTTCAATAGAGATTTCTTTTGTTGGGAATTCAACTTCCTCAACAGCTTCCCAACGACGGAAAGTTTCGAAATCACCCGTTTTACGGTCGATTTCAACACGAACTTCAATTTCTAGTTCGCTTTTCTTTTTTGTTGCCGTTGCAAGCGCGATTTCAAGCGCTTCAAAAATACGCTCACGAGGAACTGCTTTCTCATTAGAAACAGCTTCTACTACCGCCAAAATTTCTTTGTTCATTAATCTAGCCTCTTAAGCTCTTCTCTCTAGGAGAACTAAAATTTAGGGATCAGGTTAGCTTTCGCAATATTGCTCAGGACGAATTCTTCTTCTTGTCCTTCAACCAATACTTTCACTGTCTCGCCTTCGATAGATTGGATATCACCTTTCCATTTACGACGGTTGCCGACAGCCATTTTCAAAACGATGCTTACCTCGTGACCAATAAATTGTTGGTAATGCTCTGCTTTGAACAGTGGTCTCTCTAAACCTGGTGAAGACACTTCAAGGTTATAAGCCACTGAAATTGGATCTTCAACGTCCATTACGGCACTTACTTGGTGACTAACTTCAGCGCAATCATCTACATTGATACCGTTTGGTGAATCGATGTAAATACGTAGCGTTGAGTGCTCACCAGCACGAATAAATTCTAATCCAACTAACTCATAACCTGATGCTGCTACTGGAGCGTCAAGCATTTCAGTAAGTTGTCTTTCTAAACCAGTCATTTAACCACTCCAGAAACAAAAAAAGGGCTCAAAGCCCAATTTAAATTCCAAGCAAACATTATCTAAGCGCATTTATAAATGCTTAGATAACAAAAAACCCCGTATAAGCCGGGGTTTTTGTTGCTGGACCCTTATATGTTAAGTGCCATCACATTCGATATCACACTTAACTCACAGTGAGGTTCACACTGTGCAAACTTGCTACCAATACAAGCTATATAATAGCATTGAAATTGGTTGCGGGAGCCGGATTTGAACCGACGACCTTCGGGTTATGAGCCCGACGAGCTACCAAACTGCTCCATCCCGCGTCCGACTTGCGAGCATTATACGCCCAACAAGATGTTTTACAAGTTTGTAAACATGGTGCCGAGAGAGGGACTCGAACCCTCACACCCTAAGGCACTAGCACCTCATGCTAGCGTGTCTACCAATTTCACCATCTCGGCATCAAATCTTTACAGATTATTGTGGAATTTCGTCGCCTTGCGCCGGAACTTCACTCACTGCGTCATCAGCTTGTTGAATTACCTGACCTTGAGTCGGGTCAATCCATTGTGACTCAGTTTTATGTGTAGACATATTACCAAGCACTAAGCTAAGGATAAAAAATGTAGTTGCAAAAATTGCAGTCATTCGGGTAAGGAAATTTCCTGAGCCACCAGCACCAAACACAGTGTTTGAAGCGCCAGCACCGAAAGAGGCTCCCATATCTGCGCCTTTACCTTGTTGAATCAACACTAGGCCAATTACACCAAGCGCTGCCAACAGGTAAATCACAAGTAGAACTGTAAACATTTTTCCACCTATGTTCCTAATTGTTGAGCCAGCGCCGTTCAAAAAACTATTTTTAAGAACAAGGCTAGCGACCTCCTAACTGAAGGCCGAGCAATACTAGCGAATGCGACGATGGCTGACAAGGAGAATTTGCTAAAAAATAAGCCTTTACCAAGTGAATGGTCAAAAAAAGGTCAAAAGCGACACAAAACTCATTTACGTCTCTTTTGACCGTTATATCTTGACCGTTATATAAGTCAATCACTTCTAATCACAGGCGCTATTCATTGCGCCTGTTTAGTAAAAGGTTAAATTAGCAGTTTGCTTTTACTGCATCGGCAATCTTAAGCGCGGATGCTTGAACAAGCTCAGCATCTTCGCCTTCAACCATCACACGCAATAGTGGCTCTGTACCAGACTTACGTAATAGCACACGACCTTTCTCGCCAAGTTCAGCTTCAACTTCAACAACAGCTGCTTTTACTGCTTCTGCTTCTAGTGGGTTTGAGTCTCCACTGAAACGAACGTTTTCTAGAACTTGCGGGTACAACGTCATGCCCTGAGACAGCTCATTCAGAGTCATTTCGCTATCAACAACTGAAGCCAATACTTGCAGCGCAGCAACGATAGCATCACCCGTCGTTACTTTATCTAATAGGATAACGTGACCCGAGTTCTCTGCTCCAATCTTCCAGCCTTTAGCAAGAAGTTGCTCCATTACGTAACGGTCACCAACTGCAGCACGAACAAACGGAATACCTAACTGCTTAAGGCCATTTTCCATACCCAGGTTGGTCATTAGTGTACCAACAACACCACCTTTCAACTCACCACGACGCAGTGCATCGCGTGCAATGATGTAAGCGATTTGGTCACCATCAACTTTGTTGCCTAGCTCGTCAACCATGATGATACGGTCGCCGTCACCATCAAAGCCCAGACCTAATGCCGCTTTTTCTTCAAGCACTTTAGCTTGCAGAGCACGTACATCCGTCGCGCCTACTTCGTGGTTGATGTTAGTACCATTTGGCTCAACACCAATAGCCACAACCTCAGCACCCAGCTCTTTAAATACAGCAGGCGCAATGTGGTAAGTGGCACCATGGGCACAATCGATAACGATCTTCATGCCAGCTAATGTCATTTTATGTGGGAACGTACTTTTACAGAACTCGATGTAACGGCCAGCGGCATCGTTCAAACGTACTGCTTTGCCTAGCTCCGAAGAATCAACGCATTCAATGTCTTTGTCCAGTTCAGCTTCAATCGCCAACTCGATATCGTCCGGTAGCTTTGTTCCCTCAGAAGAGAAGAACTTAATACCGTTATCGTAGTAAGGGTTGTGTGATGCTGAGATAACAATACCAGCTTCAGCGCGGAACGTTTGTGTTAGGTAAGCCACGGCTGGTGTTGGCATTGGGCCAGTAAAAGTAGCCTGAAGACCCGCAGCAGCGAGACCAGCTTCTAGAGCAGACTCCAGCATGTAGCCAGAGATACGGGTGTCTTTACCAATGATGACTTTCTTAGTGCCCTGTTTCGCAAGAACACGACCCGCAGCCCAGCCAAGCTTCAGAACAAAATCAGGTGTAATCGGGTATTGGCCAACTTTGCCACGTACACCATCTGTGCCGAAGTAACGTCTCTTATCAGACATATTGATTTTCCTTAATTATGATTAGTGATTGTTATTCATCACTTCGATTATCTTCATCGCTTCCAATGTATCTTCAACATCGTGAACGCGAATAATTTGTGCACCTTTGATTGCAGCGATGGTAGCGCAAGTGACGCTAGCAACCATGCAATCTGCTGGAGCTTTGTCTAGTAGCTTAAAGAGCATCGACTTTCTCGACATCCCCGCTAAGACTGGCAACCCAAGCCTGTGAAATTTTTCAAGGTGCGCTAATAGGTGGTAATTATGCTCAATGGTTTTACCAAAACCAAAACCAGGATCCAAAATCAGCTGATCTTTTGGTATGCCAACAGCCTCACACGCTTCTACCCTTTCTTTTAAGAACGCTTCAACATCCGTTAGGACATCATCGTAATTTGGGTTGGCTTGCATGGTTCTTGGCTGACCTTTCATGTGCATCAGGCAAACTGGCACATTAGCATCGGCGGCTGCCTCTAGAGCTCCGGGCTCTTGCAATGCGCGCACATCATTGATCAAATCAGCCCCTGCTTCAACGGCTTGGCGCATCACTTCAGCTTTACTGGTATCAATAGAGATCCACACATCGAACTTGGCGCGAATTGCTTTAATGGCAGGTATAACGCGAGCGAGCTCTTCTTCTAAAGATACGTCAGGTGCTCCCGGGCGAGTTGACTCACCACCAATGTCAATAATGCTAACACCTGCTTGAATCATTCGCTCTGCTTGCAGTAAAGCATTATCTAATAAATTGAATTTCCCGCCATCAGAGAAAGAGTCAGGCGTAACATTGAGGATACCCATCACATGTGGGCGGTCTAAAACGAGCGTTTTATTATGTGCTTTTAATATCATGGAAGGTGGGTCTTAAAGGTAAAAACATCTTGGGCTATAAACAGAAAAACCCTGAGCGTACTCAGGGTTTTAATTTAAAGCCTAGTGATTAAGAATCTTTGTTTTGAGCATCATCTGATTCAGACTTAACTTCTTCAACTTGCGACTCTTCAGCTTTTGGTTCGGCTGCTGCTTCTTCTGATTTCGCTTCAGGTTTAGCTTCTTCCTTTGCAGGTTCTGCTTTCGCCTGATCACCCCAACCAGCTGGCTCACGAATGTCGTCTTTACGTTCCATCAAGTCATCAATCTGACCTGCATCAATCGTTTCAAACTTCATTAGCGCGTCTTTCATCGAGTGCATGATATCCATGTTCTCTTCAAGAATTTGCTTCGCACGAGCATAGTTGCGGTCGATTAGAATACGAATTTCTTCATCGATCAGCTTAGTCGTATCGTCAGAAACATGTTTCGCTTGGCTCATACCGCGACCTAGGAAAACTTCGCCTTCTTCTTCAGCATATAGAAGAGGACCCAGTTTTTCTGAGAAGCCCCACTGCGTTACCATCTTACGAGCAATATCAGTTGCACGTTCGATATCGTTAGACGCACCAGTCGAAACTTTGTCTTTACCGTAGATAAGTTCTTCAGCAAGACGACCACCGTACAAACTAGAGATCATTGATTCTAGATGTTGGCGAGACATGCTTACGCGGTCTTGCTCAGGTAGGTACATAGTTACACCAAGCGCACGACCACGTGGAATGATTGAAACCTTGTACACTGGATCGTGTTCAGGCACCAAGCGACCAACAATTGCGTGACCCGCTTCGTGGTAAGCCGTTGACTCTTTCACTTCTTCAGACATCACCATTGAACGGCGCTCTGCACCCATCATGATTTTGTCTTTAGCTAGTTCGAACTCAACCATAGATACATTACGCTTGTTACCACGAGCAGCAAACAGCGCCGCTTCGTTCACAAGGTTCGCAAGATCTGCACCAGAGAAACCTGGAGTACCACGAGCAATCAGAGATGGTTCAACATCACCCGATAGTGGCACTTTACGCATGTGTACTTTAAGAATCTGTTCACGACCACGTACATCTGGCAGACCAACCACAACTTGACGGTCAAAACGACCAGGACGAAGTAATGCAGGGTCTAGTACGTCTGGACGGTTAGTCGCAGCGATAACGATAATACCTTCGTTACCTTCGAAACCATCCATCTCAACCAGCATTTGGTTCAGTGTTTGTTCACGTTCATCGTGACCACCACCAACACCAGCGCCACGTTGACGACCTACAGCATCGATTTCATCGATAAAGATGATACAAGGTGCCGCTTTCTTCGCTTGTTCGAACATGTCACGCACACGAGATGCACCAACACCAACAAACATTTCAACGAAGTCAGAACCAGAGATAGTAAAGAACGGTACTTTCGCTTCACCGGCAATCGCTTTTGCAAGCAATGTTTTACCCGTACCAGGAGGACCAACCAACAAGATACCTGTTGGGATCTTACCACCTAGCTTTTGGAAGCGGCTTGGGTCACGAAGGTAATCCACAAGCTCTTTCACGTCTTCTTTTGCTTCGTCACAACCAGCAACATCAGCAAACATCGTTTTGATTTGTTCTTCGCTCATCATTCGAGCTTTACTCTTACCGAAAGACATCGCGCCTTTACCGCCGCCGCCGCCTTGCATTTGACGCATGAAGAAAATCCATACACCAATCAGTAAGATCATAGGGAACCATGAGATGAAGATAGTGCCAAGCAGGCTCTGTTCTTCAGGTGGTGTACCCTGAACTTTTACGTTTTGATTAATTAAGTCATCAAGTAGCTTTTGATCATAAACAGGCATGTAAGTTACATACTTAGAGCCACCACCACGACGTGTGAAAGTGATTTCGCTGTTATTGAACTGTGCGTCTTGAATCTGGCCTTGGCCAACTTCCTGTACAAACGTGGTGTAATCTACTGCTCTGCCGTTACTTTCCCCAGGGCCAAAGCTCTGGAATACCGACATCAACACTACCGCGATAACAAGCCACAGAATTAAATTTTTTGCCATGTCACTCAAGGTGTAAGCCTCTCGATAACTAATTGTAATTAAAGGTAGGGTACTACAGTTTGTAACCTGTAGCCATGTTGTTAACTCTCACTATTGGAAGAGAATCGTTAACCTTTGTAACCAGTGGCTACGATAAACACTTCACGAGATCGAGCTCGAGAAGAGTCGGGTTTTCTAACTTTTACTGTTTTAAACATCTCGCGGACGTCCTTAACGTATTGGTCAAACCCTTCGCCTTGGAATACTTTTACAACAAAACTACCATTGGTAGCTAGAACTTGTCGACACATATCCAAAGCTAATTCAACTAAATACATAGCTCTTGGCTGATCCACAGAATTGTTGCCTGCTATATTAGGTGCCATATCTGACATCACGACATCAACCATGTTTGGTTGTATACGCTCCAACAAGGCATCTAGCACAGCTTCTTCGCGGAAATCGCCTTGTAAAAAGCTAACGCCAGCAATCGGGTCCATTGGTAACAAGTCACACGCAATGATTTGTCCGTTGTCTCCAACAATCTTAGCAGCATATTGAGACCAACCGCCAGGTGCTGCACCCAAATCCACAATGGTCATCCCAGGAGACAGCAATTTATCTTTCGTTTGAATCTCTTCCATTTTGAAATAAGCACGTGAACGATAGCCTTTCTTTCTTGCTTCATTTGCGTACTTGTCGTCGAAGTGTTCCTTCAACCAACGGCCTGAACTGGCCGAGTGTTTCTGTTTGCTCATTGGATACCTAAATTGGAGGAAAGTACTAATTGCTGAATAAATTATAGTCTTCAGCTTTAGATGGCGTTAAAATAGGTTTTTTCAACCCTAATAGTAAAGAAAATTGGCCGCGTAATGAACCTAAGTACCAAACAAAAGCAGCATCTAAAGGGCCTAGCTCACAGTTTAAAACCTGTTGTGCTAATGGGCGCAAATGGACTTACTGAAGCTGTTCTAGCGGAAATCGAATTAGCTCTAGACCACCACGAACTGATCAAGATTAAAGTTGCATCAGAAGACCGTGAGACTAAGCAACTGATTATCGATGCAATTGTACGTGAAACTAAAGCTGAGAAAGTACAGACTATCGGTAAAGTTCTAGTACTGTTCCGTCAGTCAGAAGCACGTAAAATCGAGATTCCACGTAAATAAGCGAGCTTAATATAAGCTAACTTCACTAATAGGAAGCCACAGCGCTTATCTTTTAGTGTAGCGTGAGAAACGAAAAAGGTCGCATTTAGCGACCTTTTTACTTATTAGAAACAAAGAAAATTCAATTAGATATATTCTACTTTGTCGATTTCGAAATCTTTGTCGCCACCTGGGGTAGAGATCATAACTTCGTCACCTTCCATTTTACCGATAAGGCCGCGAGCAATTGGCGATTTCACAGAAATACGACCCGTTTTGATGTCTGCTTCGTCTTCTGAAACGATTTGGTAGCGGTACTCTTCGTCTGTATCCACATCGATTAGCGTCACTGTCGTACCAAAGATAATCTTGCCCGTATTATCCATTTGCGTTACATCGATGATCTGAGCCAGTGATAACTTATATTCAATATCACGGATCTGAGCTTCACAAATACCCTGCTCTTCACGAGCGGCGTGGTATTCAGCATTCTCTTTCAGATCACCTAGTTCACGTGCTTCACCAATAGCTGCTGAGATAACAGGGCGTAGCTTAAGTAGGCGATCTAATTCGTCACGTAGCTGCTGAGCGCCACGTACTGTCATTGGAACCTTTTCCATTTTTTACCTCTATGCCAAAGCTTTCTTTGGCCAACATAAATACACCCAACATAGTTATTGGGTGATAGAAACAAAACGATTTGGCTTAGTGTAAACAAACTTTATGGCTAAATCACCTTTATTCCACTTTGCGTTATAAAAGCTTTATCTAGGTCTAAATTACAGATATCACAAAAATGAATAATAACCTCCCCATCAATAAGCTCAGGAATAAATACCTAAAAAAACAAAAAACAAACAAAATAAACACAGATCACACTTTTACAAAAGCAACTACAAAACAATGACTTAAACAACAAGAGACATAATAAAACAGTGTTCATTTTTTAGTTTTATATCATTTTACTAACTGACCATGGAACTTTAGAGGTAAAAAGTAACCCATGGATTGTACTGGCATTTTTCAGACTTCTGTTCTAATCATGGTTATGAAGCCTGATTAATACAGGCAATACACAAAAGGGTTCAAATCCTTGATAAAACTTCTATGGACAGTAATTAGGAAATAATAACATGAACAAGACTATGATCGCGCTTGCTGTATCTGCTGCAGCTCTTGCTACTAACGCAGTAGCAGCGGACGGTAAACAAGCTGGTGGTATTGACGGTACTTCTGTATACAGCTCAAACGGCACTTCTCTAGAGATCGGTGGTCGTGCTGAAGCTCGTCTATCTCTAAAAGATGGCAAAGCTGAAGACAAAACACGTGTACGTCTTAACTTCCTAGGTAAAGTTGAAATCCAAGACGGCCTATACGGTGTTGGTTTCTACGAAGGCGAATTCACAACTGCTGAAAACGGCGGCTCTACTGATAACAACGACGGCGACATCACTAACCGTTACACATACGCTGGTATCGGCGGTACATTCGGTGAAGTAACTTACGGTAAAAACGACGGTGCACTAGGTGTTATCACAGACTTTACCGATATCATGTCTTACCACGGTAACTCTGCAGCAATGAAAATTGCTGTAGCTGACCGTTCAGACAACATGGTTTCATACAAAGGTCAATTCCAAGACCTAGGCGTTAAAGCAAGCTACCGTTTTGCTGACCGCTCAGAAAATGCTGCTGGCGAATTCGTTGACAACAACGCAGACGGCTACTCTCTATCTGGTATCTACGCAATCGGTGATTCTGGCTTTAAGCTAGGTGCAGGTTACGCTGATCAAGACGAGCAAAACGAGTACATGCTAGCGGCATCTTTCCGCACTGAAGCTCTATACTTTGCTGGTACATTCACTGACGGTGAATTAGCAGACAAAAACGGCGATTACACTGGTTACGAATTCGCAACTGCGTACACGCTAGATAAAACTGCATTCACGCTAACGTACAACAACGCAGAAACTGACGGTGAAACTTCAGCTGACAACGTTGCTATCGATGCGACTTACTACTTCAAGCCTAACTTCCGTACGTACATCTCGTACAACTTCAACCTTATCTCTGAAGGTGACAAGTTAGGTTCTGTTGGCCTTCTTAACGGCCCTGCATCTAAAGCAGATGCTGAAGACGAGCTAGCTCTAGGTCTACGTTACGACTTCTAATTCTGATTATCTAATTGATTAATTAGTTAATTGAGAATCAAAACGCCCGCTAGATAGCGGGCGTTTTTTTATATCTGTATACTGAAAACATCAGCCATCCAAGAAATCTTCTATGCGCCTTCTATCCACACTACTTGTATGTAGTTTTTCCATTAGCGCTTTCTCAGTTAACGCTTTCGCTTACCCCCCTCTAAATAAACTGCCTGATGGCAGTAGCACCAGTGTAATTTTGGAATCCCTGAAAGGCGATTCAAACAAAATGAATTCCAACAGTGATGGCTTCTATCCCCCCGCTAGTACTTTAAAGCTGGTGACAGCGTTGGCGGCTAAGTTGGAGTTAGGGGATGACTTTCACTACACGACCAGCATTGCTCGTTCTGGGAATGACTCTATCATTTCATTTAGTGGCGACCCAACCTTGCAACGAGAACAGCTTAAAAGCCTTTTAGCTCAATACGCTAAGTCTCAATCCAGAGCCATCAAAGGCAACTTATACCTCGATAACTCGGCTTATACCGGCTATCAGCGAGCCGTTGGTTGGCCTTGGGACATTCTAGGCGTTTGTTACAGCGCGCCTTCTAGTGCAATGACCTTAGACAGTAACTGCGCACAAGCCTCTATTTATACAAAAGATAACGGCAGCACTCACGTCTATATTCCAACCCATTACCCAATCGACGTGACAACCAATGCAGCCACTGTGACGCGCTCAGGACAAAAAGCCACACAGTGCGACTTAGAGCTCATCACCACACCAAACAACTCGTACACGCTATCTGGTTGCTTAGTGGAACGTAAGAAGCCATTACCACTAAAGTTCGCTATTCAAAATCCTGAGCTTTACACCTCTCAAGTGGTGAGATCACTACTTAAAGAGCTGAAAATACAAGTAAAGGGGGATGTGATCATTGGAACTAAGGAAAGCACAAACAAGACGACGTTAGTGGCTAGCCATCACTCAGAAAAGCTTCCTGAACTGCTCGATATCATGCTCAAGAAGTCAGATAACCTTATCGCAGATAATCTAACTAAAACGCTAGGAGCCACATTTTATGTTCAACCAGGCAGTTTCAATAACGGTACTGAAGCGATAAAGCAGATATTGCTGACCAAGGCTAATATTGACCTCAGTAAAGCGCAGCTCGTCGATGGTTCAGGGCTATCTAGAAATAACCGAATGAGGTCACAGACCATGGCTCAAGTGCTTCGTTATATCTGGGAAAACGATCAACAGCTCAACCTAATTGAGGCTATGCCTACATCAGGCACTGATGGAACGCTCAAATACCGTCAAAGCATGAGAAAAGCACCGATTCAAGGCAACATCACAGCCAAAAGTGGTTCTTTGTACGGAACGTACAACATGGCGGGATATGGTTTAGATGAGTCCGGGAAACCAAACTCTTTGTTTGTGCAGTTTATTCGTGATTACTTCCCTGAAGAGCAAGATCCAGACAGACCGGTAGAGGCTCCAATCACCCAGTTTGAGCGTGCTTTCTACAAAGATGTAGTTGAGTTCAGTCAAACACAAAGCAAATCGAAGTAATGTTTGGCTCTTTGTAAACCTCTACCTAAAAAATGGCGCTGAAGACCTTCAATCTTCAGCGCCATTTTTATTTCTCAGATGTATTTAGCTATTTTTATCAGCTTTTAAGCAATTCCTAGGAATGAGTTCACGACAGTGAAATAGATCCACATTCCTGAGATATCAACTATCGAAGCAAGCACTGGACTCACTAACACCGCTGGATCCAGCTTGAATAGCCTAGCAACGATCGGTAACCCTCCGCCGAGCACAGTTGATATGGTCACCTGAATAAACAGCGCTACCGCAATCGCTAACGCAATCATGTTGATGTCATAGCCACCTGTCGATTGGTTTTCGCTAAATAGCAGAATACGTCCAATCATCACCACAGCAATAGCTAAAGCCAAACAAATAGCGACTCTAAACTCTTTCCACAGAACGTTAGCCCATTGGCGTTTTTTTAACTCACCTGTGGCTAAGGCTCTGATAACCAAAGTCGCAGCTTGTGTCCCGGTATTACCACCAGCTGCAGCAATTACCGGCATGTAGATAGCCAAAAGTACCAACTGACTGAGAATGTCTTCATATTGAGCGATGATAAGCCCTGAGACGATGCCCAATAGTGCTAACGCAATAATCCAACCGATACGCTGTCTAACGTGGCTCATGACGCCAGTAGAAAGATAGCCCTGCTGAGGTTCTACCTCTGAGTAAATCAGCCCTAGTTGGTGAGCTAGATGTCGAGAGCGCTTCTCAAAGCCCTGCTCTTCTAGCTCACTAAGTAAAGTCTGAATCGTACTAAGAGAGCATTGCCCCAGCACTAACACCGCATCTTCGAGCGGCATTCGGTTCAAAAGGTTAATTTGTTGTTCACGTCCGTACTGTTGAAATGCATTCGACACAGCTTGGATGTCTTGCTCTGAGTACAGAGCTTCAATAGATAAAAAAGTGTTGTTCATTACCGTCATGGCGAATCTCCCGATTGGCAAAGGTAACGACCATCAAAACAAATAGCATAGATTTATAGATTTATAGATTTATAGATTTATAGATTTATGCGCACCAAGAGCTGAAAGCTACTGGTGTGTCTACTTGTTAGAATCTAGTGTGTGGAAAAGAATGAGGGGGAAAAACAAAGATACCCTACCTGAACGGCAGGACAATAGATCAATACCGAGACAGGTTATTCTTCTCCATTCAAACTAGGAGGATGGTCGGTATTGTTCATAAAAATCTCCAGAATTACTGTCAATTTGACAGCGCGCATAGTGTAGCAATAGGCGTTTCAAAGTTTCGTCAACTTTCGGTCAATAAAAAAGGCATCCGTGGATGCCTTTGGCTCAATCATTGATGTGCATTATTACTTAATAGTAATACGAGCAAACTTACGCTTACCTACTTGGTAAACGGCAGTACCTGCTTCAGGTACGAATTTGCTGTCTTCAATCTTCTCGCCTTCAAGCTTAGCCGCGCCTTGCTTGATCATACGCATCGCATCAGAAGTCGAGTTTACAAGACCTGCTTCTTTTAGAACGTTCGCAATTGGCAGGCCAGCTTCGAATTCGAATTCTGGCATTTCATCAGGAACTTGGTTCTTAGCAAAACGGTTAACGAACTCTTGCTCAGCGGCTTCAGCATCTGCTTCACTATGGAAACGAGCAATAATCTCTTTCGCTAGCAGTACTTTAACGTCACGCGGGTTCTTACCTGCATCAACGCCAGCTTTCAGTTCCGCAACTTCTTCAAGAGGACGGAAAGACAGTAGCTCGTAGTAGCTCCACATTAGATCGTCAGAGATAGACATGATCTTACCAAACATCTCGCTTGGTGCTTCGCTGATACCTATGTAGTTGTGCGCAGACTTAGACATCTTCTTAACGCCGTCTAGACCAACAAGTAGTGGCATCATCAGTACCGCTTGTGGTTTTTGACCTGCCGCTTTTTGCAGTTCACGACCCATTAGTAGGTTAAACTTCTGGTCAGTACCGCCCAGCTCAACGTCGCTCTCTAGTGCAACAGAGTCGTGACCTTGTAGAAGTGGGTACATAAATTCGTGGATAGCGATCGGTTGACCACCAGCGTAACGCTTTTTGAAGTCATCACGCTCAAGCATACGAGCAACAGTTTGGTTAGAAGCAAGACGAATCATGCCTTCAGCACCAAGCTCAGATAGCCACTCAGAGTTGAAACGAATTTGCGTTTTCGCAGGATCTAGAATCTTGAATACTTGTTCTTTGTAAGTTTCAGCATTCTTCAATACGTCTTCACGGCTTAGCGGTGGACGCGTTGAGTTCTTACCTGATGGGTCACCAACCATTGCAGTGAAATCACCAATAAGGAATGTCACTTCATGACCAAGCTCTTGGAAAGCACGAAGCTTGTTAAAGATAACCGTATGGCCTAGGTGGATATCTGGAGCTGTTGGATCGGCACCCAGCTTAATGCGTAAAGGACGACCTTCTTTTAGTTTTGCAATTAGTTCGTCTTCTGGAATCAGTTCTTCTACGCCACGTTTGATCTCGGCTAGTGCAGCTTCAATACTCGCCATTCTTGTTCACTCCCACAGATTTGGCAAAAATACATTAATTAGACATCTTACTTGAATAGCGATGTATTTTGAAACCAGTTACACTATTCCGTCGTCGATTTTCATAATATTTACAGAACGAACCGGAACATGTTGTCTATTTTTGCACGCCTTCCTATTTTGCACCGGGCTTTTATCGCATTTTTTAGTGCCATAATTTTCGTCGCGATCTTCTTACTCCCCGACGTCAACAGTTTGCGTGACGATTCGGGCGCTTTAGTTGTGGGAAAACATTATCCACTGACTATTGATGCATCTGCGCTTGTTAGCTCAAGTGACGCACCACCAACGGCAGTACTCAATTGGGAAAAATACACCGTTCGTTCAGGCGAAAGTACCTCTGTTTTATTCGAGCGTATTGGCCTGTCATACCGCCTGCTGATCACGCTACTCAATACCAATAATGATATTAAGAAGCAGCTGTCTAATCTAAGACCTGGCGATGTATTACAATTCGGCTTCGATGAAAACAACGACCTTATTCAGTTAAAACGACAACTTAGTGCGTTTGAAAGCTTCAAGATCACTAAATCTGGCGATTCATTCTCATCAAGTTTCGACAAAAAAGAAGTGGCCTACCAATACAATTATGCCGAAGCCAACATCACCTCTAACTTCTGGAACGCTGGCGTCAGCGCAGGTTTAACCGCAAACCAAATTATGGAACTGGCGGGCATCTTCGGTTGGGATATCGACTTTGCGTTAGATATTCGTAAGAACGACAGCTTCAAAATCTTATACCAAGAGAAAGTGGTTGAAGGTGAAGTGGTTGGTCGCGGTAAGATCATGGCAGCCGTATTCAAAAACCAAGGCGATTCATTTACCGCGGTATTGGATGATAAGAGCGGCAACTACTTCGATGAAAATGGTCGAGCAATGAAGAAAGCGTTCTTGCGCTCACCAATTGATTTTCGTCGCGTAACATCGAACTTTAATCCTACTAGGAGACACCCAGTAACCGGTAAGGTTCGAGCTCACCGCGGTACTGACTACGCAGCTCCTGTTGGCACGCCTATCTGGGCAGCCGGTGACGGTATTGTTCAGAAGTCGGGTTACAACCAATTCAATGGTAACTACGTGTTTATCCGCCACAGCAACACCTACATCACCAAGTACCTGCACATGAAGCGACGTATGGTGAAAACAGGCCAGCGCGTAAAACAAGGCCAAACCATTGGTACTTTGGGCGGTACAGGCCGAGTTACTGGCCCGCACTTACACTATGAATTCTTGGTTAATGGCGTACATAAGAATGCGCGTACCGTGAAGTTGCCTCAATCTAAGTCTTTAACGGGTAAAGCAAAAGCAACATTTATTGCGAACTCAGAGATTCGACTGAATAACCTTGAGCGATACGGTCAGTTACTCGCAACCAATTAGGTTGATAGCCATATAAACCAACTAAAAGAGCGCCCATCAAGGCGCTCTTTTTTATGTTCATCGAACCACTGTATCTACTATTTTTCCGGCTTCTTATCTCGACCTAACATTAATAGACAAGGGGTCAGGACCAAGGTCAATACTGTCGCGAATGCCAAACCTCCCGCAATTGCCGTAGCGAGTTGCGACCACCATTGCGTGCTCGGCGCACCAAATTCTATCTTTTGATTAATCAAGTCGATATTCATTTCTAGCACCATCGGCATCAAACCTAAAATGGTGGTGACCGTCGTGAGCATTACTGGCCTTAAACGCTGAACACCGGTTCTCAGAATCGCATCTCGCTTATCCAAGCCTCTTTTAATCAATTGGTTATAAGTATCGATCAGCACGATGTTGTTATTCACCACTATACCAGCCAGCGCAATCACCCCAATACCGGACATCACGATGCCAAACGGGCGCTGGAAGATAAGTAAACCAACGAACACACCAACCGTTGAGAACAGCACCGCACTCAAAATCAGGAATGCTTGATAGAAGCTATTAAACTGAGTAATCAGAATCAAAGCCATTACCGCCAAAGCAACCAAGAAAGCACTTTGTAGGAAGGCGGAAGAGTTTTCTTGTTCTTCATTTTGACCACGGATACGAAATTCTACACTACTTGGTAAACCTAACTCACTTAACGCTTGCTCAATCTTTGGCAGTTCGAGCGCAAGGTTATAACCTTCTTCCATATCCGCCATGATGTTCACCACACGCTTACCATCGAGACGTTTAATCGTATCTTGCTTATGGTCGGGAACAATCTGAGCAAAGTTGGTGATCGGCACCAAGCCAGCTGGCGTTTTCACTCTCAGCTGGTCAAAGCGTCCGATATCCCTTTTATCATTCGGGTAACGCACCAAGATATCGACCTCTTCCGATGAATCATCAGGCAAGTAATCACCAATCTTTAATCCATTAGTGACGAACTGAACGGTATTGCCGACCAAGGTCGCGTCAGCTGCAAAACGGGCGGCATCATCGCGGCGGATATCCACCTTCCAATCGATGCCATCTTTACTCGCAGTGTCGCTGATATTGGTCAGTGCTTGATTGCCATCAGCCCAGTTTCTCACAATTTTTGCGGCCTGATTAAGTTGCTCAGGTGTTTTAGCAGAAAGCTCGATGACCAAGTCATTTTCAACCGGAGGTCCTGCATCAGGGAACTTGTATTCAATCTCGACACCAGCGTATTGATCGGTTTGCACCTTTAATTCATCAATGATCGCTTTAACACTGCGGCGGTATTGCCAATCGACGGGCGTTATCGAAATCAAACCAATCTGGTCGTCACCACCGGTTCGCGTATAAACGGTATCGAACTCATCATGATTCAGCATCATCTGTTCAATATCGCGCATGATGTCATCTTTTTCTTGAATAGAAAGATCGCCATGAGAGCGAACTTTGACATTAAAGAATGGCGGATCAACTTCAGGGAAGAATTCAGCACCGAGCCCCGCTTTTGAATACGTGAAACCAACCGCAACCGCGAGCAGTATCGCACTACAAAGAATCTTAAAGGGGTGCTTAATCGCAATAGAAAGTGTGTGGTAATACGCCTTGGTTAAGCCTGTCGCCTGTGAGAAATCCCCATTATGCAAAGCCACCATTCGAGCTTGGCTCTGAGACGAGACGTATTGCGGTTTGCCAATCAAACCACCTAACACGGGCACAAACAACAGCGCCATAATCAATGAGGCAGTTAACGTAGCGATCAGAGTTAATGGAAGGAACTTCATGAATTCGCCTGTTACATCAGGCCAAAACAGGAGTGGAGCAAACGCCGCCAAGGTTGTAGCCGTTGATGCGGTTATTGGCCATGCCATTCGCTTAGCCGCATCTCGATAGGCTGCTTTACGCCCTTCCCCTTCTTGCATCCGCCTATCGGCAAATTCAGTTACCACAATCGCACCGTCAACCAACATCCCGACCGCCATAATCAACGAAAACAGCACTACGATGTTAACGGTTAAGCCAAATACAGAAAGAACCAATAGTCCGGTCAAGAATGAACCCGGAATTGAAATGCCGACTAACAAAGCAGTACGCACGCCAAGAATCGCGATGATGACGATCACCACCAGGATGATGGCGGATAGAATATTGTTTTGCAGATCATTAAGCATGATCTTCACATCTTTCGATTCATCCCAGGTGTATTTGACCAACAGGTTATTTGGCCATTCTGCTTGCTGCTGAGCCCCGGCCATTACAGCTTTGACTAACTCAACCGTTTCGATGATGTTCTCACCTGCGCGCTTTTTGATGTCCAACACCACCGCAGATTTACCATCTAAACGAGCAAAACTCTCTGGATCTCGAAACGCTCGACGAACCGTGGCGACATCACCAAAAGTGACCACCTGTTTGCCATCCACTTTGATAGGTAGCTCAAGCACGTCTTTTAAGGAGTTAAATACCGAAGGGACTTTGACAGAAAAACGACCATAACCAGTATCGACAAAACCCGCGGCAACCACTCGGTTATTCAAAGCGATCAGGTTGTAGATATCCGCTTGATCTAGGCTGTAGCTCTCCATCAAAAGAGGGTCAACGATGATTTCAACGATATCTTCCCTATCACCTGCAATATTGACCTCTAATATTTGGCGATAGCTTTCGAGTTTATCTCCTACTTCTCGGGCAATTTGTACGATAGTACGTTCAGGAACGGTGCCGAACAGCACAACAGAAAGTACTGGCTGCTCCGAAGCGAGTGTGACTTCATTGACGGTCGGCTCATCACTGTCTTCTGGTAGCTTTGGTTTGGCAAGATCAACGGCATCACGAACATCCGCCATCGCTTTGGTAAGATCGACTCCAACATTAAACTCCAACACCACAGAGGCATGACCCTCTGCTGCGGTTGCTGTCATCTCTTTTACGCCCTCAATCGACCTTAATTCTTGCTCGATAGGTCGAACTAACAGACGCTCAGCATCAGTTGGCGAGATCCCTTGGTGCCCAACAGAGACGTAGATAATCGGGATGGTAATGTCTGGGCTCGACTCCTTAGGTATCGTGATATAGGTAATGACACCTGCAACCAAGATGAGCGCCAAAAGAGAGAGCATTGTTCGAGCACGAGACAAGGCTGCATCAATAATTGAATACATCTGTTATCTCCTACTCAGTTGTTACATTCGAGAGTTCGGCTTCTTGCTCAACCGCAATCACTGAATCACCATCACGCACAAACCCTTGTCCGACGGTGATGATATCGACCCGTTGACCCAAACCTGTGAGCCAAACTCCATCTTGCTCTGCCTTCACTAGTTGAATACCGACAAATTTCACAACTGGTGAGTCATCGACTGAAACCAACGTTTTGACCCCAAGGTTACCCGCCTCATCCAAAGCCAACATCGCAGGTGTGACTTTGATAGCATCCCTTGTTTCAAGGTTGAGCTTCACTTCAGCGCTGACACCTGCAGGCAGTAGGCCTTCAGAGTTATCGATTTCAATTTCGATTGGAAAAGTATTAGTTGAGGCCGAAGAAATTCGAGACACATAACGCAAGCGCCCTTCCACCTCTTCTCTTCCTAGCAAGCGAACCAAGGCAGACTGGTTAACTAACAAATGCTGGATATGACGTTCACTGACATCGGCCTCAATAACCAAAGGATCAAGGTCAATCACGCCCGCAACCGGATCGCCAACCCCAACAAAGTCACCCAACTCGACCATCAAATCTTGAACCACACCCGAAAAAGGCGAGCTAATAACGGTATTCTTTAAAGCCAATTCCGCATTGCGCATCATGGCTTTTGCTTCCGTTAACGAAGCCTCTGCTGTGGTGTAGGCGATCTCACCTTGCAGACCTCTTTTCTTCAGTGATTGCGCTGCTTTGAACTCTTTCTGCTTTAAACGATACAGAGCCGTTGCACGCTCTAACTGTATTTCCAAGTCACCTTTATCAATCTGAGCAATAGCCTGCCCTGCTTTAACCGCATCGCCTTTCACAACGTTCAATCGAACAATCTTTCCCGCGACTTCCGCGCCTAATCGAGCATGCCTATCGGGTGCCGTTCGACCGTATAAATCAATGGTTTTAAAGGTGGGTGATGAGGTGAAGGTTTGAAAGGAAACTTTGGCTAACGGGATTTCTGTCGCTTTTTTCTCTGGCGACTCTTCTGCCTGCCCCACCCCTAAACCAAGCCAGATAGACAACAACATCACTAAAATCAGAGACACCAGCCACGGCTGTTTCAGTTTCTGAAAAAGTGGTGAGTTAGAAGATAGAGTGGGCATAACAAATCCTTTTGTCCGATGTGATTAAGGCGCGCTAAATGGCTTAACACTGTCATGTGCAACTTCCTGATACACATAGGTAACCTTAACAGACCAAAATCAAACGAAGTTGGACGCTATCGACAGTTTAAAAAATATGCCGTGTACTAAAAATGTCAAAATAGAGGGTTGGAATGGTTTTAAAAGCAATGACTTAATATGTCTTATCAATTTTGAAGCTGCGTGAAAAACAAGTGCCTTGTTCAGAACCGAGCTTTGTTATGAAGAGAAATTTGGGGATATAAAAACAAAAACGCCGAACATAAGTTCGGCGTTTACAACCTTATGGTGTAGCTTTCAGCTAAAGCTGTCTTTTAACTCTAGCTATCTTTCAAGCTATACGCTGAATGATGCGCCACAACCACATGTTGTTGTAGCGTTCGGGTTGTTCACAAAGAAGCGTGCGCCTTCTAGGCCTTCTGTGTAATCAACCATGCCGCCCATAAGGTATTGTAGGCTCATTGGGTCAACAACCAGCGTTACACCGCTATTTACAATCGTAGTGTCGCCATCATTTACTTTTTCATCAAATGTGAAGCCGTATTGGAAACCACTACAACCACCACCTGTAATGTATACACGTAGTTTTAGTTCTGGGTTTTCTTCTTCAGCGATTAGCGTTTGTACGCGGGTAGCTGCTGCATCAGAAAAAGACAATGGGATATTTACTTCGCTCACGACAACCTCTCTTACCTGTGTCAAAAACAACATGATACAAATCTAATTCGAGACCATAGTTGTTGAGTATTTTCTTATATTCGGGTGATTATCTAATACCTGACTGAAACGTTCAAGTATTCACCACCGGATCCTTCCTTTTACTGTTGTAAACTCGTCAATATCTGGCAATTAAAACGTGTAACAACACAAAACAACCAGATTCGGGTGATTATCTGGGCGAAAGCATTCCTAGTTGGATTAGGGATAGGTACAATGCGTGCCAATTGGTCCGACAGTCAAAAGAGGATATATCAATGACCAAATCAGCAGAGCTGTACGAAAAAGCACAGCAAACTATTCCTGGTGGCGTAAACTCTCCAGTTCGTGCATTCAATGGCGTAGGTGGTTCTCCAATCTTCGTTGAACGCGCTGATGGCCCACTTATTTTTGATGCTGATGGTAAAGCATATATCGATTACGTTGGCTCTTGGGGTCCAATGATCCTTGGTCACAACCACGTTGTTATCCGTGATGCGGTTATTGAAGCAGCTCAACGCGGCCTTAGCTTCGGTGCTCCAACCGAAACTGAAATCAAAATGGCTGAGCTTGTATCTGAGATGGTTCCATCAATGGAACAGCTACGTATGGTGAGCTCAGGCACAGAAGCAACAATGAGTGCGATTCGTCTTGCTCGTGGCTTCACTGGTCGTGACAAAATTCTTAAGTTTGAAGGCTGCTACCACGGCCACGCAGACAGCCTACTTGTAAAAGCCGGTTCTGGTGCACTGACTTTAGGTCAGCCAAGCTCACCAGGCGTTCCAGCTGATTTTGCTAAGCACACGCTGACTGCAACCTTCAACAACCTAGATTCAGTACGTGAGCTGTTCGCAGCAAACAAAGGCGAGATCTCGTGCATCATCGTTGAGCCAGTTGCGGGCAACATGAACTGTATCCCACCAGTAGAAGGCTTCCACGAAGGTCTACGTGAAATCTGTGACCAAGAAGGTGCATTGCTAATCTTTGATGAAGTAATGACAGGTTTCCGCGTTGCTGAAGGCTGTGCGCAGGCTTACTACAACATCAAGCCAGATCTAACGTGTCTTGGTAAAGTTATCGGCGGCGGTATGCCTGTGGGTGCTTTTGGTGGTCGTAAGGAAGTGATGCAATACATCGCACCAACAGGCCCGGTTTACCAAGCAGGCACGCTTTCAGGTAACCCTGTTGCAATGGCTGCTGGCTACGCGTGTTTGAACCTTCTACGAGAAGAAGGCAACGAAAAACGTCTAGCTTCAAAAACTAAGCAACTGGCAAATGGCTTCAAGCAACTTGCTGACAAGCACGGTATCCCGATGCTAGTACACCAAGTTGGCGGTATGTTTGGTTTCTTCTTCACAGACCAAGAAACGGTGACGTGCTACGAAGATGTAACTAAGTGTGATGTAGAACGCTTCAAGCGCTTCTTCCACCTAATGCTGGATCACGGTGTTTACCTTGCACCTTCAGCATTCGAAGCAAGCTTTACTTCTCTTGCTCATGGTTCAAAAGAGCTAGATGCGACACTAGAAGCCGCTGACCGCTCTCTTGCGATCATTGCTGCTGAAAGCAAATAATCGAAAGCACTTTATAAGTCGCTAACCGATTGAATTTAGGGCTGCATTAACGCAGCCCTTTTTAATGCATCGACTTAATTAAACTCGAATATTTCCGCTTAGATTACGCGTCAATTTGTTCGAAAACTTGACGAAAAACGTCTAACGTTCCCAGAAAAGAAAAACCAACAACATCAGCGTACCAAGGAACATTCTGAACCAAGGGATCTCTTTTTTTGTTTGCTGTTGTTCGTCTTGGCATTTCTTATCTTTATCACAGCATCCCATAATCAAAACTCCTCATTGCTAACTCTCTGTTTTGCAGCCATTATAAACTCAGAACGCAAATATAGAGACCATTACCGTGTCAGAAAAAATTAAAATCAATTCCAGCCACTGGGTGATCATCATCGCCCTACTTGCGGCGGCTTATGCTTGTTACTTGCTTATTGAGCCGTACGTTAACTCAATTGTGATGGCCTTTATCATTTCACTATTGATGTTCCCAATCCATGAGTGGCTTGAAAAAAAGATACCCAATAAAGAAAACATCGTCTCTTTGCTGTCTTGTATCATCCTGACTTTCATTATTGTTATCCCTTTATTGGCAGTATTCGCAGCAATTGTTCAGCAAGGTTCCCTGCTCTCTCAGAACACTTACCAATGGGTAACACACGGCGGCATTCAAACTCTGTTCGCACACCCCTTGGTGGTCAAAGCGCTGTCATTCGTGAACAACTACCTGCCTTTCGACAATATTGAACCACAAGCCATCGCACAGAAGGTGGGTGAGTTCGCGACAAGCTTCGGCTCTAAACTGGTTGGTATCAGTGCGAAAATCTTAGGTGACGCGACCAATTTCTTAATGGACTTCTTCTTGATGTTGTTTGTTCTGTTCTTCTTATTAAGAGATCACGACAAAATCATCAGTGTGGTTCGTCATATTCTTCCGCTATCTCGTAGCCAAGAAGACAAGCTTCTAACAGAGATAGAACAAGTATCGAAATCAGCAGTAATGGGCTCATTCTTAACAGCAATCGCGCAAGGTTTTGCCGGCGGTTTAGGTATGTGGATTGCAGGTTTCCCAGGCCTATTCTGGGGCACTATGATGGGCTTTGCCTCATTCATCCCTGTAGTGGGAACAGCACTAATCTGGATCCCAGCGGCGACCTACTTGTTCCTAACTGGTGATACTACGTGGGCAATTTTCCTAACGGTTTACTGCGTGGCAATTGTTGGATCAATTGACAACCTTCTGCGTCCGCTTCTAATGCAAGGCAGCGCAGGCATGAACACACTAATGATTTTCTTCTCACTACTGGGTGGTATTCAACTGTTTGGCCTAATTGGTCTTATCTACGGCCCACTGATTTTTGCGATTACTATCGTCCTATTCAACATCTACGATGAAGAGTTTAAGGACTTTTTAAACCAGCAAGACAAGAGTTAAACCGCTCTTCAATCACTTACTTGCCGAACGAGTATTAAACACTTCAAGCTTTGGGCGGATTATGCGAAAATCCGCCCTCATTTTTTGCTAACGATTCAATAGAGTGTCCTATGTCAGCTTATATTGCCCCAAGCCAGATTGCTGAGCGCCAACTTGCCTACTTTGAAGGCAAACATGTTTTAGTTGCCGGTGAGGCTGAAGACTTATTCCCTGTTGAATTAGCCAAGCATTGTGAATCTGTCTCTGTGTTCACCTCTAATTACAGCTACTACCGTCAGCTTGAAGGTTATAGCAGCATCCAACGTTTTTACGGTGCTGAGTTTACCGAAGAGACCAAAGCTGACTTAGTGATGCTCTACTGGCCGAAAGCCAAAGCGGAAGCGGAATTTCTGTTGGCGATGTTATTTGCTAAGCTAGGCAAAGATACCGAAATCGTCGTGGTTGGTGAGAACCGCTCAGGCGTGAAAAGCATCGAGAAGATGTTTGCGCCTTACGGCAAAGTCGTTAAATACGATTCAGCACGTCGCTGCTCTTTCTACTGGGGTCAATGCTTCGAGCAACCACAAGCGTTCAACTTACAAGACTGGTTTAAGACCTACACGGTTAACATTGATGAGCAACCTCTCACGGTAAAAAGCCTTCCAGGCGTCTTCAGTCACGGAGAGTTCGATGTTGGTAGCCAACTTCTATTGGATACCCTGCCAAGACTAAAAGGCAAGGTACTGGATTTTGGCTGTGGTGCAGGCGTGTTAGGCGCAGTAATGGCATCTCGTAACCCAGATATTGAGCTAGAAATGTGCGACATCAGTGCATTTGCCGTAGCATCAAGCCAAGCCACACTGAAAGCAAATAGTTTAACAGGTAAAGTCTTCGCGTCAGATGTCTATTCTGATACAGCACAAGACTACCAATTCATCATCAGTAACCCACCATTCCATTCTGGTTTAGACACTAGCTACAGCGCGACTGAGACCTTACTTGCTCAGGCCCCTAAGCATTTGAAGCGCTCTGGTGAGATGATTATTGTTGCGAACAGTTTCTTAAAATACATCCCAATTATTGAGCAAGCGTTTGGAAAATGCGCGACTCTAAATAAGACCACCAAATTCGCGATCTACCACGCAAGTAAGTAGCATCTCTAGCACAGCGCAGGGTCATTATCTGCGCTGTCTGTTCATATTTTTATCAAAACTCTATAAAAGTGAGCTTTTGCACACGCTTTAAATACCACTTACTTGTCAAAGTAAAAAAACTCGTTAATTTCGTTAAATTGGAAACCATTAATTCTATTCTCTGTACTTGTTTTCGCCCCTTTTAGCAGTACATCAAAGGAAAGTAGTACCCAATTTATGTTTAGATTTTATCGTAAGCAGAAGTTTAAGCGCCTTCAAAATACCCTAATGCTGGCATTTCTTGTCCTCAGTATTACCCCAGTGACACTTATCGCGATCTTTTTCCTTCAATCGCACAGTCAGGACCTTCAGGAACAAAGCACCTCACACCTTGTTTCAGTCCGTGATACTAAGCAGCAACAGATTGTCGACTACCTACAAGCTCAAGAATCCCAAGTGATGGGCTTTGTTCGCTCTGAACTAGCCAATGCCAGTGGCGGCCGATTCTATGGTTTGATCAATGCATTCCAACGTCTAGGGTTAGATATTGACGAAGCACGCAGTAATGCGCAGCAACGCTACATTCAAGGATCGGGCGATCAAATCAAAACATCGATTCTTCCTGAATCCAGTAGCTTCATTGGCAGTGAGCGTTACCGCCTACTGCACAAGCGCTACCATAACGCTTACCTAGAGTTGCTTAAACGCTCCGATTTTGACGATATTCTATTGGTTGATATCAACGGTAACGTTGCTTACTCCGTCTTTAAAAATGACGATTACGGCACTAACTTGCTGACAGGTAAATACAAAGATTCAAACCTAGGCGTTACCTTTCAACGGCTCGCTAAAGATGTCACCGATCGCCGTAAGTCTAATGAGGATTACACGCCTGTTATTGTGTCGGACTTTAAAGACGAGAACGGTAAACAGACCGCATGGCTAGGTGCACCTATCGTTCAACAGGGCTACCTACACAGTTACGCGATGTTTAGATTACCTATCAACGGCATTACTAAGCTGATTGCGGATCTCAACAAGAGTTCGAATATTCAAACTCTGCTTGTAGGTGATGATCACCTGCCGCGTAGCCTTGCTCATTCACAAGAATCTATCAACTTGAGCTTAGATGTTGTCGATAAAGCATTGGCTGGCGAAACAGCGGTTGGCACCTTCGACAACACCCTAGATCAAGCGATCATCGCAGCATATACACCAATTGAGCTGAAATACGCAACATGGGCTCTTGTCGTAGAGCTGCCAGAAAAAGAGGCGTTTGCTCGTATTCATCAGTTAGAAAAGATCTTCGTGATCGTGATGCTAACGGCGATCATTCTGGTAGTCGTTGCATCGCACTATCTGTCTAACTTCATCACATCCCCACTACTCAAACTGACGTGGGCTGCCGAGAAAGTATCTGCGGGTGATCTCGATGAAACCATGATCAATACCGAACGCAAAGATGAAATAGGCCGACTCGCGGTGAGCTTCGAGAGAATGCAGCGCTCGATTCGTGAAAAAATGCAGCTCATCAAAAACCAAAACGATGAACTTGAAGACAACCTTAAGACAATTCAAAAGCAAAACGAAGAGTTGCAACTGGCGAACAAACTTAAAGATGAGTTCTTAGCGACTACTTCACACGAATTGAGAACACCACTGCATGGCATGGTGGGTATTGCTGAAGCGCTGATATCCGGTGCGAATGGCCCCATCCCTGCTAACCAGAAGTATCAGTTGGATATCATCATCAATAGCGGTCAGCGATTAGCAACCTTGGTTGATGATCTGCTTGATTATCACAAGATGCGCTATGGCAGCTTAGACATTAAGAAATCAGCTGTTGATTTATCTGCAGCCACCAGCTTGGTCCTAGAGTTATCTCATCATCTATTGGGCAATAAACCAATCCGCATCATTAACCAAGTCCCAAGTGATTTAGGGCTAGTCTCATCGGATCCTCAACGACTTGAGCAAGTGATGTATAACTTAGTTGGCAATGCCATCAAGTACACCTCTGAAGGTAAGATTGTTATCTCTGCCAGCGTTATCGATGACAACATTCGTGTACAAGTTGTCGATACAGGCCAAGGTATACCGGCCGAGTACCTTGAGCACATCTTTGAACCATTGATTCAAGCAGGCCAAGATGCGAGTAACTACCGCCAAGGTGCAGGGCTTGGATTATCGATCAGTCGTCAGTTGATCGAGCTAATGGGCGGTTCACTGTACGTAAGTAGCCAACCAATGCTTGGCACTACGTTTAGCTTTACCCTTCCCCTAGCTACTCAAGATGAGCTGGACAGTTACAACGAATCTGGTCATTACTCGCACTTCCAAGCGCCCGATTTAATAGATAACAGCCAACAAGAAAACAGTGTTATCAGTGAAAACCCAGATGGCCCGTTACTGGTTATCGCCGATGATGAGCCGGTTAACCTGCGAGTATTAGACAGCTTCTTGAAGTTAGAAGGTTATCGAGTACGTACTGCATGTGACGGTCCGGAAACCATTGAACTGATTGAAAAAGAGAAGCCAGAGCTGCTTCTGCTCGATATCATGATGCCAGGTATGAGCGGCTATCAGGTTTGTGAAGCTCTGAGAAAGCAATATGACCATGCTCAATTGCCAATCATCATGCTAACGGCACTCAACCAGGCAGAAGACCGTGTTCGAGGTTTCGAAGCAGGTGCCAATGACTACTTGTCTAAACCGTTCAACAAACAAGAACTGGCGGCTCGAATTACAGCGCATCTATCAGCAAGTAAAGCCGAACAGAGACGCCTTGAAAATGACCAACTGCAACTCGAGCTCAAACACAGAGCTATGGTTGAAGCTAACTTGTTAGAAACTCAAGGGCGCTTATTAGAGCAACTAGAATCGGCACCTGAAGCCATCATCTGTATTCGTGATGACCAACGTATTCGCTTTGCCAACGAAGCGGCGGCAAAACTATTCAGACGCGGACAGGAACAACTTAAGCGCTCTATGGCCGACGAGATCATTGCGCCTAAATACCTCAAGGTAGAACAAGCCCACTACTGCGGTGACATTGATATCTATATAGATGACACACGTCAGCGCATACCAAGTGACATCCTTAAGCTGCCTGAAGGTTCAGGGCTCGACACCATGTATATCTTCAATGTAGGTGGTGGTGTTAACTCCAACCGAATCAATAACCTTGAAACAGCGGTTGAGGCTCTCTCTAGTTATGCCTTTGAAGGCGACAAAGATAAGTTGCAGCAACTGAAAGAGCTTGGCGGAGAATTTACTCGTCTTGCTGACAAGGCAACCGGTGAAGGTAAAAACAAGCAAGAGTTGATGCGCGAGGTGCTGGTCGATGCGATGACGAATGCCATCATCTACTGGGAATCGGTGACTGGTGAAACCAAGTTTGCTTTCGCAGAGAAAAGTGGTTTGTGGCGGGTCTACTTAGACCGCAGTACGCTACAAACACGAACGCTAGACAAATATCTACGCGTAGAAACGCTACCGAAAACGCCTCGCTGGCGAACGGTACTGAGCTCAATCGAATTCATACTGGAACACTGTAAAGAACAGACGCCAGAAAGGACGCATATTGAGATGCTAAGAGATAAGCTGCAGAAACTACTGACCAGTTAATCCCTGAACCAACATCACGATACTTAGAGTAATGGAGCCCACCTAGCGTGGGCTTTTTTTGTACGTACTTTTCTCACTCAAAGCACAATATCGTCAATCCAAATACACTTTTTTCACTGCTTTAAACAAGCAAAATGACACGTTACTCAAGCTTAAACAATCACCAATCCAATCGCTATTTTGAGTCCTATTCTTGGCTGAATTTCACATTCCTCCGACTCTTTGTTGCAGTTTGAGAAGCGAGTCACAACAGAACGGCAGATTTAATTTTCTAGGGAAATTTAACGTAAAACTGGTAAGTGACCGAGATCTACAATTATACCAACGCATGGTAAAGCATTATAATAAAAAGCCTTTAAAGTTAGTGACCACTTACAACCAACAATTACCACAAAACCAAATGCGAGTCACATCACCTTAACAATTACGCACAAAAAAACACCAAAGCAACCCATTTTGACGTTAATGACGTGGGATTATCTAATTTTAACGTTTTTGACGGGAAACGAGTTTGATTAATTCATCGATAAGGTGTTTTCTTACTCCTGCCAAAGGCCTACAGGCCACTCTTACCACTTCTCAGAATCAACGATGAATCTGGAGCAACGAAGAAGAGGTAGGCCTTTAACCAGAGTGTGTATCTACTAAACAATTTAGCGACAGATAACATTCAATCCATTAGTGAAATGAAAGCAAATAGTAAGGAACAGCTATGCTTGCCAATATAAAAAAAACAGCAATAGCAACAGCAATTATTGCAACTGCTACAACAGGTTTTGCATCAGTAGCAACAGCTGCAGAACGCAGTGAACTGACCGTTCACCCGAAAGAGTACACTACATTCGTACGTAACTTTAACCCGTACCTTGGTGCTACTAACCTACATACTACAACTGACTTCATGTATGAGCCGCTAGTAGTATTTAACGAAATGCACGGTAACACTCCAGTGTTCCGTCTAGCTGAAAACTTCAAGATGTCAGATGATCTGATGAGCGTTGTTTTCGACATTCGTAAGGGTGTTAAATGGTCTGACGGAGAAACTTTCTCTGCTGATGATGTTGTTTTTTCTTTCAACCTTGTAAAAGAGAAGCCAGAGCTTGACCAATCTGGTATCAACTCTTGGGTAACTTCTGTAGAAAAACTGAACGACAACCAAGTTAAGTTCACCCTAACAGAAGCAAACTCAAACGTACCTTATGAGATTGCTAAAGTACCTGTAGTACCTAAGCACATCTGGAAAGACGTTAAAGATCCATCAACGTTTACCAATGAGAATCCGGTAGGTTCTGGTCCATTTACAGAAATCGATACGTTTACAGCGCAACTATACATCCAGTGTGCAAACCCAAACTACTGGGATGCAGACAACCTAGATGTTGACTGTCTACGTGTTCCACAAATTGCGAACAACGACCAATTCCTAGGTAAAGTTGTAAACAGTGAAATGGACTGGACGTCTTCTTTCGTTCCTGATATCGACCGTACATACGCAGCAGCTAGCCCTAAACACCACTACTGGTACCCGCCAGCAGGCACACAAGCATTCATCGTTAACTTCAAGCACCCTGATGCTGCGAAGCATGAAGCATTGAGCAACGTTGATTTCCGTCGTGCTTTCTCTATGGCTCTTGACCGTCAAACTATCATCGACATCGCATTCTACGGCGGCGGTACTGTGAACGATTTCGCATCAGGTCTTGGCTACGCGTTTGAAGCTTGGTCTGATGAAAAAACTCACGATAAGTACAAAGGCTTCAACACATACAACGCTGAAGGCGCGAAGAAGCTTCTTGCTGACGCTGGCTTCAAAGATGTAAACAAAGATGGTTTTGTTGACACTCCATCAGGCAAGTCTTTTGAACTAATGATTCAATCGCCAAACGGCTGGACTGACTTCAACAACACAGTTCAACTAGCGGTAGAACAGCTGAACGAAATCGGTATTAAAGCGAAAGCTCGTACACCTGACTTCTCTGTTTACAACCAAGCAATGCTTGAAGGTACATACGACGTAGCATACACAAACTACTTCCACGGTGCGGATCCATACACGTACTGGAATAGTGCTTACAACTCATCACTACAATCTGGTGATGGTATGCCTCGTTTCGCTATGCACTTCTACAAAAACGACAAGCTAGATGGTCTTCTAAACAGCTTCTACAAAACAGCTGATAAGAACGAGCAGCTAGATATTGCACACGGTATTCAGCAAATCATCGCTGCAGACCAAGTGACAATCCCTGTGATGTCTGGTGCTTACATGTACCAATACAACACAACTCGCTTCACTGGCTGGTGGAACGAAGAAAATCCAAAAGGCCGTCCAAACATTTGGGCTGGTATTCCAGAGCGTCTACTTCATGTACTGGACCTAAAACCAGTTAAATAAGTAATCGTTCAATCCTTGCGGCGTAACCTCTTACGCCGCTTATAAAAATCCCCACACTCTCAATTGAAAGTATGGCGCTAGTCGTCAGGGGATTTTTCGTTCCAAATTTCGCTAGGAGCGACCTGAATCCAGAAACAGGGAAACAATCTGGGTGAGTAAGGTGTGAGTTATGGGTTATTTTTTAAGACGTTTGTCATTTTATTTTGTCGCGCTATTAGTTGCTGCGACGTTAAACTTTATTATTCCAAGAGCAATGCCTGGTGACCCCGTTACCATGATGTTTGCGAACGCTTCTGTACAAGTTACTCCAGAGCGTATTGCTGCAATGAAAGAACTATTAGGCTTCGTTGATGGTGGCCTACTGGTTCAATACGTAGCGTACATGAAGAACATTCTTAGCTGGGAACTTGGTACATCAATTCAATTCTACCCACTTTCTGTAAACACACTGTTGGGTGGAGCATTCGGTTGGTCGCTTTTCTTAGCCGGCACCGCAGTTATTCTTTCTTTCTCGATTGGTTCGATCCTAGGTATTTTCGCAGCGTGGAAACGCGGCAGTAAATACGATGCCTTCGTAACGCCAGGGATGCTGATTCTACAAGCTGTTCCTCAAGTTGTTATCGCGATGATTGCACTATTTACCTTTGCAATTGGCTTGAAGTGGTTCCCAACCGGTTATGCCTACACCGCAGGTACCATGCCTGATTGGACAAGCTGGGCATTCATCAAAGATGTCGCTTACCACGCCTTCTTACCATTGTTCTGTGCTTCTGTTGTTCAAATTGGTGGCTTCCTAGTAAACATGCGTAACAACATGATCAACCTACTAGCCGAAGACTACATCACCATGGCGAAAGGCAAAGGCCTGAGCGAAAACAGAGTGGTATTCAACTACGCAGCTCGTAACGCGATGCTACCGAGTGTGACAGCCCTTTCAATGTCGCTAGGTATGGCAATCGGTGGTCAGTTAATTATCGAAATCATCTTTAACTACCCAGGTCTTGGCAGCGTACTTTTCAACGCAATTAACGCTCGTGACTACCAAGTACTGCAAGGTCAGCTGCTTATCATGACGCTATTCATGCTGTTCTTTAACCTAGTTGCAGACATGCTTTACGTTGTTCTTGACCCTCGTCTTCGTAAGGGTGGTAAATAATCATGAAAGACTTTCTAAAACTCATTTGGCGTAACCCGATGGCCCTAACAGGCGTCATCATCCTAAGTATTTTTATTCTTGGCGCGATTGCAGCTCCATTGATCACTAAACATGTACCAGACAAGCGTACAGGCAACCCACATGAATACCCTGGTTTCGTAGTGAAGTCTGCACAAACTAACCCTGATGGCTGGGTTGCTCAAAACTTAGCAGACGACCGTCGTACATTGATCATGTCTAAAAAGGCGGACCACGTACTAGGTACAACTCGCATGGGTCGTGACGTTTGGTCTCAAGTGGTATACGGCGCACGCGTATCTCTTGCTGTAGGTTTTGGTGCGGGTCTAACCGTATGTTTACTCGCAACTGTTATTGGTGTTTCTGCAGGTTACTTCGGTGGCCGTGTCGATGACGTTCTAACAGCCGCAATGAACATCATGCTAGTAATCCCTCAATACCCATTACTGTTCGTAGTAGCAGCCTTTATCGGTGAGGCAGGGCCACTCACCATAACCTTGGTTATCGGCTTTATGTCCTGGGCTTGGGGCGCCCGTGTTGTTCGCTCCCAGACCTTAGCACTGCGTGAAAAAGAGTTTGTAAAAGCCGCTGAAGTTTTGGGTGAATCTTCATTCCGCATCATCTTCGTAGAGATTCTGCCAAACCTTATCTCTATCGTTGGCGCAAGCTTCATCGGTTCGGTGATGTACGCAATCATGATGGAAGCAACCATCTCGTTCCTAGGTCTTGGTGACCCGAACACAATCAGCTGGGGCATCATGCTTTACAACGTTCAAACCTCTTCATCAATGCTGATTGGCGCTTGGTGGGAACTGCTGGCTCCTTGTATCGCACTGACACTACTTGTAACTGGCCTTGCTCTACTTAACTTCGCTGTCGATGAAATTGCTAACCCGCAACTGCGTTCTCACAAAGGCATGAAGCGTTGGAAAAAACTAGCAGCTCAAGACAAAGAAGAACGTGAACCAGAACTACCACCACAAAATGCACTTTGGAGCGGAGATAAATAATCATGTCTGAACCACTAATTTCTATCCGCAACTTATGCGTGGATTACATCACAGAGTCTGGCGATGTTCGTGCGTGTAACAACGTAAGTTTTGACATCGCTCCAGGTGAAGTATTCGGCCTAGCTGGTGAATCTGGCTGTGGTAAATCAACGGTCGCTTTCTCTCTTATGCGTCTTCATAAGCCGCCCGCTTACATCAGTGGTGGTGAGGTTATCTTCAACGGTGAGAACATCCTTGAATACAGCGATGACCGTATGCAGTCGTTCCGTTGGAGCGAGATGTCGATGGTATTCCAGAGTGCGATGAATGCACTCAACCCAGTACTACCGATGGAAGAGCAGTTCTGTGACGTAATTATGCGTCACACTAACATGACTCGTGAGCAAGCTAAGCAGCGTGCTGAAGGTCTACTTGAAATCGTAGATATTCACCCGAGCCGATTGAGTGACTACCCTCACCAATTCTCTGGTGGCATGCGTCAGCGCTTAGTTATCGCTATCGCGTTAGCACTGAATCCAAAGCTGATCATCATGGATGAGCCGACAACCGCACTTGATGTAGTTGTGCAACGTGAAATCCTACAAAAGATCTATGCACTGAAAGAAGAGTTTGGCTTCTCTATTCTGTTCATCACCCATGACTTGTCATTGATGGTCGAGTTCTCTGACCGCATCGGCATCATGTACTCAGGTGAGCTAATCGAGGTGGCTAACTCTCAAGATATTCTAGAAAACCCTTACCACCCTTACACCAAAGGGCTGGGAAGTTCTTTCCCTCCACTGACAGGGCCAAAGACAAAGTTAGCAGGTATTCCAGGTAACCCTCTGAACCTGTTAGAGATCCCTGAAGGGTGTCGTTTCCAAGCTCGTTGTGACCGTGTACATGAAACGTGTACCAAGGTGCCAACCAAGCTGCGTTCTATCGACCCGGGACATTTGTCTAACTGCCACCTGTACGGTGACCCAATAGTACAAAGGAAGCTATAGCTTGCACGCTAACTTGGCGTGAATAACGAACAAGGCGGCCCGTCCGCCTAAAAACAAGCAAAGCGAATAAGGATTCTGGAGACAATTATGAGCAAAGATTTCGGTCAATTATTGGTAGAAGGCAAAAATGTCGTAAAAGACTTCCCAATAAGCAGTACCACCATTCAAACCCCAATGATGCGTGCGATTAACGACGTGTCATTCAAGATGTATAAAAGTCGCGGCTTAGCGGTGGTTGGTGAGTCTGGTTCAGGCAAATCAACAACGGCAAAGATGATCGCAAAAATGTACGCGCCTTCGGGCGGCACGATAGAATACAAAGGCCGTGATATCCAAGAGATCTCAAGCAGAAAAGATCTTATGCACTACCGTGAAGGCGTGCAGATGGTATGGCAAGACCCGTTTGGTTCATTGAACCCAACGCACAATATCTTCCACCACATTGCTCGACCGTTGTTAATCCACAAGAAAGTATCTCCGGGCAATAAAAGAGAACTAGAAGAACGCGTTTACGATCTTTTAGAGCAAGTTGGTCTCATTCCGCCAAAAGAGACGGCGAAGAAATACCCTCACCAACTGTCTGGCGGCCAACGTCAACGTGTCAATCTAGCACGTAACATCGCAGTTGGTGCTGAAGTTGTTCTGGCCGATGAACCAACATCAATGCTAGACGTTTCAATTCGTGCGGGTGTTTTAAACCTGATGGAAGAGATGAAGTTTGAGAAGCAAATGTCACTGCTTTACATCACTCACGACATCGCAACTGCTCGTTATATTGCTGAGGATCTTTCAGTGATGTACGTCGGTCACATGGTGGAATGGGGCGATACCGACGACGTTATTGCTAACCCTCAACACCCTTACACTCAACTGCTGGTTTCTGCCGTTCCAGATCCTAAGAAATCGATCCACGAGCAACTTGCTGGCAACAAAGGTGAGATTCCTCTTTGGACACCAGTATCAGCAGGCTGCCCATTTGCAGGCCGTTGTACTCATGCGATGGACAAGTGTAAAGAGCAGCTACCAGGGGTTACACAGCTAGCTGATAACCACTTTGTACGCTGTTACCTACACGAAAGCTAAGCATAAAAACCCAAGTTAGGGTCTGCGGGCCCTAACTATTTATATCCAAAAAAATTCAAGTACCTAGCCAATAGAAACTAGGACTGTCGGAGAATATTGATGCTGTTATTGACCAACCATATTGGGTATGAGTCCACAGGCCCCAAGCAAGCTATCTTACAAACTAAGAAAGCTCGCCTATCTAGCACAACGGCTCTACTCGTCTGTGCTGACAACCATATGACTGTCGGAAGTTTTGATGTGGTTAAACAAGGCCGCGTAGCAAATTGGCATCAAGGGCAATTCTTCACTATTGATTTCAGTTCAGCCACTGAATCTGGTCGCTACTACCTGCGTTTTGATAACCTACGCTCAGAAGTTTTCGAGATTGGTAGCAACCTATTAATGAACCACACCTTTTCTGATGTGCTTCATTACTTTAAGTCTCAACGTTGTGGCGGCACTTTTGACAAGAAAGATCGACAAGCACAAATTCTTGGCACCGACAGATACGTCGATGTCCACGGTGGCTGGTACGACGCATCAGGTGATGTAAGCAAGTACTTTAGCCACTTGTCTTACGGCAACTACCTCAATCCACAACAGATTCCTATGGTTGTTTGGAACATGCTCAAAAGCGTGCGCTTAACCAGTGGCAATCCAGACTTCCCTAAATTCTCCATGACTCGCCTAAAAGAAGAAGCGCTATTCGGTGCTGATTTCTTAGTACGTATGCAAGACGCGGCTGGATACTTCTACATGACAGTATTCGACAAGTGGAGTAAAGATATCAACCAGCGCGATATCTGTGCTTATGCGACTCAAGAAGGTCATAAATCAACAGACTTACAAGCAGGCTACCGACAAGGTGCAGGTGTTGCTATTGCGGCACTCGCTGTGGCTTCTGAACTTGAGGTTTCAGGTAGCTACTCTAGCCAAACCTATCTTGATACCGCGACCAAAGGTTACTGGCATCTTAAAGAGTACAACCTCCAATACCTAAACGATGGTGAAGAGAACATCATCGATGAGTATTGCGCCCTACTCGCAGCCAATGAGCTGTATCGAGTAACACAAGACGAACAATACCTTTCAGAAGCAAGAACTTGGGCGACTCGTTTAATCTCTCGCCAACAGTCAGATGATTTATTTGAGCACTTCTGGTCAGCAAACTCTGATGGCTCTCGCCCATACTTTCATGCAGCTGAAGCTGGCCTTCCAGTAATTGCTTTGTGTGAGTACATCAACAATGAAACCGATACGGAGCTCAAAGAACAAGCTCGCATTGTTGTTGAACAAGCATGTCAATTCGAAATCAACATCACCGATAAAGTAACCAACCCATTTGGCTACCCAAGACAGTACGTTAAAAATGTTGATGGTGATAAGCGCGATGCTTTCTTCGTCGCTCAGAAAAACGAAACAGGCTACTGGTGGCAAGGCGAGAACGCACGTCTTGGCTCACTCGCAACCATGGCGTATTTAGTTCAGCCACACATTCAAGACAGCGAACTGCAAAAGCGTTTAATCCAACTTTCACAGAACAGCCTCGACTGGATTTTAGGTCTCAATCCATACCACATGTGCATGCTTGATGGTCACGGTCATAACAACCCTGACTACTTACCTCAGCTTGGTTTTTTCAATGCCAAAGGCGGTATCTGTAACGGTATCACCGCTGGCTTTGAAGATGATCAAGACATTGCGTTTAATCCACCAGCACAAAAAGATGACATGCTTCAAAACTGGCGCTGGGGCGAACAATGGATCCCTCACGGCGCTTGGTTCCTATTGGCAACCGCTGCGCAGTTCAATTTCCTAGCACAACGTAAGGAGCAATAATCATGACTCTTTACTACGTAGGTATTGATGGTGGCGGCACTTCTTGTCGTGCTCGTATTCGTGATGACCAAGGCACACTCATTGGTGAAGCGAAAAGCGGCAGCGCTAATATCCTTTTGGGTGTTGATGTTGCGATGAGCTCAATTGTCGATGCGATTACTCAAGCAGCTCAGCAAGGGCAACTCGACTTTAATCATTTTTCCAATATGCATGTCGGCCTTGCACTGGCTGGTGCCGAGCAGAAATCAGCATGGTTCGACTTCATGGCACAAGCACACCCTTTCGCTAGCATGACGTTAAATACCGACGCTTATGGTGCATGCATTGGGGCTCACAATGGCCATAACGGTGCCATCATGATTGGCGGTACGGGTTCTTGCGGTATTTACCTAAAAGACGGTGAACAACATGTGGTTGGCGGTCGTGAATTCCCGATATCCGATCAAGGCGGCGGCGCTGTTATGGGCTTACGTTTGATTCAACAAGTCCTGCTTGCAGAAGATGGAATTCGTAGTAAAACCCCACTGACTCAGCATGTTATGAATCACTTTAATAATGATGTCGATGCCATTGTAGAGTGGTCAAAAGGCGCGATTCCAAAGGATTACGGTCAATTCTCACCTGTTATTTTTCAACTCGCTAATGAAGGTGACGAACTGGCTATCGAGATGCTCAAGCAAACCGCCGCTGATATCGAAATGTTTGTACTAGCACTGCATCACAAAGGTGCGGACAAGGTATGCCTGATGGGAAGTATCGCAGAGCGAATTCTCAACTGGCTATCACCACCAGTACAGCAATGGATCGTTAAACCTCAATTCGACGCTATCGAAGGCGCATTGATGTTTGCCGGTAAACCACAACACAACTTGTATCAACAGGCTTAGCAGGGAAGTTATATGAATTATCGCATCGACTTAGCTGTTCTTTCTGAACAAAAAAACAACTGCCGATTTGGCCTTACGGTACATAACTTAAGTGACCTTGACGTAACAGATTGGTCACTGCATTTTGCGTTTGACCGATTCATCCTTCAAGAGAGTTTATCGCAGGGTGAACTGACTCAAGTTGGCAGCTTTTGTTCGTTCAAACCAAGTTCGTCAGTGTTAAAGGCGAACAACCATTACTACCTTGAATTCAGCATTCAAAGCGCCCCATTCCGTTTTTATTCTGACGGTCTAAACGATGCCTTTATCCAAACGCATCACCAAGGCGAAACCTCGGTGCTGCCAGTCGCGATATCACCTATTGTTCTGGCGTCACCATACCGTGAACGCAATCAGATACCTGAAGTGAACGCTGCTGAGGTGGCATTAATTCCTCAGCCGAATCAGTTCGAACTTAAGCAAGGTAGCTTCGCGTTAAATAGTAAATGCAAAATTGAGGTTCAATCTCACCTTGCAGAGAAGGCCAGCGCTTGGTTGCAACAAGAGTTACTGATTACGTTCGAGCTAGCGATTTCAACAGAACTCTCACCAGAAGCGAGCGGAGACATTCTACTTCGTAGCAACCCAACTTTAGATGAAGCCGAGTACAAGCTAACAATCACAACTCAACAAGTGGTCGTAGAATCAGGCAGTCAATCAGGCTTCACTCATGCAGTAGCTAGCTTAATCCAATTAGTTCAACAACAAAATGCTGAACGCTTCTCTGTGCCATGTTGCAAAATCGCCGACCAACCTCGTTTCAAATACCGCGGCATGATGTTGGACTGTGCACGTCACTTCCACTCGGTGGAGCAAGTGAAACGTTTAATCAACCAGTTGGCGCACTACAAATTCAACGTTTTTCATTGGCACCTAACCGATGATGAAGGTTGGAGGATCGAGATAAAGAGCCTACCTCAACTCACTGAAATCGGTGCTTGGCGAGGTCCTGACCATGCATTAGAGCCACAATATACCCATATTGCTGAAAACTACGGCGGCTTCTACACCCAGCAACAGATTCGCGAAGTGATTGAATACGCAGAACAACGCAGCATCACGGTTATCCCTGAGATCGATATCCCGGGACACTGCCGTGCAGCAATCAAATCACTGCCTGATATGTTGGTAGAGCAAGCAGACACTACTCAATACAAGAGCATTCAGCACTACAACGACAATGTGTTAAATCCAGGTTTACCGGGCACTTACCAGTTCTTAGATGCGGTTATTGAAGAAGTCGCAGAGCTATTCCCTAGCGAATTGATTCACATGGGCGCAGACGAAGTACCACCGGGCGTATGGACTAACAGCCCTGCAGCTCAAGCGCTGATGAAAGAACATCAATACCAAGACAGCAAAGATTTGCAAGGTCACCTATTCCGCTATGCCGAGAATAAGCTTAAGCAACTCGGCAAACGCATGGTGGGCTGGGAAGAAGCTCAGCACGGCGACAAGGTGAGCAAAGAGACCATCATCTATTCATGGCTCAGTGAAGAAGCGGCTGTGAACTGCGCTCGCCAAGGCTTTGATGTGGTATTGCAACCTGCACAATTTACCTATCTCGACATGACCCAAGATTATGCACCGGAAGAGCCGGGCGTAGATTGGGCTGCCGTTATCCCATTAGAACAAGCTTATACCTACGAAGCGCTTGCTGAGATATCCGACACCGACCCAATTCGTAAGCGGATCCGCGGAATTCAGTGTGCTCTATGGTGTGAGATCGTCACCAACCAAAAGCGTATGGATTACATGGTATTTCCAAGAATTAGCGCTTTAGCTGAAGGATGTTGGACACATAAAAACAACCGAAACTGGCTAGATTACCTGTCTCGCCTAAAGGGTCACTTGCCGCTACTCGACAGACTCAATGTTGACTATCGCAACCCTTGGAAAGCTCAATAAAACAAAACCAAAGCAACACTCACATCGAGCGCTTGCTAACTCAAATTAAGGTGCTCAGTCAGATAAGACTCAGCATCACTATTTAAAAATTAGCTGCATAGATGCAGTTTGTTAAAAAGGAAATGACAATGAAATACGGCTATTTCGATAACGACAATCGCGAATACGTCATCACTCGCCCTGATGTACCAGCACCTTGGACCAACTACCTAGGTACTGAAAAGTTTTGTACCGTGATTTCGCACAATGCGGGCGGTTACTCGTTCTACAACTCTCCGGAATACAACCGTGTTACTAAGTTCCGTCCAAACGGCACCTTTGACCGTCCTGGACACTATGTTTACTTGCGTGATGATGAGACGGGTGATTACTGGTCTATCTCTTGGCAACCAGTGGCCAAGAGCCTAGATGAAGCGAACTACGAGGTTCGTCACGGCCTGTCATACTCAAAGTTCAAATGTGAATACAGCGGCATTACCGCAACCAAAACGCTATTCGTACCTAAAGGCGAAGATGCAGAAGTTTGGGACGTTGTGCTAAAGAACAACACTGATAAGCCACGTACTATCAGCACCTTCTCATTTGTTGAGTTCTCGTTCAGCCACATCCAATCGGACAACCAGAACCACCAGATGTCTTTGTACTCTGCGGGCACGTCTTACCAAGAAGGTGTGTTGGAATACGACCTATACTACAACACTAACGACTTTGAAGGCTTCTACTACCTAGCGTCAACCTTCTCGCCAGACAGCTACGATGGCCAACGTGACAGCTTCCTTGGCATGTACCGTGATGAAGCTAATCCAATTGCGGTTGAAAACGGTAAGTGTTCTAACAGCGCTCAAACCTGTTACAACCACTGTGGTTCTCTGCACAAGCAATTTACCATTCAACCGGGTGAAGAAGTTCGCTTTGCGTACGTACTAGGTATAGGTAAAGGCAACGGGGAACGCCTACGCGAGAAGTACCAAGATACAGCAAACGTTGATGCGGCTTTCCAAGGCATCAAAGATCACTGGGACGAGCGTTGCAACAAGTTCCAAGTTAAGTCTCCAAACGAAGGCTTAGACACCATGATCAACACTTGGACACTGTACCAAGCAGAAACCTGTGTAGTTTGGTCACGCTTTGCATCATTCATTGAAGTTGGGGGGCGTACTGGTCTTGGCTACCGTGATACTGCGCAAGATGCGATTTCAGTACCTCATGCCAACCCACAAATGACCAAGAAACGTATTATCGACCTGCTTCGTGGCCAAGTAAAAGCGGGCTACGGTCTACACCTATTCGATCCAGACTGGTTCGATCCAGAGAAAGCAGACGTTGAGCCTTCAAAATCACCAACTGTTGTTCCAACACCGTCAGATGACGACAAGATCCACGGCATTGAAGATACTTGTTCTGATGATCACTTGTGGATCGTTCCGACCATCATCAAATATGTGATGGAAACCGGTGAACATGACTTCTTTGATGAAGTAATTCCATACGCAGACGGAGGTGAAGCGACTGTCTACGAACACATGAAAGCGGCACTGAACTTCTCTGCAGAATACGTGGGGCAAACTGGTATTTGTAAAGGTCTACGTGCTGACTGGAATGACTGTTTGAACCTAGGTGGCGGTGAATCTTCAATGGTGTCATTCCTACACTTCTGGGCGCTACAAGAATTTTTAGACCTTGCTAAGTTCCGCAATAACGATGCTGATGTTGCTAAATACACAGAAATGGCAGCGAACGTACGCGAAGCGTGTGAAACTCACCTTTGGGATGACGAGGGTGGTTGGTACATCCGTGGCCTGACTAAAAATGGCGACAAGATCGGTACTGCACAACAAGCTGAAGGCCGTGTACACCTTGAGTCAAACACGCTCGCAGTTCTGTCTGGTGCCGTTTCTCAAGAGCGCGGTGAGAAAGCGATGGACGCAGTAGATGAGAACCTATTCTCTGAATACGGCTTACACCTAAACTCCCCTTCATTTGCAACACCAAACGATGACATCGGTTTCGTGACTCGCGTTTACCAAGGCGTAAAAGAGAATGGCGCAATCTTCTCTCACCCGAATCCATGGGCTTGGGTAGCAGAAGCGAAACTTGGCCGTGGTGACCGTGCGATGAAATTCTACGATGCACTTAACCCGTATAACCAAAACGACATGATTGAAACACGTTACGCAGAACCATACTCGTACGTGCAGTTCATCATGGGTAAAGACCACCAAGACCACGGCCGCGCAAACCACCCTTGGTTAACCGGTACCTCTGGTTGGGCTTACTTTGCGGTAACCAACTTCATTCTTGGTGTTCGTACTGGCTTTGAAGGATTAACGGTTGATCCATGTATCCCAACAGATTGGCCAGAGTTCGAGGTTACTCGTCAATGGCGTGGCGCAACTTACAACATCACAGTGCAAAACCCGAATGCAGTAAGCAAAGGCGTTGCTTCTATCACTATCAATGGTGAGTCAGTTGAAGGTGCAATCCCAGTACAAGCAGAAGGCAGCGTGAACGATGTTGTCGTTGTTCTAGGCTAGTCACTCAATTTAACGAACAGCTCTTGTCTCAAGTCTTTACAGGCTTGAGACAATGAGACTAAAAGGATTTTCTAATGATTAAATTTGGTACAGGTGGCTGGCGCGCTTTCATTGGTGAGGAGTTCACTAGAGAAAACGTCCGTTTGGTAGCGCAAGCGCTCGCTAACATCATCAACAACGAAGATGCTGCAAAGAACGGATTTGTGATCGGCTATGACCGTCGCTTCCTTTCAGATAAAGCGGCATGCTGGTTTGCAGAAGTACTTGCAGCGAACAACATCAAAGTAAGCTTCATTGATAAATTCGTTCCAACACCTATCGTGATGTTCCAAGCAAAAGAGATGGGTTGTACCTACTCGGCATGTATTACCGCATCTCACAACCCAGCGGATTACAACGGTATAAAGGTGTTCATTGAAGGTGGTCGTGATGCTGACGAGATCATCACAGAGAAGATCGAGCAGCAAATCGCAACTCTAACCAACGAAGACGTTATCCGTGTCGACTTTGAACAAGCGTTGAACGACAAAGAGATCGAGATCATCAATCCAATGAACGACTTTGTTGATTCGATCATTAACTTCATCGATATCGAGTCGATCAAGAAAGCGAATCTGCGCGTACTGATTGACCCTATGTTTGGTGTAGCAAAGAACGCTCTGCAAACGGTTCTTATCAATGGTCGTTGTGATGTCGACGTGATCAACGATGGCAAAAACCCAGATTTTGGTGGATTAATGCCATCACCAAATGCCGCAACGCTGTATCGCTTAAAGCACTTAGTAGCCGCTGAAGGTTATGACATTGGTATTGGTACTGATGGTGATGCCGACCGTTTGGGTATCATCGATGAGAAAGGTCACTTCATCCACCCTAACGAAGTGCTATTGCTGCTTTACTACTATTTATTGGAATACAAAGGCTGGAAAGGTTCTGTCGTACGCAACATCGCAACCACACACCTACTCGACAAAGTGGCGGCGGATCACGGCGAGAAGAGCTTTGAGGTTCCGGTAGGCTTTAAACATATTAGCTCGCAAATGGAAGCCGATGACTCACTGATTGGTGGCGAAAGCTCAGGTGGTTTAACCATTCGTGGTCACATCAAAGGTAAAGATGGCGTATTCGCATCAAGCCTATTGGTTGAGATGATCAGTGTGACAGGTAAGAAATTGTCTGAACTGCTTGATGAAATCTACTCTAAGTATGGCTACGCCTACACCGCTGAAGGCGATTGTAAGTTTAAGCCTTCGGAGAAAGAGGCACTCTACACTAAGATCTACGTAGAGAAACAACTGCCTGAATTTGAGTACGAAATTGAAAAAGTCAGCTATGAAGATGGTGCTAAGGTGTACTTCAAGAATGGCGGCTGGGTGATTGCTCGCTTCTCAGGAACAGAGCCGTTACTACGAATCTTCGCAGAAATGGAAGATAAAGAGACAGCAGAACGTGTTCTTCAGAAAGTGAAAGACTTCCTCTCTCTATAGGCCTATAGAGTGCAGCAGTTTTGGATGGGGTTTAACAAATCACTGCCTTGTTAAAGCCTATAGGTGAAGAACTCTTGCCCAGTACTTTAATTAAAGTGCTGGGCTTTTTTATAGCGAACTTCTATTACTTAGCCGAGTAAGATTTACTGAGTCTAGCTAGCGACTAAACTGAGTTAGAACGCAAGCACGCCTTTGGTGTCTACTTTCACAGTTACTGGCATACCGACTTCAAGCGCTTCAGAAGAGGTCGATAATAACTTCTGACCATTGGCTTCAATCACATAGCGACAGTGATCGCCCATAAATTGCTGCTCCAATACAGACAGATTACTGTCGACATCATGGCTTGCCACAATATGTTGAGGTCTTAACAACAACGCGCAATCCGCACCCACTTCAATCTCTGTTTGTGCTTTCGCTTCAATCAGACCTAGGCTGGTTTCAAACTCATTGTCTGAAATACGCTGTGCCTTTAAGTAGCTACCGCCACCCAAGAAATCAGCAACGAACTTACTCGAAGGGTGGAAATACAACTCAGATGCCGAACCATACTGTTCAATCACACCATGGTTCATCACAGCCATCTTATCTGCAAAAGCAAATGCCTCTTCGCGACTGTGAGTCACAAAAATAGCGGTCACACCCTGCTTCTTAAAGATCTTACGAATTTGAGAAATCAGCTCATGACGAACTTGAGTGTCAATGTTCGAGAATGGTTCATCTAACAGCAGTAAGTCAGGCTTGTATGCCAAAGATCGGGCAATCGCAACACGCTGCTGTTGACCACCAGAAAGTTGATGCGGGTATCGGTCACCATACTCATCTAAGTGAACCAACTCTAACATCTCTTGAACTTTCTCTTTCTTTTGCTGCTCTGAGAGTTCTTTTAGCCCAAAGCCAACGTTCTGGTTGACCGTCAGGTGCGGGAACAGAGCGTAGTCTTGGAAAATCATACCGATATTTCGTTGCTCCGGTGGCAACCAATTATCGCCATCATCGATGGTTTGACAGTTTAAACTCATTACGCCACTACTCAATGGAAGCAGGCCAGCAATCGCCTTAAGTAAGGTGGTTTTCCCGCAACCACTTGCACCAAGAAGACAAACAATTTCACCATGCTCAACTTCTAACGAGAGCGCTTCCAAGATGGTTTGCGACTCATACTTACAAGTCAGATCTTTAATTGATAATGCACAACTCATTAGTGTTTCTGCTCCAAAGAACGGTTTACGATGATCAGAGGAATTAAACCTACTAACACCAGTAATACAGCAGGCATCGCCGCCAATTCGAGGTGCTCATCTGAGGCATAGTTATAAACATAGGTCGCCAATGTTTCGAAGTTGAAAGGGCGCAGCAGCAATGCCGCATTTAGCTCTTTCATTGATTCGATAAACACCAGTAAACCGGCGATCAGCGCGCCGCGTTTAATCAAAGGTAAATGAACACGACGTAACATCTGGTTGGTATTGCAACCCATGGTTTTAGAAGCCATATCCAATGAAGGAGATACTTTACTCAAGCTACTTTCAATACTGCCAATCGCCACTGCAGAAAAACGCACCACCATTGCAAAGATCAGCGCAAACATGGAACCAGAGAAAATCAGCCCCGGGCGTCCCCACTCCATCACTTTGGCAATATCATTGACTAAGTGATCCATAAACAGCACAGGCACCATCACACCAATAGCCAACACAGTGCCTGGAACAGCATAGCCCATCGAAGCAATACGCATGTAAGCCTGATTTTTCTTACTCGGGCTGACACGTTGATTAAAGTTCACAATCATCGCAATGATAACGCCAATAATCGCCGCGACTACTGACACATAAAGACTGTTAACAGCATACTCTCTGAATTCAGGCGTCCAACTTTGTGCAAAGTATTTGTAGGCATAGATCATCAACTGACCCAGAGGGAACAAGAATGCAACGCACACTAACCCCCAGCACCAAAACAGTGCCAACCACTTCTTCCAACCGGATAGGTCGTAACGAAAGTCTTCACGACTGCTGAATTGATTCTGGAACAGTTTCTGTTTACGACGACTGTAGCGCTCTGAACTCAACAGCAGGATCACGATAACTAGCATAATTGCCGATATTTTCGCAGCAGCCGTTAAACTTGAATAACCTAACCAGGTATCGTAAACCGCTGTCGTTAAAGTGTTGACTGCAAAGTAACTCACGGTACCAAAATCACCGATAGTTTCCATCGCAACAAGCGATAGACCTACCGCCATTGATGGGCGAACAAGTGGCAACGAGATACGACGAAAGCTTTCCCAAGGTGAGCATTTTAGCAACCGAGCGGATTGCAGTAAGGAGACGTTTTGCTCCATAAATGCGGCGCGGCACAGCAAGTAAACATAAGGATAGAGAACGAGAGACAGAACAATAATAGCACCAGATAAGGTTCTAATATCCGGGAACCAATACTCACCGGGTCCCCACCCAGTAAGATCTCGCAGTAGAACTTGAACAGGCCCAGCAAAGTCGAACCAATCGGTGAATATATACCCAACAATATAGCCTGGCATTGCTAATGGCAGTACTAGCGCCCATTGCAAAACCCGCTCTCCCGGAACGCGGCACATTGCCATAATCCAAGCAGACGGAATACCAAAAACCAAAGACAGGAATAAGGTTCCCATGACTAAAACCACCGTATTGTAAGCATAGGTGGGCATTACTGTGGACATCAGATGAGAAAATAGCTCATCTGTTTCTCCAACAGCCGTCGTAAAAATCGCTAAGATCGGTAAAACCAGTAATACAGCAATAATGCCGCTACTGGTGTTCCATAAATAATTCTTTTCTTTCATCGCCTAACTACAAAGAGGCTTAATGAAACACAAATGCATTTGTAAATACATCTCATGTCCTTTTAATGGTGGGGTTATTTATACCCATATACTGTAATGACTTCAAGGTGAGATGCTAATAACTCAAGGGATCAACGGCGAGCTTTGTATCAAAAAGTGATTTTCCAAAACAAACAACCCCAAGTGACCGAAAATGGCGACTTGAGGTTGTCATTTTACTTGGGCCGAAGCCTACAGTAATAAATTAAAGATCGAACTTAACTTCGTCTAATAGTTTAATTGCTGCTGCGTGGTGGTCAGCAATTTGGTCTAGAGAAATTGTATCTGCTTTGAATTCACCCCATGAAGCAACAAGCTCAGAAGGTTTAACATCAGCTTTCACTGGGTATTCATAGTTCACTTCTGCATACATGCTTTGTGCTGTGTTACCCGATAGGAATTCCATTAGCTTAACGGCATTCTCTTCGTTTGGAGAGTATTTAGCCATTGCCATACCAGAGATATTCACGTGAGTACCCGTTGTCTCTTGGTTAGGGAAGTTAATGTAAACAGCGTCAGCCCAAGCTTTTTGCTCTTTATCGTTAACCATCTTGCCTAGGTAGTAGCTGTTACCAAGAGCAACATCACATAGGCCTTCTTTAATCGCTTTAACTTGTGCGCGATCGTTACCTTGAGGCTTGCGTGCTAGGTTAGCTTTTACGCCTTCTAGCCACTCTTTCGTTTCAGCTTCACCTTTGTGAGCGATCATCGAAGATACTAGAGAAACATTGTATGGGTGCTTACCGCTACGCGTACAGATCTTACCTTTAAATTCAGGCTTAGTTAGATCTTCGTAAGTAAACTCCTCACCTAGACGACCAACACGGTCACGAGAAGAGTAAACGCTACGTGTACGTGTTGTTAGAGCGAACCACTCATTGTTTGTATCTTGGTATTGAGCAGGAATATTCTTTTCAAGAACTTCGCTTTCAACAGACTGAACTAAACCTTGTTTAGTTAGCTCAGATAGACGACTGATGTCTACAGTTAACACTACGTCTGCAGGGCTGTATTCGCCTTCTTGAGCTAACTTTTCTGCTAAACCTTTTTTAGCAAACTTAACGTTTACTTTAATGCCAGTCTCTTTTGTGAATTCCTTGAACATTGGTTCAACTAGGAAAGGTTGACGGTAAGAGTATACGTTCACTTCTTCCGCAGCCATTGCAGCAGGGGCAATGACACTACACGCTAGAGCTGAAAGTGTTAGCAGTTTTTTCATGGTAAAATCCTTTATATCGAAATGATAATCTATATCAGTTGCGTTATTATATTCATCAGTAACACAATTACAATGATGTCCGACAAAAAAATTGTTCGCTCTGCGCCATCAGCCTCGCACTTTTGTAACAATTCATTTCAAAGCGACCACTTATGCGTGCGAAGCGTTGCCGGCTAGATCGGTTTATCTACATCAATCAAAACTACTCGACCATTAATAACAAAACCCCACAACCAATGGCTATGGGGTTTTCTTTGTCCTGCCTAACCCGTTCAGATTAGACAAATACTATCGATTATTTTACTGATACAAACTCTGGGTAAGCGCCGACACCACAATCGTGCATGTCCATACCTTCTAGCTCTTCATCTTCACTAACACGAATACCGATTGTTGCTTTAAGCACTGCCCATACCGCTAGGCTAGCACCGAATACCCATGCAAAGATTACTGCTGCACCCATTAGTTGAGCACCAAACGTTGCGTCAGCATTGCTTAGTGGCACAGCCATTAGACCGAAGAAACCACACACACCGTGTACAGAGATTGCACCTACTGGATCATCAATCTTAGCTTTATCTAGAGCGATGATGCTGAATACAACCAATGCACCAGATACCGAACCAATCGCTACAGCAAATAGAGGTGATGGTGATAGAGGGTCCGCAGTGATTGCTACTAGGCCAGCTAACGCACCGTTAAGAATCATTGTTAGGTCTGCTTTACCCCAAGTCGTTTTACATACTAGTAGTGCTGCGATTGCGCCAGCTGCCGCTGCTGCGTTGGTGTTAAGGAAGATTTGACCAACTGCTGTCGCGTTCTCGAAATCTGAAACCATCAATTGAGAACCGCCGTTGAAACCGAACCAACCAAACCAAAGAATAAATGTACCTAGTGTTGCAAGCGGCATGTTTGAACCAGGAATCGGGTAGATTTCACCGTTCTTACCGTATTTACCTTTACGAGCACCAAGTAGTAGAACACCAGCTAATGCAGCTGCTGCACCGGCCATATGTACGATACCCGAACCTGCAAAGTCACTGAAACCCGCTTCTGATAGGAAACCACCGCCCCAAGTCCAGTAACCTTCAACTGGGTAAATGAATGCTGTTAGTACTACCGAGAAGATAAGGAACGACCAAAGTTTCATACGCTCAGCAACTGCACCAGATACCACAGACATTGCAGTTGCAACGAATACTACCTGGAAGAAGAAGTCTGATTCTAGAGAGTGGTCTGCGCCTTCACCTTGAGTACCAATCAGAGTACCGAATGATGGCAACCAACCGCCTTCGCCGTTGTCGACATACATAATGTTGTAACCAACCACTAAGAACGCTGTACAAGCAATCGCGTACAAGCAGATGTTCTTAGTTAAAATTTCTGTTGTGTTCTTTGAACGAACTAGGCCAGCTTCAAGCATCGCGAAGCCTGCTGCCATCCACATTACCAACGCACCTGAAATGAGGAAGAAAAAAGTGTCTAGTGCGTAACGTAGTTCCGTTACTGTTGTTGTAAGTTCCATATTAAAGTCTCCAGTCCTTGTAATTCTTTAAAGTGCTTCAGCATCCATTTCACCAGTACGGATTCGTACGGCTTGGCTTAGGTCATACACAAAAATCTTACCGTCACCGATTTTACCTGTGTGTGCCGCTTGACTGATCGCTTCAACAACTCGGTCAACGTTTTCAGCTTGAGTAGCAATCTCTAGCTTCACTTTTGGTAGGAAGTCGACTTGGTACTCTGCACCACGGTACAATTCTGTGTGTCCTTTCTGACGACCAAAGCCCTTAACTTCAGAAACCGTCATACCTTCAATACCCACATCAGAGAGCGCTTCGCGTACATCGTCTAATTTGAATGGCTTAACAATGGCATTTATTAATTTCATATTCGTTCCTTAAATTCTTACTTAATCCGTTAATTCTCTTATAACAATCCAAGTAGCGTGCCAAAAAGTTAAGTGTTTGATTTTTAATCAAATACACATGATAGGACTATAAAAACAAAAAAGGCCGCACCAATATGGTGCGGCCTTTTCACTATCTTAATGCGTATTGCTCTTATTGCTCCAGATTTGGGCAACGGAGCCTTCAAAGCTCTGAATGACTAACAAATAGGTGTTAGAAACTAGTAACCTAAAAAATCCATCCAGCGTTCGATGAGTAGTTCAAAATCATCGATTCCACAGCTTGCTTGGCTTTCACAGTTATAGAAGTCGAACTCACTGCCCTCTTCCATTTCTTGCTCATGCGCTAACACGTTTTCTTGAATCGTGACTTCATCTTCATTGATGGCAAGGCTAATCTCTTTGCCAAGTAGCGTCACTTCATTGCTCAGGTCTTGTCGAGATTGCTCAATAAGCGCCATCACATGATCTAGTTTCTGCTTATCTTTGCCGATCTCTTCTTGTAACCAGCGGCCAACGATCTCGTGCCCCATACTGCACTTTACATAGTACTCGCCCATTAAAGTGTTTCTTGTAAATTCAAATTCCATAAAGGCTCCGCGCACTAATGACAGATAGGGTTAAAAATGAGGCGAGAGTATATAGCGAAGTCATCAAGAGATCGAGTCGCTCGTCTTCTAACATTCAGACATAAAAAAACGCCTACCGAAGTAGACGCTCTATCATTTGGGTTCCTCTAAATAGTTGGAGTGGCAGCTAGGCGACAAGTACGTTCATCCCTATGAGCATAGAAGCTCTATGTGATTAGGGTGAACGTACGCAGTCAACAACGCTGCCGCTACAAATATGACGAGGAACTAGGCTGGTTCTTGGAAAATAACCGTGTCCGCTTTTTCCGTGTACTGACCCATTTTATGGAAGTTCAGGTAACGGTATGTATCAGCAGCCGTTGCATTGATCTTATCAGCGTACTCTAGGTACTCTTCTTTCGTTGGAATACGACCTAGAATCGCACCAACCGCAGAAAGTTCAGCTGACGCTAGGTAAACATTCGCGCCTGTACCCAAACGGTTCGGGAAGTTACGAGTAGAGGTAGACATTACCGTCGCAGCATCAGCAACACGAGCTTGGTTACCCATACACAGTGAACAACCCGGAGTTTCAATACGAACCCCAGCACGACCGAAGATGCCGTAGTAGCCTTCTTCTGTCAGCTGATCTTTATCCATCTTGGTTGGCGGAGCCACCCATAGGCGAGTATTTAGCGAGCCGTTAAACTCTTCTAGCATCTTACCAGCAGCACGGAAGTGACCGATGTTCGTCATACAAGAACCGATAAACACTTCTTGAATCTCAGTACCTTGAACGTCAGAAAGAAGACGAGCATCATCTGGATCGTTTGGTGCACAAAGGATTGGTTGATCGATGTCAGCAAGATCAATCTCGATAACGTGCGCGTATTCCGCATCTGAATCAGCAGATAGCAACTCAGGGTTCGCTAACCACTCTTCCATTGCAGTGATACGACGCTCAATCGTACGAACATCACCGTAACCTTCCGCGATCATCCACTTAAGCATAACGATATTCGAGTTCAGGTACTCATCGATCGACTCTTGAGATAGCTTAACCGTACAACCTGCAGCAGAACGCTCAGCAGATGCATCAGAAAGCTCAAATGCTTGCTCAACAGATAGGTGCTCAACACCTTCAATTTCTAGTACACGACCAGAGAATTCGTTGATCTTACCTGCTTTCTCTACGGTTAGTAGGCCTTGCTTGATACCATAAAGAGGAATGGCATGTACTAGGTCACGTAGCGTGATACCCGGTTGCATTTCGCCTTTAAAGCGAACCAAGATAGATTCAGGCATATCAAGAGGCATAACGCCTGTTGCGGCAGCAAATGCTACCAAGCCAGAACCCGCAGGGAATGAAATACCTAGAGGGAAACGAGTATGCGAGTCACCACCTGTACCTACAGTATCAGGAAGAAGCATACGGTTTAGCCATGAGTGGATAACGCCATCACCCGGACGAAGTGAAACACCCGCACGGTTCATGATGAAATCAGGTAGCGTATGGTGAGTGTTTACATCAACAGGTTTCGGGTATGCAGATGTGTGACAGAAAGACTGCATTACAAGGTCTGCTGAGAAACCAAGACACGCCAGATCTTTAAGCTCATCACGAGTCATAGGACCGGTCGTATCTTGAGAACCGACTGTCGTCATTTTAGGTTCACAGTACTGACCAGCACGCACACCTTCAACACCACATGCTTTACCTACCATCTTCTGAGCTAGCGTGTAGCCTTTATCAGATGCAGATGGATCGATTGGTTTAGCAAACAGATCCGTTTCAGCTAGACCTAGAGCGTCACGAGCACGACCTGTTAGGCCACGACCAATGATCAGTGGAATACGGCCACCAGCACGCACTTCATCGAGAAGAACTTTGCTTAGCTCAAAGTTTGAAATTACAGAACCGTTCTTGTGAACAACACCTTCGTACGGGTAGATATCAATGATATCGCCCATGTTCATGTCTTGTACGTTCAGTTCAATTGGTAGTGCGCCTGAATCTTCCATTGTGTTGTAGAAGATTGGTGCAATTTTACCACCAAGACAAACACCGCCAGTACGCTTGTTTGGTACGAATGGGATATCTTCACCCATGAACCAAAGTACTGAGTTGGTTGCCGATTTACGTGAAGAACCTGTACCAACAACATCACCAACGTAAGCCAGTGGAATGCCATCTTTTTGCATTTCTTCAATTTGATTGATTGGACCAACGCTACCCTGCTCATCAGGAGTAATGCCATCACGTTCCATCTTCAGCATCGCTTTCGCGTGCACTGGGATATCAGGACGTGACCATGCATCAGGCGCTGGAGATAAGTCATCAGTGTTAGTTTCACCGGTAACTTTAAATACTTTAACGGTGATCTTTTCCGCTACTTTGTTTTTCGCTGTAAACCATTCAGCATCAGCCCAAGATTGAAGTACTTGTTGTGCAGATGCATTGCCCGCTTTCGCTTTCTCTTCTACGTCATAGAACGCATCGAACATCAGTAGAGTATGAGATAGAGCTTTAACAGCGATTGGAGCAAGCTCAGCATCGTCTAGTAGAGATACTAGAGATTCGATGTTGTAACCGCCTTGCATAGTACCAAGCAGTTCTGCAGCTTTTGCTTTGCTTACTAGTGGAGAAGCTACTTCACCTTTAGTGATAGCCGTAAGAAAGCCAGCTTTTACATAAGCAGCTTCATCTACACCCGGTGGAATGCGGTTTTCTAGTAGGTCAAGAATGATTTCTTCTTCACCTTGAGGTGGATTCTTCAGAAGTTCAACTAGGCCAGCTACCTGCTCAGCATCTAGTGGTTTTGGAACAACTCCTTCGGCAGCACGTTCTTCGACGTGTTTACGGTAGGCTTCAAGCACGACTTTTTTCCTCTCATTGCGGTTCACTTCTTCCCTTCATAATTGTTAGTAAAATAAAGAAGTGAACATCCTTGGAAACTTGGCTCTCCATTGCCATTTTTGTCATTCAATTTGTATTGATGAGCGGCGTCATAGAGGCCAAACTGTGGGCGGTAGAATAGCAAATTTAACGTTAAATTAAAATCTTATCATTTTGACCAACATAGCAAGTTAAGACGAAAGTCCCACTATTTTTGCCTAATTACGCACTTAAATGGCGACTCTACGCATGATTATTTGTAGGAAGTACCCACAATCAGATACACCGAATCGAAGTTATCTTCGGTTCGGCCATAAGCTAAAATGATCGGCCCGATGGGTGAATCGACTCCTGCGAAAACAGAACCCGCGGTGTACATTGGCGCTTCATCAATACTCAAATCATTGTTCGACCAAACACCACCATGTTCAATGGATGCCCCCACGTAGAATGGTGATTTAAAGAGACCGAAGTCATTTTCAAACCACTTATAGCGATAAATCAAACTGGTGTATGCTAAGTTTTGACCGATCAAGCTATTCCTTGGAATACCGGATAGATTGAGGAACCCTCCTAGCTCTTTCGGATCAATTGGAAAGACTGAATTTTTACTTTCTACAATGCCGTAATCGAGCTTTGCGACTAAAGTATGCTTCTCAATACTTTGTGCAGCCATGAAATTGGCTGAAAACTCATAAACCGTATCACTCTCAGACGTTAAATCCGATTCACCAACAGAGCTGTCATTATCAAAATCATCATGGGAGACAAGGTACTCCAAATCGACAAAGAAGCCCTTAGTCGGCAAGCTGAAATTATCCAAAGTATCCAGTCGATAGCCCATAAAGCCACCAATACGTTTATAGCCACCACTGCCCAATGAAGGTAAAGAAGCCACCTCAACATCCCCATCAGTATAGCGAAGGCCGAATTTCAGCTCTTGCCACAAGGTAGGTTGATAGCCTAATGCTAACTCTCCGACATACTCGCTATAAGTCATTGGAAAGTAGTCGTTCGTTACGTCTAGTGTTGGCTCTTCAATTTCGTCAATATCGACCGGGAGGTTTCTGTTCTGCTTACTGTAAACAATCGATGCTGAAGTGAACAATTTTTGGCTCGAAAAGAATGGCGAGTAGAGTTCGGCCTCAATTCGTTTATCCGTACCCATCTCGATATTGGTTCTTAACTCTGCACCGTGCGAGTTGATATCGGTAAAGTTGGCTGAAACACCGATCGAGTACTGGCTGGTAGTAGAGAAATCATCTTCAAGAAAGAAACGAAAGTTGAGGTAGTTTGGCCCCCAAGACTTTTCATCCACATTCACCGTAAGTTGCTCTTCACCGTCAACATTATCAAACTCATAAGTGACTAACTCAAATCTATCCAGTGCATAGAGGTCTTGCACTTTAGATTCAATTTCACTGGTCTTTAAGATCTTACCGGAATCTAGGTTTAAACGGTTTTCGATCAGCTTATCGGAATAGTGAGTATTGTTATTGATAACAACTCGGTCAACGACGGTCTTATCACCGTGCTTCAGCTGTCTGCGTGCTTTTTGTTTGTCCTCGATATAATGCTGATAGTCTGCGTTAGAGAGTGACAGCTTAGAAAGCTCAGAGCTATTCTGAATCGCTGCGTCATAACCGGCTTGGTAGGCACCCGGCATTTTATCGAATTCTGTCGTCTCCATTTGCCCAACATCAGGGCGTAGGAAAACATCATCATCGGTCAGTGTTTCAGCTTGCTCCTGAGTGCTGCGTTGAACCAGATAATTAGAAAGTTGGTCAGCTGCCGCTAGAAAATTCGTGAAGTCTTCTTTGCCTTTGTAATTGGTACTGATATCCACCGCAATGACAATGTCCGCTCCCATCGCTCTGGCAACGTCGACTGGCATATTATTGGTGACACCACCATCAACCAGCATTCGACCATCTAGCGAATAAGGGGGAAGCGCACCGGGTACCGACATACTGGCCATCATGGCATCGACAAGGTGACCATGATCGATGACCACTTCTTCAAGTTCGATAATGTCAGTTGCGACTGAACGGTAAGGAATAGCAAGATGGTCAAAAGAGTCGAGTGGAGAGAGGTTACCTGTGGTCTCACGTAGAATACGCAACATATTCTGACCTTGAACCACCCCTTTCCTTGCTTTGATTTCACCCCAACCTAAACCAAGGTCAGTGTTCAGTTGGTAACGGTCTTCATACTCTTTGTCACGCACTCGGCGATCACTACGGTTAACGCGATCACGATAACCACGATTCCAATCAACCGTATAAATAAAGCTCTCGATCTCGTCTGCGCTCATCCCTGTCGCATAAAGACCACCAACGTATGAGCCCATACTAGTACCGGTAATATAATCCACCGGGATTTGCATCTCTTCTAAGGCTTTAAGTACACCAATGTGAGCTGCACCTTTGGCACCACCACCAGCAAGAACGACAGCAACGGTTGGCCTTTTATGAGCTTGTTCAGCTTGCTGAGATTGATCAACCTGTGTCGCGGTAGATGCAAACAGCTGAAAACTGATTACAGTGCCCACAATACCTAAGCCGCTCACTATCCAACGAGAAATCATTCTTTAAACTATCCTTGTCATTCTTTTCTGTTATGACTTTACCACTGAAAAAGCTTCTTTAGCCACTGTTTTGGTTGACTTTCACAGCCCTTTTTAATGTTTCCATTCTCATCCCAAACAGGCAGTTTCACCGCACCATCACAGTCAAACTCTAAAGCCCCTTCAGAAGTTCGAGTAAAACTGGCCGTCGTAATCCCATTCGGCCAAGGCAGTAATAATTGCTCCGGAGTTCTATGTTTAAGATAATCGGCATAGACACGTAACGCACCACTTGAGCCCGTTAGTTTAGTCGGCTTATTATCATCGCGCCCTAGCCAGATGGTGGTGACTTCACGGCCATCAACCCCAACAAACCAACTGTCTCGACTGTCATTACTGGTGCCCGTTTTACCGGCTAACCCTGCCCAAGCAAACTGACCTTGTAGGAAACGACCCGTACCTTCCGATACACCACGCTTCATCGCATAAGTTGTTAACCAAGCAGCTTGCTGATCAACACTTTGCGATACGCGAGGGATTGATTGATACAGAACCTCGCCATCATTATCAACCACAGAACGAAGAGCAGACAAAGGTGCGATACGACCAGAGTTGGTAATGGTTTGGTACATCTGCGCTACTTGGAACGGAGTCAGTGAGAACGAACCCAAAAACATCGACGGCACTGGGCGTATCTCATTTTTATCGACACCCAGCTTTTCAATCGTATCCGAGACGCTATCAATGCCTAACTGCATGCCCAAACGAACGGTAGGTACGTTGTAAGACTTAGAAAGCGCCACATACAAGGGCACATCTCCGCGGAACTTACGATCGAAGTTTCTTGGGCTCCATACGCTGCCTTTACTGCCTTTCAAGCTCAGTGGCGTGTCCTTCAGTGTTGTCGCCAACGTGTACTTTTGGGGTTGTTCTAAGGCGGTTAAGTAGATTGCAGGCTTAACCAAAGAACCAATAGGACGACTCGCATTCAAGGCACGGTTAAAACCATCGTAGCCAGTACGTTTACCACCGACCATAGCTCGGATTTCACCGGTATTTCTATCCACAGCAATAGCTGCAGCTTCCAGTTTGTTACCTGCGGTTTTCGATAAATCAGGCACCTTACGTGCAATCGACTTCTCTAACTTGTCTTGGGAAACCGGATCCAAAGAGGTAAAAACTCGAATGCCTTTTTTCGCTTCAAATCGATCGCCGACATACTTCTTAAGCTCAATATTGACTTGCTGGAAGTAAGCGGGCTGACGGCTAGCAATACGTGGGTTGTCTTGAATATCCAAATCACGACTCGCCGCTTCTTCGTATTGTCGCGGAGTTAATATGTCTTGCTGCATCAACAAGCGAAGCACCAGATCGCGTCGAGTCTTAGCACGCTCAGGATAACGAACCGGATTGTAATACGAAGGTCCCTTTACCATACCGACAAGCAGTGCTAGCTGATCAATACGGAGCTCTTGAATAGGTTGACCGAAGTACAAGCGAGACGCCAAACCGAAACCATGAATCGCTTGCCCGCCATTTTGCCCAAGGTAAACCTCGTTTAAGTAAGCCTCTAGAATACGATCTTTGCTGTAACGATGGTCTAAGATAAGCGCAATGTAGGCTTCACGAACCTTACGCCACAATGTACGTTCACTGGACAAGAACAGGTTCTTCGCCAACTGCTGAGTCAGCGTACTACCACCTTGTACCGTGCGCCCGGCTTTAACATTCACCACCATCGCACGAGCGATCGCCAATGGCGAAACCCCATCATGTTGATAGAAATTTCTGTCTTCGGTCGCCAGTAGCGCATCAACCATCACTTCTGGGAATTGGTTACGTTTTAAGAACAGTCGTTGCTCGTCGTTGCTTTTCTCAAGCATGCCCAGCATTTTCGGCTCAACACGCAAATACCCCATGTCGCCTTTCTTCTCTAACGACTGAATTCGAGTTAACTCGTTACCGTTGAAATGCAGCATCACATGACGATCCGCTTCGGGTCCATCGACAAACTCGAACGGACGACGAATCATTTCAATCTTGGTTGAAGAAGAGGAGTATTCGCCCGGGTGACGAGGCGCGTTCACCTTACGATAATTAAGCACATCGAGCTCATTCTTAACCTGCACCAAACTCACTGGAGTTCCAGGAGACAGGTCTAGTACTCGCGCATAAACCACGGTTGGCAAATCAAACAGCTGACCTTCAAAACGCTGCTTGACCACAGAATCAAGATAAATACCGACAAACAACAGCAATGCCGCGAGCGCTATGCCCGCTTTCCAAGAAATACCCCACAGGATCTTCAACCAACCTCTTTGACCTGACTTCTTAGCCTTAGGTTTGGTCTTTTTCGCAGCCGCTCTTGGTTTTCTTGGCTTGGCTTTGGTCGCGGGTGACTTCTTTGTTGGCGCTTTTTTAGGTGGTGCCTTTTTTGGCGTTAACATTTTGGTCATCATCGATTCAACTGTCGTTTGGTTTTAGTGGTTGCTACATGGTTAGCAGGGTCATCCGGCCAAGGATGTTTTGGGTAACGGCCTTTCATCTCTTTTTGTACTTCTTTGTACGCGCCAGCCCAAAAGCCAGCTAAATCTTGAGTAATTTGCAGTGGTCGCTGTGCTGGAGAAAGTAGCTCAAGCACGACTTTTTTACCCCCTTGCGCGATCAATGGCGAGTCTTGTTCACCAAAGACTTCCTGCATTCGCACTGAGATCACGGGTTCAGACTGATATTGATAACGAATGGTCTTCTTGCTGCCTGTCGGCATCACATAGTGCGTTGGTAACCATTGGTCTATCTCTTGATTCAAAGGCCAACCAAGATAAGCAGACAATGCCTGTTCAACCGAAACACTAGCGAGCCCTTTTGCCGACTTAACGCCATTCAAATATGGAGATAGCCACTCATCAATATGTTCGACCAAACTCGCGTTATCCATCGCTGGCCAATCATGTTCAGGCATCCAAAGACCAGCACAGCGCACACGCTCAACCAGCTGTTTAGCCGAAGGTGTCCAATGTAATCGATCCAGCCCGCATCGAGCGACATAGTTGAGCAGCGCTTGGCTCGCCTGATTCGAATCGGGCTCAGGTAAAGCTTTGGTGCTGATAATCAGTTTGCCCAGGGACACTCGCTGCTCGGCAACTAAACGGCCACGCTTTTCATCCCAATCCGCATAATCTGAACAGACAAAGAGATTTGGAAACGCTTCTTCTAGCAGCGCAATATCAACCGCGGTGGCCAAGAAAATCTGACTGGCTCGCCCTGTGCTGCGCATCAAATCAATCACTACGATATAGTCATTGTTCGCCAATGGGTCATCGTCACGAACCTCGGCGCCGTGGCCATTAGCAAGACGGAAAGCACTGCTGGTCGCGCTTCTCACTTGTGCAATCCGATCCGGGAAGGCAAAACAAAGCACTAATGGTAGCAATGATTCGTCAGCTTGTGACAAATCTAAGTGATGATTGAGTTTGCTGGCGAGACTTTTCGCTCGCTGCATCACCACGTTATTTTTCGAATGTTTTCTTTGCTTAAGTCGGTGCAACGAATGCTGAATATCTGTGACGTTGCGTTCAGGCTCTTCAAGTAAAGCGGCTGCGACAATCGCAGCATTCAGCAATGCTTGGCCGTTCTGTTGCGCTTTTATCAGCATGCTGGCGATACGTGGTTCAAGGCCTAAACGTTGAGCCAGTTTACCTAGCGCCGTAAATTGACCATTGCTGTCTAATATCTCAAGGCTTTGCAGCAGTTGCTTGGCTTGCTCCACTGAAGCTTGGGGCGGAATGTCTAACCATTGCAACTCGTCTGCACTCACAGCGCCCCATTGCGTCAATTCAGACACCAACGAAGACAAATCAGAATGAAGAATCTCAGGCTCTGGTACAGCAGGTTGCTGCATTAGTTGCGTTTCACTGTACAAACGAACGCACAAGCCCTCTTCAATTCGTCCTGCACGACCCGCTCGTTGTTCAGCAGAAGATTGTGAGATTTTCACTTGCTCGAGCTTGGTGATACCAGTTTTCAAATCAAACTTAGCGACTCTTTCAAGCCCGGAGTCCACCACTAATCGAATACCTTCGATAGTCAAAGAGGTTTCCGCGATATTGGTGGCCAATACCACCTTTCGACGCCCTTTCTCTGATGACGCGATCGCTTTCTGTTGTAGAGGAAAGCTAAGTTGCCCATAAAGAGGACACACATCGATATGACCAGCAAGCTGTTCAAGTTGAGATTCCACCTGCTTAATCGCAGAAACGCCTGGTAAAAAAGCTAGAAGTGAGCCTGACTCTTTCTCCATCAGAGAGCGAATCACGCTAGCCATTTTAGGGGCTAGATATTCATTTGCGCTAAGAGGCTGATAACGGAAATCGACCGGAAAGGTGCGACCTTGTGATTCTACGTATTTGGCACTAGGCAATAAAGACTGCAGCGCGTGTTGATCTAAGGTTGCCGACATCACAACCACCTTTAGATCGTCACGCAATGCCTCTTGGATCTCTAAGCTAAACGCCAATGCGGTATCGGCGTGAATGCTGCGCTCATGAAATTCATCGAAGATCACCATATCAACCCCAGTCAATTCAGGGTCGGTTTGGATCATTCTTGTCATGATCCCTTCAGTGACGATTTCCAAGCGAGTTGAACTGCTGGTTTTAGATTCACCACGAACTCTAAAGCCAATGCTCTCCCCGACCTTCTCTCCCAATTGACTCGCCAAGTAAGTCGCAATATTTCTTGCCGCCAAACGCCTAGGTTCAAGCATGATAATTTTGCCTTGAACAGCATTGGTCTTAACCAGTTGTAAAGGGAAGAATGTTGACTTACCCGCACCGGGAGCGGCCTTTAGAATAAGTTGAGTATGTGTTTCTACGCCAGCGAGCAGATCTGGCATCACAGCTTCTATGGGCAGTTGTGGCAATGGGAGAACCTTGTGGTGTAATGTTGGCAACATTGTACATAAAAACCTACCTGTCTAAATAAGTAATATGCACTTCAATCCCCCATTAGAGCCAGCGACTCTTATTAAACGCTATAAACGCTTTCTCACTGACATCAAACTTCCCGACGGCAGCGAGCGTACTATCCACTGTGCTAACACTGGAGCGATGACAGGATGTGCGACTCCTGGCAATACGGTGTGGTACTCAACCTCCGATAATGCAAAAAGAAAGTACCCAAACAGCTGGGAGATCTCAGAAACAGACAAAGGTCACCGGATTTGTGTAAATACTGCACGAGCAAACCAGTTGGCAGTGGAAGCAATTGAAAATAATACTATAGTTGAACTCTTAGGCTATAACGCGTTACGAACCGAAGTAAAATATGGCAGTGAGAATAGTCGCATTGATATTCTGCTTGAAGATAACGAAAAGCCGCCTTGTTATATCGAAGTAAAAAGCGTCACTTTGCTCGACGAGCAAGAAACGTCAACTAAAGGGCAAGGTTTTTTCCCTGATGCGGTCACCACCAGAGGCCAAAAACATCTGCGTGAACTCACAGAAATGGTCGAATCTGGAAATAGAGCCATACTTTTATTCACTGTTTTACATTCAGGTATTGAAAAAGTGTCTGCGGCACACCATATAGACGCCAAATATTCGTTATTACTAAAACAAGCACAAGACGCTGGAGTTGAAGTGCTTTGCTATAAAGCAGAGCTCAGCAATACTCAAATACAACTAAAACAAGCTGTTGAATTTATCAATAGCTAAGCAAAGATGCTGAACTAATCACATTGATTGCAAGTTTGAATAAGAGTATTTGCCACCATTCGTTCTTTCTGCTATAGATACCCGCCTTAAAATTAGCTGCTTTGCAGTTGACTAGGTGTAAATAGGAGATGCTGTATGCCAGAATCTAAGAAAAAAGCGCTAGGCATCCTAGCCATCGCAGGTGTTGAACCGTACCAAGAAAAGCCAGGTGAAGAGTACATGTCACCTGAGCAAACGGAACATTTTACAAAAATTTTAGCAGCTTGGCGCAACCAGCTCAGGGAAGAAGTTGATCGTACTGTGCACCACATGCAGGACGAAGCAGCGAATTTCCCAGACCCAGTTGACCGTGCTTCTCAAGAAGAAGAATTCAGCCTAGAGTTACGTAACCGTGACCGTGAGCGTCGTCTTATCAAAAAAATTGAGAAGACATTAGACAAGATCGAAGAAGACGATTTCGGCTTCTGTGATTCTTGCGGTATCGAGATTGGCATTCGTCGCCTTGAAGCTCGTCCAACTGCTGATCTTTGTATTGACTGTAAAACACTTGCAGAGATCAAAGAGAAACAGATGCAAGGTTAATTCTTGCAGATGTAAAGAAAGGGAGCCTTGGCTCCCTTTTTTGTTGGTGAACTCAGCGTTAAAGCGCGAGTTAGAAACAATAATACGACAGTTAAACGTCTTAAGAATCAGCTACCGCGGTACCATTTAGATTAGGTTGTTCACTCATGAATTATATCGGGCGCTTTGCACCATCACCGTCAGGTCCTCTTCATTTTGGCTCACTTGTTGCTGCTCTAGGTAGCTACTTTCAGGCGAAATCTAACCAAGGAAAATGGTTAGTTCGTATGGAAGACCTAGATCCTCCAAGAGAAATGGCCGGCGCTGCAGACCTCATTCTTAAGACGCTTGAGGCTTACCACCTATTTTGGGATGGTGAAGTCGTCTATCAAAGCCAACGTCATGGCTTGTATCAAGCTCAAATCGATCAATGGGTCGCAGACAATCAAGCCTACTACTGCCAATGTACTCGTAAGCAGATAAAGGCTTTGGGTGGCTTTTACAATGGTCACTGTCGAGATGCAGGCTTAATCGATTCAGGTGAACAAGCGGTGCGCTTGCGCATGGATTTTCCTGTAGAGTCCTTTGATGATGTGCGCCACGGCACGATTCAAATCCCTAAAGCATTAGCTGAAGAAGATTTTATTATTAAACGCAGAGATGGATTGTTTGCCTATAACTTGGCCGTTGTCCTTGATGACATCGAACAAGGAGTAACGGAAGTCGTAAGAGGCGCAGACCTGATAGAGCCAACAGGCCGTCAAATCAGTTTATATAAGACGCTCAAGCAAAAAACAGTGAGCTACTTGCACTTACCATTGGCAACCGATGACTTGGGGAATAAACTGTCAAAACAGAACCATGCCACCGCAATCAATCTCGACAATCCAAAACCAATGTTACTCAACGCGATGCGATTCTTAGGTTTTGATATCCCGACAGCCCTTTGTGAGGCTTCAATGGATGAGATTTTATTGTGGGGCTGCCAACAATGGAACGTCAGTCAGTTACCTGATAGTTTACAAAAAGAGCACTGTAATTAGCTCGAAACTCACGGCAAATAGCAAAAACGACACATAAAAATGCCATAACCAACCACTGTGGTTAAGCAGACGATGTTCTCAAATGGCTCGCGCTAAGCTATTATTAGCCGCAATTAAACTCTGCACTACCACTTTGGACTAAGAGAAAAACAAAGTTGGCGATACCTACTTTGTTCTAAACTAATGAATACAAACGACAATACCCCAAGCGAACAACGCGGATTCCACGAATTAGCTCTGAATATTTATACTCGTCAAGAGCACAATATTTCACGCAAGCAGATCAGCGACAACGCACTAAAAGTGCTATATCGTCTGAATGGTGCGGGTTTTGACGCATTTCTAGTCGGTGGTGGTGTACGCGATATCTTATTAGGCTCTCAGCCAAAAGATTTTGATATTGCGACCAACGCAACGCCAGAGCAAATCAAACACCTCTTCAGAAACTGTCGCCTTATCGGTCGCCGTTTCCGCTTGGCACATATCATGTTTGGTCGTGACATCATTGAAGTGGCAACTTTCCGTGGCCACCACCAAGAGCCATCGAAAAACGTGTCTGCACAATCGAAAGAAGGGATGCTATTGCGCGATAACGTGTATGGCAGTGTTGATGAAGATGCAGAGCGTCGTGATTTCACAATCAATGCGATGTACTACAACATTGCTGACTACAGCATCCACGATTACGCGGGTGGTGTAGAAGATTTAGAAGATAAACTGATCCGCCTGATTGGCGATCCAGAAACGCGTTATCGTGAAGACCCAGTACGTATGCTACGTGCAATGCGCTTCGCCGCTAAACTGGATTTCGATATTGAAGAAGACACAGCTGACCCGATTGAAGAGTTAGCGCACCTTCTAAGAGATATCCCAGCAGCGCGTCTTTACGAAGAGTCTCTGAAATTGCTGCAATCAGGTCACGGTTTAGAAACCTACCACCTAATGCGCGAGTACAACCTCTTTCAACAGATGTTCCCAGCTGTAGCGGAATACTTCACAGAAGATTACGACTCTCACACAGAGCAGATGCTTGATTTGGTTCTCGATTCAACCGATCTTCGCATCGAAGATGGTAAGCGAGTAAACCCAGCATTCATGTTCGCAGCGATGCTTTGGTACCCAATGAACAAGCTGGCAGACAAACTTGTCGCTGAACAGGGTATGGCGCACTACGACGCGATCATGGAAGCGAGTAACATCATTCTTGATCAGCAAGTAAAGTCTATTGCTATTCCTCGTCGTCACACCGCAACCATTCGCGAAGTTTGGCAACTGCAACTTCGACTGCCTCGTCGCAACGGTAAACGCGCTGTTCGTCTAATGGAGCTCAACAAGTTCCGTGCAGGCTACGATTTCCTAGAAATGCGTGGTGAGATTGAAGGTGGCGAAACTAAAGATCTTGCGAAATGGTGGGAGCGTTATCAAACAGCCGGTCGCAACATGCGTCAAGCGATGGCTAACGACGTTGCAGCACCATCAAAGTCAGGCCATCGTCGCCGTAAGACTTACCGAAACAAAAAGAGTAAGCAATCAGAATGATAACGGCTTACATTGCGGTCGGCAGCAACCTTGCCAACCCAGTTAGCCAAGCAAATTTGGCTATCGAAACGCTAAAAAGCCTACCGCGATCAACGTTTATTGCGACCTCTCAGCTATATAGTAGCACTCCAATGGGGCCGCAAAATCAACCGGACTACATCAACGCGGTAGTCGCTATCCAAACCGAATTAACGCCAATTGAACTGCTTGATTGCACTCAAAAAATCGAGTTAGAGCAAGGGCGCGTCCGTAAAGACGAGCGTTGGGGGCCAAGAACCTTGGACCTCGACATTGTGTTATACGGCAATGAGGTGATCGATTCAGAGCGCTTAATCGTTCCTCATTACGGAATGAAAGAACGAGAGTTTGTACTCTACCCGCTTGCTGAAATCGCACCAAGTTTACAACTCCCTGATGGGACTGAGCTGACAGAACTACTGAAAATAGTAGATAAGAACGGGCTCAATGTTTGGCAACAATAGCCAAGCGCATTAAGGAAAACCAATGAAAAAAGTAACCATTAACGACCTGATCAAATGCAAACGTGAAGGCCGTAAATTCGCGACGTCGACAGCTTATGATGCGAGCTTTGCTCAATTATTCGAAAGCCAAGAGATGCCTGTACTACTTGTCGGTGATTCACTAGGGATGGTTCTACAAGGCCATAACGATACATTACCTGTCACCGTTGAAGATATTGCTTACCATACTCGCTCAGTGCGTGCTGGTAGCCCTAATTGCCTTCTTATGGCTGACATGCCTTTCATGAGCTACGCGACTCCAGAGCAAGCTTGTGAAAGCGCAGCTACCTTGATGCGTGCTGGCGCGAATATGGTAAAAATCGAAGGCGGAAGCTGGTTGGTTGATACTGTAAAGATGCTAACAGAACGTGCAGTACCAGTATGTGCACACTTAGGCTTAACACCTCAGTCTGTGAACATTTTTGGTGGTTACAAAATTCAAGGTCGTGACGACGAGCAAGCCGACAAAATGGTTGCTGACGCGCTAGCCCTGCAAAACGCAGGCGCTCAAATCGTTCTACTTGAATGTGTGCCAGCTTCATTGGCAAAACGAATTACAGAAGCTTGTGACGTACCGGTTATCGGTATCGGCGCCGGCAATGTTACCGATGGTCAGATATTGGTTATGCATGACATGTTCGGTATTTCTGCGAACTACATGCCGAAGTTCTCTAAGAATTTCCTAGCAGAAACCGGTGATATGCGTAAGGCAGTAGCTCTATACAAAGAAGAAGTAGAGAGCGCGCGCTTCCCTGATGAAGCTCATACAATCGCTTAGGAGTAAGTATGCAAACTTTTGCTGAAATAGCGGCTCTTCGTGAGCAGATTAAACAGTTTAAGCGTGATGGACGTACGGTTGCTTTTGTACCGACAATGGGAAACCTACATGAAGGCCACCTAACTCTAGTAAAGAAAGCTCGAGAACTGGCAGACATCGTTGTGGTAAGCATCTTTGTAAACCCAATGCAGTTTGACCGCGCCGACGACCTAAACAACTACCCTCGCACGTTAGAAGCAGATTTAAGCAAACTAACTGGCGAAGGCGTTGAGCTGGTATTTACACCAACGCCAGAGGTGATGTATCCAGATGGATTAGACAAACAGACGTTTGTTGAGGTCCCTGGCATATCTCACATGCTTGAAGGTGCATCTCGTCCAGGTCATTTCCGTGGCGTAGCGACGATTGTCACCAAGCTGTTTAACATTGTTCAGCCAGACTTTGCATGCTTCGGCAAAAAAGACTTCCAGCAGCTTGCTGTTATTCGCCAGATGACCACTGACTTAGCGTTAGACATTAAAGTTGTGGGCGTTGCGACCGTTCGTGAAATGGACGGCTTGGCAATGAGCTCTCGCAATAGCAATCTAACGATTGACGAACGCCAACGAGCACCAGTTCTAGCGCGTACTATGCGCTGGATCAGCAGTGCTATTCGTGGTGGTCGCGATGACTACGCATCAGTAATTGAAGATGCAACCGACCAGCTACGCGCTGCAGATCTTCAACCAGATGAGATATTCATTTGTGATGCGAAAACGCTACAAGCGATCACTCCAGAATCCACTCAAGCTGTGATTCTTATGTCAGCTTTCCTAGGTAAGACTCGTCTTATCGACAACCAAGTTCTCGACTTGGTAACGGAAACCAAAGAAGAAGTGAAAGAAGAAACCGCTGAGTAATCGCTTTCTTCTCTAAACACAAAGCAAAAGCACAAGTGAAAGAGACAAAAAAGGTCGATGTAATATCGACCTTTTTCTTTGCCTGCAATTCTGGCTAACTAGGTATTAACTACGTAAGCCAATACCCTTTGTCACTAGGTAGTGTGCAATGCCATACAACAGCACGATAAACACGCCTAGTACGCCAAACGACGTCACGATACCCACATCAGACACACCCAGAAAGCCATATCTAAACGCGTTTACCATGTAGACAATCGGGTTCAGCTTCGACACACCCTGCCAAAACTCAGGCAACAGGCTAATTGAGTAGAACACACCACCCAGATACGTCAGCGGCGTTAAGATGAAGGTTGGGATAATAGAGATATCATCAAACGTGCGTGCGAATACCGCGTTAATCAAGCCACCCAGAGCGAACACTACCGACGTTAAAAATACTGTCGCAATGATCACCCCCCAATGGTCAACTTGTAAGTCGACAAAGAACAAGGATACGAAGGTTACGATAGTGCCCACTAACAAACCACGCACTACACCACCCATTACGAAACCGGCGATAATCACGTAGTTAGGAACCGGAGCTACAAGCAACTCTTCAATATTCTTTTGGAACTTAGCACTAAAGAATGACGAGGCCACATTCGAATATGAGTTGGTGATCACCGACATCATGATCAGGCCTGGAACAATGTATTCCATATAACTGAAGCCGTTCATTTCACCAATACGAGCACCAATCAGGTTACCGAAGATGATGAAATAAAGCGTCATGGTAATCGCTGGCGGCACCAGAGTTTGCACCCAGATACGCGTGAATCGATTGATCTCTTTCGTCAACAAACTGCAGAAAGCTGTCCAATATAGGCTGTACATATTATTTACTCCCCTCACGGACAATACTCACGAATAGCTCTTCTAAACGGTTTGCTTTGTTACGCATAGAGAGGACTTTCACCTGTTGCTCGCTCAACTGAGCGAAGATGGTATTCAAACCTAGGTTTTTATCGATTTCGATTTCTAGCGAGCCATTGAGCATGACTTGGCTATTCACACCTTCAAGCTTAGGTTCTGTCGTGCCTTCTTCCAGATCCAGAATAAAGGTCTCAGCACTCAATTTGCCCAACAGCGCTTTCATGGTTGTGTTCTCAATCAACTCACCGCGATTAATGATGCCGATGTTGCGACACAACATTTCCGCTTCTTCTAGGTAGTGCGTGGTCAAGATAATGGTAATGCCCTGCTTCTCATTGATCTCTTTTAGGAATTCCCACATTGAACGACGCAGTTCAATATCAACACCCGCCGTTGGTTCATCAAGGATCAACAAATGAGGTTCATGCATCAATGCACGCGCGATCATCAAACGACGCTTCATACCACCAGACAAGTTACGCGCACGTTCGCCACGTTTTTCCCACAAATCGAGTTGAGATAGGTACTTTTTCGCTCGCTCTTTCGCCAATGCTTTTGGCACGCCGTAATAGCCCGCCTGTTGCAACACGATCTGTTCAACGGTTTCGAACGGGTTAAAGTTGAACTCTTGGGGCACTAGACCTAAGTTCTGCTTCGCCAACTCCAGATCAGTATCAATGTCGTAACCGAACACTTTAACCTTGCCTGAAGTTTTGTTTACCAGTGAAGAGATAACACCAATGGTGGTTGATTTACCCGCACCATTTGGACCAAGTAGTGCGTAAAAGTCGCCTTTTTCTACTTGTAAACTAACGCCCTTAAGAGCCTCGAAGCCCCCAGCATAAGTTTTTCTTAATTGCTCAATTTCTAATGCATACATAGAGATAGACTGCCATTTGCTATAGATAAGATGTAGACGACCGAGCTTGAGGAAGAGAGTAATGCTTAAAACGAGCTAGCAGAAAACTAACCCAAACTTGTTTACTCGGCCATTTTGCAAACAAGTTTATCGTTGATTAACGATGAATACAAATATCGTGTGAGAGTTTATTTCGAAAAAAATAAGCGTCTTGGCTACGTGAAGACTAAATCAATGTTCAGTAAATATAAAAATGCCGCTAAGTGATTCACTTAACGGCATTAATGATCAGCCTTGAAGTGAGCGTCTATAGCTTATTCATATCAGCTCATTCATGTTCGCTTATTACTGAAAATTAAACTGACTCAAATTGATGCTCATCTCTGTCGACATAGCTTGTTGCTGCCGTCAGCGCTTCATATCTGAATCGATAAGTGTTGGATTCAGGTACTAGGTCAATCACGTGGAACTTCTCTAGTTGCTGACGAGTATTCTCATTAGGACACAGCAGGTACACCTCACACTGCGCATCCAACGCATCTTTAATCGCATTCTCTAACGCAAGGCCAACAGTGACATCAATCATAGGGACATCTGTCAGGTCTAGAATCATCGCTTCATAGTCAGAGATACTTGAGTGCTGGCGTGAAATCGCCTTTGAAACGCTGAATATCATCGGCCCTGAAAGATAGAAGAAAAGAACCTTACCATTGGCACTATCGAGTAACTGACGTTCGCTATCGGTCAATGGGATATCGTCTTCATCATCACCATCACTGATCGCCTTAACTTGTCTGGCTTGTTCTCGGCTCAATCTTTCAATAATCAGAATATTCGAGATAAACACGCCCAATCCGACAGCAATAATCAAGTCGACAAACACAGTCAGGAGCATCACGCCGTACATCACGCCCATGCCGGCATAGCTAACCTTGTGTGCGCGTTGGATAAAACTCCAATCCAGGATATTGAAACCAACATACATCGCGATACCAGCCAGCACTGCCATAGGAATCGGTTCTGTTAAGCCACCCGCAACCAATACCACTAGCGCAAGTACTAAAGCTCGAATAACACCTGAAAGCGGAGAACGCGCTCCTACCTGAATATTAGTCACTGTCCCCATGGTTGCCCCCGCACCAGGCAGCGCACCAAACAGACCAGAGATCATATTCGCAATGCCTTGGCCGCGAAGTTCTTTGTCTGAGTCATGCTCTTTACGAGTCAGTGAGTCTCCGATAACCGCGGTAAGAAGCGTATCAATGCAGCCAAGCGTACCTAGTACCAAGGCATCAATAACCATGGTAGTGAACTGTTCAGCGCTGATTGTAGGGATAACGAGAGAAGGCAAACCGGCTGGGATTTCACCAATGCGGCGAATAGAATCGGTATCAAAAATAATGACAGACAAGAGCGTCACAGCAACCAAAGCGACCAGTTGAGCAGGCACATACTTACGATACTTAGCGGGAAAACCGAAAAGAATGCCGAGTGTCAAAGCGCCTAAAAACAGCTCACTGATTTTAAGATTAGCCAGTGTATCTGGAAGTGCGGAAAGCGTGCCCATCACCCCACCAGAAGGGGCGGCGTGTCCTAATAAAGGGGACAACTGCAGAATAATTAGAATAACGCCGATACCCGACATAAATCCGGAGATCACGCTATATGGCATCAAAGTAACGTATTTTCCGAGCTTTAACGTACCGAGTAGTATCTGAAATGCACCTGCCATCATTACCACGGTGAAGGTCATTGCCATTCCGGTTTCAGGATATTTAGCCACCATGCTGGTCATTACCGCCGTCATGATCACTGTCATCGGGCCGGTTGGCTCAGATATCAGGCTGCTTGAACCGCCGAACAAAGCTGCAAATAGGCCAACCATGATGGCTCCCCAAAGGCCAGCTTCCGCGCCCGCACCAGAAGCAACACCAAATGCCAATGCTAAAGGCAATGAGATGATGGCTGTAGTGACACCACCAAACATATCCCCTTTGAGATTGATATCCGTAAAACGACTTCCAAACAAAACACACCTTCCTGATGATGAAATGACAAACCTTATCACTTTAACAAATGTATCAAGTGTTCAGAAAGTGTTAATTCAATCACATTATTCATGTCTTATAACCGGATCATAGCTTCTACGCTAAGTTAATGATTTTAACGACGAGTACACGTCAGATGAGTACTATTTGACACAGTTTTTACGAGATTGAATTTGTAACATTGTGTATAGTTGAGATTCTTAATTAAGGGATGTAAGACGCAAAATGCCAGAGATTAAACAGCTTTTTGAAAACAACTCTAAATGGTCAGAAGAAATTCGCTCTCAACGACCTGAGTATTTTACAACGCTTGAAGAGGGTCAAAGCCCTGGTTTTCTATGGATTGGCTGCTCAGATAGCCGTGTTCCGGCCGAGCGTCTCACTGGTTTATATTCTGGCGAACTGTTTGTTCACCGAAATGTGGCGAACCAAGTGGTTCATACCGACTTAAACTGCCTCTCAGTTGTGCAGTACGCCGTCGATGTACTCAAAGTTAAACACATCATTGTCTGTGGTCACTACGGTTGTGGCGGTGTTAATGCGGCGATTGATAACCCTAAACTTGGCCTTATCAACAACTGGTTACTTCATATCCGTGATAACTACCTAAAATACCGTAAGCAAATCGAAGGGCTACCTCGTGAGCAATGGGGTGACAAGTTGTGCGAAATTAACGTCGCAGAACAGGTTTATAACCTAGGCAACTCAACCATTATGCAGAATGCGTGGGAGCGTGGCCAAGAAGTTGAAATCCACGGTGTGGTTTATGGTATTGGCGATGGCAAGCTGCAAGACCTTGGCGTACGTTGCTCAAGTAACGATACCCTAGAGAACAGTCACTTAGATGCATTAAACAAGATCTTAACGACGCCTCTTCTTAGTCAACAAAGCTAACCCCCCTTCTGTAATAAATACAAAAAGCCCGCATCAAGCGGGCTTTTTAATGACTTCTAAACCACAAGCGCAATGATTACTCTTGAGGTACTACCTTACCGATGTACGGTAGGTGACGATATTTTTGTGCGTAGTCGATACCAACACCAACAACGAACTCATCTGGGATTTCAAAACCAATCCACTTTGTATCTACAGTCACTTCACGGCGAGAAGGTTTGTCTAGTAGCGTACAAATTTCGATAGACTTAGGGCCACGTAGGCTTAGAATCTCTTTCACCTTAGTCAGCGTGTTACCCGTATCGATAATATCTTCTACAAGTAGAACGTCTTTACCTTGAATATCATCATCAAGGTCTTTCAAAATACGAACATCACGTGAGCTTTCCATGCCGTTGCCGTAGCTAGACGCGGTCATGAAATCAACTTGGTGAGTTAAATCGATAGCACGAGCAAGATCTGCCATAAAGACAAAAGATCCACGCAATAAGCCAACTAAAACTAGATCTTCACTACCTTTGTAGTGCTCCGTGATCTGTTTGCCTAGTTCGTTCACTCGATCCTGAACTTCTTGCTCAGAGATCATGACTTCAACTGTATGCTTCATACTGCTCTCATTCTATTTGGTGATTGCGACGAATGTTGACAGTTTCGTCAGTTGTGTCGCTCAATTTTGTGCGTAAGTCTAGCACTGCTCAAATACCCACACCACCTTATGGTTCGAATTTACTGTCAGATTCTCAACGAAATGTGCGCTGGTGCCTTATCCAATACTCGTCTCCTTTCACATCAATGCTGATCACGCTTTATGTATCAAGTTTGATGTAACTGTCTATAAAACAAGCTGAAAGGATTGACCATTCGCATATGCACCATTACACTCATCTTGGCTTAAATAATAATAAAATCATTAATATAAAAAAATCGTTGGCAAGGAAAATAAAATGGACTCAATCTCTAAGAGACCTAGAACTAGGCTTTCACCTTTAAAAAGAAAACTTCAGCTGATGGAAATCGCGCTTGAAGTGTTCTCTCGTCGCGGCATTGGCCGTGGTGGTCACGCTGACATTGCAGATATCGCTCAGGTATCAGTAGCAACAGTATTTAACTACTTCCCTACTCGTGAAGATCTGGTTGATGAAGTGCTTAATCATGTTGTCCGTCAATTCTCAAACTTCCTTTCAGACAATATCGATCTAGATATTCACGCAAAACAAAACCTACATAATATTGCGACTGAAATGGTGACACTAGTAGCTCAAGACAGCCACTGGTTGAACGTATGGTTCGAATGGAGCGCATCGACGCGTGATGAAGTATGGCCACTGTTCGTAACAACAAACCGCACTAACCAAATGTTGGTACAAAACATGTTTAGTAAAGCGATTGAGCGCGGCGAAGTTTGTGACGATCACGATCCTAAGCATCTAGCGAACCTATTCCACGGCATCTGCTACTCGCTATTCATCCAAGCGAAACGTGTAGAAACACCTGAAGAGCTTTCAAGCTTAACAGATAGCTACTTAAACATGCTGTGCATTTATAAATAGATTCGAGATTCGAGATTCGAGATTCGAGATTCGAGATTCGAGATTCGAGATTCGAGATTCGAGATTCGAGAAAAATTGTGAAGGGTTGACCTAGTAGATCAACCCTTTTTGTTTTGATGTACTCGCTTTTCGTATCTCGGAGCGCAGCGTACTCGCATCTCGAAGTGAAACGTTACTGCTCTTTACCTCAGACATAAAAAAGCCGCTGACGAATCAGCGGCTTTTAAAAACATTAGCGAGTGGTTAAAGGAGAATTACTTCTTCTTTTTAACTGCTTTTTTGTTTGGAAGGTCAGTGATTGAACCTTCGAATACTTCCGCAGCTAGACCAACAGACTCGTGTAGAGTTGGGTGAGCGTGGATAGTAAGAGCGATATCTTCTGCATCACAACCCATTTCGATTGCTAGGCCGATTTCGCCAAGAAGTTCACCACCGTTAGTACCAACAACAGCACCACCGATTACACGATGAGTCTCTTTATCAAAGATCATCTTAGTCATACCGTCAGCACAGTCAGAAGCGATTGCACGACCAGAAGCAGCCCAAGGGAAAGTAGCAACTTCGTAGTTGATGCCTTCCGCTTTCGCTTCTTTCTCAGTCTTACCTACCCAAGCAACTTCTGGCTCAGTGTACGCAATTGATGGGATTACTTTAGGGTCGAAGTAGTGCTTCTTACCAGAGATAACTTCAGCAGCTACGTGACCTTCATGCACACCTTTGTGAGCAAGCATTGGTTGACCAACAACGTCACCGATCGCGTGGATGTGAGGAACGTTTGTACGCATTTGCTTATCAACATTGATGAAACCACGCTCATCAACTTCGATACCAGCTTTTTCAGCGTCGATAAGTGCACCGTTTGGAACACGACCGATAGCAACAAGAACAGCATCGTAGCGCTCAGCTTCAGCTGGTGCTTTTTTGCCTTCCATTGAAACGTAGATACCGTCTTCTTTCGCTTCAACAGCAGTCACTTTAGTTTCAAGCATTAGCTTGAACTTGTTCTTAATACGTTTAGTGAAAACTTTAACGATGTCTTTATCCGCAGCAGGGATAACTTGATCGAACATCTCTACGACTTCAACTTTAGAACCTAGAGAGTGGTAAACCGTACCCATCTCAAGACCGATGATACCGCCGCCCATGATAAGCAGTTTTTCAGGTACTTCGTTTAGTTCTAGTGCATCCGTAGAATCCCAAATACGTGGGTCTTCATGTGGGATGAAAGGAAGTTTGATTGGGCGAGAACCCGCAGCAATGATTGCGTTGTCGAAGTTAACAGTTGTTGCTTCGCCTTCGCCTTCAACAAGAATGCTGTTAGGACCAGTGAACTTACCGAAACCGTTAACAACAGTAACGTTACGCATCTTAGCCATACCGCCAAGACCGCCAGTTAGTTGATCAACTACTTTTTCTTTCCAAATACGGATCTTGTTGATGTCCGTTTGTGGCTCGCCGAATACAACGCCGTGCTCTGCCATCGCTTTAGCTTCTTCGATTACTTTAGAAACGTGAAGAAGTGCTTTTGATGGAATACAACCAACGTTTAGACATACACCACCAAGAGTGCTGTAACGTTCAACTAGTACTGTTTCTAGACCTAAATCCGCACAACGGAATGCCGCTGAGTAACCAGCAGGACCTGAACCAAGTACAACAACTTGGGCTTTAATTTCTTTGCTCATTGTGACCTCTTGTAGTCATTATCCCTAACAGGCTGAGTAGATGTTCTTAAAATTATTGGGCTTTCAAACAGGAAACATTTTACAGAGATGTTAACAGTGTGAAAGTAGCTTTAAGTTAGCCTGTGAGCTAGACAACAATTCCCTATCAGATTATGAGAAATGCAGGAAACTGTTCTCTAAAAATAGTCTTTATATAAAGAATTAAGGTGACCCGAAAGTCACCTTAATAATTACTTTCTCAATTACAGTACTAGACGACGAATGTCAGATAGTGCGCTGTTTAGGAAAGTAATGAAGCGTGCACCTTCAGCACCATCGATCACACGGTGGTCGTATGATAGAGACAGTGGAAGCTGTAGACGTGGTTGGAACTCTTTACCATTCCAAACTGGCTTAATTTCAGACTTAGATACACCTAGGATACCTACTTCTGGAGCATTTACGATTGGAGTAAATGCAGTACCGCCAATACCACCAAGGCTAGAGATTGTGAAACAACCGCCTTGCATGTCTGCCGCTGTTAGCTTACCAGAACGTGCTTTCTTAGAAACAGCCATTAGCTCTTCAGATAGCTCGTAAATGCCTTTCTTGTTCACGTCTTTGAAAACAGGAACAACTAGACCGTTTGGTGTATCAACAGCGATACCCACGTTTACGTACTTCTTAAGAATGATGCTTTCGCCATCTTCAGAAAGAGAAGAGTTAAACGCTGGGAATGCTTCTAGCGCTTTAGCAACAGCTTTCATGATGAACACAAGTGGAGTGATCTTCATGCCAGTGTCTTTCTTCGCTTCGATTGCGTTCTGTTCTTTACGGAATGCTTCTAGCTCAGTGATGTCTGCGTTGTCCCACTGTGTAACGTGAGGGATCATTACCCAGTTACGGTGCAGGTTAGCGCCAGAGATCTTCTTAATCTTAGAAAGCTTCTGAACTTCAGTTTCGCCGAACTTGCTGAAGTCAACTTTTGGCCATGGTAGTAGACCAAGAGCAGAACCGTCGCCGCCTTTGCCAGATGCAGCTGCACCAGACTCAAGACGCTTAAGTGCATCTTTAACGTAAGACTGAACGTCTTCTTTAAGGATACGGCTCTTACGACCAGTACCTTTAACCTTAGAAAGGTTAACGCCAAATTCACGAGCTAGACGACGAACTACTGGAGAAGCGTGAGCGTAGTCACCGTTCTCTTGGAAGTCGCCAGCTGCTGCTGGAGCCGCTGCAGGTGCTTCTGCTTTAGGAGCAGGTGCCGCCGCTGGAGCTGCTGCTTGTGCAGGTGCTGCAACAGGAGCAGGAGCTGCGCCTTCAACTACGAAAGTCATGATTAGAGAGCCAGTTGACACTTTGTCGCCAGCTGCAATCTTGATTTCTTTTACTGTACCAGCGAATGGTGCAGGAACTTCCATTGAAGCTTTGTCGCCTTCAACAGTAATTAGAGATTGCTCTTCTTCTACTGTATCGCCAACCGCTACCATGATTTCAGTAACTTCTACTTCGTCACCACCGATATCAGGAACGTTTACTTCTTTCTCAGCAGATGCTGCTGGAGCCGCTGCAACTGGTGCTGCCGCCGCAGGAGCCGGAGCTGCTGCAGGTGCTGAACCAGCCACTTCGAATACCATTACTAGAGAACCAGTAGAAACTGAATCACCAGAAGCGATCTTGATTTCTTTAACGATACCAGCGAATGGTGCAGGAACTTCCATAGAAGCCTTATCGCCTTCAACAGTAAGAAGAGATTGCTCTTCTTCTACTGCGTCACCGATAGCAACCATGATTTCAGTTACTTCAACTTCATCACCGCCGATGTCTGGTACGTGAACTTCTTTAAGCTCAGCCGCCGCTGCAGGAGCTGCAGCAACTGGTGCCGCTTCAACTGCTGGCGCAGCCGGTGCTGCAGCAGCACCTTCCGCTTCGAAGATCATGATAAGAGAACCAGTAGAAACTGAATCGCCTTCAGCTACTTTGATTTCTTTAACGATACCCGCTTGAGACGCTGGAACTTCCATTGAAGCTTTGTCGCCTTCAACAGTGATCAGTGACTGCTCTTCTTCAACCTTGTCACCAACGTTTACAAGAATCTCAGTTACTTCAACCTCGTCAGCACCGATGTCTGGTACATTAATTTCGATTGTCATTGTATTTACCTACCTTAATGCCAGTCTTATGCGTATTGCGGGTTAGTTTTTTCAGTGTCGATATCGAACTTAGCAATTGCTTCAACAACTACTGATTTCTCGATGTCACCACGTTTAGCCAGTTCAGTTAGAGCTGCAACTACGATGTAGCCAGCGTTAACTTCGAAGTGACGACGTAGGTTTGCACGGCTGTCAGAGCGGCCGAAACCATCTGTACCAAGTACTTTGTAAGACTCAGTTGGCATGTACGCACGTACTTGCTCAGCGTAGTTCTTCATGTAGTCAGTCACTGCGATTGCAGGTTCCTTACCAAGAACAGTCGTGATGTACGGTACTTTCTCTTCAGCTTCTGGGTGAAGCATGTTGTCACGCTCTACCGCTTGGCCGTCACGAGTTAGTTCGTTGAACGACGTTACAGAGAATACGTCAGATGCTACGCCGTACTCTTCGCTTAGAATTTCAGCTGCTTTACGCGCTTCGTTCATGATAGTACCAGAGCTCATTAGTTGAACTTTGCCCTTAGCACCAGCGTGAGATTCAAGCTTGTAGATACCCTTACGGATGCCTTCTTCAGCGCCTTCTGGCATTGCTGGCATTGCGTAGTTCTCGTTCATTACTGTTAGGTAGTAGTAAACGTTCTCTTGCTCAGGACCGTACATGCGACGGATACCGTCTTGCATGATTACCGCTAGCTCGTAAGCAAACGTTGGGTCGTAAGAGATACAGTTCGGGATAGTGTTCGCTTGGATGTGCGAGTGACCATCTTCGTGCTGTAGACCTTCACCGTTCAGTGTTGTACGACCTGCAGTAGCACCTAGTAGGAAGCCACGAGCTTGTTGGTCGCCTGCTAGCCATGCCATGTCACCAATACGTTGGAAACCGAACATTGAGTAGTAGATGTAGAACGGAATCATCGGTAGATCGTTTGTGCTGTATGAAGTTGCAGCAGCAACCCATGAAGCCATAGAACCTAGTTCGTTGATACCTTCTTGAAGTACTTGACCAGACGTTGCTTCTTTGTAGTAAGAAACGATGCCTTTATCTTCAGGTGTGTATTCTTGACCGTGTGGGTTGTAGATACCAACCTGACGGAATAGACCTTCCATACCGAATGTACGAGCTTCATCACAGATGATAGGAACGATGTTCTTACCAATGTTCTTATCTTTAAGAAGGATGTTTAGCGTACGTACATAAGCCATAGTTGTAGAGATATCACGCTTCTGTTCACCTAGTAGAGGTGCGAATGCGTCTAGCTCAGGAACCTTGAATTCTTGAGTAAATTTAGGCAGACGTGCTGGCGTGTAACCTTGTAGGGCTTTACGACGAGCATGTAGGTATTCGTACTCAGCAGAACCTTCTTCTAGAGTCAGGTAAGGAAGCTCAGACACTTTCTCATCAGAAAGGATGTCTTGTAGGCCTAGACGGTCACGTAGGTATTGTACGTGAGTCATATCCATCTTCTTAACACCGTGAGCGATGTTCTTACCTTCTGCAGCTTCACCCATGCCGTAACCTTTAACTGTCTTAGCTAGGATTACTGTTGGCTTGCCACCTGTCTCTTTTGCATTGTTGAATGCAGCGAACAGTTTAGAAGAGTCGTGACCACCACGCTTCAGTTCGAAGATTTGGTCGTCAGTCATGTCTGCAACTAGTGCAGCTGTTTCTGGGTACTTACCAAAGAAGTGCTCACGTACGTATGCGCCATCTTTAGATTTGAATGTCTGGTAGTCACCATCGATAGTTTCGTTCATTAGTTGAAGAAGCTTACCAGTAGTGTCTTTAGCTAGTAGAGAATCCCAGTTGCTACCCCAGATAACTTTAACAACGTTCCAACCTGCACCTTTGAATAGGCCTTCAAGTTCTTGGATGATGCTACCGTTACCCATTACAGGGCCGTCTAGACGCTGTAGGTTACAGTTGATTAGGAAACATAGGTTGTCTAGCTTCTCACGCGCAGCGAAAGAGATAGCACCACGTGATTCTGGCTCATCCATCTCACCGTCACCTAGGAAAGCGTATACACGTTGAGCAGAAGTATCTTTAAGACCACGGCCGTCAAGGTACTTAAGGAAGCGCGCTTGGTAGATCGCAGAGATCGGACCTAGACCCATAGATACTGTAGGGAACTGCCAGAACTCAGGCATCAGTTTAGGGTGCGGGTAAGAAGGAATACCTTTACCATCAACTTCTTGACGGAAGTTATCTAGCTGCTCTTCAGTTAGACGACCTTCAACGAATGCACGAGAGTAGATACCTGGAGAGATGTGACCTTGGTAATAAACTAGATCGCCACCGTCAGTCTCGTTTGGAGCACGGAAGAAGTGGTTGAAACATACTTCGTAGAACGCTGCTGCTGACTGGTAAGAAGCCATGTGACCACCAAGGTCTAGGTCTTTCTTAGAAGCACGCAATACGATCATGATTGCGTTCCAGCGAATAATCGAACGAATACGACGCTCAAGAGTTACGTCACCAGGGTAAGCTGGCTCTTGTGCTGCTGGAATTGTGTTGATGTAGTTTGTGTTGATGCCTGTAGCCATATCAACACCATCTAAACGCGCTTTATCTAGAACTTGTTCTAGTAAAAACTGTGCACGTTCTACACCTTCTTCACGTACTACTGACTCAAGAGCTTCTAACCAATCTTGAGTTTCCAGAGCATCAACGTCATGCTTCATGTCAGACATGGCGATCTATCCTTTTTGTTAGTTGGATTCTACTAAACACGTAAAAAGCCGAAGTATTACGGCTATTTACCCTGTTGAATTCGACGTAAAGAACGTTCGCGACGCGATTCTTCTTTGGTCAAATCCATCAATGTTTCTTCGATGTAAGCTAAATGAGAGTGTGACATTTCACGTGCCTGTTCTGGCTGTCCTGAAACGATCGCATCTACAATGTTAGCTCGATGTATACTCACTTTCTCCACAACGTCTTTACGACGATGCAACAGCTTTAAATTTTCTAAGACGTTTTGTTCAAGTAACGGAGCCAAGCTACGAACTATGTGCAATAACACCACATTGTGCGCTGCCTCTGTTAAAGCAATAAGAAAAGCCATCACCGCTGCAGATTCGGCTTCAATATCACCCTTATCTTGCGCACCACGAATTTTCTCTTGGCATGCTTGAATTCGAGCAAAGTCTTCATCAGTGCCACGCAATGCCGCGAAGTAAGCCGAAATCCCTTCCATCGCATGACGCGATTCCAACAAGTCTAGTTGGGTTTCAGAATGGGAGGACAACAAATTAAGCAAAGGATCTGAAAAGCTTTTCCAGATATTTTCACTAACAAACGTACCTCCACCTTGACGGCGAGTAAGCAGGCGTTTTGCTTCTAAACGTTGTATCGCTTCTCGGATTGAAGGACGAGACACATCGAACTGTTTCGCCAGTTCACGCTCAGGCGGCAGCTGCTGTCCTGGAGCCAGTGTTCCTTCCACTATCAACCTTTCTAACTCTTGCTCGATAACATCGGAGAGTTTTGGCTGACGAATCCTTTGATAAGCCATAGTTTGTTGTTCTTCTTTTTCTTCGCTGACAATTGGTAATACCAATTTTAAGTTGGGCAGAAATTAACATAATTAAAACGCCACTGTCCAGTGTAAAATTGACCTGCATCATAGAACGCAGTGTGAATTAACCATGATTTAACAAATGAAATTTAAAACAGCAACCAAATTGGTCTTACCATTTACAGGGGTAATACTTTTGGGGAGGTTTCGTGCTAGAAAGTTTCAGGATAAAAATGAATTGTTTCAGAAAGATTAGTGCCACTTGTTTAAAAATCGAACCAAGCGCACATTTAGGGTGGAATTTCTGTTCATAAACTTTAATAAATGGGTGTTTGATAAGCTCGTCACACTCTCAATTTATTGATGCTCTTCTCTCCACCACTTTCTTTACATCGCAACAACAAAAATTCACAAGTCATTATGCCAGGCGTTGACTATTCAACGCCCAACAGCGGTAAGGTCATAACCAAAAACTAAGACTTAAGCTTTTAGCTTTCCTTTAAACTTCTTCCAATCGAACACCAAGCCAGGGTCAGTTTTACGCAGAGGCGCTATATATTGATGACCAGTGATGCGTTCGGTGGTGATTTGAGGAAAAGTGGATACAATCGTTTCTGTTAATTGGGCAAGCGCTTGATACTGCTGCTCGCTATACGCCACAAAGTCACTGCCTTCCAGTTCAATACCAATCGAATAATCATTACACCTGTCACGCCCTGCAAAGCTCGAATGGCCGGCATGCCAAGCTCGGTCTAAGAACGAAACGAACTGCACCACTTCGCCATCACGACGAATCAAGCAGTGCGCCGATACGCCCATTTGGTGAATCACCTTAAAAAATGGGTGTTCCGACGGGTCTAGCTTGCCTGTAAAAAACTGTTCGATGTAAGGCCCACCAAATTGACCCGGAGGCAAACTAATGTTGTGGACCACCAGCAGAGAGATATCCTCGACACTAGGTCTAGCATCAAAATACGGGGAAGGAACATGCCGAGCGTTGTCGTACCATCCGTTGGAGCTGATCGTCATCTTGGTCTCACTTTCTTTTCTGCTAGCACAATAAGATGTGACCTTGCCCATAGAGCAGTCGCGCTAGCCTCTTTAATTTGAAGTTAAGCAAGAGTATCATTCCATTCCCACTCCCTTTCAAGATTAGATTTGCGATGAAAAACACACATAACAGCCACCAACGCCTTGACTACTTAAAAGAGCAACTGCCTCTAGAGATCACTCGTGCAGTCGCTGAGACCATCAAAGAAGATCTAGGTGGAACATTAGATCCAGCGGCTGATATTACGGCAAGTCTAATCCCTGCAGACGCAATCAACAGCGCAACCATCATTACTCGCGAGCACGGCGTGTTCTGTGGTAAAGCGTGGGCTGATGAAGTGTTTAAGCAACTGGGCGGTGAAGTGACTATCGAGTGGAATGTAGAAGATGGCGACAAAGTTGAACCAAACCAAACGCTTTGCACGCTAACAGGCCCAGCACGCGCGCTATTAACGGGTGAGCGTAACGCAATGAACTTCATTCAAACGCTATCTGGCTGTGCGACGACTACGGCTATCTACGCAGACAAAATCAAACATACAGAGTGCCGCCTGTTAGATACTCGTAAAACGATTCCTGGCCTGCGCAGCGCACTAAAATACGCAGTCGCTTGTGGCGGTGGCTTCAACCACCGTATCGGTGTTTTCGACGCTTACCTAATCAAAGAAAACCACATCATCGCGTGTGGTGGCATTGAGAAAGCTATCTCTACAGCAAAAGAGCTAAACCCAGGTAAACCAGTAGAAGTTGAAACCGAAAGCCTAGAAGAGCTAGAGCAAGCGATCAGCGCTGGCGCAGACATCATCATGCTAGACAACTTCACTACCGACATGATGCGTGAAGCCGTTAAAATCAACGCTGGCCGTGCTGCACTAGAAAACTCTGGTAACGTGACGCTAGACACTATCGCTGAGTTCGCTGAAACGGGTGTTGATTACATCTCGGTAGGCGCATTGACCAAGCACCTAAAAGCAATGGATCTATCAATGAGATTCAAAGCGTAATTGACTGAATAATAGATAATTTCTGTAAGGGCACTGTTGATAGCAGTGCCTTTTTTATTGCCTTAATTATCAGTATTTCAAACCGTTATTTAAGTTGATCGCATAAATTTGCGTGCTATATGCAACAGCTATTCAATAAATTCAAAACCACTCGCGACCGCACCTGAACACCATTCCACTTCCCCACCTCGACTTCTATTCTCTCTACCATCTTGTGCTTGCACTGAAACAAACTAAAGAATGGAATTAGACAATGAATAACAAGAACAAAAGAACGAATCAGAAAGGTTTTACCTTAATTGAATTGATGATTGTCGTGGCGATTATTGGTGCTTTATCAGCTATAGCTGTGCCTGCATATAAAAACTATGTAGCGAAAAGCCAAGCATCCTCTGCGTTAGCAACATTAAAAGCGCTAATTACACCTGCTGAATTATTAATTCAAGAAGAAGGCAGTATTAGTGGTGGTGTAAGTGCGTTAGGTGTTTCAGCAGGATCAAACACGTTAGGGACAATCTCAGCCTCAGGAACGACTATTTCATTTTCATTTGTGGACGGTAGCCTTGATGGTGACAGCATGACAATGACAAGAAATGCAGATACTGGTTGGTCATGCTCACTATCAGCCTCAAGCGCGATTCCTTCAATAGAAGGTTGTAACTAATTTGAGGCTAACCAACCTCCCTACAGTTCTCCGTCAGGCTGACTTACTTAGCCTGACTCAAGAACAAGCCGTGGCGGAACATGTGCAAGCTTCAGGTATTTCAACACCTGAAGCTTTACTCATTCTTGATCTCTTCACAGGCGACTCCTTAGCAAACAATATACAAACCATCTTCGGCTTACCCTTAGTACAACTTAGCAACACAGATTATGAAGCTTTGTGTGATCAACTAGGGCTACGTGAACTGATTACCAAGTATCGTGCTATCCCGATTTCAGTATCTAGCTCTACTCTCACACTCGCCTCAGCCGACCCGACCGATTTACAAGCGGAAGATGATTTCCGATTTGCGACGGGATTGCAGATAGAACTCGTTGTCGCTAACTATTCTGAATTAGAAGGCGCAATACGAAAGTTGTATGGCCGCTCTATTTCCGGGCAAGATTCGAAACGCAAAGAGATCACTCAAGATGAACTCGCCAATCTTGTTGAAGTCTCTGACGACGAGATAGCGTCGATTGAAGACCTCAGCCAGGACGACTCCCCCGTTAGCCGTTTTATCAATCAGATATTGGTTGATGCGGTACGTAAGGGCGCTTCTGATATCCACTTCGAACCTTATGAAGAGCACTACCGAGTACGACTGCGTTGTGATGGTATCCTTGTTGAAATACAGCAACCCGCCTCTCACTTAAGTCGTCGTCTATCAGCTCGCTTAAAGATCCTCGCCAAGCTTGATATCGCTGAACGTCGCTTGCCTCAAGATGGTCGTATTAAGTTACGCTTAAACGACGATCTCGCGATTGATATGCGGGTATCAACATTGCCGACCTTATGGGGTGAGAAAATTGTACTGAGGCTACTCGATAGCAGCGCAGCTAATCTCGATATCGATAAGCTCGGTTACAGCGACGATCAAAAAGCACTCTATCTCAATGCCCTGAAACGCCCACAAGGGATGATCTTAATGACAGGGCCAACTGGCAGCGGAAAAACCGTGTCGCTTTATACTGGGCTTCGAGTACTGAACACCACAGAACGCAATATTTCAACAGCTGAAGACCCTGTTGAAATTAACCTATGTGGTATCAATCAGGTACAAGTGACACCTAAGATCGGCTTTGGGTTTGCTGAGGCGCTGCGATCATTTTTACGACAAGATCCTGATGTGGTGATGGTGGGAGAGATCCGCGACTTGGAAACGGCAGAGATCGCGATCAAAGCATCGCAAACCGGTCACTTGGTCCTTTCAACGCTGCACACGAATTCCGCCGCAGAAACCGTCACTCGACTCGCTCATATGGGGATAGAACCCTTTAACCTCGCTTCATCACTGAGTTTGATTATCGCCCAACGACTGGCAAGACGATTGTGCAACCATTGCAAAGAAGATGACAACTCACCGGACATATTTCTGCGTCACTCGATTCCTAACAACCAAACCATCTACAAAGCTAATCCCCAAGGGTGTAATGAGTGTAATCAAGGTTATTCGGGGCGAGTGGGTATCTATGAAGTCATGCCTTTTAGCGATCAGCTGAAAAATAGCCTGATAGACAAGCCTAACGCGTTAGCCATTGAAAACTTGGCTCGCCGAGAAGGCATGAGAACTCTGCAAGAGTCGGGGCTAGATAAATTGCTTGAAGGCACCACCAGCTATCAAGAACTGCAACGTGTTCTGTACCTATAAACTAATGGATCACCAATGAGTAGCAAGTCCAAACAATCACAACTAAAAAGCTATCACTGGAAAGGTATTAATAGTTCCGGCAAGAAAGTGTCTGGGCAGACCTTAGCGCTCACCGAATTGGAAGTACGAGAAAAGCTCAAAGAGCAGCACATTCAGATTAAGAAAATCAAAAAGAAAAGTATTTCAGCCGTCACTCGTTTAACCCATAGAGTCAAAGCCAAAGACATCACTATTTTGACTAGGCAGCTAGCGACCATGCTGGCTACGGGGGTGCCTATCGTGCAAGCCATCAAGTTGGTATCAGACAACCACCGTAAAGCTGAAATGAAATCGATTTTATCGCACATCTGCAAAGGCGTAGAAGCCGGAACGCCAATCTCAAAAGCGATGCGAACCGCAAGCCGTCACTTTGATGACCTCTATACTGACTTGGTCGCGACAGGCGAACTTTCTGGCAATCTCGCACAAGTGTTCGAGCGCTTAGCGACCTATAGAGAAAAGAGTGAGCAATTAAAATCCAAAGTCGTCAAAGCACTGATTTACCCTGCCATGGTGGTCACCGTTGCACTGACTGTTTCTTATCTAATGCTGACCATGGTGATTCCGGAGTTTGAATCGATGTTTTCAGGCTTTGGTGCCGACCTGCCTTGGTTTACTCAAAAAGTACTCTACCTTTCCCATTGGATGCAGGCTTACAGTTTTTATACGGCTGTAGGCATCGGGCTTGTTGTCCTGATTATTTACCAACTGTGTCAACGTTCCCACTCGATCAGACTGTCTGTCAGTCGGCTAGGATTACGTTTCCCTGTTCTTGGTGGCGTATTAGCCAAAGCCTCTATTGCGAAATTTAGCCGAACCTTATCAACAAGCTTTAGTTCTGGCATTCCGATTTTAATGAGCCTAAAAACCACAGCCAAAACCGCAGGCAACCTGCATTATGAGTCGGCCATCATTGAAGTTCACCGAGAAACGGCTGCAGGCATGCCGATGTATATCGCAATGCGCAATACCAATGCCTTCCCCGAAATGGTGTTACAGATGGTGATGATTGGCGAAGAGTCTGGCAACCTTGATGATATGCTCAATAAAGTAGCCTCGATTTACGAGTTTGAAGTAGACAACACCGTCGACAATTTAGGCAAGATTCTAGAGCCACTGATCATCGTGTTTTTAGGCACCGTTGTTGGTGGACTTGTGGTTGCGATGTACTTACCGATCTTTAATCTTATGAGTGTGTTAGGATAGTTAAAAGCAACTAAACACCCATGAGCAGTAATCTCTGCTCACCTTGATTAAGTGGTAAAGGACACTATGGAAGTATTTCACTACTATCCTTGGCTATTCCCCGTATTAGCTTTCATTTTTAGCCTTCTTATCGGCAGCTTCCTCAACGTAGTCATACACCGTTTACCGATAATGATGGAACGAGAGTGGCAACAAGAGTGCTCGGAATATTTCTCTCAATATAAAATTCCAGCACCAGAAGGAAAGTTTAATCTCAGCATTCCTCGTTCAACCTGCCCGAAATGCAAAACCCAATTAAGAATCGTCGACAATATTCCAGTCTTAAGCTGGTTGTTCTTAAAGGGGAAGTGCCACAGCTGTGCGAATCCAATCAGTGCTCGCTACCCTTTGGTCGAACTGCTTACCGCAATACTTTGCACAATGGTTGCTAGCCACTTTGGTTTCAGTTACTACGCCATTACTTTGATTTTTTTCACCTTCGCACTGATTACCGCGACCTTTATCGATCTCGATACTATGTTGTTGCCTGATCAAATCACCTTGCCTTTGGTTTGGTCTGGTATCACTTTAGCACTGTTTAATATCAGCCCTGTATCACTTCAAGACTCAGTTGTAGGGGCAATGGCTGGCTACCTAGCGCTGTGGTCTGTTTATTGGTTGTTCAAACTACTGACAGGCAAAGAAGGTATGGGTTACGGTGACTTCAAACTCCTGGCTGCGCTTGGCGCATGGCTTGGTTGGCAGCACCTACCGATGATCATCCTTTTATCTTCGCTTGTTGGACTTGTGTTTGGTTTGATTCAACTTCGCTTGAAACAGCAAGGCATAGATAAAGCCTTTCCATTTGGCCCCTACCTTGCGATTGCGGGTTGGGTAAGCTTGATGTGGGGTAACGACATCATGGGTTGGTATTTCACTTCTGTACTAGGAATTTAACCATGGCAATCATTATCGGATTAAGCGGTGGTATCGCCAGTGGCAAAACCACCGTCGCTAACCTGTTCAATGAGCATTTTAACATTGATATTGTTGATGCTGATATCGTGGCACGTGAAGTGGTCGCACTGGGCAGTGATGGTTTAAAACAGATTACAGAACACTTTGGTGAGTCTATCTTGCTTGAAGATGGAACACTCAACCGAAGTAGGTTGCGTGAGCTGATCTTCTCGAATCCAAAAGAGAAGCAATGGCTCAATGATCTTCTTCATCCCATGATCCGTGAGAAAATTGACAGTGACCTGTCTAAAATCACATCCCCGTATGGTTTATTAGTCGCACCGCTATTGGTTGAAAACCAAATGCAAGGCATGACCGATCGCGTATTAATCGTTGATGTGCCAGCAGAAGTGCAAATAGAACGAACGATGAGTCGTGATAATGTTTCTAGGGAACAAGTTGCATCAATTTTAAAATCACAGGCTTCAAGAGAACAACGCTTAGCAGTTGCAGATGACGTGATTAAAAACCATACTAAAAACCAAGAACTTTTGCCTCAAATCACAGATTTACATCAAAAGTATCTGGCAATCAGTGCTGTAGATGGGTCAGAATAGAACAATGTTGAATGAAGGTTTGCTCGATGATCACCCATAAATTTGAACATCCGCTAAATGAGAAAACACGCATCTACTTAAGAGTTGAATCACTCTTGAGGCAGCTACACTTGTCTTCTACATTTTCCGATGCTCAACAGTATCAACTCTTTTTCCGTTCCATCTTTGATCTGATTGAAATCTTCGAACAGATCCAACTCAAGAGCGAACTCGCAAAAGATATTGAGAAACAACGTGTAACCTACAAAAGTTGGTTGGATGTTGAAGGTGTCGATCAAGAGATGCTGACATCACTGCTTAATGACATTGGTAATATCTATCGTGATCTGATGCAGGCAGAGCGTTTTGGCCAGTCACTTAAAGAAGACCGCTTCCTGAGTGCGATTCGCCAACGCTTTAATCTTCCAGGTGGCTCATGCTGCTTTGATTTACCGGCACTGCATTATTGGCTGCACCTTCCTCTCGATAAGAGAATGAGAGATGCTAAAGCTTGGATGGATAGCTTACAACCTCTGTATGAAGCGCTAACACTGTGGTTGAAGCTCACCAGAGAGACTGGCCACTTTAAAGAGCAAATCGCTCGTGCTGGCTTCTTCCAGAGCGATGCCGATGAAGCGAATATCCTTCGCCTTTCTATTCCAATGCAATACGGTGCCTACCCGATGATCTCGGGTCACAAAAACCGTTTTGCTGTTAAGTTCATGAGCTTTGAAACTGGGCAAGCCTGTACTCAAGACATCGAATTTGAATTGGCGATCTGCACCTAATTAATTTCCTTTTATAGTTTGGCTTGAGTCCTCACTCGAGCCTAAACTCTTTCTTACAATACCCTCTAATTAAGAATCACTATGTCGAACAAAATCACCATCGTTAAATGCCCTCAATGTAATACTGACGTTGAATGGGGTGAACAAAGCCCGCACCGCCCGTTTTGCAGCAAGCAATGTCAGATGATTGATTTCGGTGAATGGGCAGATGAAGAGAACAGCATCGCTGGCGCGCCTGATATGTCGGATAGCGATGGTTGGTCGGAAGATCCGTACTAGCCGAGTAGCGAGTAGCGAGTAGCGAGTAGCGAGTAGCGAGTAGCGAGTAGCGAGTAAATTTTGAAGGGTTGGCGTTTAACGTCAATCCTTTTTTATTACCTATAACACGGCGCTAGTCGAGATTCCCTACTCCTTCCTTCGTCAGTCTAGGGAATGACAGCTCTGGTTGATTCACAAACTCCCTCAGCGGTTCGACAGCCTATCAAGGCTTGTCATTCGTCATCCTCAAGAGTGAGTGAGGAACGAACGAGTTGGGAATCTAATGACTTCGAACTAAATCATATACCTAGCTCTGGGGCAGATTTCCGACGGTATGCTTACGCATAACACTCTTCTCTATTCTCGATATCCTCCCCAAGAGCGAGGGACGAGCGGGTTGAGGATCTCTGACCTGCGAAGCTCTAAATAGCAGGCACAAAAAAGCGGAGCCAAGTGGCTCCGCTTTTATCGATAGAATGCAAAAAGAATTACTTCTTAGTAAGCTTCTCTTTAATACGAGCTGACTTACCAGAACGCTCACGTAGGTAGTACAACTTGGCACGACGTACTGCACCACGGCGTTTAACTTCGATGCTATCAACCATTGGAGAGTGAGTTTGGAACGCACGCTCTACGCCTTCACCGTTCGAGATCTTACGAACTGTGAATGCAGAGTGTAGACCACGGTTACGAATAGCGATTACAACGCCTTCGAAAGCCTGTAGACGCTCACGGTCACCTTCTTTTACCTTAACCTGAACTACAACAGTGTCACCTGGTGCGAATTTAGGAAGGTCTGATTTTAGTTGCTCTTCTTCAAGAGCCTTGATGATGTTGCTCATTTGTATAAATTCCTAGAATAAACTGATACTAAATTTAATAGGTTACTGCTTGCTTTTCGTTAAGAGCGTTGCTCTTTAATGAATTCAGCCAGTAATTGTTCCTGTTCGTCAGTCAGAGCTAGGTTTTCCAGGAGTTCTGGTCTTCTTAGCCAAGTTCGGCCCAACGATTGTTTTAATCGCCAGCGACGAATGTCCTTATGGTTTCCAGACTTGAGTACCGATGGCACATCTTTATCGTCTAGCACCTCAGAGCGCGTATAATGAGGACAATCTAGCAAACCATTTGCAAAAGAATCTTCTTCTGCTGAAGCGAAATCTCCAAGTACACCCGGAACAAACCGAGATACTGAATCAATCAGCGTCATGGCTGGCAGTTCGCCACCCGTCATCACAAAATCTCCAATCGACCATTCTTCGTCAACTTCAGATTGAATGATGCGCTCATCTACCCCTTCGTAGCGACCACAAATAAGAAGTAAATTCTCGTTTGTTGCCAGCTCTTCAACACCTTTCTGGTCGAGTTTACGACCTTGAGGTGAAAGATAGATAACTTTCGTCTTTCCCGGTGCTGCTTGCTTGGCCGTTTTGATAGCGTCGCGCAAAGGCTGAACCATCATTAACATGCCAGGACCACCACCGTAAGGTCTGTCATCAACAGTGCGATGTTTATCATGAGTGAAATCACGAGGATTCCATGTCTCAATAGATAAAAGACCTTTTTTAACCGCTTGACCTGTTACTCCAAAATCAGTAACAGAACGGAACATTTCAGGAAAAAGGCTAATAATGCCAACCCACATGTGTTCTCTCGCTCTGTAATTTGGAGTTAGAATCCAGGATCCCAGTCAACTTCGATCCGGCGAGCTTCGCGATCAACTTTCTTGATCACTTGCTCTTCAAGGTACGGTACTAACCGTTCCTTTTGGCCAAAAGCATCTTTAAGATTTGCTTTAATTACTAGAACATCGTTCGAGCCAGTCTCTAATAGGTCAGTGACCTTACCAAGGTCGTAACCTTTAGTAGTAAAAACTTGCATACCGAACAATTCGCGCCAGTAGAATTCATCTTCTGACAATTCAGGTAACGAAGCAGGGTCAATAGCAATTTCAAAGTTAGTCATCAGTTGCGCGTCTTCACGAACATCTAATCCCGCTAGCTTACATACATAACCTTGGCCATGACGTTTCCAGCTCTCAACTTTGTACTCAACCCACTTACCCTTTTGGTTTAAATACCAAGGGCTGTAATCAAATATGCTTTCAGCATTGTCTGTGTAGGAGAACACTTTAAGCCAGCCACGAATACCATAGGTAGACCCAAGTTTACCCATGACAATTCTATTGTTTTGCTCGCTCATAGTTTCTTTACCCTTCATCGACATAAGCTATTTCTCTTTAAAAAAGAATTAAGCCGCTTTTTGAGCGTCTTTAACTAGCTTAGCTACACGATCAGATAGAGATGCGCCTTGACCAACCCAGTGGTTAACACGATCTAGGTCTAGACGTAGACCTTCTTCTTGACCTTGAGCAGTAGGGTTAAAGAAACCTACTTTCTCGATGAAACGGCCAGTTGCAGCGTTACGGCTATCCGCAACTACGATTTGATAAAATGGGCGCTTCTTTGCACCGTGACGTGCCAAACGAATGGTTACCATGTCGTCCTCTTTGCTTTCTTAATAAAATAATTAACCCCAAGTATAAGTAAATAGCTTGGGGTCTCGTGCCAAATTAAAGCCCCGGAATTTTACTCTTATTCCGGGGCAATGCAAGGGCTTTAGCTATTTTTTCACCAACATAGCTGCCGTACACTTTCTGTGACACGGCTAACACTATGAAAAGTAACGTAGCTAAAGCTTACATTTGTAGATTATCGACCAAACGGGTTAAAGCCACCACCCATTCCGCCCATACCTCCACCGCCGCCCATCATGCCTTGCATGTTGCGCATCATGCCTTTCATGCCACCTTTCTGCATTTTCTTCATCATCTTCTGCATTTGGGTGAACTGCTTAAGCATACGGTTTACATCTTGTACCTGTGTACCTGAACCAGCGGCAATACGCTTTTTACGTGAGCCTTTGATTAGGTCAGGGCGTTGACGCTCTTTCATGGTCATAGAGTTGATGATCGCTTCCATTTGCTTGAACATCTTGTCATCAACTTTATCTTTAACGTTATCTGGTAGCTGAGACATGCCTGGAAGCTTATCCATCATGCCCATCATGCCGCCCATGTTTTGCATCTGACCAAGTTGTTCACGGAAGTCTTCAAGGTCAAAGCCTTTCTTCTCTTTGAACTTCTTAGCCAGTTTCTCTGCTTTCTCGGTATCAACGTTTTTCTGTAGGTCTTCAATAAGAGACAGTACGTCGCCCATACCTAGGATACGAGAAGCAACACGATCTGGGTGGAACGGTTCTAGTGCGTCAGTCTTTTCACCAACACCTAAGAACTTAATCGGTTTGCCTGTGATATGACGAACAGACAGAGCAGCACCACCACGCGCATCACCATCAACTTTCGTCAAGATAACACCGGTTAGTGGTAGCGCATCGCCAAAGGCTTTTGCAGTATTCGCAGCATCTTGACCTGTCATTGCATCAACAACGAACAGTGTCTCTACGGGTTTAATTGCAGTATGAAGCTCTTTGATCTCGCCCATCATCTCTTCATCGATAGCCAAACGACCAGCAGTATCGACAAGTAGCACGTCGTAGAATTTCTTCTTCGCGTGGTCGATTGCAGCGTTTGCAATATCAAGAGGCTTTTGATCAGCTGAAGATGGGAAGAAGTCTACGCCAACATCGCTTGCTAATGTTTCAAGCTGTTTGATCGCCGCTGGACGGTAAACGTCGGCAGATACAACCAAGACTTTCTTCTTGTCACGCTCAGTTAGAAGCTTAGATAGCTTACCTACCGATGTGGTTTTACCCGCACCTTGTAGACCCGCCATTAAGATAACGGCTGGCGGCTGCGCTGCTAGGTTAAGAGCCTCGTTAGACTCACCCATCACCGCTTCAAGTTCAGCTTGAACGATCTTAATGAATTCTTGACCAGGCGTTAGAGATTTAGAAACCTCAACACCCACAGCGCCTTCTTTTACGCGCTTAACAAAATCGCGGACAACGGGCAGTGCAACGTCGGCTTCAAGTAGCGCCATACGCACTTCACGCAGCGTCTCTTTAATATTGTCTTCGGTCAGACGACCTTTACCGCTGATGTTCTTCAGCGTTTTGGATAGACGATCCGTTAAATTATCAAACATAGTTTTCTCTTCGCTCAAAACTGCGACTATTACTGTGAGTATACATTAGCGCGGATTAGAGTCATACCCGTTGTAGAGCGTTAATCATCCGTGCTTGTGATGTGAGACATTATTCACTTGGAATTGAATGAGGTTCGCCATAGCCCCAAAGAGCGATGCGAGGTATAATTCGCCAATTAGTAATCATTTAAATGGATACCATGGACAGTCTTATTGCGATCGCAGCAGCCTTTCTTTATACAATGGCGATTTCCACGATCATTCCAGGTCTCGTGCACCAAACAGGAATCCGTGTAAAAACGGTGTTTACCAGCGCATTACTTGCTCTAGCTTTCCATGCTTGGTTGCTTGGCGATTTAATTTTTAATGCCAGTGGTCAAAACCTCAGTATCTTGAACGTTGCTTCATTAATCAGTTTAATCATATCTGTGGTTATGAGCGGCGCTATGCTCAAAACTCGTTTGTGGTTTATCTTGCCCGTCGTTTATAGCTTCGCTGCACTGAACTTGATGGCTGCTACTTTTCTTCCAAGCACCTTCATAAAGCATCTAGAGAATGACCCTAAACTGCTCGTTCATATCTCTTTGGCTCTATTCTCATACGCGACACTGACTATCGGCGCGCTATACGCCCTGCAACTCGCGTGGCTAGATCACAAACTTAAAAAGAAAAAAGCGTTGGTGATCAACCCTAACCTACCTCCTTTAATGATGGTGGAGAGACAGCTTTTCAAGATCATTCTGATTGGTAATGGCTTATTAACGGGTACTTTGTTAACCGGCCTCATCTTCGTACAAGATATGTTTGCTCAAGGAAAAGCGCACAAGGCTGTGCTGTCTTTTATCGCTTGGGTTATCTACTCCATCCTTCTATGGGGTCACTATCAGAAAGGTTGGCGTGGACAAAAAGTCACGTGGTTCGCACTCGCGGGTGCCAGCATGCTCACATTAGCCTACTTCGGTAGTCGCTTCGTTCAGGAAATCATCCTGAACTAGTCTGTAAAATAAAGGCAAGGTCTCACATACCTTGCCTTTAAAATATTGAGTGCAATACATTCAATTGACATCTCGACCATGTTCGGTCATAAATTAATCAAGATACACAAATAGGAAAAGAATAGTTTTGGACGACATATCAACGGGTATCTTATTTGCGCTACTCGCGTGTCTCATTGTAATTTCTGGTTATTTCTCTGGTTCCGAAACGGGCATGATGTCCCTGAACCGCTACCGTTTAAAGCACTTGGCCAATACGGGTCATAAAGGTGCCAAACGTGTAGAAAAACTTCTGAACCGCCCAGACAGATTGATTGGCCTCATTCTTATCGGCAACAATCTCGTCAACATTCTTGCATCTGCGATCGCTACTATTCTTGGTATGCGCATCTACGGGGATATCGGTGTAGCTATCGCTACTGGTACCCTGACTCTCGTGATCCTCGTGTTCGCCGAGGTAACACCAAAAACCATCGCTTCTCTATTTCCTGAACGTGTCTCTTACGCGAGTAGTATCCTTTTGATGATACTGATGAAGGTGCTGTCACCATTGGTGATCTTGGTCAACTTCATTACTAACGGCTTCATTCGTATCTTAGGTGTCAAAGCCAGTCACGATGCGACCGACCACTTAAGCTCAGAAGAGCTTAGAACCGTGGTAAATGAAGCAGGTAGCCTAATCCCTCAGCGTCACCAAGATATGTTGGTGTCTATTCTAGATTTAGAGCACGTCACCGTGAACGACATCATGGTGCCACGTAATGAAATTACTGGTATTGACATCAATGACGACTGGAAATCTATCGTTCGCCAACTGACTCACTCGCCTCATGGCCGCGTGGTGCTGTACCGTGACCAAATAGATGAAGTGGTTGGCATGCTTAGGCTGCGTGAAGCTTACCGTCTGATGCTTGAAAAGAACGAATTCAATAAAGAGACCCTATTGCGTGCAGCGGATGAGATCTACTTTATTCCTGAAGCGACACCACTCAACATTCAACTACTTAAGTTTCAACGCAATAAGCAGCGTATCGGTTTGATTGTTGATGAATATGGCGATATCAACGGCTTGGTTACCTTGGAAGATATTCTGGAAGAGATCGTTGGTGAGTTTACCACCTCAATTGCGCCAAGTTTATCTGAAGAGATCACACCACAAAGTGATGGTAGCTTCTTAATTGAAGGCAGTGCCAATATCCGAGACATCAACAAAGGCTTACAGTGGGCACTGCCTACCGATGGCCCTAGAACGCTGAATGGTTTGATACTGGAACACCTTGAAGATATTCCAGAGAGTCACCTGAGTGTTCAGGTTGCCAGCCACCCAATGGAAATCGTTGAACTCGAAGAGAACCGCATCAAGCTGGTGCGTGTGTTCCCACAGATCGTGAACGGATAATTGATAAGTACTGTTCATTACCGTAAGAACGGCCAACTGAGTTATCACTAATACCTCACATAAACAAAAGGCCCGATTCATTGAATCGGGCCTTTTAACATCTAACTCACCACACTCAAGGTGAAAAGTGATTAGTCAATTTTAAGCTCTTGCAGCATAGACTCTGGCAGTGCCAGTTCATCATTCTTGTTTACAGAGATGCCTGCAGCGATGATCGCATTCGCGATCTCTTTCGCTTCATCCAAAGAGTGCATTGCTGCGGTACCACATTGGTATTCGTTCAGCTCAGGGATCTTATTCTGGCTCTCAACTTTCAATACGTCTTGCATCGCTGCCAACCAACCGTCAGCTACTTGTTGCTCTGTAGGCGTGCCAATCAGGCTCATGTAGAAACCAGTACGACAGCCCATCGGTGAAATATCGATGATCTCTACATCTGAACCGTTCAATTGATTACGCATGAAACCAGCGTATAGGTGCTCTAGAGTATGGATACCTTTCTCAGATAGGATGTCTTTGTTTGGCGCAGTAAAACGCAGGTCAAACACAGTGATGGTATCCCCTTTTGGGGTTTGCATTGTTTTAGCAACACGAACTGCTGGTGCGTTCATGCGTGTGTGATCAACAGTGAAACTATCTAATAAAGGCATTGCTCTTCTCCATGACGTCTGGCTTTAGAAAAACCAGCTTCGATTGTCTTCTAGTTCTTTGCGGCACTGTTTCAGCTGCCATCCATAATCTTTTGCTTGCTGTTCGACTTTGCGCGCCACCTTAATCAACGATGGCTTGCTGTTGTATGACTTACGCTTATAACCACCACGGCCTTCATGATAAGCTAGGTATTGGTTATACGGGTCCCACAGTGAGATGCCCAATTGACGACGCGTCTCGCTGGTATACCAACCGATGAACATCAATGCATCATCAAAGTTGGTTCTTGAGCCACCGTTATTGGTCGCCTTTTGGAAGTCTTCCCAAGCAGGATCTTGAGCTTGTGCATAACCGTAGGCACTGCTTACACGCCCCCACGGTATAAAGCCAAGAATGTAATCTTTAGGTGGGCGCGCATCATGACGATAGCTACTCTCTTGTTTCACAAAAGCCATCGCAACGTTAATCGGCGTGCCCCACTCTTCTTGCATATCCAAAGCATCTTCATACCATGAAGGGTGCTCTCGAAAGATGCTACACAAATTATCTTGTTGCTTTGGCGGTGGCGTTGCACATCCAACCAATAGGCTAGAGACAACACCAACAGTCACCACAGGTAACCATTTACTACTCACACGAGTAGGCTGACCTAATAAGGCTTGCTTCCTTTCCACCAAAGTCTCGCTATGCTTTTAAATACGAAAAATAATCCGCTAAGAAGCTATCAAAATCTTGAGTGCTTGCTTCTTCACTTTGTTGCTGAGCAGTCACAGAGCGTTGAACTTCTGCTTCCATCAACTCAGCTGAGTAAACTTTGTATTGGTGTGCTTTGTGCTGCTCTGCATACGTTTTACCTAACGCACAGCCCACTTTACCTAAGCCACCTAACTTCTTAGTCTCTTCTAGCAACTGGCCAGAAATGGTCAGCTCTGGGTTATCAATCCAAGCTTCAAGCGTATCGCAGGTTTCTTGGTATGCACGACCACCTTGTTCAGCGTCCATCATCTCGGCAATAGAGCGTAGGTCTTTAAAGACACGCTTCGCCCAATCTTGCAGAGACAATCGCTCACCATGACAACCGATTTGCAGCTCTAAACCAACCTGACGACCTTCTAGGATCACCTTGTTCCAGTTATCGCGCCAGCACTCAAGTTCACAGTTATCCATCTCGGCAGAGTCTGTTAGTACACTCCACGTAAGGAATAGGTCCAAGAAGCGAACTTGCTGCTCATTGATACCAATTGAGCTGAATGGGTTTACGTCTAAAGAACGAACCTCAATGTACTCAACACCAGCACGAGCGAGCGCTTCAGATGGTTTCTCACCACTCTTCGCCACACGCTTAGGACGGATTGGAGCATACAGCTCATTCTCAATTTGCAGTACATTGCTATTTAGCTGACGGTATTCACCGTCAACCTTAGTGCCAATCTCAGCGAACTCTTCTGATGGTGTGCGAATCGCTTGATTCAAACCTTCAAGGTATTGGTCTAGGCTGTTGAAACCAATCTTCAATACACTTTGCGCACTATTAGTGTAACCAAGATCGCTCAGGCGCAGTGCCGTTGCTTTTGGTAGATACAGTGTCTCGCCAATCTTTTCAAAAGGCAGACTTGTATCTCTTCCTTTGATGAAAGAAGAACATAGCGCAGGTGAAGCACCGAAGAAGTATGGGATTAACCAACCAAAGCGGTAGTAGTTACGAATCAAACCGAAGTAAGCATCTGACTTAGCTTCACAACGCGCTTCTTCTGTTTGCTCTCCAAACAGGCTATCCCAAAAGCTTTCTGGGAAAGAGAAGTTGAAGTGGACACCAGAGATAATCTGCATCAAGCTACCGTAACGGCGCTTTAAGCCTTCACGATATAGCGTCTTCATCTTACCGTTGTTAGAGGTGCCGTATTGCGCTAGTTGAATGTAATCTTCACTGCCAACGTAACAAGGCATAGAAAGCGGCCATAGCTTTTCGCCGTCTAACTTGGTTTGCGTGAAGTGATGGATATCAGACAACTGATTCAAAAGCGTCGGAACATCGTTAGAAACAGGCGTGATAAATTCCAGTAGCGACTCAGAGAAATCGGTCGTTACCCATTCGTTCATCAACGCAGATCCCAAAGCCTCAGGGTGCGGCCCAGTAGCAAGGTGCCCATCTTCCGTGTAGCGTAATGTTTCCCTTTCAACACCACGACCGAATTGAGAGAAGGTCTTAGGGTTGGTTGCAACTTGCTTTAGTCGCGCAGCAAAATCAGTCAAAATTCAGTTCACTTATCTTATATTGTTCTGATTAGAACTATCATAAATTAGGTTGGAGGAGAAAAGTAGAGTCTCTTCCCTCCCCCTTTAATGTGTACTCTAACGAATGATTTCAAGCTCTTCTATTGGAATATCTAACTTTTCTAATTGCGGGCGAAGCGAAGTCGCGTCACCAACAACGATTATTTGATAATCATTCGGGTCGAACCATTTCTTCGATAGCTCGTTTAAGGTTTCTTTTGAAACCGTTTCAACTATCTGATTACGCTGTTGTAGGTAATCTTCATCAAGGCTCAATGCGACAATATTACTCAACAACCCAGCCTTTTGACTTGGCGTTTCGTATTTAAGCGCATCTTGTTGACCGACGGCGAGGCGCATAAATTTCACCTCTTCGTCAGTTAATCCACTTTGACTAAACTCGTTCAACTCATTAATAAACTCTTGAATCGATGGAACCGTCGCATTCGCCCTTACCTGCGCGCTAAATACCACTGCGCCAGTTTCTCGAGTACTTGCGAAGTAACCGCTTGCACCGTAAGTGTACGCCTTGTCTTCACGTAGGTTCTGGTTGATACGGCTATTGAAGTTACCCGCTAAGTTAAAGTTAGCTAGCTGACTCAAATACAATTCACCCGTCGCATCAAACGGCAGGCCTTTACGCACCAAGCGAACAATGCTTTGCGGCGCACCCGGTTTGTCGACTAAGTACAGGTGCTGACCAGAAAGCTCTTTGACGATCTGTGGGCGCGTTAATGGTGCCGCATCGCCTTGCCACTCTTCAAAGAATTGTAGCTGTTTCCCTACCTCTTTCTTCGAGATGTCTCCCACAACAACAATATTGGCACCTTCTGGTGTGTAATGTTGCGCATAGAATTTTTTCACATCGTCTAAGGTCAATTTCGACAAAGACGCCTTGGTACCGTCACTTGCGCGAGCAAAAATACTGTCACCAAATAGTACTTCACGGGTTGCTTGAGAAGCCATCCAGCTTGGTTGCTGGTGCTGATACACAACGCCTTCTAGCATCTGTTTCTTAACGCGCTCGAAATCTTGCTCATCGAACTTAGGCTCGAATAGAACCTCTTGTACAATCGCTAAGGTTTGAGGCAAGTTTTTCTCTAGCGCCGAGACTGAAATATCTGTGGTGTAGCTGCCGGCACTGATGCTCACACTGCTACCAAGTTTATCTAGTGTCGCTTGTAGCTCTTCAACCGTTCGTTTTGTCGAGCCTTCTTCCATCATAGAAGCGGTTAGGTTCGCTAGGCCTTCTTGACCTTTACGAACATAACGCTCGCCCGCTGGAAGTTGAATCTGTAGCTGTACGGTCGGTGTTTCACTAGTCACAGTACCAATCAAATCCGTGCCGTTGGCAAAGTGCATGCGGTACAAATCAGGCATCGTTGCTTCAACACCAAAGTTCACTTCTGGCATCACGCTGCGATCAAAAGTGTTCGGTGCTTTTCTGAAATCCAGCTGGTCTTCTGTCACCTTGCTGTATTCAGGCAAAGTACGTGGAGGCGTAGTAAAGGTCGCTTCACGAACCGCTAAATCAAGTTGCTTCTTAGGCACCACACTCAAGGTCACCTTGTGCTTACCTTCGATGAAATCTTGGTAGGCTTTACTTACGCTTTCTGGAGTCACCGCTCGGATTTGATCCAACTGTGATTCAATGCGATCTGGTTGACCATAGAAGGTTTGGTTAGATGCCAGTTGTGAAACCTTGCCTTTTACACTTTGCAATGCGAAAACGGCATTCGCTTCTGCCATGCCAATGATCTGGTCTAAACGCTCTTGCTCAACACCTTCTTTCGAAAATTGATCTAAGGTATCCATCAGCTCTTTATTAAGAACCGTCAAATCGCCTTTTTCTCCTGAGTTACCCATCGCATAAACATACATGGTACAAGCAAGCTCAGCACAATCATGGAAAGAGCCTGCGCTAACTGCTTTCTGTGTTTTTACGAGGTTTTGATACAGGTAACTGTTAGTGCCTGAACCCAATACATTAGACAGTGCATTCAGTGAAGCTTGTGTCTCTTCACCACGATACGTTGTTGGCCAACCCACAAGCACCATCGGCTGACGAATATTGTCTTCTAGGGTGATGTACTTGTCTTCTGTTAGGACGGCTGGTTGCTTCTCTGCAGCCTTAACTTCTGGGCCTTGAGGGATTGGGCCAAAGTACTTATTCACCCACTCTAGCGTGTCATCAACGTCGATATCACCACCGATAGTCAGTACCGCATTATTTGGGCCGTACCAGCGTAGGAAGAACGCCTTAAGGTCATTCACATCGACACGGTCTAGATCTTCCACATAACCGATTGGTTGCCATGAGTAAGGGTGACCTTCAGGGTAAAGCGCTTCACCCATGCGTTCCCACATCAAGCCGTAAGGACGATTTTCGTAGCTCTGCGCTCGTTCGTTTTTAACCGTGCCTCTTTGTACCTCAAATTTCTTCTGAGAAACTGCATCTAACAAGAAGCCCATTCGGTCGGATTCTAACCACAACATTTTTTCAAGTTGGTTAGAGGGAACAGTTTCAAAGTAGTTGGTACGGTCACGGTTAGTGGTACCGTTTAACGAACCACCAGCCTCGGTAATGATCTTAAAGTGCTGTTGGTCACCAACATTCTCTGAACCTTGGAACATCATGTGCTCAAAGAAGTGAGCAAAGCCCGACTTACCTATCTCTTCACGAGCAGAGCCTACGTGGTAAGTCACATCAACATGCACCAACGGATCAGAATCATCAGGGGAAAGAATCACTGTCAGGCCGTTTTCAAGCTGATACTTGGTATAAGGAATCACCACTTTATCTTTAGAAGGCTTAACCTCCTCTAACAGAGTGACACCTTCAGGTAACGAGGAAAAGAAGGGCGTTGAGCTAGGTACATTGTAAGAACAGCCAGCAATGGCGATAAGAGAAAATGTACCAAGTAAAACCTTTTTCATAGGTTCTCCTTAGAAAAAACCGAAGTAGATAGCAGCAAGTAAGCTATAGCGAGCGGCCTTGCCAATCGCTATCAAAATAACGCTAGGGATGAATTTCATTCTTAGCCAACCAGCTGCCAGACACAAAGGATCACCAATGATCGGTAACCAACTGAATAACAGTGTCCAGTAGCCATAACGGCTTAGCCAAGCCATAGCCTTATGACCATGCTTTTCAGATTGAGTTCGATTAGGCAACCACAAACCAATCCAATAGTTAGTCAGGCCGCCTAAGGTGTTACCTAATGTTGCCACCAGAATAATCGATGAGGTGGAAAAATGGTCTAGGCTCAATGCTGCCACAAGGCTAGCTTCTGAACCACCGGGGAGTAATGTGGCACTCAAGAAGCCACTGATGAAGAGTACCCACAGCGCTGAGTCCGAGAACCACAGCGCGATATTTTCAAAAAGGGAGTTAAAGAATTCTAGCACTGCATATCAACTTTCTTGCATTTTAAGTAGCACCTTGCCTCTGGTGTGTCCGGTTTCAACCTGTAGATGCGCCGACTGCGCCTCGTCTAGCTGGTAGATACCTTGAATTTCTGTTTTGAGTAATCCGACACTAACCATGTAGAGCATAGCGTCCATTTGCTCAGGGGTTGGCTCAACCAACATGCCTGATGCAGTAAAACCTAATAGTGTCGCTTTTTCGCAGATCAACTCAGCAGATAGGGTCGGAACGGTCACCACTCTTGCTCCGTCTTTCAGGCACTTCAACGCATCAAGCGCGGTATCGCCACCGACCAAATCAATCAGCACATCAACATCAGAAACTCTTTCCGACGCTGGCGCAAACTTATAGTTAATTGCGTGAGCACCTAACGTCGCAAGGTAATCAAGGTTGGCTTCACTGCAGGTCGTGTAAACCTCGGCTTTTGCGGCTACTGCAATTTGAACCGCAAGGTGACCAACGCCGCCAGCACCCGCTAAGATAAGCACGCGATCGCCTTCTTTCACTTCGGCTTTGTTTAGCGCTTGTGCTGCGGTTTGACTAGCAAGTGGTAATGCCGCTGCCGCTTCTAAGGTGACAGAATCAGGAACCATGCTTAACGCCGCTTCTGGAACACAAACATATTGGCTGTAGCCGCCACCTTGCAGTGGAAAGCCAATAAAGCCCGCCACGTTATCACCAACCGTAAAACGTTCAGCCAGATCGCCTAGCGTGACAATTTGACCCGAAATATCGTATCCCGGTACCCAAGGAAGGTTGTCTTTGTTTTGTGCTGCTGCCCAACCAAGGCCAGCACGGGTTTTCACATCAATCGGATTAATGCCCGAAAAGGAAACTTTAACCACCACTTCTCCAGCCTTAGGCTCAGGAATAGCACTGGTTTGAATACTAAGGTTTTCGACGCCGCCGAATTGAGTAATCGCAATCTGTTTATTTTCCATTTCCACATTTCCTTGATTGATAAAAGCCCTAGTGAGCAAGCACCCTAATTAATAAAAAGAAAGGGATGCGAAAGCATCCCTTTGACTATAAACCATTTAATAAGGCTAAGTTAACCGCTCATTCGTAAATTGACGACCAATTAACGTAACGATACATGACCTAAGTAATCCATTAGCCGACTAGCGCTAATAGAATACCCGCAGCTACCGCACTACCAAGTACACCTGCTACGTTCGGACCCATTGCATGCATCAACAAGAAGTTCTGAGGGTTTGCTTCAAGACCTACCTTGTTCACAACACGTGCCGCCATTGGAACCGCTGATACGCCAGCTGCACCAATCAATGGATTGATGTCCTCTTTCGAGAAGCGGTTTAGAACCTTCGCCATCAATACACCACCCGCGGTACCAATACTGAACGCGACCGCCCCTAAGCCAAGAATACCTAGAGTCTCTAAGTTCAAGAAAGTATCCGCTTGAAGCTTAGAGCCAACACCGAGACCAAGGAAAATAGTCACAACGTTAATCAGTTCGTTTTGCGCTGTTTTCGATAGGCGATCAACCACACCCGCTTCACGCATCAAGTTACCCAGACAGAACATACCCACTAGAGGTGTTGCTGAAGGTAGGAACAAAATCGTCATCAGTAGTACAGCAAGCGGGAAGAGGATTTTCTCTGCTTTGCTAACGTGACGAAGTTGAGCCATCTTAATCTTACGCTCTTCAGGAGACGTTAACGCCTTCATGATTGGTGGCTGAATAATAGGAACCAATGCCATGTAGCTATAAGCCGCTACTGCAATGGCACCTAAAAGATCCGGAGATAACTTGCTCGCCAAGAAGATCGCAGTTGGGCCATCGGCACCACCAATGATCGCAATTGACGAAGCATCGGCCATCGAGAACTCCATTCCTGGAACATAGTTCAGCAAGATCGCGCCAAATAGCGTTGCAAAAATACCGAACTGAGCCGCAGCCCCTAGCCACAATGTTTTAGGGTTCGCAATCAACGCACCGAAGTCCGTCATCGCACCAACACCCATAAAGATCAGCAGTGGGAAAATACCCGTTTCAATACCAATGTAGTAAACGTAGTACAGTAAACCACCGGGATCAGTAAACCCAGCATTTGGGATGTTTGCTAATACAGCACCAAAACCAATCGGTAGTAGAAGTAACGGTTCAAATCCTTTACGAATTGCTAAAAACAACAGCAAGCAACCGACCAGCATCATACAGATCTGGCCGAACTCGAAGTTAGCAATCCCTGTTTCAGACCATAAGGTCATCAATCCTTCCATGGTACTCCCTTACGCTAAGCTTAGTAGTGGAGCGCCTACAGTAACTGCATCGCCTTCTTTAACATTCAGTTCTTGAACGATACCACCACGAGCAGCACGAACTTCCGTTTCCATCTTCATCGCTTCCAGGATAAGCAGAACGTCGCCTTCAGCAACCTCAGCACCCGCCTGAACATTTACTTTGAAGATGTTACCCGCCAATGGGGCTGGAACCGCTTCAGCGTCAGAAGCTGCTACTGGTGCAGTTTGAGCCGCTTGAGTAGGTTTTGCAGATGGCGCTACTGATGTAAGTTCACCTTGTGGGCCAACTTCAACGTCGTAAACTTGACCATCAACCTTCACGCTGTAGCTTTCAATACCACCAGAAGCTTGTACAGGAGCTACTGCAACTGGAGCCGCAGCTTCTAGCGTTGGTGCAGGTTCAAATGCTTCAGGGTTACGGCGGTTCTTAAGGAACTTAAGACCCACTTGTGGGAAGAGTGCGTAAGTCAGTACATCATCAACCGTATCTTCAGCTAGAGAGATACCTTCTGATTTCGCTTTCTCTAACAGATCCGTCGTTAACGTATCCATTTCAGACTTAAGTAAATCAGCAGGACGACAAGTAATCGGCTCTGCACCATCCAGAACTTTCGCTTGCAGTCCAGCATCCACTTCCGCAGGAGCTTGACCGTATTCACCTTTCAGAAGACCGGCAGTCTCTTTAGTGATGCTCTTGTAGCGTTCACCCGTTAGAACATTAATAACCGCTTGAGTACCGACAATTTGAGAAGTTGGTGTTACCAAAGGAATATAACCAAGCTCTTTACGTACGCGAGGAATCTCTTCAAGAACCTCGTCCATACGATCGGCTGCGCCTTGTTCTTTCAGCTGGCCTTCCATGTTAGTCAACATGCCGCCAGGAACCTGAGCGATCAAGATGCGAGAATCGACGCCTTTTAGCTGCCCTTCCCATTTCGCGTACTTTTTACGTACATCACGGAAATAAGCTGCGATGGGTTCAATTTGGTCAAGCTTAAGGTTCGTATCGCGCTCTGTACCTTCTAACATCGCCACAACCGTTTCAGTTGGCGTGTGGCCGTAAGTACAGCTCATTGAAGAGATAGCCGTGTCTAGAATATCGATACCCGCCTCAACGGCCTTAACCGCTGTTGCTGTCGATAGACCGGTTGTCGCGTGGCTATGTAGCGCTAGAGGAACATCACACGATGCTTTAATGCGTGTAATTAACTCTTCCGCTTCATAAGGCTTTAATAAACCTGACATATCTTTGATACATAGTGAATGACAACCTAGGTCTTCTAGACGCTTAGCCAGATCAACCCAAGTATCTGAGTTGTGAACCGGACTGGTTGTGTAAGACAACGTACCTTGAGCATGGCCACCAACGTCGATCGTTGCTTTCACTGCTTTTTCAAAGTTGCGTACGTCATTCATCGCATCAAAGATACGGAATACATCCATGCCGTTTTTATGGGCACGTTCAACAAATTTTTCTACTACATCATCCGCGTAATGACGGTAGCCCAATAGGTTTTGACCACGCAGTAGCATCTGCATTGGTGTGTTTGGCATCGCTTTTTTCAGCTCACGCAAACGCTCCCATGGATCCTCGCCAAGAAAACGGATACACGAATCAAACGTCGCGCCGCCCCAAGTCTCAAGTGACCAGTAACCGACTTTATCCAGTTCTGCCGCAATTGGCAGCATATCTTCGATACGCATACGAGTAGCAAATAGTGACTGGTGCGCGTCACGAAGTACCACATCTGTGATAGCTAGTGGTTTAGACATGCTCATAAACTCCTTTTTAATCCTTTAAATGCTACTTAGCAGTAGACGCACGGTATTGATGAACCGCGGCCGAAATTGCTACCACTACCTGTGGACTAACAGCTGAAGGGTTTGATTGTGATTTTTGAATTTTTTTAGGTGCTGCGATCGGCTCAGGTACTTCTTCTGGTACCAGTTTTGACATCAACCGAACGAGGTAAACTAGAATAGTTAGGAAAATAAAGACAACGGACATCCCCGTTATCATTAGAGTCGCCGCATCTCCTAGCAGGCTTCCAATATTAGTCATGTTGCTTCCTTTCTTCGTCATCCTGACATACGTACAGGATTTCAGCGAATAGTGATCCCGACCTATGGATTATCTCGATTGGTAAAAGTTTGTCAATTTTGTTTAAGGTTCTGTTACGGATAACGCACACATAAGGTTAATTATTCGCCTATCAGATCACATAAATCTGTCAAATACGTCATTTTTAGATATTTAAACTGTGACTTAAACGGGGCTTTTCTGGGAATTGATATGAGAAAGGTGGAATAACAAAGAAGCAATCAAGAACTACTTTAAATACAACAAGTTAAACAACGAACAAATTTAACATTGTCGCAACAATTTTACAGCAGACATAAAAAAAGCCTCGTATAAACGAGGCTTTTTCTAATAATGTGGCGCGCTCTGGAGGATTCGAACCTCCGACCGCCTGGTTCGTAGCCAGGTACTCTATCCAGCTGAGCTAAGAGCGCACGGTTTTAATATCAATTCATTGTTACTAACAACAGATCAATATAAGGATTTCATTCTTATAAGAAAGAAGCCCTAAATAGTGGCGCGTCCTGGAGGATTCGAACCTCCGACCGCCTGGTTCGTAGCCAGGTACTCTATCCAGCTGAGCTAAGGACGCACGGTTTTCGATATCAGTATTTCCAATATCAGGAGTTCACAAGGAAACCCTAAAGAGTGGCGCGTCCTGGAGGATTCGAACCTCCGACCGCCTGGTTCGTAGCCAGGTACTCTATCCAGCTGAGCTAAGGACGCGCAGTTTTCGATATCGGTATTACCGATATCAGGGGTTCATAAAAGAAACCCTAAATAGTGGCGCGCTCTGGAGGATTCGAACCTCCGACCGCCTGGTTCGTAGCCAGGTACTCTATCCAGCTGAGCTAAGAGCGC